>DATGWL010000071.1:0-20487 GCA_035299505.1 Saprospiraceae bacterium | reverse complement strand
GAAGGCACAAAGGCGCGAAGACACAAAGGCGCGAAGACACAAAGACGCGAAGGCGCGAAGGGGAGTCGGCTGAGGCCGACTAAGTATTTTTGTCCTTAGTGCCTTCGCGTCTTTGTGCCTTCGCGTCTTTGTGCCTTTGTGTCTTCACGCCTTTGTGCCTTCACGGTTCCCCTTTGTGTCTTGTCATTTAAGTTGGAGGGCGATTGCTTCTGCGGCTTCTCTTCCGCTTTGGGCGGCGCCGTTCATGAATCCGGCGAAATCGCCTCCACAGTGTTCTCCGGCAAACAAGACATTACCCACAGGCATTTGCTCGGCTCCGCCAATGGAGGTGTACTGCCCAATGGTAGGGCAGATATATGAGCCCAGTGCGTGCGGGTAGGTTGGCCAGTCCATACGCGCTGTTTTGCCGCTGAAATGTGCGGTAGCGCCCGGGAAAATCTGTTCCCAGAGTTTCAAATACTTATCTTTTTGTTGTTCCTGCGTGCCGTGCCCAACGTTGGTTCCGCGGCGTCCGCCAAAAAGGATGGACAGGCCAGCCGACTGGTCGTCGCGGGTTTGTAATTGGGCATTGTCCCAGCCATTGGGAATGCCATTGTCTGAATACACCAGTCCGGTGTAGCCTTTTTCCCGCCAGAAGTGTTTTTTCATCCCGATCATCAGCTTGGCGTTGATGCCGTAGCCCAGTTCCTGGATGCAGCGGCGTTTCACTTTGGGCATATCCAGCTTAATGTCCAGTTTGCGCAGGATGGTAAAAGGCAGGGTGAGAATAACATAATCTGCCACCACTGGTTCTGTCATGCCGGTAAAATGCAGGGTATAGGCGCTGCCTTTGGCCCGGATGGACTCCAGAGCGAGGCCGGTTTCCAGGTGGTTGTTATGGCGTTCGGCCAGGGCATTGGGAATTTGCTGGTTGCCGTTGCGCACCTTGTAACGCTCGTCGCTTTCGCCAAAAACCTCCCATTGTCCGTTGGGTGTTTCGGTGGAGATGAGCAGCAGCAGGTTGAGGCTAGATTGAATTTCGGGCGACAAGCCGTATTCCGATTCATAGGCCACCTCAATCAGGCGTTTGATCCAGCCGCTGGCGCCAATTTGTTCCAGGTACTTGGAAAGGCTCAGCCGGTCGAAGCGGCGGATGATTTTACTTTTTGACTGATAGGAAATATCGCCTTCCAGTTTATCGATATCTGCTTGCATTCGCGGAGCAAAGCCGCGGAATTCTTCCACTACCTGTGCCAGGGTATAGTGTTGATTGTTGAAGAAAAAGGCTTCTTTGATCAGTTTTGCTTCTGATTCCTGGGCGTAATCGATGAGTTCAAGATTGAATTCTTTGGCCAGCGCCCACATATCGGCGTGGTTGGTGTCGATAAACTCACCACCAAACTCCGTCCAGGTGCCGGGCCCCATGGCGTCTGTGACGCTGAAAATGCGTCCGCCCATGCGGTTGGAGGATTCGTAGATGGTGGCATCCAGGCCGGCTTTTTTCAAATGGTGCAGGGCGCTGAGGCCGGCAATGCCGCCACCTACGATGGCAATGCGCGGCATGATGGCTCGTTGGAAACTGGGCAGAGCCAGGGAAGGCAGCAGGGCGCCTGCGAGGGCAGTTTTGCCGGTATTGGCCAGAAAACGACGACGGGAAAGTTGGTTTTCCTCGCTGCGTTGCACGATTTCTGAGGCGGGAGTGTTGTTTTTTTCGGCAGCTAAAGCCATTTGGAAGGCTTTTCGAATGGTGCCGAAGAGAGGAGTTTTAGATTGTTTTTTCATTGGACGTTAGACGTTGGACTTTAGACTGTTGGACCTTGTGCCTGCAGAAGTCAGGCTATTGTTCTTCCTTTTTCAAAGGGGGGCCTTTGAAATTTATCAAATAAAAGTAGGGCATTTATCCTAAAAGCTGCCATGCAGCTAATCTCCAAGTCCAACGTCCAGCAGTCCAGCAATTTAACGTCCAGCCGCCAATACCAGATTATCAATCAGCCTCACCTCTCCGGCAAAGGCTGCGGTGCAGGCTACAATGCCATGGCCCATGCCGGTTTCCTGCATATATGTGAGGGCGCCTCTGGATCGGATGGGCGCCAGGGAAAATCCGTCTACCAGTTCAAAATATTCCGGCCGGAGGCCTGCCGCGCGGAGTTTGTCCATGGCTCCGGACTGTATCTCTTCGCGGGAAACATCTGCTTCGAGGGCGGTTTTGGCCCATTGCAGGGTTTGATGGATAACGGGCGCTGCGGCACGCATTTCCGGACTGAGGCGCACGTTGCGGCTGCTCATGGCCAGGCCATCAGGCTCGCGCACGGTGGGGCACATGATGAGTTCAACTGCCAGATTGAGTTGCCGGATCATGTCGCGCACGATGCTCAGTTGCTGGTAGTCTTTTTGGCCCATGTACAGTTTTTGCGGCTGAACGATGTCCAGCAAGCGGTTTACCACGGTAGCCATGCCCTGGAAGTGTCCGGGCCTGAATTCGCCTTCCATCACCTTATCCAGCAGTCCGAAATCCAGGTCGATGGTGAGATCCTGCCCGGGCGGATACACCTCCTCCACGGGTGGCATAAACAACACATCGCAACCTGCTCCAATGAGCAGTTCGGCGTCTTTTTCCGGCGTGCGCGGGTATTTTTCCAGGTCTTTTGGATCGTTGAACTGGGTAGGGTTGACGAAAATACTGGCTACGGCCAGGCATCCGTCGGTTTTGGCCATATGGATGAGTTCCAGGTGTCCGGCGTGCAGGGCCCCCATGGTAGGGGCAAATCCGACGGGCAGCGCTTGTTGGTCCAGCCAATGCCGCAAATCGGCTACTTTTTTAAAAATGAGCATCAGGCGTTCAGATGTTTCAGTGGGCAAATGTAGGCTTGTCGCACTTTCTCCCGAATATTGTGTGAAATATTCTGCTAAATGCCTTTTGCTGCGGCCCTTAACCATGCTTTTTTTACACCTACGAGGTTGCTTTGGGCAATCGTGCTGGGGGGGGCGCTGGCGTACTGGCCTTTTTGTGCTGATTATACCCATGTGCCGCGGTTTTTGGCGCTTGCTTTGGGCCTGCTTGCAGCCTGGGTGCTGTTGCGCAGGGAATTGCAGCAAGAGGCCAGCTGGAATGTATTCGATGTCTGGCTGCTCAGCTGGTTCGTCTGGAATACCGTTTCCATTTCCTGGTCGCTGAGTGCATCCGAGGGTGTGTTTTATGCACAAAAAGTGCTGCTGCTCCTGTTGTCGTACCGATTTTTCAGGCATTTGCTCAGGCAGAATGCGGCGCAGTTTCGGCAGGCTTTGGGGCAGCTCAGTTTGGTGTTGATATTGGTATATGGCCTGTTGGTTGGGATTCAGCTGATAGCGGCCTGGCAAACGGGCAACCTCAGCAATGCGGCGCTGTACGGACGATTTTCCGGCTATTTGGGCAACAAAAGTCTGGCGGCCGAATTCCTGGTGCTGTTGCTGGGCTTGTATGCACTGGCGGGGGCCGACAGCCCTTTGAGCCAACGTTTCAGGATGGTGTATTGGTTGCCGGGCTTGCTGGTAGTGCTGATGCTGGCTTTGCAGGTGCGCACAGCCCTGTTGGCGCTGGTAGCGGGCGGAATGGTGTATGCGCTGGCGCGCGCGTGGTCGGGAAACAGGTTTCGCTCCGTTTTGGTTAAAAAAGTGCTGCCGGCCATACTGATAACGGCTGGAATGTTGACAGGCATATTGGTTTGGAGGGAAAGCAGTGTGTTGGAGCGACTGAACCCGTTGCGCTATCTGGACAGCGATACGGCCAATGAAAGGCGATTTGTGTGGTATAAAACAGATGTGCTCAATGCGGATCATTACTGGCTGGGCGTGGGAACCGGTTCCTGGAAATTCTGGCTGCCCTCCAAGGGTATAGAAGGCGGGTACAGACAAATGGAAGGCAATGTAGTATTTACCCGGGCGCACAACGATTACCTGGAAGTGCGCTCGGAAAACGGAATGATTGGGGCAATACTTTTTTGCGGGTTGTGGGTACTGGCATTAGGACTTGGCGGAAGAGCGCTGGGAAAAACACCCGGTATGGCGGCAGCCATGGGTGCTTGTGCGGCCTACGGTGTCATTCAGTTTTTTGATTTTCCCCGGGAACGCATGGAGTTTCAGGTGTTATTGGGTGTTTTTTTGGCTTTTTTAACCAGTCCGGCTACTTCCAGGCCCTTACCGCAGGCAGTCTGGTGGTGGCGTTTGGCGGTGTTGGGCGCAGGTTTGGCGGTGTTTACGGGCCTTTGCAGGCTCCGTGGTGAAACACACCTGAACCGAATGATGGAGGCTCAAAGCGCGGCGCGTTGGCAGGAGGTAGCGCAGGAAGCCAAGAAGGCGGAAAATCCTTGCTATCAGTACACGGATGCGGCTATGCCCATTGCCTGGCATGCTGGCGTGGCCCAGTATCAGTTGGGCGCGCTGGAGACCTCGGTGAAGAGTCTGGAGCGGGCATACCAACTCAACCCATGGAGTTTTCAGGTTATTCATAATTATGCATCAGCACTGGTAAAAGCAGGCAGGTTAAAGGAGGCTGTATCCTTGTTTGAGCAGGCTTTGAGCATCAATCCGAGGTACGATGAGGGTAAGTTTAACCTTTGTTACGTGTATGCACGCCTGGGCGATACCCTGACGGCCCGTTCCTGGCTCAACCGGATTGACACTATTCCGAACCCGGGGACTCCGGCGGATGAGGAGAAAAACCGGGCTACGCTGAGGCGTTTGGGCGAGTTTAGGGCGGTTTTGGAATAGCTATTAGTTTGTTTAGACTTCCATCGTCAGGCTGCAAACGCAAAATTTTATCAGACACACGTTACGATTACATGCAGGATGAATAAATGGAGCTTTTCCTTTTCGGTTTTTATATTATTGGTTTGCAGTTGCAGCCGGCCACTTTATACAACAATCGCATTTACCGGATATGAAGATTTAACGAATGTCTCTGCATTATCGTTTGATACTGTTCAGGTTGAACCCGTTTATCTGGGTAGTAAAATATTTGACGATTCGGCAGATTCAAGCAGATACTGGGATATTTATATGATTAACCCAGCGTATAATTTACGACATCATTGTTCCTCATACAATGCATTAATCGTTAATGATTCAAGAGATTATTTGACCCTTGGAAAGGATACCATCCGGATATCGACTATTTTTAAGGATAAAATAGCTAAATTCAGGATACTCCAAATACTTGAGTTTTCGCTGAAGGATAACCGTTATTGGATTGTAGTGGGGAGTGATATGCTGGAAGGCGGAAATCGCCCCATTCATCATGTTGTCTTTTTGATTAAATTTCAATCAACCGGAGTTACCACAATCATCCCGCCAATGACGTTGAATGGTGGCCACAGTAATACGCAGCCCTTTGCCCCATTTTATTTTAATGACTTCAACAACGATGGTAAGCTTGATTTTCTTCAATGGAATGAAAAAGAAAAAATATGCATGTACTCAGAAATCAATCATTTTTTTAAAAAAACAAACCATTTCATAAAGTTAAAAAGGAAAACAGATGATATGGGTAACTATTTGTATTTGATCAATAAAAAGGAAAGTCATTGGCCAGGTACATTTCGTAGTTCCACAGAACAAACGGTTAAACAATTGGTATATGAGCATTATATGTTTTTAAACGGGGATGGATATTATTAACTTTGCTTATGACTTTATCAACATTACTTCAGGACAAATCCATTAATACCAAGGAAAAAACAGCAACTATTGCTAAATGGCTGTTGGAGGGCTCGCTTCCGGTAGATGAATACCTGACGCTGACGCCGGGACTTAGAAGGGAAACAGACAGGGCTACCTGCATAGAAGCCATGGAGTTTGCAAGTCGGCAACGGCCGTCCATAGCAGATGAAGAAGTGTTGGCATACGTTTCCCAGACCCTTACAGAAAAGGCGCCGCGGATTAAATGGGAAAGTGCCAAGGTGATCGGCAACATCGCCCATTTATTTCCGGATCAATTGGATAAGGCCGTAGCGCATCTGTTGGTCAATGCCGTACATGAAGGCACCGTGGTGCGTTGGAGTGCGGCATTTGCCCTGGGCGAAATCCTGAAATGTAAAACGGCACTTAATACACGGCTTATTCCTTCAGTGGAAACCCTTTGTGCTAAAGAGGAAAAGAACAGCATTAAGAAGATTTATTTGGCGGGGTTGAAGAAGTGCGGGAAAACCTAAACGAAAATCTTGTAACCTGGGAATCAAATCCCTACTTTTGTTACAAATCACACCCCATGCACAAACACACACTACTACTCGCCTTATTCCTCTCTATCGGCCAGGCCGCATTTTCCCAATGCCTTTCCGGAAATTATACGCTGGGCGCCGAAGGCGATTTTGTTCATTTCCAGGCCTTACAGGAACGACTCGATAACTTCGGGGTATGCGGACCAACCCGCATCATTTTGCTGCCGGAGCGACATATTGGTGGATTGAATTTGACCTCCACCATGGGCATCAACACCACCAATACCCTGGAAATCACCGCTCAGGATGGCAACAAAGGCGCCGTCATTTGGCAAAAGGGCCCCACCGACAACCAAATTCCGCTGCTTCGCATGAACGGTGTGAGCGGGGTTTGGCTGCACGATCTGCGTATTTCCACCAACAACGGTGCTGTGAGTATCAGTGCTCAAAATGGTAGTCAGTTGCGCCTGGAACGTCTGGATATGTGGAGCTTTGAGTCAACGCTATATGCCAAGAACATGGCGAATTGCAGCATACAGGACTGCAAAATTGAAGCCCGGATAGAATCGTTGAATTTTGAGGAATGCCAAAATATTGCACTTAAAGGATTGGAGCTGTATTGTCCGATTGATTATGACTCATACCCTTCCCTCCATTTTTTTAATTGTAACGACAGCTACATGAAGCACAGTTACGTGTATGGAAATGTCTGGATTTATGAAGGGAAAAACATTGGATTTCACCACAACGAGCTGTACGCCTCCATTGTGTCGAACTCCTCTTCCGACGGCGGTTTTTGGGTGCGCAACACCGATTCGGTGCGTATTACCAACAATGTTTTTTACGATGAATACCTGCTGGCTTACGATCTGGTGTCGCTGAATCAAACCCCCAACGGATTGTTTGCCCATAACAGTCTGTATATCTCTACGGCCAAGGCGGCGTTGTTTGTTTTGCAAGACCAGTTTCCAAATATAGGCAAACTGCAAATATTGAACAACATCATCACCGGGGTGCATCCCAATTGTTCCCCATTGGTGGTACAAGGCGATTATTCAGACTTTATTTCAGATTATAACTGCATCTGGTCAGCCGGCTCAAATCTGATCGCCATAGGTATAGGAAGTCTGAATCAAACCCTTTCCGAATGGCAAACCAACTTTCAGCAAGACCTGCACAGTACCGTTACCAAACCCACTTTTCTTTCCCGTAAAAACCTGAGAATCAAAGGCAATTTACCGGCGCTTTCTGGAAAAGGGCTCTACCTGCCGGGAGTATCTGAGCTGGATCTGGATGGCGATCCGCGTCCGGCTGGTCTGGCAGATATTGGTGCGGATCAGTTTTCAGGCATACTTACCAGTGTAAAACTTTCGCATTGCAATGTGCCAGTAGCCGGATGCCACGGGCTGCCTACCGTGGCGGTAAAGCTGAAAAACGAAGGTCTGAGCACCCTGCGGCAGGCACTCATTTTCTGGAAAATAAACGGCGATACAGCGTTGAGGCCGCTGCGCTGGAAAGGCCAACTCTCGCCGGGTCAAACGAGCGACTGGATTCCGGTGTTTGACCGGTATGATTACAATTTTACGTCCAATCAGCTGGAGCTTCGCGTGGAAGAGGGTCGGGATTTAAACACAACAGACAATACCTGGACGGTCAATAATTTCACCAACCGTATGGGCGGCGATTACACCGTAGGCGGCGATGGCGCAGATTTTGCCCAACTGAAAGATGCCGCGGAAATGCTGTATTCGGCTGGTGTGTGTGGGCCTGTGAATTTGTGGCTGCGCGAGAGCGCTCAGGATCCTGTTTTGATGAAAAACATACCCGGCAGCATACCGGCCAGAACCTTGCGCATTCAACCGGAAGCATCCGGAATGGTGGGCCCGTATTTGCCACGCCTGGAGATGCAGCAAGTGAAAAATGTGCAGTTCAGGCGACTTCATTTCGGTGGAGTAAGCTGGAACGATGGCCCTCATAAACGCATTGAATTTGCCCAATGTGTGGTAGACAGCACTTTTCAGGATGGATCAGCCTCCGATAGTGGTATGGTGTTGAATCAGTGTCTGTTTCTGAAAAACCCGGTTACCATAGCAGGCTGGCCACAGAATTACGACCGGGAATGGCGGATTGAAAACTGCATCTTCGGGTACGATGGGGCCTTGGGCGGCACCATTTGGGCAGGCGATCTGACGGTTACTTTTGTACAAGGCTTGACCCTGCGCAATTGCCGGTTTTATCAAAGCGCCAATGCATCGCTTACCTTTCTGAACGGTCAGGTAACCATTGGAAAAAACCGGTTTGGCTCGGTAACCGGTCTGGGCCTGGGCTTCAGCGATGGCACGGCTGCCACGCCGCTGATGGTAACCAACAACTTCTTCCATTTCAAAGGCACGGCCCCGTTCAATACCGGACCCGCTTGTCCGCCTTTGGTGTATCTTTTTGACTCCAAATACCTGTATTTTTTGCACAATACGGTGTATTACGATACAGAAAACCTGATTTTCGACGATCCGAGGGCGATCAAAATACATGGTTGGGAAAACGGGCGTTTTGAAGGAAACCTGGTTAAAACCGGCGGCAGCGCCCGCATGTTTGACTTCAATACTTCCTGGTTTACCAGTGTTTTCAACAGAAACAATTTTGATCTGGGGCCACTTGGCATCATGCCGGGTTTTGAAAGCCTGACAGCCTGGCAAAACCTGACCAACCTGGAACAAAACACCACCACCCTTCCGGTAAAACTGGAAGCTGAAAACGACCCAACGGGCCTTACACTGGATCTGCACCTTGCGGCAGATTCGCCCAATAAGCCCCTCACCACCAACCTGCAGGCCGGCGTGACCACCGATTTCGACGGACAAACCCGCTCCCTTACCTCGCCGGCCATTGGCGCCGATGAGCCTCAGAACCTGCCCCTTGCCGGAGCCGTTTGGCCGGGTGATTGCGATGCGGATATGCAGGTAAGCAGCCTGGACTGGTTGCAGTTGGGTGTGGTCGTGGGACTGGGATTGCAGGGCCCGGCGCGCACAGACCAGAGCATCAGCTGGCTGCCTAAGTATGCGGCCGACTGGCAGGATTCGGTTCAGCAGGTGAACGGCAAACATGCCGATTGTAATGGCGACGGCGCCGCTACGCTGGCAGACACCCTGGCGATTGTGCAGAATTTTGGTGAAGAACATTTTCTCACCGCCGCAGCCGACGATCGTTCCGGCACGGTGCTTAAGATACTGTTACCAGCAGGGCCCTACATACCCGGACAAAAAATAGCCGCGCCGATATGGCTGGGCGAGTCGGAAGAACTTTTTTACGGTCTGGCCATGGGTGTGGCTGTTTCGGGTGGCTCCCTGGCGCCGGGCAGTTTCTGGGTAGATTATCCGGGCTCCTGGCTGGGTCAGGTTGGGGTGAACATGATGGGTTTTTACCGCAAAAACCCGGTTTCCGGTGAATACCCGGTGGCAGTGGTGCGCACGGATGGCCAACAGGCCAATGGTTTTGGGCAATTGGGCGTATTGCATTTCACGGTGGGTTCGCTAACGGATACCCTGAAACTCCGCATCACCCGGGCCCAGGGTATTTTGTCCGACGGTACACCCAAAACCGTCCTGCCGGAAGCGGTGACGCCGGTGGAGATCAGCTTGTCGCAAAACAATCCGGAAGCAATTCCCGGCTTGGCGTTGTGGCCCAATCCTGCTGATGGTATCACGGTGTTGCGCATACCTGGCAATACAAGCCTCCTGCGGGTGCGGGTGTACGACGCGCTCGGGCGCGAGGTATGGACCGGGCAAACCAACCGGGATCAACTCCGGATGGATTTGAGCGCCTTACCGGCAGGAGTGTATCGGGTGCAGGTAGGAGGTGGTTGGTTGAGTTTGATTCACTACTAACAGCGCATAAAAAAGCCCCTTCATTGCTGAAGAGGCCCCTTATTTCTGTTTCAAAACTACATGGCTACTTGAATAGAGTCAACCTGCAACTATCAATATATCCGGCATTCGGTGGATCATCGGATTGCCGGAATTTGATAAGCATTTGAACGCTATCTGTGTACTGTTTGCAATGAATGGATGATGCGTACCAATAGACAAGATTGGATTTGTAACAAATCGGACTCACGCTACCGATTATAAACTCAGTGTCTGAAATTTTTTGAACCAAATCAGGAGACACATTGTATACACCGAAAGTAGGGACATTCGCATACAATAGATACCGGTATGATGGATTGGGTTCGGATAAGTTTAAGTCCAAAACCAATGTATCTACACAGCTATTCCCATAAGCGACTCCGTGGTATAAATTTGTTCCCCCAATTCCTTGATTATTAATATAATAAGAATTAGGTTTGAGTACACAAACGCCATCAATGCAATCTTCCAGATCGCGACATTGACATTTATCCCGGCATCCGGAAAATAGTGAAAATACAAGTAGCGTAGCCAATAAGGTAATTGGTAATTTAATCATCGATCGAGAGGTTTAAAAGTTTGAATAGTTAAACTAAGATCCGGATTTCCCATCCCGAAATATATAAAAGGATGGCCATTGAAAAGATACTCCAAGGCCTTTGGTAACTTATATATAACTTTTTAATTAGACACGCTTCACGCTCAAATGCTCCCGCTCCCAATCCAGCAACCACCGCTTGCGCCACAAGCCGCCGCCGTAACCGGTGAGACTGCCGTCTGAGCCGATGATGCGATGACAGGGCACGATGATGCTGATCCGGTTCATGCCATTAGCCAGGGCTACGGCGCGCACGGCTCCCGGTTTTTGGAGTGCCGTGGCCTGATCGGCATAAGAGCGGGTAATGCCGTAAGGAATAGTCATCAATTCCTGCCAAACGGATTGTTGAAAAGCGGTGCCGGGCATGGCCAGCGGCAAATCGAATTCCTTTCGGGCGCCGGAAAAGTATTCTTCCAATTGTGTTTTTAAACGCGGGAAATGCGGGTTATCGCCCGGCAGAATAGTGGCGTTGTAGTGTTTAGCGAGGGCTTTGAACTCGGTTTCCAGCATTTTCCGGTCGGTAAATTCCAGCAGGCAAATGCCTTCCGGCACGGCTGCCGCAAACATGGTCCCGAGCGGCGTTTCCAGTCGGCAAAGGTCAATCACCCCTTGTTGTTTACCTTTTTTGGGCGATACTCCGAAGATGGCTTTAAAGGAATCGCCAAATCCGCTCAGGGATTCATACCCCGTGCTGAAGGCCGTTTCCGTGACGGTTTCGCCCTGTTGCAGACGCTTGAAGGCAGTATTGAGTCGGAGCAGGCGCTGGTATGCCTGAAAAGTCATGCCATGGTGTTTGAGAAACCAGCGTCGCACGGTATGCGGTTCGAGGTGGCGTTTGCGCAGTTCCCAGTCGGTAATTCTGGTGGAGGGGTTTTCCTGAATTTCTTCCAACAGCGCTTTCAGGGCTTCGGAAGGTTCGCCAACGTTTTTGAGGGGAGCGCAAATCTTGCAGGGCCGGTATCCCTTGCTGAGGGCCAGTTTGGAGCTGGGTACAAATTCTACGTTCTCCAGTTTGGGTTTGCGGGCTGTACAGGTGGGACGGCAGAAAATACCGGTGGTTTTAACGCAGGTAAAAAACACCCCTTCAAAAGAAAGATCCTTTTGGAGAATAGCCTGATACATTTGTTCCCGGGAGAGTTCCATGAGTTGATGTTGGATTGCTGTACGTTAGACATTGAATTGTCATGCAAAAGTGGGGGCAGAACCACATGCGCTGCAACCGGAAAATGGACAAGTAATTTTAGCGGAAAAGCGGTGAAAGGAGCATTTAGGGATACTGGTGGATATTTTGGTTTCAGACCTGTAAGGTTTCCAAAAACCTACGGTGTGTACACAACTTGCTTTAAGGGGCAGCGCCCAGGAAATATTTGTAGTTATAAAATGGATTTAAGGATCGGAGGTGCAGCGCACCGGCATTAGATTCCTTATCATATTGGCAATCTCGTAGATAATAAGTGTTGAGATAATTGGTTAATCATGCCGGGTAATTTGACATTAGTTCATTAGCCTGGCATTGTTACTTTTCTTTTTGCTTGCCCAAAAAGAAAAGTAACCAAAAGAAAAAGGGTCCCGAGTACTCGGGAGCAAAGCCAACGACCTGCGGGGATTGCGCTGCTTTTTAACCGCAGGCCGTCGTATTTAGGAACATCGTGCTGTACCGCCGGTTAAAAAGAAGGCGCTCCCTCCTCACGTCGGGACCATCCCCTTCGGTCGGGCTTGCCTCGCAGACGGCGGGGCCCTGAGCAGGGGATGGGTGGGGAGTTAAGACACATGATACTTGTGTACATACTGCAGGTTTCTAAAAACCTTATAGGTCTGAAACCAAAATATCCACGAGTATGGCATTTGCTAATCAGGAATTAAACCTATAGTTTTGTACCCTACACCACCATTCTAATGAAAACACTACCCATTCTGTTCTTCCTTCTGTTTCCTGTTTTTTTACATGCTGATGCCGGAGGCTGTGTGGTTTACAAGGCCAAATTTGTGCTGAAAAACGGTAAATCCATCACGGCCAATTTGCCTTTGTATGGTTATGCAGATTATGCCTACCTCAACGAAGAAACCGGCAGGAACCGCTATTGTGCAGACAAAGCCTTTCAGCAGCTTATTAACCAGGTTTTTTACCGGCAATCCGGAAAATTAACGTTTGATGCTTATACCGCCATTTATGCGGTAAAATATCCTGCCAATACTGACAAAGTGCCTGTTTGTGCCTTTTCTGATTCTGCATCGTTGGTGCATCTGCACCTGGATAGTATCCGCTACACGGTGTTTCTGGATGCCAAAGAGGCATTTTGGAGTTATCCGGAGTACGAATTTTTGCTTCTGGACACGCCCACCAGTTTGCGCATGCAACAGGAAACCGTTGCGGGAACAGGCTGGTTGAATTGTGCGTCGGAGCCGGAGCCACTTAACCCGGGTTATACGCACTATTTTAATGAATACCTGGTGTTGAATTATCAGCGAAACATGTCGGAGGCTGCGTTAACTAATGAGCTGGAGCAAATACACGAAGCCTTTTATGAGCCAGAGCGTTTGCTTCTCTCAGAAACGGATCCCAAAAGGCGTCGGGACAGAGAAAAAGCAATGCAGGAAACGAGGGCGACTATCAAAGCGCAGCTTCGCGCGAAGGGGATTATTCTGGTTGAAAAGTATCATTTATGTTGAAAAAGGTCTTTCTGGTAATTGATTTGATACTTTTTGCCTTTGCTATTAAGGCACAAGGAGTTGAATACCGGGACGTCCTCTGCACTTCCCGGTATTTATTGGCCATTCGGGCAGATGGAAGATTGATTGCCTGGAATTTGGACAACTTGGAGCGGATGATGCTTCAGCAGGATACTACCGTTCGTTACTTGTCGATTGGTCAGAATCATCGGAATGAGCTTTATTTAGGCACCAACGACGGGCGGGTATTTCAACTGAACCCCCAGGATTTTTCTACGCAAAAAGTAGCGACTGTGAAGCGAAAAGTTCCTGTGCGGAATATTTGTTTTAGCCGTTCCGGAGAGATGTATTTAGTGGTACCCAATGTGTTGTATGATCCTGCCAGGCACAGATATTGGGAAAAATTTGATCACCGAAAAACGCCGTTGAAAGTAACGCAAAAGCGATGGTTCTTTTTCCGGAAACGAACTTATCGGTATTTTTTAGTGCCGGGTTTTGTTTATGCAGACAGTCGGGACCGGTTGTGGATGTTCAATCATTTTGGTGAGTTTGGCGGTGCGATACAATGTTTTGATATGCGGCAGAGAAAACCGATTAATTTAAAGATTGAGGGTCTGAATCTGGGATCGCTATTGCCACAATCTGCGTTTGAAGACGACCAAAAAAGGCTATATATTTCCTCTGGTGTACAACATATGGGCAACAGTGGCGAGATCTTACAAATAACAGATCAAAATGCCGTTCGGGTGTTTGATGGAGCGAGTGTGATTGACAGTACCAACGCCGATCCGTTCAATGAGGGGTTGTTCGTTGGGCCGGGCGCCTTTCATCAGAAAGAAAGGAAAATATACTTCGCAACGCAACGGGGAATATATCGGGCAACCCTTCAGGAAAGCGGACAGATGGACCAGCCGGAATGGGTGTTTAAGCCGGAAATTAAGTGGACTTCTGAGCAACTTGCCGTTGGGCATGCCATGGCGTACCGCAAACTGATGTTTACATCCGATGGTAAGCTGATATTTTTGACAAAAACATCAGGGATTGGTATTTTCGATGGTTTGAATTGTCGGATGTTGCCATGAAGACCTGTCAGGCATAAAGATAAGGTTCATCCCCTTCGGCCAGTTTGCGTACGTTTTCCAGCACTTGTTTCATGTAAGCGCGCCAAAAAACCCGGGCAAAAAGCCAGTTCAGCGGGTAATACATCCAGGTGTCGGCATGCAGCGTGTAGGTGTAATCAATTCGGATTTGATTGGGCGCCAGCTCGGTGGTTTGCCATTCCCCCACAAAACGGTTGAACCCCAGCATCCAGGATTTGAAGTCGTACACTTCAATTTTCCAGTACCTGTTTTCTATTCTTTCTATAACCCGATCCATGGAGGATTCACCGCCTTTGAAGGTTAAGGAAGGGGCAGAAAATACCTTTTTGGAACGCCCCTTTATTCCCCAATCGGCATCATCGGTGCAGTGGGTTACGCGTGGCATCAAGCCAAAACCGGTGTGGATTTTGGATACGTCGCAGAGCATGGGGCATTTGAATGCCCGCTCCAGGGTGCAGTGGTAAATGGTGGATACGGAGACGCTGATTTTCATGGTGTAAAGAACCGGATTAGGAATCATTTTTGACCGCTATTGGCCAAAATGCTAATGAATTTGGTTGATTACGCATTAAATGGGATTTTTGGTTGGCGGCAACAAACATAATGTCTACCAGAATGTCACCGCTATGCGGTTTTTTGTTGTTACCGCTACGCGGTTTATTATGCCGAATGCGAACTTGAAAACTCAAACACTCACAAACTCAAACACTCAACTACCAGAATGTCACCGCTATGCGGTTTTTTGTTGTTACCGCTACGCGGTTTGTTAGGCCGAACGCGAACTTGAAAACTCAAACACTCACAAACTCAAACACTCAACTACTTATGTCTAAACAATTACTAGCGCTGCTTTTCCTGCTTTTTGGCGGGTTATCCTCATTGAAAGGACAGTTTTGTTTGCCGCAAGGCATTACTTTTTCTACACAGGCGGAAATTGATCAGTTTGCCCTGGATTATCCGGATTGTAAACAGATTATGGGCAATGTGACGATTTCGGGGCCGGATATTACCAATCTGAATGGCTTGAGTGGAATCACCAGTTTTGGTAAAGGATTGTATATTCAGAATAATCCTAATTTGGAAAGCCTTGAAGGTTTGAATCAGGTACATACCATTGGCGCTGGGGCTGTGAGTGGTTCGCTTTATATTACCAACAACCCGAACTTAACAGATTTGAGCGGACTTGATGAACTGAGTCATATTTTTATGCGGTTAGATATTTCCCAAAATGACGGCTTAGACAGTTTACATGGTTTGGATAAGTTACAGTCTATAGGCAGTACGTTCTACTTCCAAAATAATGATCAAATCAAGGATCTTAAAGGCCTTGGTCGGTTGGAATATGTTGGTGGGGATGTCTATATAGAAGATTGTGATCAATTGCTAAGCTTGGCTGGCCTTGAAAAATTGGATCGGGTAGGCAGTAGTTTATACATTCAATTTAACCCGATTTTACATGATATCTTCAGCTTATCGCATGAACTGTATGTTGAAGAATATTGGGTAATGAGCCTCAATGATTCCCTGAATGAATGTGGCATTGTAGCACTTTGCGCAACGGTAGAGGCTACTCCGGAAAAGATCCTTCAATGCGCCAATGGTCCGGATTGTACCGGGGTGGCAGATTTGGAAATCCAATGTGGGTTGGTTTCCGAAAAAACACCAGTCAAGCCAATGGAACAGCGGTTATTGTCGCCCAATCCGGCAGATTCAGAAGCCTTTCTGCAAATTCCGGTGGCGGAAGGTTGGCTAACGCTGTTTGATCAGCTGGGTGTGGTGCAAAAACGGATGCTGTTGCAGGGAACGCGTCGGGTGGAATTGACCGGGTTGTCTGCCGGTGTGTACATGGTTTATTGGGAAGGGCCGAATGGGCAGCAGCGTGTAGACCGGCTGGTGCGGAATTGAGGAAGTGTTAAAACTTTGAGTAAATTTGCTCATCCTATTGCGTAAATTTACTCAATAGGGTTCAAAATGCTTATTTTCAATTAGTTATAGAAGATGCAAAGTGTGCCGACAAACGGTTTATTGCATCATTTCAACATGAAAAACACCTCTTTTCTCCTTGTTCTTGCCGCATTTCTGTTGGGAGGCTGGCTGAGTTGGCGTTATTTATCATCGCAGGGCAACAAGCCTGTGGAAGACTCCACGGTGCTGCTGGAAAAAATTCAGGCGGTAGCCAAACTCAGCACGGTAGAAGGCACTTTTTCGGAAATTTACAATTACTCTGAGTATCAGGGCTATTTCACCTTTTTTTGGGATAAAAAGGTGCTTGTGCGCGTGCGCGCCACGGTTTCGGCCGGGTACGATCTGGAAAAACTGAACATTGTGGCCGATCCTGCTACCAAAACCATCAGGATGAGCGGACTGCCCAAGCCTCAAATCTTGAGTATCGACCATACCCTGGATTATTACGATATCTCGGAAGGGCTTTTTTCCTCTTTTTCACCGGAAGATTACACCCGCATTAACCAGCGCGCCAAGGATTTGATTCGCGACAGCGCTTTGCGCAGCAATCTGCTGGCAGAGGCAGATATACAAGGCGCCAAGATGCTGGATCTCATGCGTTTTATGATTGAAGGCGCCGGCTGGAAACTGGTTGTAGCCGGGCAGGAAGAAGAAGAGGTGCGGAGCCAGTGATGTAATTACCAAAATCCCTTACATTTGGGTCTTCCTTCACGGAATCAATTTGAATGATCATGAAAAAAAGCTTTTTTGTTCTTTTTTTGCTGTTAGGTGCAGCAATTTCCATGCAGGCACAGAAGGTTGAGGCGGCTCCTGCGGCTCCGGGTGTTACCGGGGTTAACGATGTTGAGGTTCGGAAAGCCACAGAAGCTTTGGCAAGCAAATACCAGCTGAATGCTGATCAGGCTAAGCAGATGTACACGGTTCAGCTGCGTAAAGCCAAAAACTTGGCCCAGATTGAGTCGCTCAAAAGCACAGATCCTGCATTGTACATTGCCAAAGTTCAGAACGTGCAGAAAAGCACCTTGTCGGGCATTCGCAAAATCCTGAACAACAAAGAACAGGTAGAGCTTTACCAGAAAACGCAGGGTGAGATCCGGGTGGCGCGCAATAAATTGCAGAAAGAAATGGCTGCCAAAAAAGCTTCCCAACAGGAAATTAACGCAGCATTGATTGGCATTTACGCCGAATAAATTCACCGCATTTCAACCGATAATACTTCTCCGCCATGTTGATTTTTGCGGTGCGGCTTATATTGGAAGACAAGGGAAAGTTGCTTTTTCTGCGTCAGACCAAACGAAACGGAGGCCGATATACCCTCATTGGAGGGAATGTAGAAGAACAGGAGTTTGCCCGTGAAGCCCTTGCCCGCGAAGCCAGGGAAGAGGCATCCATCCATGTAGAGCCGGAAGATCTTGTATTGGTGCATACCCTGCACCGGCACAAATTGCAGAAAAACGAGACGTTGCTGGTGCTATATTTCAAAGCCCTTCGTTTTTCAGGGGAGCCGGAATCCATGGAAACGAAAAAATTCAAGGATGTGGCCTGGTTTTCTCCGAATGAACTGCCAGATGAGGTATCCAAGCCAACCAGGCATGTACTTCAGTGTATAAAAGATGGCGACATATATTCCGAGTTCCCGGCAAGAAGTAAAGTAGTGGCTTTTTGGCAGCAACTTGGACGGGAATGGGGAGGCTATCTGTGACAATAGAGTCGGAACTGTCGTACCGGTACGTTAAAATAGACGTTTTCCCGACAAAAACACAAAATGCATATCCTGCATCTTGTAAATCCCGTATTTTTGTTTATATTTGTGCTTCTTTTTAATCCCCCACTCTTGAAGCATAAGTTCGTACCGATTACATTCAGAAACCGATTACCCCATGAGGTGGACTATGCTATGGTATGCGGCGCACGTCGCCACACCCGGTCTTATATCCAGGACCGTTAAATTTTCAGTTGCATTTCCTGTTGCATCTCTGCAGGCTACAACGGATGTTGTAATGGCCTGAACAAGCACCTGTATGCCCGGCATACGGGCTTTTTTGGTTTCTGAATACAAAATTAATTACCCTTTGAAAAACCAACCTCCAATTGGTTCAGATGTCTTATGCTTCATAGGCGAGAACCCCGGTCCTGAAAAGTCAGGGCCGGGTCTTTTTTTTAGTGTTTGAGTGTTTGAGTTTGTGAGTGTTTGAGTTGGCGTGCGGCTGGGGTTTACCACTAAGCCACTGAGGACACTAAGAGGAAATATTCTAAGTGCCCTCAGTGGCTTAGTGGTAAACCCCAACTCAAACACTCACAAACTCAAACACTCCCAAACACGTATATTTGTGAAGTAAAACACATCAAACTACTTACCTTATGAAGAAAACCCTTCTTTTGGCTCTGAGCCTGTTGGCTATTCGTGTGTGCGCACAAGACACCTTGTATTACGATGCCGATTTCAGGGTCTTGACCTCAATCAAAGATGCCGTGTATATGAAGATCATCAAATGCGCTGCTGATAATCCGATTAAATGCTCCGTATCCACCTTTCAGCTCAGCAACAACCAGATCATTTCCAATTGGCGGTATTCAGATTATCCGAATAAAGTCTGCCACGGACGCTGCAACCGCTGGGGAGCGGATGGGACCATGATTTTTGAATTAACCTATATCAATGGCAAAAGACAAGGGCAGGAAAAATCCTTTTATCCGAATGGAAAGCTGATGCGTCTGCTAAACTGGGATCAGGATACGCTGGTGAATGCGTCACTGTTTAATGAAGACGGCTCGCCCAAACCCATCCAATTTAAGGAAGACATAGAATCTGCTGATTATCAGATCGAACCGATGTTCCCGGGAGGTCTGCGTGAAATGTATACGTACCTGGCCAGGACAGTGAATTATCCCGAATACATGAAGGAAAATGGCATTTCAGGGGGCGTTATACTCACCTTTGTAATTGAAAAAGACGGTTCCATTGGGCCAATTAATGTACTGAGAACGCCCCATAAACTTGCCTCAGATGAACTATCCCGTGCCATAAAAGCCATGCCCAAATGGCGCCCCGGCCGGGTAAATGATGAACCGGTGAAAGTCCGTTATACCATGTCGTTCAACTTCAAACTGGACTGAGTGAGTGGGCGTATTTTACCACTAAGCCACTAAGGACTCTAAGTTGAAATATTCTTAGTGCCCTCAGTGACTTAGTGGTAAACCCCAGCCGCACGCCAACTCAAACACTCCCCAACTTAAACACTCAAACACTTACCTTTGCCCTTCACTCTTTTACAAACCGTTCCGGTTCGCCGGAACACCCGACCGTTGTATGGCCGGGCTAAAACTTTTTCTTTATGATTAACATCACATTCCCCGATGGCAACGTTCGTCAGTATGCTGCCGGGACTACCGCGCTCGACGTGGCTAAAAGCATCAGCGAGGGCCTGGCCCGCGTAGTGCTGGCAGCTTCCGTTAATGGCGAGGTACGCGACCTCCTGCGTCCGATTGATTCGGATGCCACCATTCAATTCCATAAATGGGAAGACAAGGAGGGCAAACAAACCTTTTGGCACTCTTCTGCACACCTCCTGGCCGAAGCCATCGAGGCGCTGCATCCGGGTACCAAATTCGGCATCGGGCCGGCCATTGAAAACGGGTTTTACTACGACATCGACACGGGCGAAAAGCCGCTCACTTTCGCTGATTTGCCTGCCATTGAGCAAAAAATGCTCGACCTGGCTCGCCAGAAAAGCGAATACAAACGCAGCGAAGTCTCCAAATCCGATGCCATCAAGTACTTCACGGAAAAAGGAGATCAGTACAAACTCGAACTGATTGACGGCCTGCAGGACGGGCAAATTACCTTCTACCAGCAAGGCAATTTCACCGACCTCTGCAAGGGCCCGCACATCCCGAGCACAGAGCCGATCAAAGCCGTGAAGATCCTCAACCTCGCCGGCGCATACTGGCGTGGCGATGAGAAACGCCAGCAGCTCACGCGGGTGTACGCCATCACCTTCCCCAAGCAAAAGGAACTCGAAGAGTACCTCACCCTGCTGGAAGAAGCCAAAAAACGCGACCACCGCAAGCTGGGT
>DATGWL010000070.1:0-13697 GCA_035299505.1 Saprospiraceae bacterium | reverse complement strand
ACCCCTTAAACGTCAGGCCATTCTGGTAGGTATTGATCACGGCGGCATCGACCGCGGACACGAATATGCGCCCTTTAGCCGTGGCAAAAACGGCGGACAAGGCGATGCCTTCCTGCAATTCATGGTGCATACCCTGAAACCATTCATTGATCAGCAATACCGCACCTGGTCGCACCGCGAAGCTACCGGCATGGTGGGTTCGTCGCTGGGCGGACTCATTACTTTCTATGCAGGCATGCAATACAGCCATGTTTTTGGAAAAATCGGGGCGCTTTCGCCCTCTTTTTGGTTCAACCCGCAAGTGCTAGGCTTGGCCGGAAAAAGCCCGCAGCCTAAAAGTCAGATCTATGTTTGCGGCAGTAAAACCGAAACCCGATCCATGCTGCCCATGCTCGAAAAAACCTATTGGGCTTTGAAAAACAATGGCTACAACGATACCCAAATCCGAGTCGTTGCACGCGATCGCGGCCGGCACTCCGAAACGTTCTGGGCCAGGGAGTTCAAGCCCATGTATGAATGGTTGTTTCCGGTGACGGTGTTGTAGATTGTAAGGTTAGTTCATTACTTTTGCCTGAATCTAGCACCTCTCATGGCAATTGAAAAAGTCTCCGAACAAGCCCGGCGCCACATCCGGGAGAACGACCAGCGCGCCGCAGCAGATTTGCTCATGCAGGCTTTTCGCGACAAAAACCAGCAGCTCTTCAATATCGCAGTGGTACAGCAGGCCAATATCAAAAAACTGGCCGACCAAAGCGCCGCAGGCATTCTTTCGGTAGACGAAATAAACCGCGAACAAGCAAAAACCAATGCCGCCCTGCTTCATTTGTCAGACGAATACGCCCGACTCTTTGAAGCCCAATCCGCCCCCAAGGCTGCCATCGGCCTGCCTCTCTGGGCGTATGGGGCCGCAGCTGCAGTGGTAGCTATAATCGTCATCGGGTGGTTGCTCAGCAACTCAGCCCCCGCCCCGGAAACGTTCGCCCTGGAAGTTTACCTGCATGAGGCCGGCGCAGAGGAAAAAGCCATTCGCGACGGTCAGGTCAATTTGCGTTTAGGCGAAACCATCCTGCAAAGCAAACTGCCCCTGGACGCTGAAGGCAGAGCCACTTTTAAAGAATTGAGCGCAAAATTCAAGGCCGATTCCGTCCACTTGCTGTACTTCCCATCCACTTCCCAACGTTTTACAGTCAAAAGCCAAAGTGCGGCAACCCTCAGCGGTACAAACCAAAGTATCCGGTTTGCCCTGGAATTTGTGCCCGATACCACGCAGTTCTCCCTGACCATACAGGATGCTAAAGGTCGCGCCATACAGGATGCGGAGATTACCATAGACGGCAACTTACACACCAAGACCGATGCCAAGGGCTATTTCCAGATTCCGGTTGCCAAGGCTGTTGGTTCAACCATCCTGCTGGTGATTGAAAGCAAAGGCAAACGCATTTTTAGCCAGGACGTTGCCCTTACATCCAGACATACCATTCTGCCCATCGAATGAAAATAAAACTCCTTCTGCTGTTCACATTGTTGCTTGGCTCCGACATACTATCGGCGCAGGCCAGGGTTCGTATTCGGGTACTGGATGAGAACGACATGCCCCTGAAGTTCATCCGCCTTACCCTTTCCGGCGCCAGTTTGCCCATTGAAACCCAGAGTAACGGTGAGTATACCCTGGAATTTCCGCCGGGAAAGGCCGAAATCGTGTTTTATCCGCCATCCGGCTACGAGCGTATTTCGCCGCCCAATGGCGCCCTGTTGTTGCCGGAAGATAAATCGCGCACCATAGATATCTGGTTGGCGCGCAAAGGAGCCGACAACCGCGAAGTGGAAACGTTTGCGAGGGTATTGGGTAAAAAAGAGGAAGAAAAAGCGCGGTTAAAAATAGAAAGCGAAGAACTGAAAACGCGTTTGGCCAAACTTGAAACCGAACAAAAGGCCACTGCAACCCTGCGCGACAGCATAGCCAATGCCGTCAAAAACAACGCGAGCAACGAGGCCGCATTGAGCAGGGAAATTGCAGATTTGAAAGAGGTGGTGAGTTTGAAACGGCAACTTTACTACCAAAAGATATCCGGCGATTTGGTGGTGTACAACGACCGGCTCAAAGACCTGCGCGACGCGCTCCCGCGGGTGCGCGATGCCTTTATCGACAACCGGGCCATGAGTCACATGGATAAAACCATATCGGCATACAATACCGCTCGCGATTCTGTGCTGCAAAATCACCGGGGGCATACCGAAATTGTGCGGGCCTTGTGGGGAGCGGCGGCTGCAGAAGCCCTGGCAAAAGTGTACGAACAAGCGCTTACAACGGTGCACCAGCAAACCGTATTACCCCTGAATACCAACCTGCTGGACCAATTCCGGGCCGTACGTGCAGAAGAAATAAGGCCTGCCAAAGCCCGCAAAAAAGTGGAAAAAACAGCCCAGGAAACCCTGGAAAAACTCAACAACCAGATCCCTTCTCTGGAATCCAATATGAAAGCTGTGTTTTCTGTTTTGGAAGCTTCACTTCACTAACCATCATCCGCCATGAAAAACATCCCTGTCTACCTGCTTTTTATCTGCATTTGTGCCTTTAGCCTTGGTTGCGACCAATGCAAGAATAAATGCGCCAGTGTTGATGCGGTGTTGCCAGACAATAATCCATCTGGTTACGAGGTAGTGTTAAAAGTTACCGGACTCTCCCAAAGCGCCAAGGTAGTATTTGGCACCGTGGAAGCGAGTGCAAGACCCGGCGCTAAATCTGACGAAATCATCGCTACGGTACCCAGCGGAGTATCGGGCAATGTGGAGATCAGCGTAGAGGAGGGAGATTGTATTGCGCGGTATGATGATTTTGTGGTGTCCGGAAGTTTACCCTCCAATGTTCAACCATCCTTGCCTAATATAGTCATCCCTGTCCTGAGTTCCCTTCCACAATCTCAAACTAACATTACCAATTTCTGGGTAAACGCAGCAGATCCCGAAGGATATAAATATGGCATTAGGCTAATTGGGGATTTTAATGGTGGAATTGTCACTACGGATGACTCATTTGAGTTTAATTTTGATGACCCTAAATTTAATGATAATCCTGTTACAGGTACCGTTAACAACAATACCAATGTGATATCGCTTGCGGTGAATCGCACAGTTAAAGGTGGCATCATTGAGCATTTTGAGGGTTCATTTATTGAAGTTCCGTCATTTCTTGTTGCCAAGGCGAAATTTGTCATCTATTTAGTATCCCAGGAAACAGGGCGCCAATTAATTATTTATTACCCAAATTAACATACCTCACCCCTAACGAAATAGCGCCAAAGGATCCTTTTTTGATCCCGAGGGTATCGTCATACGCCGGTAAGCCCTGCCAGCCAAGACTCAGGCTCCATTGCGGGTTAAACACCCATTGTGCGCCGGCACCTGCATTGACCTGCCAGTTCACTTGTCGCAAACCAGCTTTATAGCGTTTTTCAAAACTGCTGTAATAACCTGCATGGGTAAACAGATACAAACGCTGCCCGGAAGCAGTGGTAAGCACCCGTTTGATCAGGTAGGCAGTGAGCGGCAATTCCCAGGTAGTCTGCTGGCGGTCTTCATTGGAGAAACGTACTTGCGGACTGAGTTGCCCTACCACGTACCAGCCTGAGGCAATCAACGTGGCATAATTGGCCTGAATGGAAAAACGGGCGCGGTCTTCCCCCAGAATACCCCGGTTTTCCGGAGAAGCTACCGGGAAATACAAGGTACTTTGCAGGGTAAATTCATAGTGGCGCAAAAAAGGCACATACCTGACCCGCAAACCGGCCGCTGAAAAACTGTGCAATCCTATACCTGCTGTTGGTGCGCTGCCCAAGGCTGCAAAAGGCGCCACCTCCTCTGCACTTCCAAAGCGCAGGTTGGCGAAAACCAGATCGATCCCTGCACTCAGTCGGTTTTGCCGGGAAAAACCGCGTTGTACCTGTAAAATATGGGTCCATTGGGCGCCCCGGTATCCACTAGTATCATCGGTGCGGTAAGTAGCCAGGCTGTTAAATAGGCCCACTTCGGTTTGTTTATGGGCAATCACCGGCGTGAGTCCCGGCGCAATGGCCAGGCCCAGCGTATCCTGGCTATGGGCTAAATAAGGCAAACAAAAAACTAAAAGAAAGGGAATACATGGCTTCATCTTGTTTGACGGTTTTGGTGCGTTAATGGTCAAAGATAGGGTAACGCCACCATAATTCTACCCATTGTTTGTGGCATTCATCGAATCGTTGGATTATTCAAAAAGTGCTGTTTTCATAAATACCCCCCAACAACAAAACGCCGGCAGTTCAGCGATTAAAAGCGCATGATGGAGGCATTCGCATGGTTAAACGCCCCAAAAACTACTTCACTTTCTCAATAAAAGAATGAAACAAATCAGGATTTAAGCAAAAAACAATCAAACCAAAGTGTACTTTTACGATTATGCGCAACATTTTTCTGATACTATTAACCACGCTGAGCCTGACATCACAGGCTCAATCCGGCATCAGCTGGTCTCCAACCGAACAAGTGGCTTCCAGTGCTTTTGACAACATGCACCCGCGAATTACCATTGACGGCTCGGGCAATCCTTTAATTTTATGGGGAAAGGGGGATGTCAATAAGGTATATTTCACCCGTCGGGAAAATAATTCCTTTGCCCCACCTCTTACACTCAATCCGGATGCCATTCCTGTTTTTGCAGCCTCCTGGGCCGGACCAGATCTGGCGGCTCACGGCGATACGGTTTATGCTGTATTCAAACATACGCCTGAACACCTGAACAGCATTTACCTGGTAACATCAACCGATGGTGGTGCTACTTTTTCCACACCCGTACAGGTAGATTCCATAGCTGATAACTTGTCGAGGTTCCCTTCTGTTGGAACTGATGCAGCCGGTAATCCGCTGATTGCTTTTATGAAATTTGATCCGAATTGGGGCAATGCACGGTATGTATTGACCAGGTCGGCTGATTTGGGGCAAACCTTCGAACCAGATATTTTGGGCAGCGCCTGGTCTGGCGGTGATGTATGTGATTGCTGCCCCAGCACGGTAGTCACCTCAGGCAATACGGTTGCCCTGATGTACCGCGACAACCTCAATAACCTGCGCAACAACTGGACAGGTATTTCACTGGATAATGGCGCAAGTTTTGCCGGAGGCATTGAAATAGACAATACCGACTGGATGATCAATGCCTGCCCGTCCAGTGGCCCGGACGGCATCATTGTGGGCGACAAACTACATTCCGTGTTCATGAGTTCCGCCAGCGGTAAAACCCTTTGTTACCGCAGCAGCAGTACTATCAGCACCTTGCAGATGGATTCCATTTCACCATTAACCGCCAATTTCCAAGGACTGGGACTTCAGAATTTTCCGCGCATAGCCTCCTGGGGCAATTCCGCTGCCATTGTATGGGCCCAATCCGTGAATGGCAGTTCGCAACTGGCCTTGCAGTTCACCAACAACCTGTCTAACGGCTTCCCAGATACTTATGAAACGGTGATCGGCAACGGGGTGGTCAATGCGGATGTGGCGCTTTATGGAGACAAAATTTATGTGGTCTGGGAAGACAACAGTGCCACGCTGAAGTTTAAATCCGGCACGTTTATGCTCTCGGGTACTTCTGGTCCGGAAACAGCACAGCAAGCCATGCGTATTTTCCCCAATCCTGCCACCGGAAACTTGTTGCGCTGCGTGTTCGAGGATAAAAACGATATCATGACAGCATATGAAGTAGTAAATGTTCAAGGACAAGTGATTGATTCTGGTCTGGCACAAACACCGGAGGGAATTTTACAGGCAGAGCTAACGACAAATTTCACCGGGGTTTGCTTTGTGCGTGCCTGGCGGAACAGCACAGTACACCTATCACGTGTAGTTATTCCATGATTTTTTTACTACCTGTTTTAACTTACCTTTAAACGCCTACCCTATCCGGAATCCCAAACTTCTGCCATTATCTTACACAACCAATTTTGGGATTTTTAAACAACATCTATTGCTATGAAACAACTACATAGTCTCTTGGCCCTGTTATTGCTATGCAGCCAACTTTCCAGCCAATCCGCATACCCTCCGGAAACGTTGGCAAAAATCCGGGAAATAGAAAACAACATTACCGGCAACCTGATCCTCAACAACGCCCGCCCCAACACCATTGCCGAACAAATGGCCAAATACAAGGTGAACGGTATGAGTATTGCCGTTATCCACAACTATCAGATTGCCTGGGCCAAAGGCTATGGCTGGGCGGATGTGGCAGAACAAAAACCCATGACCGCCGAAACACTTTTTGAGCCCGGCTCTATCAGCAAAACCCTGAATGCTGTGGGTATCCTCAAACTGGCACAGGATAAAAAAGTGGACCTCTACACCGATATCAACCAGTACCTGAAATCCTGGAAATTCCCCTACGATTCTCTATCCAAAGGCAAAAAAATCAACCTTGCACAGTTGCTCAGTCACCAGGCTGGCCTGACTGTGCATGGTTTCCCTGGCCACGATATCAATGGCCCCATACCCACGGTGTATGAAGTACTCGATGGCAAGGAACCCTCGTTCACGCCGGCTGTACGCAGTGCCTTTGAGCCTGATTTGTATTTCCAGTATTCCGGCGGTGGTACCACTATTTCCCAGGTGCTGCTGAGCGACGTCACCGGACAAGCCTACGATGTTTGGATGTATGAAAATGTATTGAAACCCATCGGCATGGTCAACAGCACTTACGCACAGCCTCCTGCCAGAGAAAAATGGCCACTGTGCTCCTCAGCTTATCATGGCGACGGAACGCCCATTGAACGCAAATTCCATGTGTATCCGGAACAGGCCGCTGCAGGCTTGTGGATGACGCCCAGCGACCTTTGTCAGTACATCATAGACATGCAACTGGCCTGGAAAGGCAAACCCTCCAGGGTATTGAGCCCGGAAATGGTCAAACTGCACCTCACGCCTTACAACAACGGTCCAGCCGCCATGGGTACCTTTATAGAAGACCACGACGGCATGGTTTATTTCCAGCACGGCGCCGGAAACGACGGGTTTTGCGGACAGTTTTTCGGCAGCATGGAAGACGGTTATGGCGTAGCCATTTTCCTCAATTCCGACAATGGCAGATTGCTCGGAGAGGTGATCAACAGTGTTGCCAAAGCCTACAACTGGAAGAACTTCTACCGCGAGCCCAGAAAAGTGGAAAGCATTACTGTGCCAAAAGAAACCCTGAAATCTTACGAAGGGCTGTATTTGTTTGACGATACATGGGCGGCAATAGGCCAAAAAGACGGCGAATTCCATTTTTATACCGATGGCACCTTTGCCAAAATGTATTTCACCACGCCCACCCAGTTTATCAATGAGGAGTTTCAGGCCGTCAAGACCATGATCAAGGATGCCAACGGGCAAATCACCGGCTATAACCGCCACGTAAATGGCAAAGAATTCCCTTCCTCCAGAAAAATCACCAACCTCGACGCTGAACAATTATCAGGACAGAACATTATGGGCATAGGCTGGTATTATTCCAACAATAAACAATACCGGGAATCATTGTCCACATTCAAACGCGGCATACAATTATATCCGGAAGACCTCAATATGCACATGAATGCTGCGCATTTGTATCTGTACAACAACGATTACCCCAACGCCATAGCCATCTACAAAGCACACCTCAATGATATGATCCGACCCGGCTACAGCTGGATAGACTCCCTGAAGGACGACTATAAGTATTTTAAAAATGACAAGAACGATGTAACCCTCTTTGATAAGGTTTTTGCAGAGCTAAAGATCGAGAAACCTAATTGAGGCTGCAGAAGACACCCAATAAGAAAAAACCCGGCAGCATTCCAACCCAGGTTAGAACGCTGCCGGGATCAAGCCTTATTCAGCAAAATGAGTACTTCTTCAGGATTACTGCACCAACACTTTCTTTGTCACTACCGCTGCGCCTTCCTGCTCCCACCGAACCAGATAAATACCTTTTGGCAAATCCTGCAATTCCAGGCGGGCAGTGGTTTCTCCTTCCATGACGCTTACGGTGCGCACTAATTGACCGCCGGCAGACAACAGATTCAGGGTACCACCGGTTTCGTTGGCAGAAATATCCACGCTTACATAATCCGTTGCCGGATTGGGGTACACCTTGATTTCCACTACTTCTACCGCCACCGTTTCTGACACGAACTCCTCGTCTTCGGCATCGCGCTCCTCACCTTCGTCGCCCTGTGCAGCATTGGCGTTGATGATTCTCCAGGGTTCCAGACCACTTGTCAGGTTATCGGCAGCGAAAAACAAATCCGTGCCCAAAAAGGCCATCGCCTGAATGTTGGAATGACCAACGCCTGCACGAATATCGCTCACCATTGCCGTGCCAAGCTGGGTGCCATTTGATTTCCAGAGTTCCACACCGGAAGCAGCAGAATTCATGGTGAAAAACAGATTGTTCCCGGCAGTTACCGCCTGAATAGCCTGACCTGAATTACCTTCCGGGAACGATCCCAATGCTACAGCAACGTTATTGGCAGTAGTAATCTTAAACAATTCTACTGCACCACCCTGTAAAGCCTGGAAAAAGTAAAGAGTGGTACCCGTAGCGCGCAAGGTATTAATGGCAGATCCGTTTACCAGTGCATCAACACCGTTAAAGAGCGTGTTAACGCGGAAAATCGAGTTGATTCCAGGGAAATTACCTGGTGCAACAAACACCAATCTGCCATTGAAATTGGTCAGCTCGGATGGATTCTGGGTTGAAATCGCCGAGGCACTGGTGGCTCCCGAATTGGTTACCCAAAGTCTGCGACTCTGTTGTCCGTTCGCTGCGCTGAAAAACAAACGGCTTCCAACCACGGTCAACTGTTGTGGAATCGGATCCGGCAAACCGGCTGCCAGTTGAAAACTAGCCACCTGGGTAGTTACATCAGCCACCAGTTTATTGAGCAAACGCGGACCAATTTGCGGACTTTGTGTAAAGAACAGCGTGCTTCCCATAGCGGCCAGGTTGCTTACAAAAGTCATTGAGCCTCCGGTAGCCTGTACCGCAGTACGATTGGCGTTCACCTTGTAAATCCGATCACCCAGGCCAAACACATTTTGGGTAGCCGTAAAGTGCAAGGTCCCGTTCACGTTGGTCATGTTGCCTATACCTGCATTGCCTGCACCTGCAGCAATATCGGAGATCCGGGTAGGTGTACCATTCAGGATGTTTTCAAGTTTGAACAATTCGCGACCATTGCTGACGCTTTTTGCCTCAAAAAACAGGGTTTGTACGCCCGCTGAAGTTGTTACCACGATCAACTGGCGTGGATCTGACCCTTCGGATCCGGGAATAATATCTGCTACACGTACGGTTCCGGCAGCGGTGCCATTTGTTTTCCACAGTTCACGTCCGGTGAGACCATCGTCTGCAGTGAAGAAGGTCAGGCCACCCATGCGTACAAACTCCTTCGGGGAAGAACTGGCTCTGCCAATGTTCAGGATAGTGACAACCCCATTGACTGCCCCGTTGGATTTGCGCAATTCATTGCCTCCAAGACCATCAGAAGCAAACAACACCTCCGAATTTCGGGCACAGAGGTTCGAGATGTTGGCGTTGATGGCGCCTGCTACCAAGTCTTGAACCAATACTGTTCCGGCTGAGTTGGATCTCCAAAGTTCGCGACCCATCTGAGCAGTTCCGGCCTCAAAGAAAAGGTTGGTGCCCGCAACGGTTAACTGGCTTGGAAACCCTGTTCCGGGGAAAGTAGCCAAATTGATCACAATAGTACCTGTAACACTAACCCGGGAAAGGGTAGAGCTCACTTGTCCGCCATTTACAAACGCCAGCACACCATTAAAAGAAGTCAATTCTGCCACACCAGCCACAGAGAACTCCGTTACGTTGTTCACACTGTTCAACCTGAAAAGGTGATCGCCGTCTGTGAGCTGAATGGGAGTAGCCTGTACGCCGGAAAAGAAAAGCGTGCCGTCCACATGCTCCATTTCAGTCACCTTGAACCCAAATTGGGTGTTGGTCATCTGAGAGGTTCCTGCCAGTGTACCGTTCGAATTCCAGATTTGCCGACCTACAGCATTGCTGGATTTCGCGGAAAAAAATAAGGTTCCATTGACGTTGATGAAATTGCCTGGTGCATCGGCTTCTACCTCATTGGCAAACTCAAAATCCCTCACCACCAAAACAGTAATACCATCCGTTTTCAACAATTGGTTGCCTTTTGGGCTGCCAGGACTGATACCGGAAAGGAACAAGGTGTTACCCACTGCAGTCAGGTTTTTGGGCTGACTCAGCGTGCTGGCCAATACTTTGGTGCCGGCTGCGGTGCCGTCAGACACAAACAGTTTTTGTTCCAAAAACGGAGGACCTGCAGGAGGCACAACACCTTGGTAAGCCCGAAAGAATAGTTTTCCATTGCAGGCGGTCAGTTGTGCGGAAGCTCCGTTTTCATTTCCCAGCAGAATACTGGTGATGAATTGAGTACCGTTTGCGGTGCCATCCGTTTTCCAGAGTTCGGCGCCACCTGGTGTTTCATTGGCGGTAAAAAACACCGTGCCGTTCACGTTACAGAAATTGGCCGGGTTGGAATTTCCGTTTGGATTGATGTCCTTAACCAACACGGTAGTAGATTCGATACCGGTAGTTTTCCAAAGTTCGGTGCCATGTGTAGCATCCGTTGCGGCAAAAAATACCGTACCGTTTACATTAGTCATGCCGCGTGGGTTACTGCTAACGATGGTGTTATTGATATCCTGGATCAAAACAGGCGCCTGCGCATGAGAAGCAACGATGAAGCTGCTAAAGAACAGAAACAAGCTGGCGAGCGATTTTTGCATGGTTTGCATAAGAGGTTAAATGTTTTGGTTATGAAAAAAATCAGATGTCGGAAATCAAATCTGCCATTCATTCATCGAAAGTTGATTTCGTTAACTGGCTGTTCTATTTGTTTCCGATGATACAAAGGTGGGGGGCGCTTAACCTGCCATGCTATTTCAATTTTTGCCCGCTTTTACAAAGGAATTAAGTGAATAATGGATGTTATCAGGCCATTTTTCAACAGAAAAACATTTTTTGTCAGGATTAGCATGATTAGCTCATTTCACTTTTTGGCAAAAATTATAGCCACCTGGAAATATATTTGGCGAGAAGTGCTTTGGTAACACGCGTTGGGTGGTTTGTTGTATTGATTTTAAACCTCGTAGATTTTCCCCCTTCCCTTGTTGGCGTCCTCGCCAACAAGAATCGGTGGAATGAGTGGTATAATCTTTTTCCCAGGAAACTTAAGCCCAACCACTCACTCCGCCGTAGCAGTTGGCGAGGACGCCAACTGCGGAAGAAACCACCCCAAAAAGCAGACGCCCAGCTTGCAGGCAGCAGGCTGAGCGTCTGTTTAAAACGATTAGAATCGGCGTTAGATTGGCGGATTAACCCGTACCATAAACGTCTTATTGGTATTGTAATTTTCTATAGTGAAGGCATCAACCCCTTTAGGCACCACCTTAAATTTGAACATCGTTTGGTCAAGTAAATTTTGTCCGGGCACTACCCAGGGAAAGCTCTCCCACACACCAGTGCAGCCAAACCCTTTCATACACTGAATTTCAGAGGGCTTGCCGCTGAGGGGGCGAAGCGTCATGGTAAATTGCGCTACGGAACCCGTATCGCTCACTATGTCCAGTCGAATGATTTTGAGCGTGTCGTTTGTCAGCGACTTGGCTTCGCTCCATTGTACGGTCCGGTTGTTGGAGGCAGGCAGGTCGAAGGAACGACTGGATGCAAAATCATCACAGGCTTCAGGTTCGAGACCCGGAGCAGGCACCGTGAGCATTAAAATATCGTCGGTTATGATGATCGATTCTGCATTTTGGTCGCAACTTTGGAGCTGCATACAGAGAAGTGCTAGTCCAAGCACTTTAGCGAAAATTTTTGGCTGATTGGTCATATACTGTTTTTAGTATGATGTATAACTTGCTCGGGCAAAGGTAAAAACATCCCCTTTGCGCGTACAAACATTTACAAGGAACGCCTAACTTCACCCAATGTTAGATTCTTCACTGGTTGAGACACTTTCACGGTTTGACACTGCAGAATTGGAGCGGTTTCACAAATTTGTACAATCGCCGTTTTTCAACGATGGCTCATATGCCCGGGATATAAACGCTTTATGGGACTATTTGCGGCCTTTTACCCCTGATTTTCCTGCTCCTGGTCCGAGTATCGAGGCTGCATACGCCTTTATTTACCCGGAGAAGCATTTCGTGAACGGCAAAGTGGAAGTTTTAATGAGTAAACTCCATCAATTAGCCAAACAGTTTGCTGCACATATCACCGAAGCCCATTTCAGTGCTCCCATGCCTTTGCGCCTGGCTGAGTTTTACCTTGATAAAGGCTTACCCAACCGTGCCGAAAATATCCTGGAAAAACTGCGCGCCGAACAATCCAAACAACCTGTTCACGACACGCCCTACTGGGCCACACAGTTCCTGATTGAATGGCAAACACACCGGCTTGACAACCTTCGCCAGAACAACCATGATCATGAAAGTCTTCACGAAGCCCTCCGCGCACTACACCACGGTTATCTGATTCTGGCCCTGGAATTCCTCAACAGTCTCTTTTTCTCCCGCCGGAAATCAAATGTGGAGGATCATTTTGCAGAGCTTATGGCCGACGGAATTCCAGCGGCGGTTTCCATTACAGATCTGGAAACGGAGCCTGTTTTGCGCCTGCTGAGCAGGGGATTTGAATTTGTCCGCTTCCCGGAGAAACATGACCAAAATTCTATTGAACAAGTACTCAACGAATTGCAGCGGGATAAAGCACTACTACCGCACGCTATCTCCCGCACGCTTTTTGCCTATTTACGCAATCACTGCACCTGGAGATACAATCAGGGAGACACCTCCTATGCCCCTTTACTGCTGAGCCTTTTTAAAAGCGGTATGGAAAATGGAATGCTCTTTGAAGACGATGGCCAAATTCAAGCCTCTACCTTGCTCAACCTCGTGCAAACCGGTCTGGTTTGCGGGGAGTATGACTGGGTAAAATTGGCACTCGACCAATGCCAAGACAGGATCGTAGGCGTGCCTAATCCTGCTGAATTCTATAATTATAACCTCGCCAACTATTATTACCACTTAAAACAATACGATACTGCGCTGAATTTGCTACAAGACAGTTCTGACAACATGTTCAGTGGCCTTATGGCTAGAAAACTGGAACTAAAAATCTACTATGAAACAGATTCTGTATTGCTAGAAAGTAAAATGGATAATTTTAAGTTATTTATTTTCCGGCAGCGCAAAAAGAACCTGACCGAAAACGTCTATCAAATGAATAATGCGTTTATAGATATGCTCCGAAGAATAACCGCTACTGGTATTACTGGCAATAACGCCCGGGTGGAAAAATTAAAAAAACATCTTGCCGAGTCGCCCGCAATAGCCGAACGGGTTTGGCTACAGGAACAATTGAGGCAACTCGGCAAGAAGTAATCATTTGGGGTCATTTGGGGGGCATTTGGGGGTCATTTAGGTCATTTGGGTCATTTGGGGGTCATTTGGGTCATTTGGGTGTCATTTAGGGGTCATTTGGGTCATTTAGGGGGCATTTAGGTCATTGGGGGCATTAGAAGGTGTCATTTACTTAACGTGGATTGTCATCCCGTGCAACGGGACCTACACAAGCCAGACTATTCGGGTGAATTTGGCCAAGG
>DATGWL010000069.1:0-34770 GCA_035299505.1 Saprospiraceae bacterium | reverse complement strand
GCCGGGCCAAAAATTGTCCTTTTTTCGCCATTTTTTACCTTTTTTCAGTCACGTAACTCAGGCTATGCTTCTTCAAAAACGCAAAAACTGACGAAAAAAACTCAAATTTTTGACTCCGTCAGAAAATCCCCAACATGCTCTAAGTTTGCCGGTTACCCCGACTGCCGCAAAACCTTTGTTAGTTTTTTTAGTGTATCCATTGTATAATGGTTCGGTTTAATTTCCATTTTCCGTCAACGAATGTATAAACCTCAGTTGCTCCACTCGATGTCAAGTCATATATTACTTCAACTTCAGTCAGGTCAGCATTAAATCTTAAGATATTTATTTTATAGGGGACTAAACTTCTGTTCATCCTGCCCCAAGTGGCTGGTAAATGTACAAATTGACCGATAAAACTTGATTTATTATCATACTTATGAATGAGTCTTTCGGCTTTTCTGATTTTCGATTTTTTCATTTTCTTCTTATTCTTCAAATATTTTTTGACCACTGGATTATTATCCGGATAGGAGCCAATAAATTTCAATAGCTCACTTATCGTTTGGTAGTCATATTGGATTGGTTTAAGGTTCTCTATTTTCGTTGAGGCAAGGAATTGACTCGTAAAGGTGTACTCTTTATCGTCGATGAATGTTCTAGGATAGTATGGTTGTAGAAAGAAGTACGCTACAGGTTCAAATTTTTCTTTGTCTGGTAGAATTAAATTGAAAATTTCGTTTATTCTATTCAAAGTGTCATTGTCAGACAGCTTGGAAAATGCAGTCGTTGTCTGATGGTGAAGATTGAAAAAAGTCTGCTCTAACTCTTTCAGGTTGTTGTTTTTATAGAAATTGTCAAGCTGTTGTTTTGTCACCTGGGATAAAACTGCACAACTGCCTAAAACCAACATCAAAAATGTTATGGTACATTTTCGAAATGCGTCTTTGTGTTTAGCCTTATTTGTCATTGTGTTTTGATTGTTTGGTGTCACGTAGAATTTCTGCTAATGTTGATAGGAAAGAAGTATTAGATGCTTCATCTATTCCATTGTATAGCTGAATCCACTCTATATATCAAATGGTAATCTGGTGAATTTTCAAAAGGTATCCATTTGCTGAATTTTCTATAATCAGTTGCGCTGCATCACCAGTTTTACAATCGCCGTTACCCCATCAGATACCCTGATAAAAAATGCTTGACCAATCGCTTCCGGGGTCCATTGCACTGTGAGGACTCGCTCTGTTTTCTCCCTGATAAAGGAATGCAGCAGGCGTCCATCCGGATCGATGATGTCAAATTTTACCTGCCCGGTATATTCGTTTTCCAGCAAAATCTGAAGTGCTTGCTGTTCAGCAACTGGATTAGGCGAGATTTTGAAACCGGACTCGCTGAAAAAATCATTTACAGCAACGGCGGTATAGCAAGGATTGGCGAAAGTCCACTGTCGCACAATACTGGTATCGTTCATGTCCCTAAGCGTGATGATGGCCTCCGGCAATGCAGTGGCACTGCCCGGGGGTAGGGAATACTGGGTGTACACATCGTATTTGCCCTGGCCCGGCGGCAGGGCGGCATTGGCCTGCACGATGCCCAGGTTTGAGGTGATAAAAAAGCCGTCTGAATCTTGCTGTGTATTTTGCAGTGCCACCCTGAAAGCGAAGTTAAGTTTGTCGTCCAGGCTATTGTTCGGGGTTCCATTAAAATCGCACCAGTAGTTTTCATTAAAATAGTTGATAAACGGTGGCGCATCAAAAGAGCAACTCGATATGGCTTCGGCAGTAATAGTGGCAAAAACCGAGGGTTGCAGCAAATCGTGTATCTCTTTCATGCGCGTAATGCCATCGCCGGCCGAACCGGGTGGCCATCGATAAATCGCCCATTGATTGTAGGGAAGGGTGTCGAGCGGTATGCTCTGTGCCGGATTGGTCAGGAAGAATTCGCCACCGGGGTTTGCCGGGTTGTTGATGCGCATTTTTAAAACCCGGATATCGTCATCGGGATCGGCAGGCGTGCCGTTGTCTTCACAGGCCACTATCTTGTGCAGGATATTGACCTGGGCCTGCGGCACGGTCGATATATTTCCGAGGGTCGCCAATTGATTGTATCCGCCAACATCCTTTGTTCTGAACCCAAACACCAGATCTAACTTGCCATCGCGATCCACGTCAAAAGGACTTACTCCATACAGCTCGGCATATCCCGGACTGTTGAACACGGTAACCGCCGATGAAAACGTACTACCTCCCAGGCCTTTGATGAGTTTGAAATCGCTCCAGTAGTTGTCCGCCAACACCACATCCGGCAAGCCGTCCTGATCGGCATCAAAAACGGTAAAATAATTGGTCGCCCAGGAGGAATTGGTGCCCCAGGCGTGCAGTACTTGTTCGGTTGAAAACCCGGCAGGGCCCAGGTTTCGGAACCAGGCGATCTTTTGGTCGCCCCAATTTTTGGTCGTGTAAATATAGTCCACCCGCCCGTCGGCATCCAGATCTGTGATCATGGATTGATTGACGTTCGCGGGCGCGGGTACGTTCGCGGGCAGGAGCGGAACCCACCCCGAAAAACTGCCAGATCCCTGGTTCTGATAGACCCGGGAAGTTTGACCATTGAAAAAGGTCAGCACCATGTCTTGCCACCCGTCTTCGTTTACGTCGAGGGGAAACGCGCCGGAGCAGAGTTGAATACCGGTTTGGACCAAATGCCCGGTAAAATTTCCTGAACCATCATTTTCAAACCAGTAAAACCGGGCATTAGAGGCAAGCGCATCGGTTCCGTTACAGGCGAAAACATCCAGATCGCCGTCATTGTCGAGGTCGGCGCCGGCCACCTGTTTGCAGGAGGTAACCAGGCCTGGCATCAGGATGGGGCCGCTGAATTGACCATTTCCGAAGCCTTTGCGCCAGGAAATGGAATCTCCGAACGGCAATGCAAGATCCTGAATACCGTCGCCATCAAGGTCGCCCGAAAAATTGCGGCTGCCGGCTACTGCCGCAGGCCGCCGCTCAGCGAACTGGGAGGCCCCGAGGTTCTCATATACATGCCCCAGGGTGAATAGGTCTGGATCGCCGTCGTTTTCGAGGTCAGATGAAACGATTTCTTTGGGCAGGCCCAGGAGCTTGATAATGTTGGTTGGCCCGGCAAAACTGCCCGGTGCGAGGTTCTTTAACCATCCGGCCCAGAGGTGTCCTCCCAGCATGTCTTTTCTGCCATCGCCATCGAAATCTGCCAATTCGCAGTAGAAATACCCGGCCGTGGCAGGCGCTGAACCGGGGTAGTGGTTGATAGGAGTTGGATCAAATAACCCGGTGCCCGGATTAAAATGAAAATACCTGGCTCGGGAAGGGTTTGGCGCGGTTACTTCCCCCACAAACAAGTCATCATAGCCGTCTTCATCCAGATCAACCAGTACCACATTGCCCCAACCGTATTTGCTGGTCACTATCTGCTTTTTTGTATAGGTTCCTGCAGGATCAAGTACCAGCCAAAACACGGTATCATTCGAGCCAACCAACAAATCCCATTGGTTGTCTTGCCCAATATCTTTAACAGCCAAAGAATATGCCTCATGGGCAAATACCTGGATAGGCATAAAGGTGTTGTTTCCATTGTTTTTAAACCAGTAAAACGGGCCGTTTTGGTCGTTGGCAAAAAAATCGAACTTGCCGTCGCCATCCGGGTCAACTTTGTCGTTAAAAACTTCCGCATAGGCGACGTTATAAATGGTCTGCCTTGTAGCAAAATTGCCCGAACCGAGATTGCGCTGCCAAAAAATCCTGGAATTGTCGCGGATCACAGCGTCCGGTCTCCCGTCTCCGTCCACATCGCACCACACACCGAGCGTTTGGTTGAATGCCTGCACCTGCGGATTGTAATTTCCGTTGCCCAGGTTTTTGCGCCAGAACAGATCGCAGGCGAAATCATCCAGTCCATCTCCATCAACATCAATGGTTTGTATGCCGTGAAAATCGAAATCATTCCTCAGATTGAGGCTATGCATCAAGGGTTTGTCCTGGGAGAAATTCCCTTGTCCATCCAGGTTTTCATACCAAATACTGCAATTGACGTACTGACAGATGATATCCTGGTACCCGTCTGCATTCACATCGTACGCTTTCAATCCAATCAGATTGCCGTTAGGGCTTTGGTCGAGGACTTGTACCTGGCTCCCGAACTGGGCTTTGAGTGGATGCAAAAAGAATAAAAATAGGGTTATAGCGTAGATGTTTTTATGATTCATATACTTGGCTCATTCCGTTATAATCAAAGTGTAAAATTAGACCGAAATTTGAATTCCCAATTAATTGTCCGGCAGAGACACACTCTAGTCAGGCGCACTCTAGTGGTGCCAATGTAGTAATTGAAAAATTGAAGTTTGCTTTTGGGGATTATTGGTCAGGGAAGACAGGGTGGGGTGAAAACACTGAGGAGTATGACGATTAGCCCGAATCTCTCCACAAAAAATAAATCAGAATACCCGCAGCTATGGTCATGATTACACCTGCCGCGGTGCCAAAAATGTTAGACCACCTGCCGTTTACAAAAGCCCCCATGATGTCCTTGTTGTTTGAGATGTGTAACACCATGGCAATAAGCACAGGAGCGGTTACCCCATATAACACCGCCGCCAGTAGCAAGGCATCAATAGGGCTAAGGCCAATAAAATCGAATAAAAGTCCTAACCCCAGAGAAATAGCCATGACAGCATAAAACCCTTTCGCTTCGTAATACTTTTTGTTCATCCCTTCTTTCCAGTCAAATGCTTCTGCCAGAATATAGGATACTGCACCAGCCAGCACGGGTATCGCCAGCATACCCGTGCCGATTACCCCAAGTGCAAAAAGCCAGTAAGCGCTCTCCCCTGCAAGCGGACGCAAGGCAATGGCCGCATCTTGCACCGTATTGATATCGTGAATGCCTTCTCCAAAAAGTACTGTGCCTGTGGTTAAAATGATAAAATAGAATACCAGACAGGTTAAAAACATGCCAAAATCTACATCCCGGCGCATTTCTGTGATCAGTTTTTTGTCTACCACAATGGTGTTTTTCCTGTTGTCTACCTCCTCAACTTCCATGCTGGTTTGCCAGAAAAACAAATATGGTGAAATGGTGGTGCCCAATATGCCAACCAAAATAATGAGGTAGTCTTTTTCAAAACGAATACTCGGTATTATGGTATTAGAAAGTACTGCCTGATAATCCAGATGGACTAAAAAAGGAACGACCAGATACAAAAGCAAAGAAAGACACAGGTATTTAAGCGTTGCAGCAAGAGATTTATACGGTAAAAAAACTATGCTAAGAAGTAATAAAACGGTAAAGAATACGCTTGCAAAATGTGGGTTAATGGAGGGGAAAAGCATGTTCGTTACAGCGCCCATTGCCTGTATATCCGCTCCGATATTCAGTACAATGGCAGGAACACTAAAAAAGATCATCCCATAAAGTACTGGTTTGGGATAATAGCGCTTCAAAACACCCGTCAATCCTTGCCTCGTTACAATGCCAATACGGGCGCACATTTCCTGAATGGCCACCATCAAAGGATACGAAAGCAGCGCTGTCCAAAGGGTAGAAAGCCCGAACATGGCTCCAGCCTGGGAGTACGTTGCAATGCCTGAGGGGTCGTCATCACTGGCGCCGGTTATGAGGCCTGGGCCTAGTTTTTTCCAAAAACGGGTGAAACGATTGGATTGAGTTTTATTGGCCATAACGATCTGCTTCCATTGTTGACTTCCCTGATTACAATCACTCCAGCTTGTTCAATGTAATACTTAGAGCGTGTCTGAAAAATACTCACTGTGTTGAAAATACATCTTTTGGAACCTGTCTTGCGTGTCTTTTTTGGCCAATAAGAGACCGCTTTTCCCCAAAAAAGATACACTTATCCAAAACCTCAAAACTGCATTTTCATCTGCGGCAGTATTCCCCAGACATACTCTATGCGGAGAACGCAATTAATATCAAGGCCAGTAAAACCAAAATACCGAGAACCACTACGGAGGGTATTACTATTCCGACAATGGCCATTGCTTTCACCCACTTTTCGCCGAAACGATCTCTAACGACAAGTCCAAATATACTTAAAACGAGCCCCGCCAGTAATAATAACAATCCGGCTACTCCGACAGTGGTAAATAACAAAATAGCGCCTAATACACTGCATACAAAACCTGATATTGCCAGCGGCTTGGCTAATTCGTCGTCGGAGCGCACCAAGGCTTTTTTGAGTCTTTTTTGCAAAATATTTTGAGCTATTCGATCAAAAAAGCGCTCTTTTTTAGGTGTAAACGCATGTGGGATAACTGGTTGGCAACCAACTGTTTCTCCCTCTATAGCAGGTGTGGCTACACTTGCCTCCGCAGTAAATGGTAAAATAAATAGCAGTATATAAATGAAAATCCGCATGGTATAAAGGTTAAGGATGAACGATACTTTGTTGCAGCAAAGGATTTTGCCCTGGCAAGTTAAGAAAACAAAAGGGAATCCCCATCATCCCCTGCTCTTAACCACTTTTAACTGCGTTACGCTCGCTTCCTGCTCAATGACCACCCAATACACACCATTGGCCCACTGGCTGGTTGCTATGTCAATTTGACCGATGGTGTTGGGGAAAAGAGTCTGCTGCAATTTACCCATGGCATCAAAAATCTGAATCCGCTTCACCGGGCGTTGATCCGCGGATTGGAGCATAAAATTATCCTGCATCGGATTGGGGAAGAGGGTCCAGGATGCCGCAAGCGATTCAGGGGTATGGGTATCCGATAGCTGATTCAACTGATACTGGCTGAAAAACCGCCAGATTTCTTTGCTGGCACTGAAGTCCTGATTGGTTACCCCAATATTGAATGCCGAGCCAGGCCAGGTATGGGCGCCGCCATTCACTTTGTAAAACTCCACGGTGCTGCCCTGGTCGCCACCGGTATATACATGATGCTCTGCGGTACAACCATCTGTGGTGCTGGTGTTGGGTACCTGGGTGATATCAGGCGTTGGGTTGCAATTATTGAATCCTGCCCAGGTGTTCACTAATACGGGTATGGATACGAATGTGGCTACCGGAGATCCGTTATAAGGCACCGTATTATCGGCAGTACCATGGATTTGCATGACAGGTACCGGGCGCGCCGGGTTGCAGGCATTGAGCTTGGACTGAATCATACTGCCGGTTACGGAGGCAATGGCGGTAATGCGGTCGTTGAGTTCGCAGGCCAGGGAATAACTCATAAAGCCTCCGTTGCTCATGCCCGTGCTGTACACCCGGTTGGCATCTATGTTATAATTGGCTTGCAGGGTATTAAGCAAATCCCGCATGAAGCCCACATCATCCACATTGGAATTGCCTAAAAATGTGTTCCAGAAGCGATTCCCCTGTGCATCTATAGTGCCATTGGGCAACACAATCAGAAAATTGGCCGTGTCGGCAATTGGCCGGAAATCGGCATAGAACATCTGTTCCAGATTGTTGGAAGTGTAGCCATGCAGATTGAATACCAGGGGTACCGCCGTATTGCCGGTATACGCAGCCGGAATATACAAGAGGTATTCCCGCGTAAGACCACCACTTTGGATGGTGCCTGTTATGGTGTTCTGTGCCAGTGTTGCGTTGGCAAGCAGCAGGTAAACAAAGAGGTGGAAAATGCGCATATTCATGTGATGAGGACTGTTTTTTTGATACCAATGAAAGAAATAAATCCCGGAATAGCATTCCGGGATACTAAGTCTCGGCGGCTAAACCCGCCGGTACGTAGACGCCCTAAACCCGCTCAAGGTTTAATGCCCAACTTAAACTCCCTGCCCCCAGGCGGGCATTTTTCCTGTAAATACTGGGTAAACATACGTTTCAGATGCTCTGATGTTCCTTCTCCTTCACCAATGCCATGAGAACGATTGGGGTAGGCCATGTATTGAAACAGTTTGCCGTGTTTGACCAACTCGTTTACCAAACGTTCGGCGTTTTGAAAGTGCACATTGTCGTCGCCTGTACCGTGGATGTATAACAGGTTGCCTTTCAGGTTTTTGGCATGGGTAATAGGTGAACCAGCTACAAAATCCTGCTTGTTTTCCTGCGGAAGGCCCATGTACCGCTCCTGGTAAATGTTATCGTAACAAAGCTGATCAGCTACCGCTGCAACGGAGATGCCGGTTTGGTAGGTTTCCGGATATTGGAAAAGCAGGTTGAGGGTGGCACTGCCGCCGCCACTCCATCCGTGCACGGCCACCCTGTTTTCATCCAGCCATGGCCAGCGTTTCAACAAAGCCTGTGCGCCTAGTGCCTGATCCCGGATATTGACGATGCCGATCTTTCGGTAAATCGCCTTTCGCCAGGCCCGACCTTTGGGTGCTGGTGTGCCGCGATTGTCGAGCGAAATGTAGCAATAGCCGTCCGCCGCCATATCTCCATTATACAGCCCGTTGGAGCCCATTCCCCAGGCATTTCTGACGGTAGCGCCGGCTGGTTCTGAGTAGACATAAAATACCACCGGATATTTCATTGTGGTGTCCAGATTTGCCGGTTTTACCATCCAACCATCCATGGTAACGCCTTCTGAGGTGGTTACCTGGAAAAACTCCACCTTGTTTTTGCCTGGATCGTGTTTGGCCCATTTGGCGGCCACACCATCATCGCCATCCAGGGAGCGATGATCCGGGAGCGAAATACGTTCGCGAACGGTGGGGAATCCGGCATTGGAAAAACTATGGAATGCCCATTGGCCGTTGGGGGAAATCTGGTAGCTATGGGTTCCTTTCTGATCCATCGGCGTGATACGGGTAGCTTTCCCGGTGCCGTTCAGCGAAACCCGGTAGAGGTAGCGTTCGGTGGCATTGTCCGGAGAAGCCATGAAATAAAACGTGTTGTTTGCTTCATCCAGTAAGCTAGAGCTGATCACATCGTAATCGCCCGGTGTAATGTTCACTTCCCGTTGTCCGTTTCTGGATACCCGGTAATAATGCCTCCAGCCATCTTTCTCGCTGGCCCAAATGAATTCAGCACCCAGGTTGATCCATTCCAGTCCGCCGGCATTTTCCCAAACATCCTGTACATCTACCCAGGCTTCATCTTTTTCGGCATAAATCTGGGTGACTTCTCCCGTAGCTGCCTTACAGGTGAAAATTTTGCTCTCCTGTTGCTTCCGGTCCAATTGCTGCAGGATAATATCGGTTGCGTTGGCGGCCCACCCCATTCTGGGGATATAGTGCTGTCTTTGATCGCCCGGAACGTTCATCCACAGCGTTTTTTTGTTTTTCAGGTTAATCACCCCTACCCGACAAACAGAGGGACTTTCTCCCACTTTGGGATATTCCACCGGGATGGTGTACGAATAGATGGAATCTGTGTTGTTGATCATCAGGAAATACTTCACATCGCTGGCATCTATTTGCCAAAAGGCGATGGACTTGCTGTCGGGCGACCATCGGAACCCGTCCCGGCAATCAAATTCTTCTTCATAGGCCCAATCGAAAGTACCGTTGATTATTTTATCTGTGCCATCCTTGGTCAGCTGGGTGATTTTCCCGGAAGCGAGGTCTTCCAGGTAGATATTGTGTTTGCTCACATAAGCTGCCGACAAACCATCGGGCGATATTTTGGCGAACATCAGGGATGCCTCTGGCAGGCTGCTTCCCAACTGACGGAGTTTTGCCAACGGGAGATCGTACACCCAATAATCGCCGCGGGTATCGTAGCGCCATACCCGTTTGGTGTTGGTGAAAATCAGGATCTTTTTGCCATCGCCGGAAGGTTTGAATGATCTGACCGACAGTGGCTGGGTTGCTCCGGCGGGGGTGAGTTGGGCTGGAGTAACGATTATGGTTTTTTGATTGGTGGCAAAGTCTACCTGTGCAATACCTTCCTTATCTGCCACCCAATAGGCGTTGCCGTCTGCGGTCCATTGAAGACCTTGAGCGATAGCGGAGAAGGAAAATAAAAGACATAGAAAGATCAGGTAGAAACGGTTGGCAGGGAGCTGAGGCATAGGAAAAGCTTTGTTTTGGGCAAAGCTAACAATACACGCTAAAGATCCGGCTATGACCCTGTTATTTCATCTATCGGCGAACACAGGAAGTGGCATAAAAGCATCGTTTTTATGCCACTTCCTGTGGGGTTTCAACTTGAGAGCAGAGATAGATCTGACGCAAACCCTGGCGAATTTCCCTGCCCGGCAAGGTCCCTTTCTTAATTCCGGATAATCAACTTTTGACTATGCAGAACCTTGTTTGCTGATTGGATGCTGAGTACAAAAACGCCGTTTTCCAGACCAGTCAAATCAATTTGACCAAACTGATTGGTAATTGGTTTTGTTATGCGAAGTTTTCCGAGTACATCCCATACAAACATGTTTGTACCCTCCCAATCAGCCTGAATGAGATAAAATACTGGTCCGGTAGTTGGATTGGGGAATACAAGCGCTGTTTCATTTTTAGGCAGTTCTATGGTATCAGTGCTTTCTCCAATGCTGGCAATAAACATATCCGTAACTCCGGCTGTGGTAATTGTTGTATTGGAAAATGAAAGAGCATTGCTGGAGAATTCACCCGCAATATAAATATAGCCTAATTTATTCATTGTAACGCCATTTGCTATTTCAAATGCTTCCCCGCCAACGCTTTTTGCCCATAGTACATTTCCGGCGCTATTGAATTTGGCCAGGAACAGATCAGAGTTGGTAAAAACACTGACATTGGTAAAAATAGTGGATCCAAAAGCAATAGTTGTACTCTGGAATCCTCCGGCCAGAAGAACATTACCCTCCGTATCCGCAAAAACAGATTTTGCACTATCATTCTTGCCTCCGCCTATGCTTTTAGCCCAAACCGGATTGCCATCAGTATTATATTTGACTAGAAAAATGTCGTCCGCGCCTGCATTTGAGATGGTAAGATTGCCAAATGAAAGGGTGGTGCTGTAAAATTTACCCGCCACAAAAATGTCGCCAGCTTGGCTGACTGTTACTGATGTGGCATCGTCAAAGTTGGCGCCTGCTGCATTCCTGGCCCACAGTATATTGCCTTCAGGGTCGTATTTGGCCAAAAATGCCTCAGATAAATTACTGGAATTGCTCAGCGAAACGTTGCCGAAGCTCATGGTACTGCCGCTGAAACTCCCGGCAAGGATGATATTGCCGGAGTTGTCTATAGCTACACTATTTGCCTGGTCATATTCATCTCCTCCGGCACTTTTGGCCCATTTTAACTGGCCTTCCGCGTCAAATTTGGCGACAAACATTTCCGTCAGGCTGATAGACGGTGATGAACTCGTTAACGTAGTGGAGCCAAAAGTTAGGGTGGGGCCTTTAAAATAACCTGCTACTACAACATTACCGGTTGCATCCACTGCAACACACAGCCCATCATCATGTGTAGGACCGCCTGTGCTTACAGACCAGAGCACCTGACCGTCCGGGTCATATTTCACTAAAAACATGTCCCATTGACCGTGATTCAGGTATGTTGAGTTGCCGAAAGTAATGCTCTGACTTGAGAAATACCCGGAGACATAGATGTTGCCATTAGCATCTGTGGCCACAGACTTGGCATTGCCTTCTGCATTCTGGCCAACGGTTTTGGCCCAGAGTAGATTGCCCAATGAATTATATTTGGCCAGAAACATTTTTTTTGTGCCGCTTGAACCGGTCAGTGTATCTGTGCCAAAAATGATGCTGGGGCTTTGAAAATAGCCAACCATCAGGATATTGCCTTCCGGGTCTGAAGTAATGGCATTGGCCAGATCTGTTTTAGCACCTCCAACACTTTGGGCCCAGTTCCAACCAGGAATTTGAGCAGGTAAGGATTGGGTAAAAAGAAGAGACAGTTTGCAAAGAATTGCAAGTAAAAAGTAGTTTTTGATCATGTTGAAAAAGTTTTTGCAAAGAGATTTGAAAAAGGTTTGGCTCTTCAACAACTGAAAATGTACAGTTATTTTCTTGCTTAAATGTATAGGTATTCTTTTTTGGTAGTGTTTCGCGACCACTAAGATGAAGACCTTTTCTCACTTTACAGACACACTTTTGGGACACTTTCCATCAATTACTTTAACTAGTGGTGAGCCAACTTAGTTTCCAAATGGTTGATACTCATTTGTTTGAAGAAAGCCCCTGGATTCAAATCGGTTCCTGTACTATCTTTCCTTCCACAAAATACATATCAATTTCTCCTTTGCCCTTTACTTGTACTTTTCCCCTGTGTACACAATGGAATGTATCTTTCACCAACTTGTAAGTCGTTTCACTGATGTTTACCATGCCCATCGTTCCACTGCTTTCCATCCGACTGGCGGTGTTAACCGTGTCGCCCCAAATGTCGTACTGGAACTTTTTAACACCTACAATCCCCGCCACTACAGAACCACTATTTACCCCTAAGCGTATATCAAAAGTTGCTTTGTGCTTTTTCCGTCCGGCCATAAACTGAACGATATCCAGGGCTGCCAGAACCGTTTTTTCTGCATGCGCGGGGTCTGGACTTGGTAATCCGCAAACAGCCATGTAGGCATCTCCGATGGTTTTGATTTTTTCGAGTCCATGTTTCTCCATGATAGTGTCAAATGCACTAAAGCACTCATCAAGTTCTTTAACTAACTCCTTGGGAATCAGCCTCTCAGAAGCACTTGTAAAGTCTACAAAATCGGTAAATAATACCGATACTTCATCAAATTGCTTGGCGTCAGCAGTGCCTTTGGCCTTGAGCTCTTCGGCCACTTCTTCAGGAAGGATGTTCAACAACAGCTCATCGCTGCGTTGCCTTTGCTTATCCGCTTCTTTCTTTTCCGCAACAACTTCTGCCGTTCGCTCTTCCACGGTTTTTTCCAGCTTTTCCTTTTCTGACCTGAGCTGGCGTTCCCTGTATTTACTGAAAATGCGCAGGGCCAGTAAAAACATTAGGGCATACGATAAATAAGCCCACCAGCTGCGGTACCATGGGGGTAATACCCTAAACGAATAGGTTACAGGTTCTGACCATACGCCATTAGCGCCCTGGGCTTTGAGCTTAAAGGTGTATGTTCCTTCGCTTATATTGCCAAAGTTTGCATAGTTCTTGCTGGAAACTGGGCTCCACTCTTTATCATACCCTTCCAGTATGTGTTGATATTTTACCAGAAATGGCCTGCCGGTTTCTATGGCTACAAACTCAAAGGCTATTTGATTGTGCTCATTCGGCAATACCAGATTTTGAGGCAACGGATAAAATTGGGTGATGCTATCAAACTGGATGCTTCCAAACCGCGTTAAAATAGTATCATTTTCTGCTTCAGACAGCGTTTTTCCATACGCAAAAAACTCCTGTAGCAGGGCTGATGTACTGTCCTGTTGGTTTTTTCTTATACCCTTGGTTTTCAGATTGTACCAACAAATATTTTCATCTTTTACCTTAACAGATTGTATCACTAAAGCCGGTGGTTCAGTGTTTTTCTGCAACGCCGTATAGTCAAAACGTACTAAAGCGGTTTTTTCGCTGCCCGTACCTGCCCAAATAATTCCTTTGCTGTCCAGGAACATAGCATGTTGCCCCGAATTTACATCCTTGACTGGATAACCTGTATTGGTATTGTATATTTCTATATCCGTTAATTTGGCGCCATCTTCAGAAAGGTTAAACAGCGCGATGCCCTGGTTGGTACCTGCTGCCATTTTACCATTGGGCATTTGAATGACTTGCGTCACATAATTATCGGGCAAGCCGTCTGCGGTTTTAAAACGCTTAAATAATTTTCCTGAAACTGCACCTTTGCCTTTGTCCTGATTTCTATCTGAATGGTGCTTTTTTCCGGCTAACGTTTCTGTCAAATCGTTCAGCATCAACACACATAAGCCATCCTGAGTGCCAAACCACAGATTCCCGGTTTTATCCTCGGTGATACTAAAAACTACATCATTTGCCAGCCCATGATCGGTAGTAAAATTAGTAAAGGATTGGCCATCGTAACAGCTTACCCCGCCACCATCCGTGCCAAACCACAGAAGCCCGTTTTTATCCTCGGTGATACTCCAAACGGAATTATTGGCCAAGCCCTGCAGGGTGGTAAAATTGGTAAAAGACTGGCCATCGTAACGGCTTACTCCTTTGCCTGAAGTGCCAAACCAGAGATTGCCGGTTTTATCCTCTGTGATGCTAAAAACAGAATTCTTTGCCAGTCCCTGAGCGCTGGTAAAATTGGTAAAGGATGTGCCGTTGTAGCGGGTTACCCCGCCTTCATTGGTGCCGAACCAGAGGTTTCCCGCTTTATCCTCGGTGACGCTAAAAACCAAATTGTTGGCCAACCCCTGCTCTGTAGTAAAATTAGTAAAGGATTTACCATCGTAACGGCTTACCCCGCCAAAAGTGCCAAACCAAAGGTTCCCGGCCTTATCCTCGGTGATGCTCAAAATCAAATTATTGACCAGCCCCTGCGCGGTGGTAAAATTAGTAAAGGGTGTGCCATCGTAACGGCTTACCCCTCCGCCCTGAGTGCCAAACCAGATATTTCCGGCTTTATCCTCCGTGATGCTATAAACCAGATTATTGGCCAGCCCCTGAGCAGTGGTAAAATTGGTAAAGGTTTTGCCATCGTAACGGCTTACCCCTCCGCCTCTGGTGCTGAACCATAGGTTTCCGGTTTTATCCTCAGTGATGCTCAGAATTTTGTCGTCAGCCAGTCCTTGAGCAGTGGTAAAATTGGTAAAGGTTTTGCCATCGTAACGACTTATCCCGCCGCCCCAGGTGCCGAGCCAGAGATTTCCGGTTTTATCTACGGCGATGCTGGAAACCCAATTATTGGGCAGTCCCTGAGCAGTGGTGAAAGTAGTAAAGGAGTGCCCATCGTACCGGCACACCCCTTTATAGGTGCCGAACCAGAGATGTCCGGTTTTATCCTCAACAATGCTGTAAACCACTTTACTGGCCAGCCCCTGAGCGGTAGTGAAATTAGTAAAAGATTTGCCATCGTAACGACTTACCCCGCCACCATTTGTGGCAAACCATAGGTTTCCGGTTTTGTCCTCGATGATGCTCAAAATCACAATACTGGCCAGCCCCTGAGCAGTAGTAAAATTAGTAAAGCAGTGACCATCGTAGCGACTTACCCCGCCACCATCAGTGCCGATCCATAAATTGCCGTTTTTGTCTTCGGCGATGCTCAAAACCACATTGCTTGCCAGCCCCTGCGCAGTGGTAAAATTCGTAAAGGATTGGCCATCGTAACGGCTTACCCCGCCGCCAAAAGTGCCAAACCAAAGCTTGCCGCTTTTATCCATGACGGAACATGAGATGGCATCCAGGGCCAGACCATCGTCGGTAGTAAAACTATGGAAATAGGATTTGCCGCCATCGCCCATCAGAAACGGTTGCCCTTCGGAGTCTACAATAGTTTCGCCGTTTTCGTTTTGTAAAACAGGCAGCATTATGGTTTTGCCTGCAACAGCCTTCGAAACTTTGGCTCCCGGTATTTTATTCAACTCAATGGTTTTAGGTTGCAGGCTGTCGGGTAAATCGGCAATGAAAGTTACCTGTAACGGAACCAGGGTGTCTTGGCTGGTAGCATTTTCCGATTTCTTATGCTCTTGTTGGGTATTGCAGGAGTAAAGAAAGAGCGCAGAAAGGAAAAGAATAAACGACTGGTTCATCAGATTCAGATACAGGTTGCTTTTGATAGTTTGCTGAGATGGTGTGTTAGCCATCAACAAACATACGGGCAAAAGTTACATTTGGGTTAGTGGTAGTTCACCACTAGTGGATTATTACATCGATGATCAATCCGAACAGGATAATCATGATAAAAGTTGTTATGTTCCCCAGAACCATTGAAACCAGAGCTTTGAAATAATTCATTGGTTTTCTGCCAAAGAATTCTCCAATAGCCCAAATCAAATATATTATTCCGAACAATCCGGCAAATTTCACTAACCCCAAACCAGTAACGCCTTCTGCAATTACGAACAAGGAAGAAAGTAACATTTGTATTCCCACGGTGTAACAGAGCATAACCAATATTTCAAAGTAGTTGTATCCATGTTTCCGGAATAGTATTTTGATCCATATGGCAATAAATATTCCAATTAATATGTTCGCATAACCATAATGCTCTTGCATCCATATAAATATCTTGTTAAAACTGGAATCATCTACACGCTCAAAATTCATGTAGGATAATTTAAGATGAAAAAAATGCTCTGATAAAGTATAGATTAACGAAGTGAAAATAATAAAAATAACGGGCTTAACCAATCGGCTTCTGTCTTCTTTAATAAATGTTTCGATAGTGAGTCTTGGTCTTAGACAAAGTTCTTTAATCGTGAAAAATATTCCACGTTCAAAGTGTAAAACATGCTCGATTTCGTGGATAATATAATGCCCATCAATCCTTTTTAATTCGGCACTTTGGCCACAATCCGGGCAATATTTTGAATGTAGTTCGTTGTTGCAGTTTTTACAGATCATTTGTTTGAGCAGAGCATTTTAAGCCGTAAAAATAGATCGTATACTCAAACATCATCGCCATCCGGCGGAGAATTTATTTTTTCTGCCTCGCTTGGTATTCCAATCACTGTTCCCAGCTTTTATCCCATGCCCAAACGCGCCCTGCCTGATGTTTTCAACATGCAGATAAGTACAGCACGATGCTCAATTTGCCCAAAAAGAACACCTGGGATTTTGATGGAGAGGCGGTAGTCTCATTAGGCCGGGCTTGTACCTACGTGACTTTACAGGCTTGGTGTTAGGCTTCTGGGGTAGATTGATGGATACTTCAGCCTGGCCACTCACGGACGTGGCGCAGGGTCAGAAAAAGACCTGTCCCGAAGAAGTCGGGAAGGCCCAGGCGGGGCGGGAAAGCAACTTGTAAGCCTGTTTTGTTTTGAAGAAGCTTTATATAGTCAGGCTTTTTCTTTCAAAGCTTTGTTATCAATTTTGTTACATGAGTATTATTCGTTTTGACTGAGATCAGATATACCCCTTTAGGAAAATGGTGTAATTCAATTCGGGCCATTGAGGTGTTCTTGAAAATTTCGTTGTATATTACTTTTCCAGTTAATTCAGCAATTTGAACAGTTGCTGAATAATCGTTTAGAAAGTCAATATGGAGGAATTCTGAAGCTGGATTCGGATAGATAACTACCCTGTCCGTCAACTCATTTGATTCGGTTGAAGTTAAAATGATTTCCTTTTCTGTGGAATAGGTAGCATATTCCCGAAAAGTAACTTCTGCTTTGTATATGCCACTTGCTGCAGGCACCCAGTAGTTTGTATTTGTTTCACCTATCAATTCGTTATTTAAAAACCATTTATAGTTTTGCCCTTTTGGTACAAATAAGGTGTCGTTCAAACATATTAAAGGGGCAAATGGTTTTTCATATATTTGTTGTAAATTCATTTTTCCACCCAGGGTTGGCTTTTAGTTTCAATTATTTCATCATTGTAAACATCAACAATTGCCATTTTATATCTATCGTTTGCAGTGGTGGAATAGTATGGTATAATATAGGTGCTATCCTTGTGGTTATAAACCGCCATCTGATTGTTAAGTTCGCCGTAATAATCTTGAATCTTTGATAGTTTTGTCATCGAACCTTCACATCCATTTACAATTCCATATTTTCCATTGCGATGTCCTATTATATCACCGGTAAAGTTATTTGTTACTAATCCTAAGGGTGAGTAAAATATGCCGTCAATTTCTTCAACCTTTTCTTCACAATTTATTTCTCCGGAATCTGCATTAATCATCAAAAAATATGGATCTCCAAAAGCACCGTTTATGTAATCAACATGGAAATATTCATTCGTTTGAGGCACATAAGTCCTTATTTGACCAAAAATAATTGCATTTCCATTTTCAATATCTCCTAACTTGGTCTCTTGAAATGTAGTCAAGTCTAACGAATAAAGATTCCCATATTTTACATATATGAGCCTGTCTTTTATGAAGTCATATTCAATGTTTTCTACGATAACAGGATAAGAATTAATTGATAAGTCAACTAAATCTATAATATGGAAGTTTCCGTTAAAGCCAGGCAAACTGCCGCCAAAAAAATATCTGCCATTAAATCTATCAATCGCAGCGTGGAAACCCAGATTTATCCATGGATTTCCTGCAAAAACAATCAGTGTGTCTTTTGTACTGCTGGAAATGTCGAAAGAGCAAAACATATTTTCTGAGAACCCATAAATGTTCTGAGCATTTGTTCCCTCCATCAATAGGGACAAGCATATCAATACGATTAATTTTTTCATGTTGTAAGTTTTAGGTTCATTCATTTTGATGTTTTTTGCGTGACTTTCGGGGGCATGGACTACGTGGTGGCTGATTGGTTGGTTTTGCGCGATGGCAGTTTAGCCGCGCTGTGCAACCATGCAAAGATGGGCGAATTATTTATTTCTTTTTCCGCCGTGCTTGGCCTCCCGAATTTTCGAGACATATCTTGACTCCGCGCCACCTACGTGGGCCGCCAGGCACTGCTGATTGGCTCCTGGCCAGGGATGGATGGGTACATTAGCTTAGCCACTCACGGACATGGCGCTGGGTCAAAAAAGACCCAAGCGCGGCGGGGGGATGCCGGAATGCGGTTGGGATGGGAAGACCGGGCAGGGCGGACATAATAGCCACTTAGCTCTCTTGAATTGTTTGGGGCTACAAAACGCCAACCAAACCCAGTCTTAAGTTTAAGATACGCCATAAGGTCATAACTGAAATTCAAGCCTGTTTCAATAGGAATAATGCGTTGTTTTCCTTTGTCAACTTCTGTTCCGTTTTGATTTAGCTGTCTGTAAAAGTTGTTGCCAATCCCTGCTTGAAGATACGTTGTCATGCCAATTTTTTTATATTGGTAAAAGTCAAATTCTTCTCCTACGCTGGCAAAAAGCAATCGGTTTTTTTTTACAATCCCATTTTCATCAATAAATTTTCCAACTTCAAAAGGAGTTCCATTTATTCCAATTTTCAATCTGAGTTTTTTGCCGAAGCTAATACCTGAATACAATCCATAGATAACAGTATGATGCTGATAAATATGAGTTCTTCTATTGTCAAGTCCATAAACAATTTCTTTCTTTTTTTGCAAAGTTTCAAAAGGGTTCGTAACCTTCTGGGAATAGCCATTTACCCATATTAGTAATGGGATAATAGATGATATGAATTTTAAACGAATCATTTACTCTTTGTCAGTTGAAACCCAATTTACACTAAATGCCAAAATGAGTTTAAGAGAAAAGAACTGCATTATAGTTGGTGCCAATGGATCGGTGTAATGTAAAAGCGTTGATAGAATAAAGCTCAAAAGTAAAAGTGTGATAGCAACTATTCTTTGATTGTATTGCTTTTTTACTATTTTGTTGTCTTTTTACAATGCCCACGAATATTGACTTGCTGCCGTGCCGCCGTCTGTTGGGTTTGCGGGCTGGCTGTTCGGCGGCATAGACGGCAAGCCGGGGTGTTTGCCCGGAATGGGCATCGAATCACCGAATGCAAATATAATCATATTGTGCATTCGACTGATGAGCTTGGGAGATGAAAGTTCTCCCCATGCTTAGGCAGCGAGGCAAGCGGCAAGCCACAAGGGTTCGGAGGCCGACTTCCGGTCTGAAGTAAGCGAGGTTGAGGGCATGTGTCCAAGCACTGCATAAATTCCCGGATTTTGTTCGGGATAATTTATGGTTTATTGGCGGTACACTTTTTCAAGGATGGATGTTTACATCAGCCCAGCCACTCACGGACGTGGCGCTGGGTCAAAAAGACCCAGGCGCGGCGGTGGAGTGCCGGGGTGCGGTTGGGGCGGGATGGCAGGGTGGGGTGGGAAAGTTAGAGAACTTGGTAAATTCTCACAACTTTTGATTAGTTGCTTGCTCGGGGAAGAGGACAGTTTGACTATGTTTGCATCCTAAATCACACGTTTAAATGTCTGCTCAATCTAAAGCCTTTATTATTTATGCTCGTGAAGATCTGGAGATGCTTCGAGAGTTGATTAATCAGCTTACGCCTTTGAAAAGAAATGACAAACTAAGCATTTGGCACGACGAAAGGATTTTGCCTGGTGCGGCATGGGATGAGGAAATTAGAAAAAATCTCAATGAAGCTGATATTATTATCCTAATCGTTAGCCCCTCCTTCCTTTCATCTGACTATATAGATCAGGTAGAATTTAAACTTGCGTTGGAGCGACACAGGCAAGGGAAAGCTATTATGGTCCCTGTAATTGCCCGACCATGTTTGTGGGAGGAGATTACAGCTATCGTTTCATTACAAGCGCTTCCTCGCGGAGGACAAGCTATAAGCACCTGGACGAATAAAGATGAAGCATTTCTTGATGTCGCCAAGGGAGTAACAAAACTATTGAGCAATATTCACATTATGGCAACAGATCGACGGCATGCCATTGAAGTTGTTGAAAATGCCATTTTGCTTTATGATGAAGGGAGACAACGAAATGCGTATGATCTTTTGATTAAACATGCCAAAGTGGAGAATGGGATAAATCCTAGAGGGTTTCATATCCTTGGCAGAATCTATCATTTGGGAGAAGCTGGTATTGCTGTAAATCTTGAAGAAGCAATTAAATTTTATATAATAGCAGCAAATTTAGGTTATAAATTTTCTTTTAATAACATTGGAATGATTTACAGGGATAAGGGAATGTTTTTACAGGCATTTGAATGGGCACATAAAGGGGGTGAAATGGGAGATTCACATGCATTTAACCTATTAGGCATAATGTATAATCTTGGTGAAGGAACAGAGCCGAAAAAGGAGCTGGCCAAACAATATTTTGAAAAAGCTGCAGCCCTTGATAATACACATGCAATGTATAATCTCGCTCGCATGTATCTAAGTGAAAATAAACATGAGGAAGGCCATTTATGGCTCAAACGTGCTGCCGAACATGGATATCTCAATGCTCAATTAGAATTGGCTCGACTTTTTCATGATGCAGAATATTCATCTGATAACATTACAGATGCTATTTTTTGGTATGAAAAAGCAGCTAAACAAGGCAGTGCTGATGCAGATTTTAATCTTGGCGAAATATATTATAGTGGCTTGGGTGGTAAAACAGACCTCGTAGCGGCCAAAATACACTATGGTAAAGCTGCGCAAAAAGGGCATTCAGTCGCACAATTGATGTTAGGATATATTTATGACACATTGGAATCGGATATAAAATCAGCTTTTAGATGGTATCAAGCAGCAGCGGATCAACAGAACCGTGTAGCTGAATATAATTTGGGGGTTTTGTTTGAAAACGGAGTTGATGGTAAACCGGACAAAGTGCAAGCTATAGCATGGTATAAAAGATCAGCGTATCAGGGTTTTGAAAAGGCAATTAATAGGCTGAGAGCATTGCAAGTACCGGGATATTAAACTATTGCCAATAATTCTTCTTCTGCTTTAATCTTTTGTGCGATACTAGTAAGTTCTTTAGCAATTTTTGTTTCATCCTTATTTTCAATGTACTTCTCCAACCAGGTAAAATTGACCTTAAAAAATTCAATTTCCCTGTTTTTGCCTTTGCTATACTCCTTGTCAAAAAGCAAAAACAATGCGTTTATTAAATCATACTCGGCTTCTACTTTCAGACCATGATCTTCAAAATAGCCTTCTAAGCCTGCCTTTGATACACTTGGACTAGAGCTCTGCTCGCTGCTACGTTCAATACCCATTGAGATGTCTGTTTTTGCGATTGACTTATACGCATCAACCAATTGTTGAGGAGGTATCGCTTCTTCAAGTAGCTGTTTTATATAGGTTAGGAAGAAGCGTTTACCATCATTTTGTAATAGAGGAAAAAGCCTGTAGATGCTGTTCTTATCCTGGATATCGAGCCTATATTTGTCTAAATATCCCTTTGCTACCGAGCTATAAAAGCTGTTTTTGCTGGAAGAAACTAAACCTCCAGAAGGATCTAGAGTGCTTCCTGCGTGGCTGGCTTTGCCATCCTTTTCAGAGTCTGGTTCAAAATCAGGCTTCTGGTCCAAATGTTTTTTTAAAAAATCATAGGCAAGCTTCGCGCCTCCAGCCAGTACAATCAAAGTAATTATAGTTTTTACTGCCATTGAACCAATTTTATTCATAAACAAAAGTTTTGAGCGTTTCCTGAGCATGTGCAATCAAGGCTTTCAGTGCGGCGGCATCCTCTTCAATCAAAATAATCTCATTGTCAAGTTGCTCCACCCTTGATTGTTTTTCATTTTGATGACGCTGCGCGTCTTCTAATGAATTAAGAATGACTTTGGAAATATCGTCATTCACTTCAAGTATTAAGTTGATTGGTGTTCGGGTTTTATCAGTAATAGCGCCAACCATACCTGATCCTGAAATTATTTCTGCGCTAAACATTGTATTTATTTCACTTCTTGCGTATTCTACTACTTCGATTTTATCCACTCCTCTTAAACCTAAAAAACCTCTGCTGGTGTTGATATTAATTTTTATAGATACCGGAATTTCGTTAATGTGTATGGAAAGGATTCCTATAAATGATCGTCTTAATTCGTCTATTTCTTTGAAGATGCTGTGCCTAGATCTAGTAACAGTCTTTGTGATATTTTGATCCAGTAAACCGATTTCTTGCCGAAAAGCCGCGTGTACCCTTTCAGACAATTCGTCCATTTTTTTATTGATAAAATATCTGAACTCAAGCAAGATTGTTTCAAGGATTTGCTGACATTTTTTTAGATAGTTTCTTCCCCCTCCCAAGAATCCGCTTTCTGGTAGTTTATTTAGCTCTGAAGTCAAGATAATGTCTCGCTGATCTCTTATTTCTTTTTCTACTTCAAAGCTTAATTGCTTAATAGTTCCTTCCAGTTTGTGGTGCGCATTGATCGCATATTTGTGTGTCTCGACAATTACCTCATTAATAATTTTAATTCTTTCAACTAGTTCATTGGAATTAAAGGACAATGCTAATTTATTAATATTTCTAGCCCTGATATCTACTTCCAGTTTTTTTTCTTTGTCTTGAAGTCTGCCAATCAATTCGGAAATGGGTTTTTTTATGAGTGTTTGCAAGCGTTCTTTCTTTAGGATTTTTTCAATTTCCTTTTCAAGCACAGGAAGATTGCTTTTTTCAAGATAATCGGGTTTCTTCAGAAAAGGGAAATTTTCTTTATAGTAATCATAAAAATCTTGCAATTCCATATTTTTAGCAATTTCGCTTTCCTCCATTTTGCCCAGCATAGCAAACATGGAAGAGCCCAATATTATTTCGCTTTCCTGAAAAATCGTTGCCATAATGTAATTGTTCGCTTTTATTTTCGCAACCTCAGCATCTCTCTTTTCTTTTACATATTTTAAAAGATTTTCTTCGCTTTCCCCATTCACCAATACGCCATCGTATTTATTCACTAAAATTACAACCTTGCCTACACCTGCGGCGAGTATATGGTTAAACATCAATACTTTATCCTCTGCGTCAAAAGGTCGTTCTGCATACAGAACAACTATAATTACATCCGCCTTTGATAAAAACTCTTTTGAACGTTGTTCTCTCGATACTACGGGATCATTAAATCCGGGCGTATCGACAATTTCTACGCCTTTAAGGCGCTCAAAGGGCAAAAACAATTTGTTTAGTTTTGTTATAGGTACGTATTTTCCGCCAGCGCCTATATAGTTTAACAATTCATTGAAATCGATTTCTTTTGGACCTGAACCGAGAAGTTTATCCAATTCATCCTTTATGCTTTCTGCAGCCTCCAACATCTCTCTAGCTGCCCCTGCAATATCCCCGCTTTGGGAATCGTCTTTTGATGCTTGTACAAATTGTTGCCACTCCTCTTTTGAATAGAATTCTACCTCTGCTTTTGTCTTTTCGCCATACGTGATAACAGATAGGTTGGAGGTCATGGGAGTGCTGCTTGTAGGTAGCACAGGTTTTTCAAATATGAGCGCATTAAGAAGGGAAGATTTTCCATTTTTTACTTGCCCAATAATACCGATGGTTATTTTCTCTTTTTCAAGATTTGATTTGATGCTTTCGAAATCTTGATCCAGGATCCATTGGTTGCTATGCGCAAGTTGAGCGAAATTAAATGTTTCAATTTTGGCCTTATTAATGCGTTCAAAAATTGACATTGATTCCATACTGTTTATTTTGAGAGGTTGTTAAAAGCGATTTTGAGTTGATTTGCTTCATCTTGTTTGCCTTCGTATTTTTTTCTTTGCTCTTGCAAAAACGCCAACCGGTCTTTTAGTACTCCCAATTTTTCAATTGGCGCTTTTAGCACGGTTTTTGAATACAATCGATTTAGTTCTTTGTCAATTTCAGCTTCCTTGTCAGCAATTTCATTTCCTAGCTTAACATATTCATCAACTATTTCATTTATATTCTCTCCAATATCTTGCTGCATATCTTCTATAATATGCTTTATCAGGTGAAAAAAAACGAAACTTTGAGGTTTCTGCAAATTATTTAACTCCTCAATAAATTCATTTACTAAATCTTGCTTATTCTTTGAGAATAATATTATTTTTTCAAAATTTATGTTATTTTTACTTAACGTGTGTTTGATTTGATTTATCAAAGAATCATTACTTCCAGGTTTTTCAGCTTTGGTCAATACGATATAGAGTATTTTGCCTTTTAAATTATTTTTTATAAAACTAACGGAATCTCCTTTGATTTCACCATCCCCTTTATCGATTGCCCAAAAAACAAAATCACATTCCGGAACAATATTGATTGCCCGCTCTTTGTCCTTGTCATCCGATGAATCATAGCCAGGTGTATCTAAAATCGTCATATTGTATAAAACCGGATTGTTATATTCCAATACAAAATGCTTGATAAGATAAGCAATCGGGACCTTCTCAAAAAAAGATTTTTTTAGGGTTTGAAAGAAAACAGGATTGGGTTCAAAGGAAGATTTTTCATCGGTCGAATATAAAAACCTTAATTTTTCACCGTATGAAATATATGTTGGTACTGCAGTACTCACTTCGTTTTCTGTTGAAAGGAGTTCACTATTCCCAAGAATTGAATTAATTAAAGACGACTTGCCCGATGAATACTTCCCCATCAAAGCAATAACGACTTTGTTTTTTAACCAGGGTTTTTGTTCCAGACTGGACCAGCGCTCAAATGATTCTTTTATAAATTGATAGGTGTTGTTATTTGCAAAGAATCTGAGTTCTTTTTGATCATTTTCTGGGTCATAATCATCGTCGAGTAGGTTGTTGCTATTTTGATACAGGCGTAAATTATCGATAAAAGATATCAAACCATTGCGCCCAAATAAAAACTTCTCAACCTCTTTTATTTGGATATTTGCATCATTATCAATTCTTTTCGCCGAAAAAAGGTCCTTAATATTGTTAAATTGAACTTCTAGTTCAGTTTTTTGAAGTTTTAAGATATTGATTTCATCCATCATTTGAGATGGGCTCAATTGCATGTTTTCAGTACTGAAATTTTCTTGAAGCATAGATTCAGAGTTTGTGCTGTAAAACTGAGGCTATTTTAGTATCTGCATGTCGGATTTGTTCCTTAAGTTTTTCAAGTTGATTTAGGTCATCTTTAAATTGTTTTATTATGTCTGGCTGTTTGTTCAAAAAGTCATCAAAACAGGCATCAGTTTCTGCTTTTGCTTTTTTCAGATGCTTGTCAACTAAAAGGTTGAATTTGGTTATAATATTTTGATTGTGAAAAACCAATGAATTTTTAAAATTGTTTATGACTATGTCGATTGATTGGTTAACCTGATCAACAATCTGTCTCTTGGTAACCATTTCTCCAACCCACTTTATAGCAACAAAGGCAATTTCCATCAACGCTTCATCCTTTTGGGTATTTTTGTTATTTGAATAGTTTTTTAATGCGAATGAACTGGCCGTTTTGGCGCCGTCAAGTGAGCCGACAATAATTCTCATATTTTCAGCTCCATTTATTTTTATGCCCTTTTCAATATTTAATACTAAATGCATAATTGCATCCAAATCAAGATTAATATATTGAGGAGACAAAAAAGCATTAATTTTCGCTTTGGAATTCTCCAAGTTTTTGCGCAAAACGGAAATATAATTATTTATTAATATATTTCCAGAAATTGAGTAAGTTTCCCGGATAAAAACTTCTGCAATCCCATCTGGGTTTCTCAGCGCTTCGTTGACAAAATAGGCTCTTTTCTTACTGATTTCTTCAGAAAATATCTCAACTGCAGCCGTTCTAGTGTTTTGAATTTGTTCATACAATTCTTGAACTTCCTTCTTTATCTCCTCACTGGCTTTTTCAAATTTTGCAAGTTGGTTGTTTAGTGTGGTTTCAGCACTCTTATCTATTTCCAGTGTAGAAATTCGCAAACTAATGAAGTATAAGATGTTTTTCAATATTTCAGGCAAACGTTTAATCTCTCTTTTATCTCTTGCATCTTGACATTTTGATATGCATTTTATCAACAGTGTCTTAAGCGCTTCGGTATCGTCGCTTTTTTCATTAACCAGTAATAACTCTTCAAAAAGGTGTTTGTATTTGGTTTCTAAATGATGTTTTATTTCTGAAAGGCCTGTTGGTTTTGTTTTACAATTTACAAGCAAAAAAACAGGAATTTCTAACACTTTGGCATCTTTTAGCTTTTTTTCAATTTCTCTTGTGAGGCCCTGGTTTGCATCAATAACCATACATAAAAAATCTATTTCGTCTTCTGCTATCGACAGAATCTGATTAGGGTCTTCCCAGGTTTCACTAGGAGTTTCTGTTATTGTAAGCTTCTCGGAAAGCTGAAGCTTTGCTGAATCGGAATGCAAGAGCAAATTAATCAGTGCGCTTTTCCCTACATTTCGAGGACCAATGAAATTCAAATTGATGTCTTGTCGGTCAAGTCGTTCCAGTAAATGAGTGATCTCGTCCAATTGATTCTTTAAAAACACTTGATGCTCAATTAGTTGGCTGATTTGTAGGAGAAGGTTATATGTCGTTCTCATATGAAGAGATGGCTGGTGCGTTAAATAAGTGGCAGATTCAAATTTCAAATGCACCACTAGTTTTTTATATGTGTTTTATTCAATTTGGGAATGCTTGCCTTTATTTTACTTTAACGTTTGGCTTGCTGCCGTGCGGCCGAGTGATGGGTTTGAGGGCTAGCTGTTCGGCGGCATGGACAGCGAGTCTTTGTTGTATGTCGTTTTTTTCTGCTAATCAAAATTTATTCTTTTACTAATATCATCAATTTTTTTTCGATGTTCTTCTTCTTGCCTTCGCTTTTGTTCCTCGATTTGTTTCTTGCGAATCTTAATTTCAATTTGATATTGATTAGCAGTATCCACGGCAAGTTTTAATGTGTCTTTATGATACCTTTCTACTTCTTCAATAGTAGTTCCGTCCAATACTATCTTCTCCCCATATACTGATGCAATTCCAGGTCTATGCATTGATGTGAACCTTGAAGGTCTGTTCCAAGCATTTATAAATAAGTCTATCCATTCGTAATTTGGTGTTCTGGTTAATTCAAATGGAATTGTATATAAAGCACTACCCGGGGTGCCGTCATTTAAAGGTCGAGTAATTTCATCAACTAAGATACCCTTAATTCTTATGGGAGAATCTTCTTTTTCTGGAACTGTTGTTTGAGGAGTTATTTTTTTAGTGGATATGCCAATTTCACCAAGTTTTGGAGCAGATTCACGAGCATTCAACAAAGTCGTTTTTAAGTCGTCGTAATTGTTGTTATAATGAACTTCATTTGACAAGTCAATATAATATTTCCCTTTCAGCCAAGAAGGCAAAGCCGTTTCTTTTGTGCCTTCCTTTAAAATTGGGATGAATTTTCTGTGATTTGAGTTTTGTAGGACTTCGGCTGTCATAATGTCTCCTTCATAGCCTACTCCACCGATGCGATTTTCTGATTTTGATTTATATTTTGGAGTACATATTATCAAAACAAAATTATTATCTCTTACTGATTTCTCCATGAAATGAGGCATTTGGTCGCCGGGCACAACCTCCCATTGGTCAATTTTTGCATCTATTCCATCAGCCCTCAATTGAGTCGCCAAATCTTTTACCCACAGTTTAAGTTCGTTACTTTCCCATGCATATGAAATAAATGCTGTTGGATTTATCATGATTCTTTATTTTTAATTGCATACAACTTTTACTTTACGCAACTGGTTGTCAAAAAAGTCAGAGGAAGCATCTGGCTCATTACGTAATTTATTAAAGTGTAAAAATAGGTCGAAAATTCAAATTTCCAAATCATCCAGAAGAGATTTTAAGTTTTCCCAACTTTTTTTAATCATCCACACTTGCGCGGCCGCGCAAATCATCCCCGATTCCCCAGCTTGTGTAGGCCCCGCTGCGCGGGATGACAACTCACGTTTAATTTGCGTTAGTGAAGTGCATTTACGCAAAACAAAACGTGCCCACACCAAAAATGCCAGTTTAGGTCCCGCCAGTGCCTGTCTGAACCCGCCCGGCAGACCACACCGGAAAAATTCCCCATCCCAAATCCCCTTCCTATCTTTACCCCAAATCTTACCCATCGCTATGCACAAACTCCTCCTCCTGCTGTTTTGCTTCCTGACGGCCTTTACCGCCCAAGCCCAAAAAGACTCCTCCGCCAACGACCTGAACACCTGGTTCAAACCCGTTAAATGGCGCAACATCGGCCCGTTTCGCGGCGGGCGTTCCGTGGCGGCCTCTGGCGTGGTGGGCGATATCCATACCTATTACATGGGCACCACCGGCGGCGGACTCTGGAAAACCGAAGACCGGGGCATGAACTGGAGCAATATCTCCGATGGCTTTTTCACCACCGGCTCCGTGGGGGCTGTGGCGGTGTCGGAAAGTGATCCCAATGTAGTCTACGTGGGCATGGGCGAGCACGCGGTGCGCGGGGTGATGACGCACCACGGCGATGGCGTGTACAAATCCACCGATGCCGGCAAAACCTGGAAAAAAATCGGGCTGGAACAAACGCAGCATATTTCCCGGATCGTCATTGATCCACACAACCCCAATACGGTGCTGGTGGCCGCGCAGGGGGCTTTGTACAGCAAATCCCAGCAGCGCGGCATTTTCAAATCCACCGATGGCGGCGCTACCTGGAAAAATGTGCTTTTCGTAGACGATAAAACGGGCTGCGCAGAACTATCCATGGACATGAACAACCCGCGCATCCTCTACGCCGCCATGTGGGAACACGGTCGCCTGCCCTGGAAGGTGATCAGCGGCGGACCCGGTAGCGGACTCTACAAATCCACCGACGGCGGCGAGAGCTGGACGAAACTGGAAGAAGGTCTGCCCAAGGAAATGGGCAAAATGTCGATCGCGGTTTGTCGGTCCAATTCGGAAAAAGTGTACGCCCTGATCGAGAGCGATTCGGAAAAAGAAGCCGGCGGACTGTTTGTGTCCACCAATGCCGGTAAAAGCTGGACCCGCGTCACCAACGATCACCGGCTGATACAACGTGCCTGGTATTACATCGAGCTGTTTGTGGATCCGCAAAACGAAAACACCCTCTATGTGCTGAGCGCGCCTGCCCTGCGCTCCATCGATGGCGGCAATACCTGGGAAGATTATTCCGGCACCCACGGCGATTACCACGACCTGTGGATCAATCCCAAAGACTCCAAAAACATGGTCATTGCCGACGATGGCGGCGCAGCCATCACTTTCAATACCGGCAAATCCTGGAGTCCGCAAAACAACATGCCCACGGCCCAGCTGTACCGCATCAATACGGATAACCAGTTCCCGTACCGGATCTATGCCGGGCAGCAAGACAATACCTCTATTTCCATTGCGCACCGCGAGTTGGGCAGCGGCCATATCAGCACAAGCAGCTGGACGCCATCGGCCGGCGGGGAAAGCGCCTTCCTGGCCTTTAACCCCGACGATCCGCGCTATGTGATGGGCGGCAGCTACCAGGGCACCATCGAAGTGCTGGACACCAAAGCCCGGGCCGGTACCAACGTCATGGCCGCGCCCATTCAGTACCTGGGCAGCGATGCCAAAGACCTCAAATACCGCTACAACTGGAATGCCCCCATCATCTGGTCGAAGCACGAACCGGGCACTTTTTACCACGGCGCTCAGTACGTGCTGCGCACAGATGATATGGGTAAAACCTGGCGGGAGGTGTCGCCAGACCTCACCCGGAATGAAAAAGAAAAACAGGGCAAGGGCGGCGGTCCGTACACCAACGAGGCTGTGGGCGCGGAGAACTATGGCACCCTGGCCTATATCCTGGAATCGCCGCAGGAAAAAGGCGTGATCTGGACCGGCAGCGACGATGGCCTGGTGCACCTCACGCGGGATGGCGGCAAAACCTGGCAAAACGTCACGCCAAGTGGTTTGCAAGAGTGCCTGATCAATGCCATTGAGGTATCGCCGCACGATCCGGCAACGGCCTACATTGCCACCACGCGGTACAAGTTCAACGACCATACCCCCGGCCTGTACAAAACCACCAACTACGGTAAAAGCTGGACGAAAATCGTGAACGGTATTCCTGCCAATGCCTTTACCCGGGTGGTGCGGGAAGACACACAGCGCAAGGACCTGCTGTTTGCAGGCACAGAGCTGGGCCTGTTCCTTTCCTGGAACGGCGGCAAAGACTGGCAGCCTTTCCAGCTCAATTTGCCCATCGCCCCCATTACCGACCTGAAAATTCATCAGAATGATCTGATTGCCGGCACTTCAGGGCGTTCTATCTGGATTCTGGACGATTTGAGTCTGGTGCGTCAATATGAGAAGACCAGCAAAGGCATGGCCCTGTATCAGCCGGAGCCAGCTCTGCTCACCAACAGCAGAAGCGAGCTGGATAAAACGGACGATGCCTTCACCGGAACCGCATCTGGTTCCGGCGTGAATCCGGCCAGTGGGGTAGTGTTGTATTACCACTTGCCGGAGCTGCTCAAAGGCGCGGTGCTGACCATGGAGATCAAAGACGAGGCCGGTAATCTGGTGCGCACCTTTAGTTCACAGAAAGACAGTCTGTTCAAAAAATGGGATGGCGGCCCGTCTGAAGATCCGGTGCTTTCAGCTAATAAAGGCCTGAACCGTATGGTGTGGGATATGCGTTATCCTACCATGGTGGGTGTTCCGAATGCGTATTACGAGGCCAGTTTTAAGGGACATAAAGCGGCGCCGGGCCAATACAGCGTCACTATCAAAGCCGGCGATTTGAAGGCAAGCGCCAAAGCGGAGATCCTGGCCAATCCTCTGTACGGCCGGGCAGCCGGGGAATACAAAGGGTATCACGAAGTGATGCTGGCCATGGAAAACGAGCTCACCCGGATGCACCGGATGGTGAACACCCTCTATGCGCAGCGGGAGCAGTTGTCGGAACTGCTGGCGACCCTGCCGGCGGAGGCCCGGTTCAAAACGGTGCGCGCAGAAGGAGAGGCTTTGGTGAAAAAAATGACCGCCTGGGACGAGGAGATGGTACAGCGCAAATCAAAGGCTTATGATGATGTAGAGAACTTCCCGAACAAGTTTACCGCCCAATATATATTCCTCATCAACCAGACGGAGAGCGATATTCCGGTGGTTAATCAGCCTTCGCTGGACCGAAAAAAGGAACTGGATGCGGAGTGGGCTAAGTTGCAGGCAAGAGGAACGGATATGCTGGAGAAGGATATTCCGGCGCTCAACAGGAAGTTGTTTGAGTTGGGGGTTGGGGGTGTTTGGAAGCGGTAGTTTTTTACTGACGGGGTGACTGCCAGTCACCCCGTCAGTAAAAAAACTACCGCTTCTGGGTTTGTGCAAAAAGGTTTCCGGTGCAAGAATGCGCAATTTTTTATACTGCTCAAGTCCTAAACCTCGTAGGTTTTTAAAACCTACGAGGTTTATTGTCCAAGAGAACCAAATAATACTTTGCCCCATCTTTACTTCCGCCCCTTTTTGCACAACCCCTATGGCGGAGTGAGTGGTTAGACATAAGTAGCCAGGAAATAAGGGTAAACCGCTCATTCCACCGAATCTTGTTGGCGGGGACGCCAACAAGGGAAAAAAAATGAATGCTACTTTATCTCTCCCGGACGCTAACAAGGAAAAAAGCCCGCTACTTCATCACCCCCGGAACAAAATAGAGCTGTCGCCAAAGCTCAAAAATCGAAAATCATGCTGCAGGGCATAATCATATACCCGGCGCCAGTCTGGCCCAATGAACGCCGAAACGAGCAGGAGTAAGGTGCTTTGTGGCTGGTGGAAATTGGTGATGATGGCGTCGGCAAGCTGAATCTTATAGCCGGGGGCTATGAGCAACTGTGTGTTGCCATTCAAATAGTTTAAGTTTTTTTGGCGCAGCCAATCCAGTACGGCTTGCAATGCGATGACGGGCTCCACTTGTTTGTCTGACAGTTCGTACGGTTCCCATTGTCCTACAAACAGCTCTTCCATGTCTATGCCAGCCAGCAACTTCACCCCGAACCAGTAAATGCTTTCCATTGTGCGCAGAGAGGTGGTGCCAACGGCAATCAGCCGGTGTTGTTCGGCAGCGCGGTGCATTTGTTGGATGGATTGCACCGAAACCTGTATGCGCTCCTTATGCATTTCATGATCCTGCATGGTGGCCGACTTTACCGGTTTAAAGGTGCCGGCGCCCACGTGGAGTGTTACAAATGCCGTATTCACCGCTTTGGCTTTGAGGGCATCAAGTACGTTTACTGTAAAATGCAGCCCAGCCGTTGGTGCAGCCACCGAACCATCTGCCTGGGCATAGATGGTTTGGTATCGTTCTTCATCTTCCGCCTCGGCATTCCGGTTGAGGTAGGGTGGGAGGGGTAAAACGCCCACATGCTCCAATACTTCTGAAAAGGCGATGGCTGTGTTCCAGGAAAAACGGACGATAAAAGCGCCTGCTTCCCGTTCGCACAGTTCGGCGGTTAGTTGATAGGAGTCTTCGGCTGTTTGGATGGTTTTGGTGAGCAGCACGCCAGGTTTCCATTTTCGGGCATTACCTACCATGGTTCTCCAGGTGGTACTGGTTTGCTGCGCAAACGCTTCCGTCAGTTCAGGCGGATTAACCGGTTCCAGGCACAACATCTCAATATGTGCACCTTGTTGCGTTTCAAAGTAAATGCGTGCATGAATAACCCGGGTATCGTTAAATACCAGACAGTCGTTGGCTTGAAGCAGGTCGGGGATATTCCTGAAAATGGTATCGTGGATATGGCCGTTTTGATATACCAGCAACTTGCTGGAATCTCTTTCCTTTAAGGGATAAATAGCGATACGATCTTCCGGGAGTTGGTAGGTAAAATCGTTAATGGCAAGCGATGCGGGGTGTTGAAATGGATCCTGGTTCATCCGGAGGGGTTCTTTTGATGGGCAAAGTTAGCTTGTTTTGGATATTTGGTTAAAAGAGAGGTGTAGTGTGTCTGAAAAATGCGTATCCTTTTCTGGAAAGACGATTTTTTTGGGTAGTTTGAAAAAATAATGTACTCCGGTCTTATTATTTTATTCAGGAAGTGAAATGGTTTTTGAATGTTTAACTGCCGGAAAGCCGCCATAGTGCGCTCTAATTGGGTGTTTTTTGTTTTTGAACAGGATTACAGACGGTTTTTCACGGTATAAAATGTGCGCAAAATTGAAATAGCGCGGCCCTGGGTGTCCACCCCACCTTTGCTTCATCAATTGTTCGTTAAACATTTAAAAACACCCTCGATATGAAAAACGCCATTTTGTCTCTCGCATGTGTAGCCGCTCTGTTTTTGCTGGCAACCTCTTGTAATAAAGAAAACGTTGAAACTGGTTTTGCCGAAAATATCCTTTCTCAGGAGGAGATTGCTGAGATCAGTTCCCAGTTCTGCAGCACCAATCATTTGCACGATTACAATGATCATTCCAGCCTGGAAGAAGCCGGTGAAGCAGCCGATCGTGCCACCGGAATGAAAGCGAAATTCTGGCCTGCCGGCAAAGTACTCCGGGTTCGCTTTATGAACGGCAGTGCCACCCTGCAAACCAAAGTGCTCAACTACGCTAAAACCTGGTCGAATCACGCTAATGTTACCTTTGTAAAGGTTACCGCCGGCAACTCTGATATCCGTGTGCGTTTCGGAAATCTCGGACACAACTCTTACGTTGGAACCGATAACCTGCTGATTCCAACGGATGCCCAAACCATGAACCTGCAGTTCACTGATAACACCATTGAATCCGAAATTCGCCGTGTGTCTTTGCACGAATTTGGTCACGCATTGGGACTGATGCACGAACACCAAAACCCATTTGCCGCTATTCCATGGGATAAGCCAAAAGTGTATGCTTACTACGCTTCTACCCAGGGCTGGTCGCAACAACAGGTAGATGCACAGGTACTGAATACTTTAGGCTGGGGTCCTGCGCAACATTCTGCTTTTGACGCACAATCCATCATGGCATACAGTATTCCGGCAAGCCTTACTACCAACGGATTTTCTATTCCATGGAATACTGAACTTTCGGCAATGGATAAAGAATTCATCGGCAAGGCATACTCCAGCACACGTATTCAGATACGCCATGCGGCTAATATCAACGGAAATATCACCGTTTACCTCAATGGCGTGGCTACTACCCTGAGCAAAAATGAAACCCTTCAATTGCCTGCCGCTGCCTCTGGAAATGTGCTGAATATCTGGGAATGTCCGAATAGCTGTATGTGGTCTGCATTCAGTGTTTACCTTGGCAATTCCTACAGAATTATCAGTTCTCCAAACAACCCGAATGATTTGACTTTAGCGTTGGAGATTTAATAGTCATTTAGGTCATTTAGGGGTCATTTGGGTCATTTAGGGGGCATTTAGGTCATTGGGGGCATTAGAAGGTGTCATTTACTTAACGTGGATTGTCATCCCGTGCAACGGGACCTACACAAGCCAGACTATTCGGGTGAATTTGGCCAAGG
>DATGWL010000068.1:0-21150 GCA_035299505.1 Saprospiraceae bacterium | reverse complement strand
ACCGTTTGGATCATCACCCGTAGCCGTAGCAGTGTTGTTTACACTGCCAGCATTCAAGTCTGCCTGTGTGATCATGTACGTTGCCGTGAATACCGTGCTCGCACCAGGAGCAAGGCTTGGAACACTGGCTGGCGTGATCGCGCTCAGACCGGGAAGTGGGTCCGTTACCGTTACATCAGACAGTGTCACATTACCTGTATTCGTTACCGTGAAGGTGTACGTGATCACTTCGCCTACCAGGTGATAGGTAGCCGGCAAGGCAGATTTTACGATGTTGATCGATGGATTTTGCAAACCATCCACCATTTCATCATCCGTATCTGTTACTGGATCACCGTTCGGGTCGGTACCAGTAGCCGTGGCTGAGTTCAACACATTGCCAGCATCCAGATCTGCCTGCGTGATAGCGTAGGTGGCGGTAAATACCGCGCTTGCTCCAGGGGCCAAAGTAGCCACACTGGCTGGCGTAATCGGGTTCAAACCAGGGAGCGGATCGGTTACTGTTACATCCGATAAGGTTACATTACCTGTATTCGTCACCGTGAAGGTGTACGTAATCACGTCGCCTACTGCATCGTAGCTGGCTGGTGAGCCAGTCTTCACAATGTTAATAGACGGATTCTGGATAGCAGGAATATCCTCGTCATCAGAGGCAGGAGGCACCATCAGACCACTTGGAGGAGTACCAGTCACCGTTGCGGTATTCATAAAGTGACCAGCATTCAGATCCGCCTGGGTTACAGTATGTTGTGCCGTGTAATTCCAGGTTTCGGTAACATCCAGGTTTCCATCCGTATCGGTATCGCCGGAAACATAAAGGATAGTTCCAGGGTCGGCATCAGGGTCGGTAACCACGGGGTTACCAATGTAGATATCCCCGGTATTATCTACTACAATTGAATAGGTCAAAACATCACCTACCATGTCGTAATTGTTTGGCATGGTGGTAGAAGTTTTAGTGAGGGTCCAGGCTGGATTGCCCAGCACCTCAATGTACAAAACCGCCTCATCACAAAGTCCCAGTGGATCACAAACCTGATACGGGATGGCCACTACACCAATAAAGTTATTGGCAGGCGTGAAGCAGAAGTCGCCGTTAAAGGAAGGATCCCACACTATGCTACCTTCTTCTGATGTTGGGGCGCCAAGCGGCAGGAAGGTGAGTTCGGCCAGGGTATTATCCGGGTCGGAGTCGTTAGTATTGACGGTACCACACACCTGCGTATTCAGCGTGGTGGTATAATAATCGTCTACCGCTACAGGAGGCAGACATACCGGAGCTACCAGGGTTCCGGAAGCAGTAGTGGTACAGTTGTTGGCATCTGTTACTGTAACGGTGTAAGTGCCGTCGAGCAAATCGGCAATGGATTGTGTCGTTGCACCTCCTGGCGTCCATAGGTAGGTGTAGGGTTCATTACCACCCGTAACCTCGGCATATACAACCCCGTCTTCGTCGAGGCAGCTGCTGGGGTACAATGTTACCGTTGCTACCAGTGCCGGAGCGGTACCAACGGTGATACCGGCCAATACCTTAGTACAACCAAGCGCATCTGAAACCGTTACTGCATAGGTACCTGCAGCCAGGTTCGTGGGATCTTCCACGTCATCACCAATTGGCGTAGGGCCGGACCAGTTGAACATATATGGTGCTGTGCCATTTTCGATAACCAGGCTAATGGAACCAGTTTCTCCACCGCAGGCTGAAGCATTTGTAGTAGAGGCAAAAACAGCTAAGGCTGCAGGTGGTTCAGTGATGGTTACTGTACCAACTACTGAGCAACCATTGACATCCGTTACTGTAACGGTGTAGGTGCCTGCACTAAGGTTGTTCTGTGTTTGGATATTTGCGCCATTAGACCACAAATAAGAAACATAAGGAGAGGTTCCTCCCGAAGGTGTTGCCGTTGCGCTGCCGTCACTACCACCCAAACAGCTTACGTTGTTGTTCACCGTAACGGTGACTGTCAGGAGTGTTGGCTCGGTGATGGGCGTGGAGGCGAGAATAGCCGTACAGCTGTTTGCATCTGTTACGGTTACGGTATAGATACCCGGACTTAGGCCGGAGATATCCTGCGTATTGGCCATATTAGACCAGGCATAGGTGTAGCCCGGCTGACCGCCGCTTACGCTGAGGTCGATGCTACCATCTGCCTGGCCAAAGCAGGTGATGTTGAAGTTCTGCATGGACAACACCAGGGCCGGCGATTGATCCACAAAGTACGACGCAGAGGTGGTACACATATTAGCGTCCGTCACTGTAACAGTGTAGGTACCGGAGGCCAGTGCTGTGCGATCCTGGGTGGCCGGGCCATCGCTCCAGGCATAGGTAAACATTCCGGTGCCGCCTGTAGGCGTAATATCAATGGCGCCGGTAGAGGCGCCGAAGCAAGCTACAGGTGTCACAGAACCGGCGATGCGGATAACCGCGGGTTCTGTGATATTGGCCGACAGGACGGCGGTACATGAATTATCATCGGTTACGGTCACGGTGTAGGTTCCGGCATTCAGTCCGCTGATGTCTTGCGTCATGGCGCCGTTAGACCAATTGTAGGTATAAGGCATAGTGCCCCCACTTGCGGTCAGGTCGATGGCGCCGTTGGAGCCGCCGTTACAAGCCACGTTGGTAATGGTTGCAGTGGCTGCCGTGAGCAAAGTAGGCTGAGTCACAATAGCGCTGGTGGTTACGGTACACAGATTGGCATCAGTTACTGTAACCGTATAGGTACCGGCAGCAAGGCCGGTCACATCTTCTGTCATTGCACCATTTGACCATGCATAGGCATACGGCGCGGCGCCGCCAGCAGTGGTCATAGAGATGGTGCCATCGTTGCCGTTGAAGCAACTTGCAGGAGTAGCAACCACGGTGTTGAGGGCCAGTAGCGGCGGCTGGGTAATTTCGATGTTGAGTACCGTAACTACGCAGCTATTGGCATCGGTAACCGTCACATTGTAGAAGCCAGCTGGACGGTTGATGATATCTTTAGTAGTGGCCATGAAACCACCCGGGCCAGTCCAGGAATAAGTATATGGGCCTGTGCCACCAGAAACAGTGAGGATAACCTGGCCAGTAGACAACCCATAGCATGGAAGTACATCTGTAACATCTGGAGTAACTGTGAGTGCTTGGGCAGGTTGGGTAATTGTTACAGCTACAGTTGCGGTACACATATTCCCATCAGTCACCGTAACGGTATAAGTACCGGCTGCCAGGCTCGACAGGTCTTGCGGATCATTGTCGGGCGCTTCCGGGCCATCGTTGCTCCAGTCGTAGGTATAAGGAGCTGTTCCACCCGACACGATCAGGTTGATACTACCGGTAGATGCTCCGAAACAGAGAATATTTACCTGGGTGTAATCAAGTTGAATAGCAGATGGCTCTGTAATTTGGGCTTGTACAGCCCCTACACAACCAACATTGTCTGTTACAGTGATGCCATAAATACCGGCCAAAAGCCCGGAAATATCTTCCGTCATGGCACCATTGGTCCAGTTGTAGGTAAATGGTGGTGTACCACCGGTCACCGTTACGTCAATTGAGCCGGTAGCTCCTCCTGCACAGGCCACGTCTATATTTGTTTGCGTGACGGTAGGGCCAGGAATGTCAACAATGGAAATCAATTCCACTGCAGTACATCCATTGGCATCTGTTACTGTGACAATGTAGTTACCTGACGGGATCATATTGCGGTCTTCTGTAGTAGGACCATCGTTCCAGGCATAAGTATAAGGCGCTGTACCACCAGTGGTGGTAAGATTGATGCTTCCTGCGTTTCCACCACAAATGGAGTTGGTGGCGGAAACTGCCACGGATGGGCCAACGCTCACGGTAACCATAACAGCTGCCGTGGCTGTACAGCCATTGCCATCCGTTACCGTAACCGAATAAGTGCCGTTGTGCAGCACGGGATCGGCATCCAGGATAACCGGATTGGCGCTGGAGGAGGTGAACCCGTTCGGACCGGACCAGTTGTAGGTGTCGCCGCCAGTAGCAAACAGATTAATGGTTCCTCCATCGCAGGGTACGGAAGCGGAAGCAGTTGCCATGGGCGCTGCTACTGTTACATTCGTACAGGTTTGCAGAGAGGTGCCACAAATATTCGAAGCTTCTACACAGACCTGATAGTTTCCAGGGGCAACGCCAGTCCAGTCTACAGTAATGGAAGGAGTTCCTTGTCCATTGACGATGACTGCACCCATAGGAACCGTCCAGGTGTAGGTATCATTAAATGGATCGGGGTCCACCGAGAACACACTAGCCACCTCCGACTTGCATACTGTAATAGGGGGGCAACCCATTGGCACACTGAGTACCTGTGGAGCAGATGCTGCCGTACAACCGTTTACATCAATGACTGTAACGGTATAGGTACCAGGGGAAAGGGCGGTTCGGTCTTCCGGGTTGTTGTTCCCGGGCAGATCGCTCCAATCATAAGAATAGGGAACTGTACCTCCAGAAGCGGTGATAGCTATTGCTCCCCCTGCGGAACAGGTTGGTTGGGTGATGGTAGTCATCACGGAAACGGCTGCAGGCTGTGAAACTGTTGCCGAGTTGGTGGCAGAGCAACCGTTGGCATCGGTTACGGTCACGGTGTAGGTGCCCGCCGTCAGGTTGCTTAGGTCCTGAGGGTCGTTGTCCGGATTTTCTGCACCGTCATTACTCCAGTCATAAGTGAACGGCGCCGTGCCCCCTGAAACGGTCAGGTTGATGGACCCGTCGTTCCCTCCGTTGCAGGAAACATTGGTAATGACACGTGTTAGGGACAGGGCTGCGGGCTGGGTAACGACTGAGGAACTGGTACCCGTACATCCGTTGGCATCGGTTACCGTAACAGTATAGGTGCCCGCCGTTAGTCCTGTGAGATCCTGCGGGTCGTTGTCCGGGTTTTCCGGACCATCGTTACTCCAGTCGTAGGTATACGGGCTGGTTCCGCCTGATACGCTCAGGTTTATGGCTCCGTTAGCGCCGCCGTTACACGATACATTGGTGATGGTTTTAGTTAAGGAAAGCGCGGCCGGCTGTGTGACGGTTGCCGAGTTAGTGGCCGTGCAGCCGTTGGCATCCGTGACCGTAACGAAATACGTGCCGGCTGTCAGTCCTGTGAGGTCTTGGGAGTCGTTGTCCGGATTTTCCGGGCCGTCGTTACTCCAGTCATAAGTGTAAGGACCGGTACCGCCTGATGCGCTCAGGTCTATGGCTCCGTTGGCGCCTCCGTTACACGACACATTGGTGATGGTTCGGGAAAGGGATATGGCCGTGGGCTGGGTAATGGTAACCGAGGTGGTAGCAGTAGCACCCACGTTATCTGTGACCGTAACAGTATAGGTTCCCGCGGTTAACCCGCTTAGATCCTGGGGGTCGTTGTCCGGATTATCCGGGCCATCGTTACTCCAGTCGTATGTATAGGGGCTTGTGCCGCCTGTGACAGTCAGGTTGATAGAGCCATTACTACCTCCGTTACAACTGACGTTGGTTTGGGTAGTAGACAACACAGGAGGGTCAATGGGCTTGATAGATACTCCTATGATGGCCCATTTTTCAGACACATCGGTTGTCCAGCTCATGGTAACGGTGGCTGCCCCGGCTTCCGTACTGGCACCACCGCCGATATGTATACTCGATGTTTTGTCATACCGTTCGGTTTGCCCGGCGCCGGCTGTTTTGGGGTCGGAGTTGTGGGTACAGACCACATCATATACCAACTCACCTACGGCCGAGGTGACGTTCACCGTTGGGGTCGTATTATTTCCCGTTGCGGTTGCAGCGGTCCCTAAGGGCGAGGTTTGGTTTACTCCGGAAAAGGAGGTTGCTCCAAGTACTGCGCCATCGTCAACCACCACATTAAAAGTGGCCACTACGTCTGCGGTACCTTCAGCGGGAGCAATCAGTCGATACAGGGCTACCCTGTCTTCCCCATCGGAAATGGTACCCACCTGGGTCATGGGTACACCACCATAGGTAACGCCTGTTACCATGGCGTTGGCTTTATTTCTGCGCAAGGAAACCCCTGCCAATAGCAGGCGGTTGTTAGAGGTGTTCACGGTGTGCGATACCGTTATACTGGAAATATTGTTAGTTGTTGATGCCACCGAAGTGGTATTCTGTACAACGATTTGGCCTGCAGCAGGGAACAAGCCTGACAAAAGCAGCCCGAATGTCAGCACCAAAATATGAGCTGTTTTAGGAGCTGAGGTACCACGCACAGGTACGTTTGCGAATTCATTGTCGAGTTTTTTCATCAACAAAGGCATTAGATGAGATGGAAAGAGATTAGTCCGGGGTTCAATCCCGCAGGAATTGTGGGAGTGTAGTATATTTTTCATCGGAGTGTTCTTACAGTTAGGCCGGTACAGCGGGTTAATGGAAAATAGAGAGCCCTTTTTTCAGCAGTCCATCCATGGTGAAAACCATTTTGTTCTTCCTCCAGTCGAGGATGGTGGGGGCATTCAATAATTCCAGATTGGGTTTATCGTCGGTCAAGACTTGTGCATCGTCCACTTTGAATCCGGTTACCGGCTGATAGTTATCGGCTGTAAATTTTTCAAAGGGGAAAATGGCGTTGTATCGCAATTCCTTTTGGAAGCTTGAATCGAATTGGAGCTTTCCGGGTGTGCCATACATCAACAAGTCGGCAGATAGATTTTTTTCATCTTCTGCATCGCGTTTGCTGACAAACATTTTGTAGCCAATGGCTTCAAATGTTTTGTACACCGAGCGCGGACCAATAGACAGTTCGGGTTTTTCCATATCGAAGCGCCCCTGGAAATTGACAATTACCAGCGCATCGTCTTGAAGAATTTGCTTTAACTCTTGCAGCCCCTCCTGAGTGAAGACGTGAGAAGGTTGCACTTCGCCGTTCACCAAATCGAGTACTACTACATCATACTTTTCTGTGGAGTTTTTGATGAAGTGACGGGCGTCGTCAATGTGTACCTGTGCTGTAGCCGGGTCGAAGCCGAACCATTTTTGGGCAATTTTAGGCACCCGTTGATCCAGCTCTACAATATCCAGACGGAAGCCCAGTTGTATCAAGCCATGGGCAATACTGCCGCCGCCCATTCCGAGCAGTAAGGCCCGTGAGCCTTCCGGCTTGATGCCTGCAAGTGCCGACAGTTTGTGGGGGTACAGCCACATAGACACCGGCTCATTACCTACTTCGGTGAAGGTTTGGTCTACCCCATTGAGTAGCAATTGCCGGGTATAGAGCGACTGTCCGTTTTGGTCTACTGCAGCTACCTGATCAACCACCGTCCATTCTCCTAATATTCCGCTGGACTGGTATTGTACCTTCACTTTTGGGTCAAGTCCTTTTTTAAAGGAGGTAGTCATGATAAAGAGCAGGCAAACGGCAATGGTGACCACCGCAGCAGACATCCTTTTGGCCCAAATCATACCGACCACAGCCATCAAGCCCAACAGGCCACCAGTGAGAATGGCAGTGGCTCTGATGCCCAGTTCGGGGATCAGGTAAAATCCGGCAGCGTAAGTGGCCAGAATTCCTCCCACGGTGGACACGGCATAAACCGTTCCGGCAGATAGCCCGGCATCTTCATGGCCGCGGTTGATTTGCTGGGTGATTAGTGGAGACACCATACCCATACAGGTAATCGGTACAAAGAGATACAGCAACACCGATACCAGAGAGCCCATTCTTACGCCCAGGCCGGAAGTGGCCATCATGATGGATGGCGCTATTTGCGGGGCCAGAATGGTGAACGCGGCGCCTACTCCCAATACAAGGAAGAGGGGGCGGTTGTCGGTGTATTTTTGTGATATCCGGCCTCCTGCGTAATATCCGCCTGCAAGGGCCATGAGTGTGACACCCAGCACGGATGCCCAGACATACAGAGAGGTTCCATAGAAAGGCGCTACAATTTTAGCGCCCATGAGTTCGATGACCATTACTGCCGCCCCTTCCAAGAAGGACACAGACAGCAGTGCCTTTTTGCCCAACAGGGGCGGGGGCTGCTGAAGGCCTGATTTGTCCCTAGATTTCATATAATCATTCTTTTGTTAAAGATTTGACCGCATGGAAATTCCATACGGCATGAAATCCGGTCAAATCAATTATTACCGATAACGCCCGGCTGAACGGGGTTAGGGTTTTGGTTGGTGAGCGTGGCAGAGATGGTTGCAGTGCATCCGTTGTTGTCCGTAACCGTTACCGTATAGGTACCGGCTGTGAGGCCGGTGCGGTCCTGCGGTTCTGCAGGCGGCGGCGTCAAGTCGGTCCAGTTGTAGGTGTACGGTGCGGTGCCCCCTGTTACCGTCAGGTCAATAGCGCCGTCGCTGTTGAGCGGCATGATGCCTGTAGGCGGGCAGGTAGGGTTAGTGAGACTCACACTGAGCAACAGGATATCCGGTTGGGTGATGGTAGCCGTGAGCGTAGTGGTACAGCCTTTATTGTCTGTAACGGTTACGGTATAGGTACCCGCCAACAAGTCACTCAGGTCCTGGGAGTCGTTGTCCGGGTCTTCTGCGCCATCATTACTCCAGTCGTAGGTATAAGGTGAGGTACCTCCGGTTACGGACAGGTCGATGGAGCCGTTACTGCCGCCGTTGCAAGAAATGTTGACCTGGGTAGATGACAGGCTGAGTGCCGCTGCGGGTTGAGTGATGGAAAGACCATTTAAAGTAGCGGTACAGTTGTTGGCATCCTTAACGGTCACAGAGTAGGTACCGGCAGTCAGGCCGCTGAGATCCATAGTTGTAGCCCCGTTACTCCATTGGTAGGTATAGCCGGGCGTACCTCCAGACACCGTCAGGTTAATGCTGCCATCATTGCCCCCGAAGCAGGAAACCGGGGTTTGAACAGATGATAAAGACAGCGCAGCAGGTTGAGTTAAAGAAATGGATTTGGTATTGGTACAGTTACGAGAATCTGTCACCGTTACGGTATAAGTACCTGCACTGAGGCCGCTGCGGTTGGCTGTGGTGGCGCCGCCGGTCCAGAGGTAGGTGTAGGCTGGAGTACCGCCGGTTACGTTGAGGGTTATGCTTCCGTTGGAGCTGCCATTGCAAGTTGGGTTTACTTGGGTGTGGGCAATATTGATGGCAGGGAGCAGCGTAACTATTGCTGTGAAGGTAGCGGTGCAGCCAGAACCGCCACCGGAGGTAACAGTAACGGTGTAGGTGCCGGCAGACAGACCGGAGATGGTAAGGCCTGAGCCTGAGCCTGAGCCTCCGCCGCTTCTCGTCCAGCTGTAGCTGTAGGTTGGGTTGCCGCCGGTAACTGAGATGTTGATGACACCGGTGTTGGGCAGGTTATTGCAGGGGTTGGTCACCGTGGGGGTAGCCTTAAAGGCGCAGCGTACAATAGGCGGATTGGCATCGAAAGTTTCGCGGCCGCAACCGTCGGAAATAACGAGCCGGATGGCGCAGCTGGTAGGATTGCCTACTACCGGAGGGGTGAAAGTGACGTTTTGAACCGTTGCAGAGGGGGAGAAGGTACCGCCGCAGCCGGAGGACCACTGAATGGTATAATCAGCGGGGTTGTACGGCGGAGGCACGGTGAAGGACAGGGCGTAGGGCACACCGGCATCCATGGTATCCGGCATGCCGGTAATGGTTGGAATGGCCACTTTAAAGCTGGGCACCAGGAGCGAGAAGTTGTGGAAAAGTCGCTGTGCGGCAATATTATCCGGTTTATTATCCTGATCCAGCTCGTGGCCACCTATCATCATTACCAGACCGCGGCTGGAGTTGCCCATACCGGGGCCCCAGGCCACGATGGCGGCGCGGTGTTTAGGATCTACATAAGGCTGGTAGCGATCCGGGCTGTCAGGGTCGTACACACCCACTTTGGTAGTGGTGCGCCAGCCCGGGCTTTTGGTGTTATACACCTTTTCCGAACCGTTTTGTACTGCCAGGTCAATTTTATTAACAATTTGCATCACCGGATCGGAGAAGTAGTCATAACTATAGGGTGTGGTAGGGGAGTTGCTGTGGTTTCCCCAGAGCGTAAGGGTATTTTCCGGCTCTGAGTAGGGGCCGGGGCCATTTGCCTGACCGGTTTTTTCGGTGAGGAAATTGGATTGCAGGTTGCGGTTGATGGGCGCTACGTTATCGAACATATTTTCGATGGCGCTACCGGCGTGGCAGCCGAGCCAGATACCACCTTTGCAGGTATCGTTCCAGAAGTAGAGGTTTTGGTGAGTGTCCCATTCTGGGTCGGCATGCGGCATGACGAAGAGGTCATCGCAGCAATCCAGCTCATCCGGATCTTTCCAGCCGCTGGGGCTGGTGCCGCCGTAGGCAGCAGAGGGAATATCGGCCAGATTAAGATATCTCTGGGCAATGGCGCCGTTGGTTTTATCCAGGGTCCATTTGGGTGCTGCATAGAGGGTTGTGTACACCGGCACCGTATCGGGGGTGTTCATTTTTACCACCTTTACTTTCCTGGTCGCATCCCAATAGGAAGTGATGCGGTTTTCGATGGTGGGTGTGATGTACTCGGCGGGTATGATAAAGGGGCCGCCCTTGTAGTCTACTCCGTTATGAGTAAAGTCAGTACCCCATTGGCCTTTTCCACCTTTGATGACCCATTTGACCGGAATTTTATAGGTTTGGAGCATTTCATACACCATGCCATAGGGCCGCAGGGCATTGTCTCTGTTTTGCGGCGTTTTTCCCATATCTATGATATAGGAGCCGGCAGATATAATTTCATCGGTTTGTGCCGTGGAAGTGGCGGAGTTGCATACCAGCAATAAACCGGCTATAGCCAATTTGGCAAACAGGTTAGTGTGGAACTTAGGCATAAGATAAGGTAATGAATTTAGTTGCAGCAAAACTGAAGACCAGGAAACAGCAACTGGTTGAGATGAAATAAGGTGGAGTGTATCTTTAAGGACACAAAGGGGGCTATCGCACTTGGCGTCATTGATGCCAGATGCGTTAAAGGGTCAAACAAGCATCGCCCTTAACTGCGCTGTTGCGGAGTTAAAGGCTAGCTTGAATGGTAGGAATTTCGAGAGGGGATGGAGGAATCCCTAAAGAGTCCTGGCGATTGTCCGCCAAAGCCGGACAGGTATGTTGTAGCTCTTTTCATGAAAAATGATTAAGTTAAAAGAAGGCAGTTTATCAATCAGTTTTTCTTTGGAATACTCACCTATATACATGTTGATTTGTGTTCAGAGAGCGAACCCAAAGAAAATAATTTGAACGGGAATAAAACACTTGGAGAGCCCGGGATTAGCCAGAAAGTGTACAATATTCGTGTAAACCAGTCTTTACAATTTTAGGATTAAAATACGGTACAAAGTACGGGGGGCAGCAGATTACAAATCGGCAGACATATACCAAAAATCGGCAATACAGGTTTGACACAACCAGCAAAATCTAGGCATATAGCAAAAAAACATGAACAATTCGGCAAATAAATATTAATATTCGGCAATATTATATATGTTAATGCTTCAACTACTACTTTTGACCGAATACAAGTACCTTGCTACGCAACTTCGGCCCCGAGTGGGTCCCAAGTTCCCTGCAGGCTAGCCAGCTACCCGTATTTTTAATCCTAAATCCTTCAAAGTACTTCCTTTATAATATGGCGCTTCGGCTTTTACGTATATCCATCCTGGCCCTGTTACTACAAGGTGTGATATCGGGCTTGCATGCGCAGGAAGTAGAAGTCATTCCTTTGAAAAAAAAGGTAATCAGGCTAAGTTATTGGACACCAAACAACGGCCTGCCCACCTGGCATATCTACGAAATCATTCAGGATAAAAGAGGATTGGTATGGATGGGCACAAATGTTGGCCTGGTATCGATGGATGGTAAAAAATTCCAGATCCATCCGGTAGAAGGAGATGCTGCTATCAAACAAAATATCAAACGAATTCTGATAGATAGGCGCCAAAACCTTTGGTTGTTTTGTCAAACGCCACAAGGGCAACTCGCAATACTGATTTACAATCCATTTAGTGGAAAAACTACTACATTTAAAGCATACACCGGCTCAGACATTGGGTTTAGCAATAAGGCTGCGGCTAACCTTTTTGAAGAAAACGATAAAATCTGGATTTTAGACACCAAAATTGGCATTGGCGGCTATGTAGGACCAGACTGTCAATGGCATGAAACCCTGCGCAGGCCTCCAAGTGCCCTCCCCGATCAGGAGATATGGTATCCGGCCCCCAATAATCTGTTTTGGGCTTTGAACCTGGAACAAAAAACGATTCAACTGATTGATTCAGTTGGTGGTCTCCAAAAGAAACTTACCATCCCTCCAAACTTTGTAATCGGCGATTACAGGACGGGTACAAACAGGGAGATTTACCTAACCAATAAAAAAAATATACCAAACGATCCTCGTCCGCAAATACTATGTATCAACCTTCAACAAGGTGCAACGCTGGTGGATAGATCAACCATTGGCAACCTTACCTTCAGGAGTTTTTCCAATTTCAGCTTCAGACCTAAACCTGTTTGGGTCAATAATGCCCAAGGACTTAACCTGAATTTATCCAGTGACAATGTTATAGACCTGTTTCATCAAAATGAGCTACTATACCCAAACCTTAACCGTCACTTTCATGAGAAGAACATCAAGGCAATTGAATCGCGCCTATTTGTACTCCCAGACGGGTCCTTCTGGATTATTGGTGTAGGCGCACTAATTCGGATGGAAGTTTCCAACAACTACTTCACCTCCTGCTTTTCAGATTTACCAGAGCAACCCAGTACCCGGGGTATAGTTCGACATGGGGACAATTTATATGTTAATAGTTATTCAGGTTTATTGGAAACCTCACTTTCGACTGGAAAATCCAGATTTATTACCAAAGGAATTGGCCGCGGCTTAACCATAAAAGATCAAACTATTTGGCAAAATCATAATCAAAACAATGTTTCTTCTTTCCAGCTTCCCCAATTGTCTGAAACAGCCCATCCAATGGACCATCAGAAGAAACTTGGTGAATTATGTGAAATTTTTGTTTCAAGTTCCGGCAATATCTATTCAAGCTCTATCCTAAATGCCGTCTTATTCAAAAAATCAAATGAAAAGATCTTCCGAAGGTTGCCCGAACTCATTGGCAAAACTTTTCATGAAAATGAGAAAGGTATTTGGCTTGCCGGCGATCATGGCGTTTGGCTGCTTGACTCCACAAACCGTATTGTGAGTCAATTCAAAAATGAATTCAGCCCCCGGGGCTACCTGCCATCTATCAACGATATACATGAAGATCATGAGGGTATTTTCTGGATGGCTACCAATCAGGGCCTGATCCGATGGGATCAGACTAAAAAGACCGTAAAGTTTTTTACCCAGGAAACAGCTTTCTTTTTAAATAATACCATGTATGCTTTGCTTGAAGACCAGCAGGACCGACTTTGGATTTCAAGCCAGAATGGCCTGATCTGTTTTTCTAAAAAGAATGGTGCTTTTCGCACGTTTACCTTCCTGGATGGTTTGCCCGCCAATGAATTCAACTATTTATCTGCCTATCGCGACAATGATGGTCAGATGTATTTCGGAGGTATCAACGGTGTTGTATCCTTAAATCCCGACAGTGTATCAACCAAATCTGAATTCAACACCAATATTATTCTAACCTCAGTTTTGTTCCAAACCGAGCAGAATCCCAACCAACCATACAATCTTACATATGAAGCTATTTTTGGGCATGGACCTTTATTCATCCCAAACAATATTGATGCGCTGGAAATACGTTATTGTACTCCTGCTTTTCTCCAGGAAGAAATTCGTTATCGCTGGAGAATACCCGAAAGAGATACCAATTGGCGCTATCAGGCCGACCCCACCCTGTTTTTGTTGGGGTTGCCACATGGTAAATACACCCTGGAGCTGGGTATAGTTGTTCCAGGCAACAACGTGATGCTCCAATCCAGCTTAAAACTACCTCTTCAGGTAGAACCACCCCTGTACCTAAAGCCCTGGTTTTTGGCTCTTTTAGCTATATTAATTCTGGTTGTCATTTATATAGCAACTGCTATCCGACAACGTCAATTGCTTCATCTTAGCCGTCGTTTAAGTAAAGAGGTTGCTGAAAAAACAGCCCAATTACGCTTCGAACGCGATATTATTGCCAAACAAAAAGAAACACTTGTTCAGTTAAATGAAGAAAAGAATCGGTTTTTCCATGATCTGAGCCATGAGTTCAGGAATCCGCTAACCTTGATTCTAAGCCCGGTTAATGATCTTTTGAAACAAGAGAACCTGCCAACGGAGAACAAAACGAGACTGGAGCAAGTGCGACGAAATGCCAAAAAAATCCTCCATCTGATAGAAGAAGTACTGGAATTAAGCAAACTTGAGGCAGGGGTAGTACCTGTAGAGAAAGGGCCATTACCACTGCTGTCTTTTATACAACGAATTTGCCAGGATTTTGAAAGCATTGCTGCTCAAAAAAATATTACACTCCAATTAACCCATACTTTAGCTGAAGAACTTGTAGTATTAACGGATGGACGAAAGCTTGAAAAAATATTGATTAATTTAATCCAGAATGCCCTGAAGTTTACGCAATCAGGGGGGCTTATACACGTCAAAGCTCAGTGGGTACAACAAGGAATGCTGGATATCTGGGTAAGCGATACCGGCATAGGCATTGCCCCTGAACATTTAGAACGTATTTTCGAAAGATATTACCAGATTCCATCCGGAAGCAAACAAACCTCGCGCGGCGGATTTGGCATTGGGCTATCCCTGTGCAGGCACTATACCACTCTTCTAGGCGGAAATATTGCCGTATTCAGCACACCCGGTACCGGTACAGATTTACACATAACTATTCCCTGTAAAGCAGCCGGTGAAATCATAACCCGGGAATATCCCCGACAGGGAAAATTTGTCCTAAACGACTCTCCACTTATCCTGTTGATAGATGATCAAGCAGAAATGCTGGAATATATCAAAGGTATTCTGGCCCCTACTTTCCGGATCGTAACATCTACCAGCGGGGAGGAAGCATTGGAAATATTAAAAAAGCAGCAAGTTGATTTGATCATCAGTGATTTCATGATGGAGGGTATGAGTGGGCTGGATGTGCTGATCTGGATAAGGCAGGATGCCTTGTTGCAGCATTTACCTTTTGTGTTGCTTACCGGAGTGAATAGCGCACAATTTGAAGAGAGATACCTCCAGTATGGAATAAACGGAGTGTTCAGTAAACCTCTGCAGGAATCTATTTTTTTACAATCCATCATACAGCTGTTATCTTCAAAAAGTACGCAGCAAAACCACGAAGCATAAGTAATGGCACTCTACTACTTAAGATATATTTTGGCTATTTCATGCCTGCTCCTCTTGTTTTTATTAGATATTAAAGCCCAGGAGGTAGAGATCGTTCCATTGGAAAAACACCTGATAAAACTCAGTTATTGGAAAGAAAGCAACGGACTTCCAACCTGGCACATCAATGAAATCATCCAGGATAACAGAGGTTTGGTGTGGTTGGGAACTGAAACAGGGTTGTACTCGCTGGATGGTTCAAGATTTAATCATCATATTTTAACTGCCGGAAAAAACAAAACTCCATACATCAAACGTATTATCCAGGATGCATATCAAAACCTGTGGTTGTTTTGCACTACCTCCAAAGGCATATTCGATATAGTTATTTACAATCCATTTCAAGATGAGTCATATACCCTTAAAGAATATACCGGGAGCGATATAACCTTTTCAATTTACACAGCCAGTACTATTTACGAGAAGGAAGGTAATATCTATATGTTGGATAACTATGCTGGTTTTGCCGGCTATTTTGGGCCAGATAGACGATGGCACGAAACAGGTAAATTTGTTGCTGATAAACCTTTAAAAAACGACATTTTTCTATATAAAAATCAATTATACTGGGCATTAGACTTACGAGAATGCAAATTAGTATTACAAAATGCTGAAGGAGAGATATTAAGAAATTTTGAGCCGCCCCAAAAAATAAAGCTATTGGATTTTCGGTTAGGGTATGATGGGGGGGTATATCTATCTTATTTTAGAGATGGCAATCAACACAAACGTCCGGAGCTATTCCGATGTGATTCCCTGGCTGGTTTTGCTCCGGTTCCGGAGTCTGAAAAATATCACATGAAATGGCGCAAACTGAGTTTCAATGGCTTTCGGATTCCTCCGGTTTGGGCAAATAATGCTTGGGGAATTAACCTGAATAAAAAGAAAGATCATAGCATAGATGTCTTTGATCATGAAACACTGATTTATCCGGGTCTGGAACAGCTGTTTAAGAAAAAAGAAATAATAGGGGCTGAGTTTCGCATTTTCACTTTACCGGATGGTTCCTTCTGGATGGTTGGCCTGAATACGCTTATACGGATAGAAGTAACGCCAAATTATTTTTCCAATTTATTCAAAGATTTGGAAAAAAAACCAAGCACCAGAGGTATTGCCATTGATCAATACAATTTATATGTAAATAGTTACTCAGGCTTATTGGTTTATAATTTAAAAACACAAAAAACCCGCCTGTTCGAAAACATCGAGGGGCGGGGACTTTTATTACATAAAGGCAAGTTATGGAGCGGATCACATTCACCGTCAGTATATTTAACAGAGCAGAAAAAGACTAAAAAGTACACTTTTAACACGCCTAAATTTTCCGGAGAGCCGCAGGAGATTTATATTTCTCCCAATGAATCCGTTTATGTAGGCTTAACCCATGGACTGTTTTATTTGCCGCCTGGTGAATCGGAATTTCAAAAGATTCCTGAGGTTTCCGGAGCTACTTTTCATCCCAATGCAGATGGATTATGGGTAGGCGGATCTAAGGGGCTTTGGTTATTGGATTCGTTAAACAACCCGATTCGGCATTTCACCCAGGAATTCACCATTCATGAAAACACCCCATACATCAATCATATACATGAGGACAAGGAAGGGATATTTTGGCTGGCAACCGACAATGGGTTAATACGATGGAAGCCTTACACCCAGGAAGTAAAGATTTTTGACAATAAAACATATGGACTGCTGAGCAACATCTTTTATGCTGTATATGAAGATAATCATCAGCGTTTGTGGATACCAAGTCAAACCGGGCTGGTTTGTTACGATAAAAAAAAGGGCGATTTTTTTACCTACACCCACCTGAACGGGTTACCAGGGAATGAATTCAACCGACTCTCTCATTATCAGGATGAAACCGGGAAACTGTATTTTGGAGGAGTATCCGGCATGATCTCCATCAATCCGGACAGTATAACCAAGTTTCCAGTGTCTCACCCAAATATTCAACTAATCTCCCTGCAATATAAGTTAAACGGTACCAAAAGCCAGGCAAAAGTGCTGACGCAAGAAGCTATCTACGGTCAAGGACCGATCCTTATTCCCAATGGTGCAGATTTACTGGAAGTTAGTTACTGTGTACCAAGTTTTTTGCGTGAACCCATTCAGTATCGCTGGCGAATTCCCGAAATAGATACAAACTGGCATTATCTTATTGAGCCGAAGTTTACTGTTTACAGATTGCCCTTTGGAAAATACAGTCTTGAGCTGGGCATTTACTTCCCGGGAAATGGTACCGAGCATGCCTACAATTTAATCATACCATTACAGGTAGAAAGGCCTTTTTATCTAAAATCATGGTTTATAGCTGGAGCTATATTCAGCATAGTTTGCGCCATCGTACTTTTTTTCCGTTGGCGCCAGCGCAGATTGAAGCAACTAAGTCAACTTCTGGTTGTTGAAGTAGCAGAAAAAACAGCTCAATTAAAACGAGAGCGCGACATTATTGCCCAACAAAAGGAAACATTGCAGGAGCTCAACCAGGAAAAGAACCGTTTTTTCCAGGACTTGAGCCATGAATTCAGGAATCCATTAACATTGATACTGGGCCCAACCAACGATTTGCTCAAACATGAGGCTTTGCCGACAGATTACCGGCCACGCCTGGAACAAGTCCGAAAGAATGCCAAAAAGATTTTACATCTGATCGAAGAAGTTCTCGAATTGAGTAAGCTGGAATCCGGCAGTGTGCCGGTGGAAAAAGTACCCATACCGCTGCCAGACTTTCTGTTACGAATTTGCAGCGATTTTGAAGGCGCCGCAGCCCATAAAAACATTTCACTTCAGTTGACTCATACCATTCCTTCCGGTCTGACAATATTGGCTGATGGCAGGAAGCTGGAAAAAATCCTGATCAACTTGATTCAAAATGCACTTAAATACACACATTCAGGAGGCTCTGTTCGTGTGAATGCACAATGGACTCCTCACGGCATCCTGGATATCTGGGTAAATGACACGGGAATTGGTATCGCTCCTGAGCATTTGGACCGTATTTTTGAACGGTTTTACCAAGTTTCCTCAAATGGCAAAGCTCAAAACAAAGGTGGTTTTGGCATTGGACTCTCACTTTGCAAACATTATGCAACCCTTATGGGAGGCCATATTTCTGTTTACAGCACAGAGGGAGTTGGTACCGACATGCACTTAACCATTCCATGCGAAACTACATCAACCAAGGCATTACCCACACAGGAATCTAAGTCCCTTGAAACTACGTTCTCCAGTGAACAGGGTAACAAAAAGTGTATTCTTCTGGTAGATGATCAGCTGGAAATACTGGAATATATTTCTGATTTGCTTGCAAAAGAATTTCACGTATTAAAAGCGGGGAGCGGTGAAGAAGCCATAGAAATATTGAAGCAAAGCCATGTGGACGTGATAATCAGCGATTTTATGATGAATGGAATGAGCGGATTGGAATTTCTGACAAAAGTTCGGCAGGATACCTTGTTGGCAGACATCCCATTTGTTTTGTTGACGGGATTGAATACACAGCAGTTTCAAGAGGAGGCCTTGCAGTTAAAAGTTAATGGCATTTTTAGCAAACCCATTCAGGAAACTGCATTCATGGAAACTGTTTTTGACATAATAAATAATAGCAATACAAATTAACAAACACACCCGGGAGAGGCCAAACCTCAAACTTTGCCGAATTACTCCCATTTTATGCCGATTTGTTACTTTCAATATCCCTGACCTTTGTGTGACAAAGGCTCGTGCCTCTTACACAGATTTCAGGTCATGACTTACTCAACCTACATTTATATGCCTAACACTCCTTTTCAGGAAGCTGTTGTTCAGGAATCTGTCCAAAAGGAATTTCAAATCCTTTTGGTGGAGGATGACGAGGATATGCGAGCGTACCTGGCATCCCTGCTGGAACCGGAGTATCGACTGTTGTTTGCGTCCAATGGTAAAGATGCCTTGCACCAAATAGGTCAAAACCCGATAAACCTCGTTGTAAGCGACATAAGTATGCCCATCATGGATGGTTTCGAATTACTTAAACACTTACGCCAGGATCAGGACAATTTTGTTCCGTTTTTGTTTCTTACTGCTCACACAGAAAAGTCGGAAGTTAGACAAGCCCTTATTCTTGGGGTTGATGGTTACATCACCAAGCCATTTGAAAGTGACGAGTTGCTGGTTCGGGTGAGCAACCTGTTAACCAATACCCGGAAACGAATTGAATCTGCACTTCTTCCTAATTCATCACCTGTCGTAGAAGATTCAGCTCCAGCTTCCTTCCGAACCCAATGGCTGAAAGAACTGGAAGCTATTGTACATGCAGACATTGGCAATCCAAGTGTAAAAGTGCCCGACCTGGCCTTTAAAATGGCGTTGTCTGAACGAACATTCCGAAACAGGATCAAAGAGTACACCGGGCTATCGCCCAACGAATACATGATGGAAGCACGAATGAGCAAGGCGCTGCACCTGCTGGAGAATGGCACCTATCTAACCGTGGCTGAAGTGGCATATGCTGTTGGACTTGAATACAGCAGCTACTTCACCAAAAACTTTAAAGAAAGGTTTGGCAAAGCGCCTTCTGAATACTTGTAGGGTTAATCATTGAATGATTCCTGAATTATGGCAAACTTTACTGACTATGGCATGATCATCAGCGATGCTGTCTGGGAATCCAGGATTAGGCAGTATTTACCAGAAAGCGCCGGATGGAATTGCCGTTTTTCACATTATTCCATGGAGGCCTTTCTATCTGCCAGGGAACCTTACGGCCATATTCAGTTTTTATTGCTGGATCTTCAATTGCCCGGAATGTCGGGAGAGGGCGGCATAGATATTTTCAAAAAACTGTTGCCCAGGAAAAGCAAGATTATAGTGCTCAGCAACAGCACCGAATTCAAACTCATTACCAATACCCTGAGAAAAGGGGCAGACGGATTTTTAAACAAAGCAAAACTGGATGAAAAACTAGGCAGCCAATTGCTTAGCATCCGCAGGGAAGGAATTCTGGTAACTCCTGATATTTCTTCAAAACTGGTGAAAAAACTACTTGCTGAATCAACCACATACCTGGAAAATGATTTCATGACGCCATTGGAATGGTCTATACTGCACCGGTTGGCCGAGGGTGACACCTACGAACAAGCATCATTGCACCTGGGCTTGTCTTTGAACAATTTTAGGTATCATATCAAAAAGTTGTTCAAAGTGCTCGATATCGACAACAGTACCTCCGCAGTAAGTTGGTATTTGAAAAGACGTACTGCGGCTCATGTCGGTTCCCAAGAACCCAAATCACTTTTGAAAGACGCTTACTGAAGATCAGAAAATGGGATACGAAATTACGACATCAAACCGCCGAAACTCCACGAAAATGCTGTTTGCACCGGTGGAATGCTCGGACCGTTTGATTGCTACCGAAATAATTCTGGGCTCTCCGGGCAGTCAATGCCTGGGACACGGCATCTGTATGGTGCTTGAAATGGGGACTGACAGGCTACCAACGTGCCCCACCCTGCCCGCTATCTTTCATATTGCAGCGCCACATCAGTTACAACTCTGGATATCCCAAGATGCTATTTCAGATAAAATGCGCAACAAGCATTTTTCCGGACAGTTCTTCCATATGGAAGAGCCTATTGTGCTTCCGGGTTTCTTGTGCGAGGCACTTCAATTAAATATTTCATCTCAAATACCCTCCGGCCAGCATGCCTTGCAAAAGCTGGATGCTTTTATGCTGATTACGCTCCCAATTGGTTGCTCCCAACCGGGGTAAGAGCATGTTGGGGATTTTCTGACGGAGTCAAAAATTTGAGCTTTTTTCGTCAGTTTTTGCGTTTTTGAAGGAGCTTAGCCTGAGTTACGTGACTGAAAAAAGGTGAAAAATGGCGGAAAAAGAACAGTTTTTGGCCCG
>DATGWL010000067.1:0-35818 GCA_035299505.1 Saprospiraceae bacterium | reverse complement strand
TGATCTGCCATGTCCGCTCAATCTTGAAGCAGGCATCTGGTACTACGGTGAATATTTCATCGGTGTGAGACACACCCAGCAGTTCGCAGTCTTCACCGAAGAACAGCGGCTCGCCGAAGTTGCCTGTACCGTCGCAGGTGGTCACGATCGCGTCGTTCGGGAACTTCACGTAGTAGTCTTGCAGGTAGGTAACAAATACCCGCTGCGTGCACTGACTGGAGTTGCCTGAGCAGTCGAACGCACGGAAGGTGCGTGTGATCGTGCCCTTGTTACAAACCGTGTCGAACAGCGTGTAGTTCACGGAGTGTGTCAGGCCAATCTGACCCAGGAACACCTTGTTGGTATCCAGGCAGCAGTTGTCAAGCACATCCGGAATGCCGTAGCTCCACAGACTTGGATCGAAGTTCTCGCAGTTCACTGATACGTTGGCTGGAGGCTGACAAGCAGGTTTGATTTTGTCTTCAACCAGTACAGATACCATGCAATCGTTGGAGTTGCCATGGCAATCCCAGGCGCGGAACACCACCATGATGGTGTCGCCAATGTCGGAGCAGCAGAACTTCACTTCCGGAGCAAAGTCGGTACCGGTGCAATCACCGCCATCCATGCGGCGCACTTCGAAGAAGTCAACACAGCAGTTATCGGTAGTGCCGTCGTTCAGGTTAGCGGCAGGAATAACTGCCACGCCATCGGCAGAGAGTGCCACCTGAGTTACCTGATCGCAGGAAACGGTTGGTGGGATCAGATCTGCAATGGTCAGTTCGAAGTTGCAATAAGAAGTATTACCACATTCATCAGAAGCCTTGTAACGTACGTTATAAGTACCCAGAGGCAGACACTGGGTGTAGTTGAACACCGCCAGTGTATCCGGATTCCAGTAGTTGTTGCCCGGGAAGTCTGTCAATCCGCCACCTACGGTGAACGTGATGATGTTGCCGTTCGTCGGGTTTGTGCCGGTTACTTTGGCTTCCAGTCCCAGAATTCCTGAGCAGCCTTCAGACACAATCATGCTAGGCAGGGCTGTGTTGGAGCAGCATTCGAATGGGTTGGTAGAAACGGTTACTGCTGGCGGACATACGAAGGTTGGTCCACCGAGGTCGTTCACCAGGATGCGTTGCGTATAAGTAACAGGATTACCAGGCCCCAATGGTTCACAATTGTTCAATACGCCCCATTCACGGAGGATGGTAAATGTTCCACCACAGCCATAGAAGTACGTATCGTTGAAACCAACCTGAGCTCCACACCAGGTGCTACCTATGATGGATGCGCCATTAATGCTTGGTTCGCCGGTATTTACAGATGCAATACCATCAGGATTGAGGTAAGTATCCTCACAATCCACCGTAATATCGGCAGGGAATACCACATCGTCCAAATCAAACTTGGTGATGGTGATAGTCTGCACGCAGGCAGCCTGATTACCCCATGCATCGGTTACAATCCAGGTGCGAACCAGTTGTCCGCGAGGATCGCTGCATTGACCGAAGTCTGTGTATTCATCATCAATTACTGAAGTAGTAGCACTGCAATCCTGGATGTTAACATTACCGGTGTGTGCAACTGAAGTGCTTTCAGAGCAAGCAATGGTAACATCAGCCGGGCAAGTAAGTGCAGGAACAAGTTTATCCTCAATTTTCAGCAGCGACCAGCAGGAGTTACCCGTTTCCGGGTCTTTCACTGTTATAGTGAAGGTCTTGCCGATATCTGCAGAACCAAAGATGTTGCCCACTGGCTGGTTGGCCTGGTTTTTCACCGTGATGATGTAATCATCGTAGCAGTGGTAGTTGTCGCCCTCCAGTGCCTCATCAGCATTGAGCACAAATACGCAGGTTGCATCCATGGATACATGGCTCAGGTCGTTGCAAATCAGGTTGAAATCCGTTGGTACGTATTCAATCACATTCACGGCAAAGGTGCAGGAACGGGTATTGCCGGCAGCATCGGTTACCACAATGGTTACCAAATGGTTGCCAATATCAAACCAGAAGCCTGATGGCGGAGTCATGGTGGTATCAACCACTGCACAATTGTCGGCAGCAAAGGCCGGGTTGTAGTTCACAAACGCGCCACATTCGCCACCATTCAGGTTCACGTATTTCGTTGGGGGGCAGGTCAGTGCCGGCTTTTCCACATCGTTCACCGTAACGGAGAATCCGCAGGTTGATGTGTTTCCGGCAGCATCGGTCAAGGTATAGGTAACCTGAGTGGTGCCTACACAGAAGAATTGTGTATTGATATAGCCGCCTTTACCCAACAGCGTGCCGCTGGTTGGCACACAGGCCGCATTGGTGGAAGTGTAAGCTACCTTAATGGTCCCGTTAAAGCAATTGTCTACAAACCATGGGTGCGTCCAGGTGAATGGCGCGCCACACTGTCCTGCCTGGTTAGGCAACACCTGATTAGGCACGTCGAATGGAGCAATACAGTTAACAGTCAGCGACCAACCGGTAATGGTTGGCGTCTGGCCAGGCAGCGGAACAATATCCAGTGTCCAGGTGCCTTCCGCTTTTTGTGCGAAGAGTGTAGACAGGGAATCGTCGGGAAGCTCGGTAATGACCACCTTGATGCCTTTAGGGCTAATCAAAGTCATAGTCGAATTCTGAGGCGTGGCTGTACCCGTGCGGTTGAACACGATATCGCCAATGATGCAGTTGCCTGGCGGGATGGTGATCGTAGAACGGTTGCAGGTAGCTGCGTTGATGTTCGGGATGCCTGCACCATTGTAAGTGGTATTGCTGGTCAGCTTGCCACAGAATGGATTTTCGGCATCTTTCACTGTTACCTTGAAGGTGCAGGACACCTTGTTTGGCAGGATGGATTGCAGAGAAGTTTGGGTGCCATTATCGGCCATAACCTCGAGATCCTGGTTGATGGCGCCGAGGGTAAGCGGGTAGCAAGGTTGTGCCAGCGTCCAGTCTGCTGCGGTATTGGTGTCGTCTTCACATTTGCGGATCACATCGCCGCCACTGAGTGTACCGGAGAAACCATTGCAACCTGCAAAACCATTGGTAGAAACCTCATCAAAGATGGTTCCCATGTAAGAAATGGTATAGCAAGCCGGCAGGTTCGCTGCGCCATTGAACGCAAAGTTGTACACACGGGTTCCACCAACAGGCAGGATAGTGCCGGCCAGTGAAGGCAACAAGGTGATTGGCCCAATGGTTTGGTTCGCCGCAACGTTGGAAGACAAACGTTTGATTTCCAGGCAGGAAATATCAATGTCGGCCGGCCCGAGGTTGGAAATCTCCAAACGGTCTACTGCTCCTGACTGACTTACTTCAGTAATCAGCAGCAATGGCTGGTTCTGTACGGTGTATTTCACCCAGGAATCGCCTACGTCGAAGAATTCGCCGCTGGCATTGGACACGCCGCAGTCTTTCACTTGTGTGAGAGCAGCATCTGCGTAAATGGTGTAGGTTACACCGTAGTTATTCTTACAAGGACCATCAACGGTTGGTGCAATATTATTCACTGTAGCACCGCAAAGCCATGGGTCGTTGTTTTTCACCACATTGGCCGGACAGGAAAGGATTGGATCCTGCCAGTAGTCGTTCACAATAACCTTGATCTGACAAGTGTCTTTATTGTTAAACAAGTCGCGGGCCTCCCAGTACATAATGGTAGTACCTACCGGGAAACGGCTGCCAGTATTCAAACCGGTTTGGTCAATTTTAGTGATGGTAACCGCCGTGCAGTTGTCTGCAGCCAATGGCAGAGCGAAATCAACGTAGGCATCGCAGTGCATTGACTCAGCGTTTTGTACCACCGGAGGCGCCGGACAGTTCAGGAATCGTGGCGCATCATTGTCTGAAACTGTTACCTGGAAAGAGCAGGTTGTATAATTTCCTTGCGCATCTTCTGCATAATATTGAATGGTAGAAACACCGAGTTCAAAATCGTAGGTACCTGAAAAATAAGTAGGCAATGGCGTTCCAGGAGCGGTATTCAAGAGGGAATTTAAGGTAAACGGACCGGCAAATGTTCCATCAGGATTAGTGATCCGAAACTCATATAAAACCACAGCGCAGTTATCTGTTGGCAACGGATGAGTCCAAGAGTACTGGCTTTCGCAAACCAGTTCTTCAGTAGTCAAGGTGTTATTCGAAAGTGGACAAGTGATGGATGGCCCGATAAGCAAATCAGCATTATCACAGGAACCCGAGCGGAAAATTTCGCAACCACGGGCATCTACCACTGTAAATGACCAGATTGGTGACGTATACACAACTCTTAACTCGCCGAGATCCTGTTGAAAATCTGCAATATCATGGCCATGTAACACATCATAGGTATAAGTACCGTCATAATCATCAGCGAGACCATCACCATTTACATCAAGACGAGTACCTGAGTATTGAATCCGATATGGTTCTAACCCACCTTTAACCACTCCCAAATCAACAATTCGTTCATTTTCCTGAACGCAGGCACACTCTGGAGAAGCCATTTCGAGGGGTTGACGCAGCTCAAAAATGGCATGTGCAATTTCATAGCAACCTTTAAACGGAGGATTACTATCTGTTGGAGGTACAAATCCTGGAGGCAGGAGTAAATACGACAATGTGATAAATCCAGTGCCAGTACCTGGAGTGAAAACACCATCATAAGATATACTACCCGGGTCATCTGTAGAGGCAGAATCAGGGAGGAAAGCTGTAATAAAAAAATACCCCTGAGAACCACTTAGATATGCATTTGTGGAAACATCTTCGTGTTGAACATGCTGCCCATTAGGCAAGGTAATAGTCAGGTAATTGGAAAAATCCAATTGAGAGGGGTTATTAGCCTCCAGGCAAAGTTGTGGGGGATTTAAGTTAATTTGAATACCATCAAGGTAATCAACAATTCTGATATGTCCGATACACGTTGCGCTGTTGCCGGCATCATCAATAACACGCATGTTCACAAAATTATCCCCAACATCAGTACAATTATAACTGACAGAATTACTGTATGGGTCGCCAGCTTTTTGTATTTCAATCAAAGGATTAGCATCACAGTTATCTGTACTTCCGGCATCAATAAAGGGATTGCCATTATTCGGATTGGCGCCATAAATAACTGCATTTCCGGTGTTATCAAGCTTTACTTCGATATCTGCACAATGTACTGTTGGGTTTTGTCCATCAAGAACTGTGACTGTAAAAGTACAGGACTGCTGTTCAAGTGAATCAGTGATCAAACCGTCTCCATTAAGATCTACCGAAAGAGTATAAGTCACTCTGGTTATTCCAACTGGAAACTCAAAACCGCTAACATCGTTAATGGTACCAATGTTGTTGCCTGAGTACGAAGTATTAGAGGAAATGTTATTAAACCCTGAGCCTGCTGGGTAAACAATACTATAGTTTATGACTGTACCGCATCCTGCACCTGAGGTTGGCGCCAAGCCTGTAACAATAGCAGAACATTGGTCCAAATCAGTATAGGCTGTAACGTCATTCGGGCAGGTTAACTGAACTGAACCGGCAACTACTTTAACAAGGAAACTGCAATCAGTTTGAACCCCCCGGCAAGAAAAAGCTGAATAAGTTACCGTAAAGATGCTATCAATTGGCAAAATTGAGCCTGGCAAAGGCCCCCCTGTTTGATAAACTCCTGAACCTGCATCCTTTACCACAAATACTTCAGGCGCCAAACCATTAAAATTGCTTGTATCCACCGCCGAGGTACGACCAACATAGGTGAGTAGTTCTCCTAAGCAACCGTCTTCCGCAACGGGAATTGACCAGTTTGCAGCCGTAGTACACCCACTGGACTCTGAAAACACATACCCGCTCGGCGGACAATTTTTAAACACCGGGACTGAAGAGTTAATCACAGGGACAATAACATCCTGTGCATCTGTAAATGCAAGAGGAATATCGCATTGTGCTGCCCCTAGAACTCCATTGATAATAGGACCAGCGATAGGAATCAAGTCAATGTAAGGAGAAATCACATCCAATAAATTCAAACTTTCCGATGTAGGATCTCCACATGTGTTAGTTGCTTTAAATGGCCATCCAGTCACATGCCGAACCGTAATCACTCCTCCCTTCTTGCTCATATGATTAGGCACTAATCCGTCCAAAGTACCTGTACCGGAAGTTGGTTGGGGCACCTGGTCATAATCGGCTACTATAAAATCAAATTGACCATCGCCATCTGTATCTGCCACTACAAGGCCGCCAGAGCCTTCAGACCCTGCCAGTTCTTCCAATGCATCACTTACCAGAGTGGCCAATGAAACATCACACCAATTAGCTAAAGGTGCTAACGGACGCCAGCGCACAACTCCGGGCACACAAATACAGAAATTTAAAATCTTGCAAAGACTCCTCAAAACCGGACTCATGTCTTTCAATTTGGTATTGAAGCCCGGAATAGAATTAAACACATTCTGGGCTCGATACCGAACAGTAAATGCAGTACTATCGCAGAAAATAGCGCATTGATCGGAGCTAAGGTCTGCAGTCAAAATTTTAAACGGGATTTTGACTTTTATCAGATAGCAGGATAATTGAAGAAATGCATTGGGATCAGTTTCGCAAACTTCGAATTCTGGATTTGACAAATCCGGATCACATTCACTGGAAAATATAGTGGATCCTGCTGTGCCATTATCACATTGCCCATCATTATACATAATGATATTAAGGCACTTTACATCCTCACAAGGAGCATAATCTGCCGGAAGTATGCCCGGAGAGCAATCGTCTGAGTCTCCAAATTCCGTCAAACAAATCGTGTAACAAACCGTTTTGTTAAGGGCTGGCGGCTCCAAAGACACCATGCCTCCCGCATCATTCAAGGTATTTCCCAGCACCATGTCCCCCTTCTTCACCTCCCAAACTGGGTCATTACCGGTGCTTGTTCTGTCAATAGCAAATAGAATATTGTTTGGAGAATTTATGCATCCAAAAAAATCACTGGGAGTACCATTCAACTCAAAACTAGGCTTAGCTCTGAGTTCAACCATTAGCTTTGCCGTGGAACTTACTGGCGGACCACAGTCGTTATCTGTAGTGTAGGTTACAGAATAACAAGTACTTGCACTTGGGACCGGCAGTAATTTTCCGTCAATTAGATTGTTTACACCAATTACCGTCCAAGTCCCACCCGGAGTATTATCACTATCGTCGGCAAACATGGTCTCCAAATTGATAATTTCTCCCGGCTCCACACAATCTATAATTCTGTCCTGTAGGTCGGCCGAAGGCACACCAATAACTTCAAGCTCATCGGAAACCTCAAAAACACAATTTGAAGTAGTGTAGGTGAACAAAATGGTATAAACATCAGGAGGGGCTATATCACCGCGGAAAGTACCTTGCCCACGGAACTGGGGAAAAGGCAATCCGAATATATTGTAAAAGCTACCGATGAGTGGAAACTCAGTATAATTGACCATTAAATTTGCGGGTGAACTCGTAAAAACACCACCGTCTGCCCGAACTCCAGCTCGGGTTGCTTCGTAAAACACTAACCCACCGTTCTCGCAAATGTCATTTGGCATGTTCAACACGAACGGATTACCTACCAGCGAAATATTATCAATGGCTGCCGGAGGATTTACGCCTAACGGTGACTTCCCATTTTTCCAGGTAAAAATCAGTCGCCATTTGGCTGGCACTGTGCAGTTTCCAATGTCAGCTGTAGTTATGGTTATAACCTGGTGACTGGCAGCAGGCATTTTACTAAAATCCTTCAATAACTTTACATTAGAACCCAGCTGATCAGAAGTCCCCATCGCATTGTTGCTGGGTGTAAAGTTGGTTGGCGCTAGTGAAACTAGCAGTTCATCCCAATCTTTCCTTCCATCAACTTTAAGATCAAAGCTTAGGGTAAAATCAGGCACACCAACCGGGAAAGTAATGTCCCGGTAGAAATGAACCGTAGAAATAGCTGCGGTATCATAAAAGTGAGAGGTGCCGCCATTGTTAGATATGTAGGCAGAGCGGCCACTAATCCCCCCACCAGATACTGCAGTACCCAGCTCCCACTTGTTGGTAGCAGAACCATTTGAAACATTCCACCCATTAGAAGAGAACGTGGCTCCATTATTGAAACCTCCTTCTGCTGATGGATTGATTAAGACTTGTGCCGGCAGAAGTCTTTGCAATGAGATGACTAAGAATGAAACGACTCCGATTTGACGAAGCAAGAGGATTGCGTTGAGCCGAGAGCAGCTTGTAAAAAAACTTTTCATGTAAATGTTAGGTATCCTAGGAGGATTAAAGTTGTTTGGAATTATCATCCTGTTAAGCACTGGCAAAACCAGCCAGCAAACCCAAATAGTTTGAGCATCAACAATTCCATTACAAAGAACTCTTTTTCGTCTTAGTGCCATTCTCTTTAAGCCAGGACAAAAAAGTGGACATCAAAAAAATCATGTATAAATTACCATAATGTAAGCATTTTTGCCCTAAAAATCTGGTTCAGTTCACTCCTATGTTTTGCAAAACAGTCTTCATTTGGACATCCATCTTAGTGCTCGTAGCCTGCACAAACAGTGAAAAATCATTAAATAATCAGTCTTCATGTACTGAAAGCTGGAAGAACCTAACTTCGCTGACAGACCTTTCTTCGGATAGCCTTGACGTCCTGTTACAGCAAACCCCATCGCCTTGCCATGACTCTTTAATTTTGCGACGACTAATTGCACTTGAGGTATTAGAGCAAGACAGTGCAATCCTTAAAACCCTGCACGTTTATAAAAAAAATTTTCCGGAAAGTGCACTGTTTAAAAGCCTCAACAACTATTACCAAGCCATTTTTACCCAATACACAGGTAAATTTGACTCCGCAGATATGCATTACATAGAAGCTATAAAAGGATTCCAAAACCTGCAACAAAAGCAGTACCAAGCCAAAGCTATGGACCAGTATGGAGGAAGCCTTACAACCCAAGGAAAGACGAATGAAGCGATCGATATTAAATTTAAAGCGCTTGAGCTGGCAAAATCTATTGGCGACACATCATTAGCTATGCAGATTCAGCTTCATCTAGCCAACTCTTTTAATTTAAAAGGCGACTTCGATCATGTATTGGAACTGTTAAATGAACCTCAGGCATATTTCAACGATAAACAGGACTACGATAAACTCGCCTACATCCTTGCCATGAAAGGCACTTCCCTTATCTCTAAAAAAGAATTTGAGCCTGCGTTAACATATCACATAGATGCATTGGCATTACGCAGAAAGAATCCATTAAGTCCTGGCTATACGGAAAGTTTATATCATGTTGGAAGAGCATTGGGCAAGTTGGAACGATGGCAAGAATCACTGGACACCTTACGAGTAGCCGAAAGAGCTCTTGCCAATGGCTCCGACAAACAAGGACAAGCCTTTATTTATTCCGGCATAGGCGAAGCGTTGTTCAATTTAGGAAAATTTAATGAAGCCGAAAAGTACATTCTGACAAGTCTTCAAACAAGCCTCAAACGCAAACAGTATCCAGCTTCCGCTCTGGCATCAGGAAGATTATCTAAAATCAGGAAGGCTCAACATAATTTTGAAGAGGCATTGCAATACCACGAACAGTTCGTTTCACTTAAGGACTCTGTATTCAACCAGGAAAAGCAAAAAATCGGAAAAGAACTAGCTGTTAAATATGAAGCCAAGGAAAAAGAAGCTCAAATAGCAGCTCTCCAAAGAGAACAAAAGCTGGCATTCCAGCGCAACTTGGGCATCATCGGCATGATTTTATCTATTTCTCTTTTGGGATTATATATATACCAACTATATATGCAAAGAGAACGCCAACGCATTGAGGCTGAACGAATGCGTGCTGCCGCATTAGCGCAAGAACTTCAACACCAATTACAGCAGCAACAGCAGCTATTGGATTATCACAAACAACAATTGAATGATTTTACGCAGCTATTAGCAGAGAAAAACAACATTTTAGTTCAACTGTCACAAGAATTAGAGAAAAACAAGAATAACCTGAATACTGAAACTGATTTGCTTTATAATCAGGTAATCCTCACTGATTCAGATTGGGAAAAGTTTCAGGTTTATTTCAATAAGGTACACCCCGGTTTTATCTCAGCCTTAAGGCAAAGACAACCAGATCTGACACCCGCCGAAATCCGGTTGATTCTATTAGATAAACTTGGATTAAGCCTCAAGGAAACCTCTGCAATTCTCGGAATTAGCCTCGATGCAGTTAAAAAAGGTCGTTATCGTTTGAAAAAAAAGTATCAACTGGATGGGGACAACCTAGAGCGTATCTAAATCTCCAACATGCTGTAAGCGAAAGCTGGAAAATTTTACTTTAGACAAGGCGCATTGTAAAAAACCGAACCCCGAAGATGTGGGTTTATCTGGCAGTCATGATGAAAAGACACTCCTAATGTAAGATAAAATTTTCCACTTTCAACCAGTTAATGGAATTTTAAACACGCTATTCATTACATGGGTAATGCTTTCACCCATGCTACATCTGATACTTCACTTCCTCCACCACCGGCGCTTCAGCTTCCTGCGGCACCTTGAAGCTTTCAAACACATCGCCTTCAGTAGCTGCAGGCTCTGCTCCTGCGGCAGCAGCTTCCTGTTCAAAGAAATTGACACCATTGTCAAACCAGTTCAACAAGTTCTCAACCTCTGGCTTGTCCCCTACTGCCGCGTCTAAATCCGGCACACCCAATACCTCTGCACCAATATACCGCCCCAACTGAAAATAAGCCTCCCACTGTATCTCATCAAAAAACTGATCACTGGTAGGCTCGTGCGGAAAGTCTGGATGGTATATCTTATATTTATAGGTGCCGTACCGTAAAGTATCCCGCTTGTCGAGATCAGGCTTGCCTTCTGGCGCGCGCACAGAAGACTTAACATACACAAAGGTTCCAACCGAGCCCATCTTGTCTCGCTCTGCCTTGCTGTAGTTGATGATGCGCTTGCCATCTTCCTGAGACGGATCAGCCACCTCCTCCCAACATTTATACACATCTGCAACTGCGTAACGTTTGGCAGAATACACCTGCGATGGCCGCGGGCGAATCAAATCCTCCGGTTGATCTTCGGGCCGGAACCGTATTTCCAGACCCAATTCATTGCGGGCCCGGATGATCAGGTTGTTCAAATCAAAGAAGGAGTAAATCTTGTCTTCCCCCGCATCAACAGCGATAATCAATCTGCAGCCCCTGCGCAGTAACTCATAGGCGCCCAGATTTTCAATATGCCCTCCATCCGAAATATTGATCATCTTTTTCTCCGACCCAATACGACCCATTAACTCATAAAAGAAATAAAGCGGCCACCAAACCACTGCCCGGGCCTTAACCAGAATACTCGGATTGGAAATCCAAAAGCCCAGCCGGGCATTGAACAAGGTCATCATGACACTCAGCATCCGGTTGGAATAAATGCCCATGCCCGGATTAACCGCCGCCGCTGAAATAGTTACAGCAGCAGGCAACGTCATCCGCTGGTAATCATAATATCGGTCGGTTGGCACATACCCAACCAACTTGGAACCACAGTAAAACGGACTAAGCAGAAAATAGTCAGAGGTTTTGGTGCCCTGAAAAGCCGCATCCTTGCCCGGATTCATCAGATTCAGGCAGGTATTGATCAGCGGGTATGGGCTAATATAATCTTTCAACTGATCAGATTTGGCATCAAACACCTTCCCAATAGGCATATTGTCGTAATTGCTGGAAAATTGCAAAAACAAATCAGCCAGCTGTTTGCGGTAAAAACGGTGAAAACTGAGCGCATTGGGATTTGTAAAAAATCCCAGAATGAACAGCAACACCACATTTATGGCAAAATCAATTTTGAGATCGTTAGATATCAGGCCGGTTCCTTCATATCCGGCTATCATCATCCAGGCAAACAGGATCAAACCAATGCTAACCAGCACAGATTCAGCCCGGTTAAAAATCTTGGATACCCCCAAATTGAAGTTCAGGATGATGTTGGCGGCAAAGTGTACTACAAACAGCGCCCCCGGAATCACCATCGCCCACCACCCCAAATCGTGCCCGGCAAAAATATCCAGTCCGGAAAATGGGTTTTGCCCCAAACAGCCCGCCACAATAAGGTAAATGTAATATACAATGCCAATCATGATGGCCGGACTCACCAGACTCATGGCCCAGCTCACCAGGAAAGCAATGATGAGCAACATCAGGTTGCCGGTTTTGCCCAACAAACCCTTCCTGGGCACCATATATTCGCCGTGCTTACGCATGGCATCAATGTGATCAGCATTGAAAAGCTTGCCGTAATCCAGCGTTTCCTTGGCTGTAGTCTGCACATAGGAATGGGTATAACCACCACCGGAAACAGAACTCAGATAATCTGCCTTTTGCAGAATACCATACTTATTCAGCGTTCTCAAAAAGCCCAGGTTAATAGTTGCCGAGCGGATACCGCCCCCCGAAAGCGCAATGCCAAACCAGTTTGGCTGCGATTCCGTACCATGTTCAAGGCCAAGTTTTTTACGCCGGATCAACAAATGCTCGCGTTCCCTGGCAATTACTTCACTGAGTTCGGTTGGTTTCATTGTATTAATGGTTGACGGTGGACGGCCTACCGTGGATGACCCACGGTATACGGTGGACGGCCTACAGTGGACGGTGGACGATTTTAAGAGGGAAAAATACAAGGAATGTTTCAAATGGTTGTCTGTGTTTATCTTGCGGCAAAATTGGGAAATATTTTAGTCTTCCCACCGTCCACCGTAGGCCGTCCACCGTAAGCCGTCAACCGTAAGCCGTCAACCGTCATGCGCATCCTGGTATTTGGCAAACAATGCAAAGAAAAAGACATCCCTCAAGTGCAGGAGGTGTTCGATGCCTTGTTTCAGGAAGGATTGGAAGTAAGTATTTATCTGCCTTATCTGGAGGATTTTGGAGAACAAATCCGCTTAAGTGGTGAGTACAAGACGCTGACGAAATATGAAGAAATTATGCCACAAAGCATTGATTTTGTGGTAGTGTTAGGTGGCGACGGCACTATGCTGGCAGCCACAACCCTGGTGCGCAATACCGGAGTGCCTATGCTGGGCATTAATTTGGGCAGACTGGGTTTTCTGGCCAGTATCGACAAGCACCACATCCGCCAAAGCATAGGTATGCTGGCCAGAGGACAATACCTGATTGAGGAACGGGCCATGCTTTACCTGGAAAGTTCACCCCATGTTTTTGGAGAAATACCATTTGCGCTCAACGATTGCACCTTATTAAAAAGGGATACCTCTTCCATGATTACCATTCACACCTTCCTGAATGGCGATTTTTTAACCTCGTATTGGGCAGATGGCATCATCATTGCTACACCAACCGGCAGCACCGGATATTCGTTGAGTTGTGGTGGCCCTATCATCTTCCCCAACTCGGGAAATTTTGTCATAACCCCGGTTGCTCCCCATAACCTGAATGTAAGACCGCTGGTATTATCTGATCAATCCGTCATATCCTTCGAAATTGAAGGCCGGGCAGACAATTTTATCTGCTCCCTGGACTCCAGGTTCGAACTGGTTGGCACACACCACCAACTGGCCGTTCGCAAAAACGATTTTTGCATACGACTGGTCCAACTGCAAGACACCACCTTCCTCAATACCATCCGCGCCAAACTCGGCTGGGGCGAAGACATTAGGAATTAAAGTGTTTGAGTGTTTGAGTGTTCGAGTGTTTGAGTTGGCGTACGGTTGGGCAAACGATATGCCTTATCAAAGAGCACTCAAGCATTATACTCCATATACTCATTCATCAACTCAAACACTCGCCAACTAGAAAACTCAAACACCCGCCAACTCAAACACTCGCCAACTCAAACACTCGAAAACTCAACCTATGCAATCCGCCCAAACCCTGGTACTTGAAACCGTCAACGGTCTGATAGAGGAAAACGAAATTGAGAAAGCGCTGGACATGCTCAAGGATCTTGACAAACAAACCGGAGCAGATATCTGGCAGGATCTCACCTTGCAATACGGCAACTACCGCTCTGCCAAAAAGGCTCAGTTGGAAGGCAGAATTGACTATAACGAATTCCGGCGCTATGAAGCTCAGGCAAAGTATGCCCTGACAGAGCTCATGAAGTCCATTCCACGCAGGGTGGCACTTAATTCGCGCATCCACAGCACTGGCGCCTTTGAATTTGAAATTCCGGATGCTCCGAGACTTGAAAAACTCATTGGAAAAAAGAGCAATCTGCTCACCATTGATTGGCTTGAAAAAGCCCGCAAGGCCGCAAATGCAGTTTGCCGGGTTGTTTGTACGGATGGTAATGTAGGTACAGGATTTCTGGTACAGGGCGGTTATCTCATCACCAACAACCACGTTATCCTTAGCGCCCAATCTGCCCAAACGGCGCGCATCGAATTCAACTTCGAACCAGGCAAGTCAGCCATTTCCTATGAACTGGACGCTTCCGATTTCAAAAGCAGCCCCCCCACTGAACTCGACTTTGCCAGGGTAAAAGTCAAAGACCGCGCAGATGTGCCTCTCAGTCAATGGGGCTACCTGGAGATTGAAACCGAAAGCCTGCCTCTGGTGGGAGAAGACGTAACCATCATCCAGCACCCGCGCGGCGAAGTCAAACAGTTCAAATCAGACGAAATCATTGGTCAGATGAAACAATATCTGTTTTATACCACAGAAACTGATGGCGGCAGTTCCGGCTCACCGGTTTTAAACAAAGATTGCAAGGTGATTGCCCTTCACCACGCCGGCAAAACCCTCGCCGAAGGCGGACTGGTGATCAACGAGAAAGGAGAAAAAGCCGGCGCTAACCGCGGCATCCTTTTCCGAAATATCCTCCCCTCCTTCTCCAACTAACCTGCCCACCCCCTGCCCCCTGCCCCCTCCAACCCATCCAACCCATCTCCACATGAAGCCACTGGCTGAAATAAAAAAAGACTTCGAAGAGCTTTTGGTACTTGAACCTGCCAAAGCCCTGAAATATTTGCAGGATTTATTGCCCGACGGGTCGGAAAAGCGCAATCAAACCATTCTGCTGGAAGGCCGGCTAAGCCAAACCAACCGGGACTACAACAATGGTTTGATCAAGTTTGAAGACCACAAACTGGTAATAGCACAGGTAACCAAAGCCCTGCTTGACCTCAGCACCGCACTGGCAGAAACCGACTTTCAGCCACGCGGCGCTGCCGGCCCGGCATCTGCACCGGCCATGGTGCCCAAGTTTATGATCATTTACGATCAACTGGACGAGCCTCATGCCAAACTGCTCAACAGGCACCTGAATGTACTCAAGATCATGAAAAAGATCCGGGTATATAATGTGTATGAGTCCGAAGGACAGGAACTCATGGCCAGAGCCCGGCAGGAAATGACGGATTCCGACTACCTGGTGGTGCTCATTACCGTCAATTTGTTCAATTCAGAATGGTTTGAACTGGTGTATAATGCACTGGGCGAAAACCGTCGGATGATACCGCTGCGTATTGAAAAGGCAGATTTTGAAGGAACAGGACTGGAAAAATTCAAATCGCTGCCCAGCATGGGAAAAGCCGTTTCCGACTTCCCTAATCAGGACTCGGCTTACGCCGATATTGTGGGCGAATTGAAGAAGTTGTTGCCAAAATGACGATTTTTCATTCTTTCCCTTTGATTTCCCCCTTATTCCATACATTTGCGAACTTTTTTTGAAAGGAAACCCAAATTCAAAATACTCGCTCACTCAATAACTCACTTATTATCAACGAGGTATGCAAAGCAAAGGCGTTGTACGTTTCTTCCTGATTGCACTCACAATCGTGTGCTTGTACCAGTATCTGCTCGTCATTCCGACCAACAACATCGAATCCGATGCACGAGCTCATGCAGATAATTGTGCCGGCAGCAACCCCAAGCTTGGTTGGCAGGGCTGCTATGCACAGTACCTGGACTCTTTGTCCACGGAAACTGTATTTGAAATTCCACTGATTAAAAAATTCACTTATGCCGACCTGAAAAAGAGCCAGCTGGCTATGGGTCTCGACCTGAAAGGCGGTATGAGCGTATTGCTGCAGGTGGATCTGCGTGACTTCCTGGTTAGCCTTTCCGGCAACAGCACCGATCCAAACTTCATCAAAGCGCTGGACCGCGCCAAGGAACTGCAAAAATCTCAGCAAGGCGATTACATCACACTCTTTGCTCAAGCATGGAAAGAACTGGGCGAAGGCCGCAGTCTGGCTTCCATCTTCGCACGCAACGAGGCCAGCACCATCAAATTTGATGCTCCTGATGCCGACGCGCTCAACACCATCCGTAACCTGGCTAACGGCACTGTAGACGAAACCTACAAGCGCCTGAAACAGCGTATCGACAAACTGGGTGTTGTTCAGCCAAACGTAAGCCTTGATGCTGCGCGCGACCTGATTCAGGTGGAACTGCCAGGTATCGACAACCCTGCCCGCGCCCGCGAAATGCTCACCGGCCAGGCTAAACTCGAATTCTGGGAAACCTACCGCATTCAGGATGAAGGCGTTATCCAGGGCTTCACAGAGGCCGACAAGCTGCTGAAAGCCAATGCTGCTACTGCCAGCGGTCAGATCATTGAAAAAGATACCACCTACGAATTCCCGAAAGGCGCCGACGGCAAACCTGACTCTACCAAAGAGAAAATTCCGGTAATCACCGATCGTTTGAATATCGACTCTGTAGCTGGTCCGCTGATCTCCAAAATGAGCCTCAATGGCCAGGGCGGTTCTGTACTGGCCTGGGTAGACAAGAATAAGATGGAGACCGTGATGGAATACCTCACGCGTCCGGAAGTAGCTGCCAAATTCCCTGCAGACATGGCCTTCCGTTGGGGCCGCAAACCTGTAGACGACGCTCAAGGAACTACTGAAGGGCTAAATGGCAAGTTCGAACTGTACGCTGTTAAAAAGCGTCCGGGTTCAGATAAAGCTCCACTTGATGGCTCTGTAGTAACGGTAGCCCGTGCAGACCCTGATCCAACCACCGGCGAAATTCAGGTTAGTCTGCAAATGAATAACGACGGCGCCAAAATCTGGGCCGACATGACTACCAAGGCTGCCAATGCCGGCAACCGTGAAGTAGCTATCCTGCTCGACGATGAGGTGGTAAGCGCTCCACGCGTAATCAACCCGATTACTGGCGGTAGCACCTCTATTACCGGTGGCTTTACCCTCGAAGAAGCGCAAGACCTTGCACAAATCCTGCAAGTTGGTAAACTGCCTGCAGGTACTACCATCGTACAGGAAAGCCAGGTTGGTCCTTCTCTTGGCGCCGACAACATCAACAAATCGCTGGTTACCATGGCACTGAGCGTATTGTTCCTGTGCTTTTTTATGGTAGCTTACTATAACAAAGGTGGCTGGGTGAGCGTAGTTGCCCTTTTGGCTAACATCTTCTTCATCCTGGGTACACTGGCATCCATGGGTACGGTATTGACCCTCCCAGGTATCGCCGGTATCGTACTGACACTTGCAGCAGCCGTAGACGCCAACGTAATCATTTATGAACGAATCCGGGAGGAATTGCGCAATGGTCTTACCATGGCCAAAGCGGTATCCACCGGTTTCACACGAGCCCTCACCGCTATCATCGACGCAAACGCAACGATGATCCTGACCGCTCTCGTACTGATGTACTTCGGTTTGGGCCCAATCAAGGGCTTCGGTACTGTACTGCTGATTGGTATCATTTGCTCCATGTTCACTGCAGTATTGGTGGGCCGTTATATCACTGAATGGTGGCTGGAAAAAGGCAGAGACATCAACTACAGCCGTCCTTGGTCTGAATCATGGTTGGTGGGTTTCCACTACGACTGGATCGGAAAACGCAAAATAGCATATGCTATCTCTCTGGCCATCATCGCCATCGGTGTAGCTTCCTTCTTCATGCGCGGATTCGAGCTCGGCGTTGACTTCAAAGGTGGTTACTCCTTCAACGTGGCATTTGATAAACCAGTGGATATCGAGCAACTGCGCGGCCCTTTGACCACTGCTTTTGGTGGCAATCCGGTAATCAAAGCCGTAAACACAGCCAACACATACAATATCACCACCTCTTACCTCATCGAAGAGCAAGGCCAGGATGTTGTGGATCGTGTTGCTACAAAAATGCATGAAGGTATCACTGCTGCTGGTTACAGCTCCGATCTGGAGTCGTTCAAAAAGACCAACAGCTCTGGCACACACATCGTTTCTTCCAGCCAGGTTAGCGCAACTGTAGCTGACGATATCCGGAACTCTTCTTTCAAAGCAGGTTTCTGGGCTCTTGGCCTGATCTTCCTGTTCCTCCTGATCCGTTTCCGTCGCTGGCAGTTCTCTCTCGGCGCGGTATTGTCTCTGGCACACGATGCACTCATCATGCTCACGTTCTTCTCCCTGCTGCACGGTATTGTTCCGTTCTCTCTGGAGATTGACCAGGCTATCATCGCTTGTATCCTTACAGTAATCGGTTTCTCCGTGAACGATACCGTAATCGTATACGACCGTATCCGTGAGTTCATGCACATTTACACCGGTCGCAAAAAAGAAGACGTATTCAACCTGGCTATCAACACCACGTTGAGCCGTACCCTGATCACCTCCGGCACGATTCTCGTGGTGGTATTGCTGCTCTTCATATTCGGTGGAAGCGCCATCCGCGGCTTCGCATTCGGTATGTTGGTAGGTATTTTGTTCGGGACATACTCTTCTATCTTCGTGGCATCTGCCCTTGTGGTAGACTTCACCAAAGAAGATGTGATCAGCGGCAAATCTGTAGAAGCTGCTCCGGCTGAAAAACCAGCCAAGGAGAAAAAAGAAAAAGCCTGATAACGCTTTGGAATAATAGAAAACCCCGGCTTGCAGTACCTGCGAGCCGGGGTTTTTCTTTTTGGCAACAGACTGTCTACCTTTGCCGGCAAACTTCTGATTATGTATCGTTGCCTGTTCGTTCTTGTGTCCTGCTTGCTTCTTTGGCAATGTTCCGGCAAAAAATCTGCCCCCGGGAAAACGGCCAAAACGCCCCAGAATGGTCATGAAAAAATGATTGCCATTCTGGACAGTATTTCCCAATACGCCGATCCGAATGAATGCTATAACCTGAATGCCAAAAAAGCTGCCCTGATTAAGCAGCAATACGACAGTGCTCCTGCACGGGATAAACTCACCATGCAGCTCCGTTACGCCGACCAGATTTTGCGTGCCGGCAAAAACGAGGCAGCCATCATGGAATTCCAGGACATTATCAATAAACTGGGAGACCAGTTAACCCAACAAAGCAAACCGGTATACGAATTGCTGGCGCTGGCCTACCTGCGCCTGGGCGAGCAACAAAACTGTATCAATACCCACACTTCAGAATCCTGCATTCTTCCTATTCAGGGAGGGGGAGTATATAAAATGACCTCCGGACCGGAAAGCGCCGTCAAAATTTACGAGCGGGTATTGAAAGATTTTCCGGATGACGAACAGGTACGCTGGCTGCTCAACCTGGCCTACATGACCCTGGGAAAATGGCCTGATAGCGTACCCAAAGACTACCTCATTCCCCAAAAAGTGTTCCAGGCCAAAGGCGATATCAAATTCAAAGATATTGCCATCCCCATGGGGCTGGATACCCGCGGACTGTCTGGCGGGGTTTGTATGGAAGACTTCAATAATGATGGACATCTGGACCTGTTTGTCACCTCCTACGGCCTGCGCGACCAATGCCGATATTACCAAAATAATGGCGACGGATCTTTTACAGAACGCACTAAAGAGGCCAATTTGACCGGTATATTGAGTGGATTGAGTACCAACCATGCCGATTTTGACAATGATGGAGACCGCGATATCCTGGTCCTGCGTGGCGGCTGGCTCCTGGGCGGCACGCACCCCAACTCCCTGTTGCGCAATAATGGCGATGGCACCTTTACCGATATCACCATAGAATCAGGGCTTCTTTCTTTCCACCCTACCCAGGCGGCTGATTGGGCAGATTTTGATGGCGACGGTTGGCTGGATCTATTTATTGCCAACGAAACCCAGGATGCCAAAAGGCCGCATCCCTGCGAGTTGTTTCGCAACAATGGCAATGGCACCTTTACCAACATTGCATCCAAGCTACACCTGGACTTTGTAGGCTTTTTTAAAGCCGCCACCTGGGGCGATCTTAACAACGATCAGCGTCCGGACCTGTATATCAGCAACCTGTATGGCGACAACAAGTTGCTGGTAAACCGCGGAGGCTCCTCCCCTGAGGCATGGGTCTTTGAAGATATGGCCAAAAAAGCAGGAACTACCGGCTCCGGACATACCTTCCCATCCTTTTTCTTTGATTATGACAACGACGGGCTGGATGATATTTTTTGCTCCGATTACAGTATAGACCTGAACGATCAGGGACCGCGCCCTTATATCAAAGAAATTTTGGGCAAACAACCACCCGGCTCCTGGATTTCGCTTTACCACAACCTGGGCAATGAAAAATTTGAAAACAGAAGCAAGCAGGCAGGTTTAAACACCATCACCTACGCCATGGGTAATAATTTTGGCGATTTGGACAACGATGGCTGGACCGATATTTACCTGGGCACAGGCAAACCCGACCTCAGTTCATTGATTCCCAACCGGATGTTTCGTAATGTAAACGGACAACGTTTTGAGGACATAACCATGAATGGATTTGGTCAGATCCAAAAGGGCCACGGAGTTGCCTTTGGCGATTTGGACAACGACGGCGATCAGGACATATACGTAGTAGTTGGCGGTGCGCTGGAAGGCGACTTATCCAACAATATACTGCTTGAAAACCCCGGCACTCCGCATCATTGGATTACTGTGTTCTGCGAAGGTAAAAGCTGTAACCGGGATGCTATTGGCGCTAAAATCAAGGTAAATACCGTACAAAAAGATGGTAAAAAGCAAAGCATTTGGGCTACCGTAGGCACAGGAGGCAGCTTTGGCGCCGCCAGTCTCCGACAGGAAATCGGGCTTGGCGATGCAACGCGGATTGAATCAGTAGAGGTAACCTGGCCTAAACCGGGCCTGGCGCCATCCGTGTACACCAATATTTCGCTGGACAGCCATATCAAACTTGTGGAAGGAGCCGGTAGCCCAGAACCCATAAACCTCCCAACGACGAAGTTCAGGATCTGATCAAAAATTATGGCACAAATGGAGGTGATATATCCAAATCTGCTACATTCGCAGGTGTATTCACTCCCGTTTGCGGAAGGAAATACGGTTCAAAACGGAAAACAGCTTTAAACAAAACATAACATGAACGCCTTTCTTTCCCTTGGTCGCTGGTTATTTGCCATACCATTTGCCATTCTTGGCCTCATCAATTTGTTGAGTATCGACGCCATGGTGCATTCCTTTGTGCCGACCTATATGCCGATGCCTAAAGTTTGGGTGGTTTTTGGCGGAGTCAGCCTGGTGGCAGCTTCCCTGAGCATGCTGATTGGCAAGTGGGATAAACTTGCCTGTGTTTTGCTGGCCATCTACCTGTTGTTGATGGTGGCATTGGTACATTTGCAGGCGGCAATGGGTGGAAGTATCAGTGCGCAATTTTTGTTGTTCAAGGATATGGCATTGGCTGGAGCGGCCATGTTATACGCCCAACACATGGCACAAGACCGTTCTTTGATCGGATAAGCTCAAATACATTCATTTACAGGCACATATAGCTTACGGCCTGCAATAATGTGTTTTACCGCTTAAAACGGCCTGATTCAGGCAGTTTATTTTGGTCGAAACTTCCTGCCCGTTCGGAAGATTTGATGGCAAAAAAGTTTGCACTTACAAATGAAGTTTCGACTTTCGCCCCAGAATTGTTCCGTTGCCATTGGAACAGTTAACCAATCAAGATTAGCAATCCATTCTATTGTATGAACAGCGTCGGCTGCTGAAAAGCAACCGGCGCTTTTTTTTGGTACGATAATATTTTTCAGGTTTGGGAAACTAATTGGGCTGAATATCTATTTCTACCAAAGAAAGAGTCCAACTAGGCTATGTTACAAAAACTCTACACCCATTGGCTATCCTCCTACCGGGGTATCCCGCGCGTCATCTGGTACATTTCCATTGTTAGTCTGGTAAATCGCTGTGGCGCCTTTGTTATCTCCTTTTTATCGCTGTACATGACCAAAAAGCTTGGCTATCCGCTGGAATCGGCCGGATACGTCATGACCTTTTTTGGTATTGGGGCGTTAAGTGGCGCATTTATCGGAGGCAAGCTCACAGATCGTATCGGGTATTACCCCATCCAATTCTGGAGCCTGATGGTAAATGGCATTATATTACTGCTGATGATGTTTGTAAGGGATATCTGGCTGATGGGGGTGGCGGTTTTTGCCATGAGTTTTTCCTCAGAAGTATTCCGGCCTGCCAACTCTGTAGCCATGGCACGGCATTGTGAGCCGGAAACCCGCACCCGTTCTATTTCCTTGTACCGGATGGCTGTTAACCTGGGCTGGACCCTCGCGCCGGCATTGGGCGGCATGTTGGTGGCTTTTGGCTGGGAATGGCTGTTTTGGGTAGACGGGTTTACCTGTATTGCAGCCGCTTTCACCTTGCTATGGCTGGTGCCCAAAAAAGCTGAACCAACGCCAGAATCGCTGGAAAACGCCGAAAATGGCAGTGTCGCACAGATTATTTCGCCTTATCGCGATAAAACATTCCTGAGTTTTGCCATCCTGACCATGATGGGCGCAATGGTATTTATGCAGATACTGTGGACTATACCGCTGTTCTGGGAAAAAAATTACGCCTGGACGGAGGCACAGATTGGCCGGATGCTGGCCCTTAATGGGCTGATAGTGTTCTTTGCAGAGATGCCGCTTATACACCGGCTGGAAGGCAGAATACCCGCCTTGCAATATGTGCGTTTTGGCTTAATCCTATACGCTATTTCTTACGCGGCGTGCCTGATGCCGCCGGGCTACGCACCTGCGTTAATCTTTACGGTACTTATATCGTTTGGAGAAATGTTTGTGATGCCCTTCAGCAGCAATTTCGTTTTTGGGCGCTCCGAAGGCCCCAAACAAGGGCAATATATGGCGCTCTATACCATGTCGTATTCAGTAGCCAACATCTTAGCCCCATTCCTAGGCACCCAGGTCATTGCAACCTGGGGATACAATAGCCTTTGGACACTTGTGACAACCCTGGCGCTTATTACCTGCCTGGGGTTTTGGTTTTTGGAGAAAAAGCAGAAGAATACATGATTGAAGATTACATGATTGAAGAGGGTAGGCAAGGAGCTTGAGGTGCCGTGGTGCTGAAGGTCCATCAGAATGCCAAACCGAACGCTGCCCTCTCCAATCATGTAATCTTCAATCATGTAATTCCCTAATCTCCGCGATCCGCTTTCAGGTTGAGGAACATTTTGAAGCCGAAATTGGCCGAAATGATCTTGGAGTTAACGTGATAATTGGCGTCCAGGAACACTTCGGTGTTGCGGAACACGTCGCGGATGAAGAAGTAACCGAATTCGGCGCCAACCAATACATCAAATTTATCCGGCGCTTCACCTTCCGGTTCCAGCGGATCGGAAATGAAGGCGTAACGCAATCCGGCCTTGGCCATGGCAGTAAATGCCTTGGTTTTGGTTTTAGCGCATTGATTACCATTGGTGCGGTATTTACCGGCGCCAGCCTCCAGTAAAACATACGGTGTAGTAACAAAGGTTTCTTCAACCTCTTTAGACTGTGGGTCCATACTAAACACAGCGCCGCCGCCCAATCGGGCAGTCCCCCAGTGAGAAGCTACATTCATAGCAGTTCCAACCCCAACGCCAATACGGTTGGCAACCAGTGTAACATCAGGTGCGGAAAGGTGTACCGAAGGAATATCCAAAAAAAGTCGGGGGCCCGTAGTGTACTGCGCCATTGCGCTTGTACCGATTGCCGCACATGCAGCGAAACAAAGGAGGATTTTTTTCATAAAGACGGTCAATTTTTCGTGTTAATTCGAGTGGCAAGATACTGTGTTACCGCATTTACGCTGCTTGGTAAGAATATCCTATTAAGTATTTAGCATAACCAATCAAAAAACGAGCCATTCATGGCGCCATAGCGAACCTTTCCACCAGCTTAATCGTTTTGACTAACCAAAACCACAGAAAGTATGCTAACACCGATACGCACCCTTTTGCCCATACTTTTCCTGTTTTGCAGCTTCTTCCTGAGCGCTCAGGACTCTCTCTCCTCACCTTTTCAATGGGGAGCCCGTCTGCACACCGGCTTCATTATTCCTCACTCCAAAGACATTGTCAACGTGTCTAATTCCAACCCCTTCGGATTGGAGATAAGTGCTCAATGGCTGCTCAACCAACCTGCGCAAACCCGCAAACTGGGCCTGATCAGCAAAAGAGGTTTTGCCTTCCACTATATCAATTTTGACAACCCCGGAATACTCGGTCATACCGTAGCGCTGGTGCCTTTTGCCGAACCTCTGATTCGCCCCTGGCGACGTTTTTATGGCTCCGTTCGGTTGGGTTTGGGTCCCGCCTGGCTGACTAAACTATACGATCCGGAAACCAACCCTACCAACTTATTCTTCAGCTTTCCCCTGAGCTTGTGGGCCATGCTGAACGCGCATGTTCATTACAAAATAAGTCCCAAATGGGAACTTTCTGCCGGAATCAATTACAACCATATTTCCAACGGCGGCATGAAAAACCCCAATAAAGGCATGAATTTCCCAACCTATAATGCCGGCATCAGCTATTCTCTGAAACCGGTAATTATGAACAGGCCGGAGAAAAACAAAGACTGGAAAAACGAACCCGCTTATTATGGCCAGGTAAGTCTGATAGGCACACTCAAAAACATGGATCCAGCCCCGGGATACCCGGACCTCACCCGATGCTGGTCGTACGGCATCCAGCTTACCGGCGCAAAACGTGTTGGTCGCTTCAGTGCCCTTGCACTCGGAACTGAATGGATTCACGACGGCTTTGCCGCCGAAACCCTGCGCAGACAGAACATTCGAAAGAGTGCCTGGAAAGGTGGCGCCCTGGCCGGACATGAGCTGTTGGTTGGCAGGGTAAGTTTTGGTACTTATATGGGCGCCTACCTGTTCAACCCTTCCGGCGACCGCGATCCGGTTTATCAAAGGTATATCCTGCAATATCGTTTCGGGCGGCGTTTGATCGTGGGGAGCAGCTTGAAAGCGCACAGACAGGTGGCGGATGTGTTTGATCTGCGGATTGGATGGAGAGTGAGTGAATGAGTGAATGAGTCGTTTTACCTTTGTGGCATGAAACAACTCATAGAATGTGTGCCCAATTTTTCTGAAGGGCGTGATCCGGCTGTGATCAAACAAATAACTGATGTTATAGAAACAATTGAAGGGGTAAAACTGCTTGATGTTGACCCTGGCAAAGCTACCAACCGAACCGTGGTAACCTTTGTGGGCGAGCCGGCCGCGGTGATTGAATCCGCTTTCCTGGCTATTAAAAAAGCCTGCGAAGTGATTGACATGAGCAAGCACACGGGCGAGCACCCGCGCATGGGCGCTACGGATGTTTGTCCGCTGATTCCCATTGCCAACATATCCATGGAGGAAACCGCCGAATGGGCGCGCAAACTGGGTGAACGTGTGGGCAGAGAGCTAAACCTGCCCATTTATCTGTATGAAGCTGCTGCCAGCAAACCAGAACGTAAAAACCTGGCCGTGATTCGCGCCGGCGAGTATGAAGGATTACCGGAAAAACTGGCCAATCCGGAATGCAAACCGGATTTCGGGCCGGCACAATTCAACGCCAAAAGCGGCGCCACCGTAATCGGTGCGCGCGATTTCCTGATTGCCTACAACGTAAACCTCAATACCACCTCTGTGCGCCGGGCCAATTCCGTTGCCTTTGATGTGCGCGAAATGGGCCGTGCACTCACCGATCCCAAAACCGGCAAACCACTCAAAGACGCAAACGGTGAAGCCATTCGCCAGCCGGGCTTGTTGAAAGGCGTAAAAGCCATTGGCTGGTACATTGATGAATACGGCATTGCCCAGATTTCCATGAACATCACGGATGTCAATGCCACTCCATTGCACGTGGCCTTCGAAGAATGCCACAAAAGTGCCGACCGCCGGGGTATGCGTGTAACCGGCTCGGAACTGGTTGGCCTGGTGCCGCTGAAAGTGATGCTGGAAGCCGGAAAATATTTCCTGAAAAAACAGCAACGCAGCGTGGGCGTCAGCGAATCGGAACTGATCAAAATTGCAGTTAAATCCATGGGCCTGGATGAACTGGCGCCTTTTGATCCGCAACAAAAAATCATTGAATACAACCTGAATAAAGGCAACCCGACCCAGGCCAAAAAGCTGGTGCTCAAAAATCTGGTCGCTTTTGCCGACGAAACCGCCAGCGAAAGTCCGGCTCCGGGCGGCGGCTCCATCAGCGCCTATGTGGGCGCCCTGGGTGCTTCCCTGGCCACCATGGTAGCCAATTTGAGCAGTCACAAACGCGGCTGGGATGAACGCTGGGAAGAATTCTCGGAAGCGGCTGAAAAAGGTCAGCACATCAAGGATGCCCTTCTGCGCGCCGTAGACGAAGACACCGATGCCTTCAATCTGATTATGGCCGCCTTTGGTATGCCCAATAGCACACCGGAGGAAAAAGCAGCGCGAAAAGCAGCCATTCAGGCAGGCACTAAAAAAGCCATGGAAGTGCCGTTTAAAGTGATGCAACTGGCGTACAGCTCCCTCCCGCTTATCCGCCAGATGGCAGAAACCGGAAACCCCAACTCCGTAACCGACGCCGGCGTTGGCGCCTTGTGCGCGCGCGCCGCCGTACGCGGAGCTTTCATGAATATTCAGGTAAACGCCACCGGACTTGACGACAAGGATTTTGCCCAGCAAATCCTGGCGGAAGGTCAGAAAATGGTGAACGCTGCAGACCGGGAGGAGCAGGAGATTTTGGGGATTGTGCAGGGGAAGTTGTGATTTTTACTGCTGTGTTTTTTACTGATGGGGTGACTGGCAGTCACCCCGTCAGTAAAAAACTCCCAACCGCTCCAAACTTTACCACAACCTTAACGCCTCTTCACCAATTCCTAACAAGCCCGCCACGTTATATCCCCAAAATTGACAAACATGAAAATCCAATCCCTGCTCTTAACCCTTGCCATTTTAGTTGTTTTTCAGTCAACCACCGCTGCCCAAAACCGCAACCGGTGGTCGTATGAAGACGATGCCCCGGAGCAATCCTGGAGTGTGGGTCTGGCGCCGCTTAGTCTGCTGCTGCCCAGCGGCAAAATCAACGTTCGCGGCGAATGGGCCTATGCCAACAATAAATCCCTTTCCCTGCAGGTGGGTATCCCCCGCCCTACCAAAATGCCCAACTTGCTGGAAAACACTTTCGACCTGACCGGCGAAGGCAAAACCGTGAAAAACCGCTATACTTCCTTCGGCGCAATCCTGGAAAACCGCTTTTATCTGGGCGGGAAAGCGCCCCGCGGCTTTTATCTGGCTCCTTATGCCCGGTATAACCACTTCGACCTGGCCAGAACCACTGAAATAGACGAAACCAACTATGCCACTACCTTCAAAGGCGCTGTCAATGGTGTAGGCCTGGGCGGCTCCCTGGGTTTTCAGGTACGCCTGGGCGACCACATGACCCTCGATGCCACCGTGGCCGGTGTAGACCTCAAATGGATGCGCGGCACGCTCACCTACTCCAGCAACGACCCCAATAACGACATCGAGCAACTCCGTCAGGAGGTGCAGGAGGCTGTGGAAGACATCCCCCTGATTGGCGACAGGCTTTCAGCCGCTATTGATGGCGACCGTATCCGAGTACATACGCCGGGCTTTGTGCTGCCGGCTTACCGGTTTAACCTGAGCGTGAATTACGTTTTCTGATTTTTCTACTTGATCGCATAAATTGGAGTACCTTTGCGGCCGTTTTATGAAAGGAAGAATCCTTCCGGCAATTCATATTTCACCGCTACATGAAGAACATCCGCAATTTTTGCATCATAGCACACATTGACCACGGGAAAAGCACCCTGGCTGACCGCCTGCTGGAATACACCAATACCATCAGCAAGCGCGATATGCAGGACCAGGCGCTGGACAACATGGATCTGGAACGCGAGCGAGGCATTACCATCAAAAGCCATGCTATCCAGATGCGTTATGTGCATCCTGCCACGGGAGAAGAGTTTGTTTTCAACCTGATTGACACCCCGGGGCACGTGGACTTTTCCTACGAAGTAAGCCGTTCTATTGCCGCCTGTGAGGGCGCCCTGCTGCTTGTAGATGCCACACAGGGTATTCAGGCACAAACCATCAGCAACCTGTACCTGGCCGTTGACCACAACCTGGAAATCATCCCTATTGTGAACAAGGTGGATATGGAAAGCGCCATGGTGGAAGAAGTACAGGATCAAATCATTGACCTGATTGGTTGTGAGAGGGAGGATATCATTTCAGCGTCAGGCCGTACCGGCATAGGTGTGCCGGAAATCCTGGCAGCTGTGGTAGACCGCGTACCTGCCCCGAAAGGCGACCCGGAAGCGCCGCTGCAGACCATGATTTTCGACTCCATGTTCAACTCATATCGCGGGGTAATTGCCTATGTGCGTGTGATGAACGGAACGCTGAAAAAAGGCGATAAAATCAAGTTTTACAACACCGGGAAAGAGGTGGTGGCAGAGGAAGTTGGCGTACTAAAAATGGGCCAGCTGGAAGCTGCCGAAATTGGCACGGGCGATGTAGGGTACGTAATAACAGGCATCAAAGTAAGTAAGGAGATCAAAGTGGGTGATACCATTACCCACGTTGCGCGCCCCTGCGCCGAACCTGTAAAGGGCTTTGAAGAGGTAAAACCGATGGTATTTGCCGGGGTTTACCCCTTGGATAACGACGATTTTGAAGACCTGCGCGATGCCCTGGAAAAACTTCAGTTGAACGACGCCTCACTGGTTTGGGAGCCCGAAACCTCTGCCGCCCTGGGCTTTGGCTTCCGTTGCGGCTTCCTGGGCATGTTGCACCTGGAAATCGTACAGGAACGTTTGTACCGCGAATTTGATCAGGACATCATCACCACGGTTCCGAACGTACCTTATGTGGCCACCGATATGAAGGATAAAACCTTCACCGTACACCAGCCCACAGAACTGCCGGAGCCCAACCACCTTAAAAGCGTGGAGGAGCCGTTTATTTATGCACAAGTGATTACCAAGCCGGAGTACATCGGCAATATCATGACCCTTTGCCTGGAAAAACGCGGCATCCTGATCAAACAAAACTACCTCACTCCTACCCGACTGGAAATGATTTTCCACCTGCCATTGGCAGAGATCGTGTTCGACTTCTACGACAAGCTGAAGTCCATGACACGCGGGTATGCCTCCTTCGACTACCATCTGCTTGACTACCGCGAAACCGACCTGGTGAAACTGGATATCAAGCTGAATGGCGAACCCGTGGATGCTTTGTCTGCGCTGGTACACCGCTCCAAAGCAGAATACATGGGTCGCAGAATGTGCGAAAAACTCAAGGAGCTACTGCCTAAAAAGCAGTTCCAGATTGCCATCCAGGCAGCCATAGGCCAGAAAGTGATAGCCCGCGAAACCATTTCTGCGTTGCGCAAAGACGTAACTGCCAAGTGTTATGGCGGTGACATCTCCCGTAAGCGTAAGCTGTTGGAGAAACAAAAAGAGGGTAAAAAACGCATGAAACAATTCGGCGATGTGGAAGTGCCGCAGGAAGCGTTCCTGAAGGTACTGAAGCTCAATGATTGATAAGTAAACGAATGAGTGCAATAAATTGACCTCGCAAGAGGTCAAACTTCAATAAACAGGCGATTTCGCGGAAGCGGGATCGCCTGTCTTTTTATATTTGTAAGTCCATTGTATCTTTTGGGCAAAAAAAAACCTAATCCCTGCTGGCTTATGAAAATAACACAGACAAAAAACTGGATCCTGATATTGGCACTGATCAGCTCACCGGGCTTTGGGTTATTGGCTCAGAGGCCCTGCGACACCCTGTTGTGCAAGGACGGAAGGCGCATTCCGGCGCAAATCATCAAATCCAAAGAAGGGTATATTTACTACTACAATTGCGGGGATTTTGTCAAAACGGAATCCACCATTGCACGTGAATCGGTACAGTCTGTTCTGCCAGCCAATAGACACGACGATAAAAGTAGCTGGAGTACACTTGAAAAACAACAACATAGGGATACCAAATTACTTTCCAAAGGTTCTATCACAGTAATGGCAGGTATGAATCTGGTAGACTATATCAGCTCGGGATACTACTACCTGGAAGATCCTTCTCCTTATCAATACAGCCTTCAGTTCCACCCCAAAAGCTACCCAATCCAGCTATTATGCTCCTTCAGGCCGTACTTATATTACGAGAATGAACCTATGTCTTTCCAAAAGAAAGGCCTTAACGCGGAATTTACCTTTGGTATTAAAAAAATAAGTGTTGGACGTTTTACAGGCAGGATCAACAAGGGTTATTGGGGTGTAGATTTCCAGTTTGGTCGACGTAATTATATTTACCAGGAGCCTTCCCCTTTCCTCATGCCGTCAACTCAATATGCTGAAGCTACAACATGGGCCCTGATGGCTCGTTTCGGACTTCAACATACCGTGGGGCCATTTTACTGGGATCTGGCCTTTTCTACCGGAATTCGCAAACAATTCAGAGCTGACGATCCATCAATAACCCCTTCGTTTTTTATTGAAGACGGCTTTATAACCATACAACCATTGCTCAACGTGGGCATAAGATTCTAAACTAATGAAGCGCCTCACCCAAACCAGCCTTACAGCCATTCTACTGTATATCATCGTACTCGCAGCAGGCTGTTACAGTCCGCGAAAACTTCCTGCCACCCGGCTTCAGCATGTTCTGAAAATGGAAGGCATTCAATATGTAGCCATGGATGAAGAAGATCAGAGCATCAGAATCTGGCTCTTATCGGACATTACCCTGGAAGATCAGGCCATGACCGCACGCTTCAAAAAAGCGCCGGAAGGGTTCGGCGCCTACGTGCAAAAAATCAGGAGCAATCAGTCGCAAAAAATGAACCAGGATTTTGTGTACATGTACTTGCCCTCGGTGCATTCCGACTCCATTCAAGACAATGCCTTGCACCGGTTGGAATTCAGTCAAATAAGCAAAATTGTGGTCTTTGAAAAGGATGCAGCTGAAATGACCGGAGCAGCTTGCCTGGGTGTCTGGGGCTTTGGAATCCTGTATGGACTGGTTTATTGGTCGCTGGAAGGATTTTAGATCTTTTATGATAAATGACTAATATTAGCTAATTTAGCGTATATCTCTCAGGCATGAAATAGCCATCCTATACGTATATACATTATGAAAACATCCCTGTTAACTACCAGTATTTGCCTGTTTATCCTGACAACAGCCGTTGGGCAGCGCCCCTGCGACACCCTGGTACTTACCGATGGACGCCGCATTCCGGCCCAGATTATCCGCAGTAAAGAAGGGGCCATTTACTTCTATAAGTGCGAAGACTTTGTCAAAAATGAACTATCCATCACCAGAACGGAAGTGGTGGAACTATTGCCCTTTCAGAAAAAAAACTCAGATGAGTCCCGAAATAGCCAAAAGCCTTTTGCCAGATCCAGCACTCAAAAATGGCAAAAAAATAGTTTCGTTGCCACAGTAGGCTTTTCTATGGCTGATGTTTTAAGCTTTCAGACAGATCCTGAGTCAGCTTCTGCATTCCAATTTGGCTTGCAATACAATCCTAAAAAAACCTTGTACCAGGTTGCCCTTTTTGCCCGCCCGCTCCGATACTACAGCCGGACGTTTTACGACAATTTCAAGACTCAATGGCCGAATGCGGAGTTTACCCTCACGGTAAAAAAGCTAACATACGGTAGGTTAACCGGCTTGTTGAAAAGTGGCTACATAGGTCTTGATTTTCAAATCGGCTCCCGATCTTACACGTACACAGATGAAGTGTTCAACCTTGGCATACGGAACTTCCATACCAAAACCTTGAACCTGGCCTTTCTGGCCAGGTTTGGCATACAGGAGACCTTAGGCATGTTCTTTTTTGATGTGTCCATTTCAGCTGGCCCCAGATCGCATTCAACCCAAACAACCGGCGGTTTGTACAAGGAAACTTATAATCACCGCTCCATTTCCATACAGCCGGCGCTCTCCGTGGGGCTTCATTTTTAACACCAATTAAAGGCCATTTTATATGATATACAAACAATGCACCTTATACCTTCTTTTAATAGGCGTAATGCCATGGATGCTGTCAGGATGCTACAGCCCACAACGCTTAAAATCCACACGACTCGTACATTTACAGGAAATCCAGGGATTGCAATACATGGTCTTTGATGTCAATGATCCGGAGTATAATGTCTGGGCGCTAAGCAATGTTCAGCTTTTCTCCGATCATCTGACAGCCAGGTTTGATCACGTGAGCGAGGCGTTTTCAGAAAAAATTGATCAAACCAGAAGGGATCATCACTACAAATCCCTAAAAGACTTTGTTTTCATTTATGCGGATTCTGCCGCTTTAGCCCAAATACAAAACCAGGCTGAAAACAGACTTGACTATGGCCATATAACCAAAACAGTTGTATATGAGCCGGATACAACCAGAACAAGTGGACTGGCCTGCCTCGGTATCCTGGGGGGCGCTGGACTGTATGTGGCAGGGCTATTTTTGAACTACCTTTTTCTTTGATTACCAGATAGGCCCTGAAAATATCTGTCAAAAGCCCTACTTTTGCGCACTTCCGGTTTGGAAACCTCAGGCCAGCTATCCGAAAGCGTTCAAAAAATGGTTCACCTTACGCCCAGTCTGGTACTTATTGTACTCTTTGTTTACTTCGCCTTACTGGTGGGAGTAGCTTGGTTTACCGGGCGTAATACCAGCAATGAAGGCTTCTTTCTGGCCAATCGGAAAGTTCCCTGGTATGTGGTGGCCTATGCCATGATTGGCACCAGCATCAGCGGTGTTACCTTTATCAGCATTCCCGGCGCAGTTGGCGGAACAGGCATCAATATGGCCTTTTCCTACATGCAGGTGGTGTTAGGCTATCTGGTTGGCTACCTGTTTATTGCCACGGTACTCATGCCTTTGTATTACCGGCTCAACCTAACCAGTATCTACGGATATCTGGAACAAAGGTTTGGGTGGTGGTCGTACAAAACCGGCGCCGGCTTCTTCCTGCTTTCCCGAACCCTGGGCTCGGCTGCGCGTATGTTCCTGGCAGCCAGTGTTTTGCAGGTTTTTGTATTTGGCCCCTTGAACGTTCCTTTCGCCCTGACGGTTATCCTGATGCTGGCGCTGATTTATGGTTATACCTTTAAAGGCGGACTCAAAACCATCATCTGGACCGATTCCATCATGACCACCTTTTTCCTGGCGGCGCTGGTGTTTACGGTTTGGACCATCGGCAAAGCCTTGAATTACAATGGCATGGACCTGTTTTCGCAGGTTATGGGCAGCAAATACGGGCAGGTATTCTTCTTCAAAAACTTCCTCTCAGACCCCAATCACTTCGTCAAACAGTTTGTAAGTGGCGCACTGGTAGCCATTGCCATGACCGGTTTGGATCAGGATCTGATGCAGAAAAACCTGGCTTGTAAAAACATTCGGGAGGCGCAGAAAAACATGTTTGTGTTCTGCATTTACCTGGTGATCATCAACTTCCTCTTCCTGGTACTGGGCGCCTTGCTGTACCTGTACGCAGGTTCCATCGGGCTGGAAATTCCAGCGCGCACCGATCAGCTGTATCCTAAAATAGCCTTCGGGCACCTGGATGCAGTGGCTGGCATTTTCTTTATTCTGGGCTTGATAGGCAGCACTTACGCCAGCAGCGATTCTGCCCTCACCGCACTGACCACCAGTTTCTGCGTAGACTTCCTGAATTTTGAAAAAGAAAAGCAGCAAGACAATCAGGTATATGCCTACGAAGCGGATAGATTGGCTGCCCAGCAGGCTATGGAGGCCAAACAACGCCGCACCCGCACACTGGTACACCTGGGCTTTTCAGCCTTGTTTGTGGTGATCATTTTGATTCTTAATGCCGTAAGCGATTCAGCAGTGATATCGCTGATTTTCAAAATAGCCGGCTATACCTATGGCCCGCTGCTCGGCCTTTTTATGTTTGGTTTGTTCACCGACCTGAAGGTTAGAGACAAATACGTACTTCCGGTATGTTTGGCTGCGCCGGCGCTTACCTTCTGTTTCGAGTACGTCTGCAAAACCTGGGGAGGACTGGATGTTGGCTTCCTGACCATCCTGATTAACGGCGGATTTGCTATTTCTGGCCTTTGGGCCATTTCTTACCGCGAAACTGCCCGTTAAGCGGGACAATCCACACAGCTCATTCGTTTGGGAAATATAACACACTAAATTCCCAAACCATGAGCCCTACTACTGTTCTCGCCCGAAAGGCCGTATTGCGCCTTTATTTCCCCTTACTGGTGTTGTTTACCTGTTTTGCCGGATTACACTTGCAGAGGTATCCCGACATGATTTTTTCCAGCGATCCGGAGGGATACTACATGTACATCGCCGCCCCATTTTTCAGTGGGGGTTTTGATCAGTATAAACCTGGAAGTCCGGTATACACGCCATTTGAAGGCACCAACCGGTATTTTTCCAAGTATACCTACGGGACAGCTTTACTGGAAGCGCCATTTGTATTTGCAGCACATTTCGTCTATGTGGTAAAGGAAGGACACCACAATACCCATGGCCGTTTGCGCGAGCATGGATTTGGGGTGCTGGCGGCTTATATCTTCTACAGTTTGTTCAGTTTATGGATACTGCGCCGTTTTTTGGAAAAACGGTTCAACCCTGTGTGGGTAATGGTGGCCATACTTGGCTTGTTTTTGGGTACCAACTGGTTGTTTTATACCGTAAAAGAGCCCGGCAACTCTCATATCGCTTCCCTTTTCATCATCACCTGCTGGATGGTTTTTGTGCCGGTTCTGTTTCGGCAACCCAGTAGCAAAAACTTCGCCCTGGCCGGTTTTATATTTGGATTGACGAGTCTGATTCGGCCAACCAATGCTGTAGCTATCCTGTACCTGTTGTTTGCTGAAATGTCGGGGCCCAACGGCGGCAACTGGAAAGACCGCCGGGATTTTTTGGTAAAGCACTGGAAACTGGTGCCGATATCGGCAGCGATCGTATTGCTGGTTTGGTCTCCTCAAATGTGGTACTGGCATTCCATTACCGGCAACTGGCTGTACTATTCTTATGATGAAGAAGGGTTTATCTACTGGCAATCCCCCAAAATCCTGAATGTGTTGTTTGATGTGCAAAACGGGCTGTTTGTGTACGCGCCTATCCTGTTCATGCCTGCTATCGGGCTGGTGTATGGGATCTGGCTCAAGCGAAGAGAAGCGATGGGTATTAGCGCTATTTTGGCCATTTTGACCTATTTGTTTGCCAGTTGGCATACCTGGTCGTTCGGAGGGGCATACGGTCACCGGTGCTATGTGGAATGGCTTGGTTTTCTGGGCATTCCCTTTTGCTGGTTTTTACAGGAATTAATCGCGCCTTCGGTGCGGGCACGCTGGGTGGTTTCAGGGTTGACACTGGCACTGATATATCTGAGTATTGGCCTGAGCTACCTGTATCAATGGCCCTGGGAGCACCCGCACTGGACCTGGGGACGGTTGCAGGAAACGATTTGCGGATTGTTCAACTTTTAAAAGTGATTTTTACCGCAGAGAGGTGCGGAGGCGCTTAAACTGAGCGTCTCACTTGGAGTGAGACTCTCAGTTTAAGCGCCTCCCTCCGGGAAGTGGCTATACCCAGGTGGTTTTATCAGCTATGCTACCACGCTGGCCCGGAACTTCTGCCGGCATTTCGTGGGCAGCCACATAGAAGAAGCCCAGGCAACGTTCGCCGGCTTCCAGTTGCAGAAAATCACCAGACTCCAGTGCAGATTT
>DATGWL010000066.1:0-26797 GCA_035299505.1 Saprospiraceae bacterium | reverse complement strand
TTGCGCTGTGACTTCGGCAACATACCTTGGCGTAACCTACACACAACCAGGCGCTTATACGATTCAGATTGATCCTTGTACAGTAGAACAATTCAGCATTGGGCAGGATATACAATCTTCGCCGCCTACGATGCTGGCGGCTGTATCCGTTTGCCCGGGTGAGTGCTTCACGTTTAATGGCCAGACTGTTTGTCCGCAGGCAGGTGATACACCACCCTCCATGATCCTGACGGCGGCCAATGGCTGTGATTCTATCGTCACCCAGCCTTTTGTATTCCAGGCGCCGGATACGGTGCAAATAGGGCAGGTGGCGCTGTTGAATTGCGCTGTGACTTCGGCAACATACCTTGGCGTAACCTACACACAACCAGGCGCTTATATAATTCAGATTGACCCCTGTACGTTAGAACAATTCAGCATCGGGCAGGATATACAATCTTCGCCGCCTACGATGCTGGCGGCTGTATCCGTTTGCCCGGGTGAGTGCTTCACGTTTAATGGCCAGACTGTTTGTCCGCAGGCCGGTGATGCCCCACCATCCATGATCCTGACGGCGGCCAATGGCTGTGATTCTATCGTCACCCAGCCTTTTGTATTCCAGGCGCCGGATACTTTACAGATAGGGACGGTAGCCAGATTTACCTGCGTTGATACAACATTTACCTTGAGTGGCATTACCTACACACAGCCGGGAGATTACCTCAAACAGCTCGATCCTTGTACTTACGAACGGTTTATACTGGCTAAAAACGAGGATGAGTGCCTGAACGTATATGTACCTAATGTTATTCAAGCTGAAATAGAAGGAGAAAACAGCTGGTTTACCGTTTACACCAACAGTGGGTCGGGGATACAGATTAATTACCTGCGAATTTTTGACCGTTGGGGAAATCAGGTGTTCCAGAATGTCCATTTTTTGCCCAATGATCCACAATTGGGCTGGAATGGCTCCTTGGGAGGCAAGAAGTGTCAGTTGGGCGTATATGTATTTGTATGCGAGCTGCTATTGCCGGATGGGAGCACTCAGTTAAAATCAGGCGATGTAACGCTGATCAGGTAAGCTTCCGTTAATATGGTCTTGCCGGGGTGACTGCCAGTGACCCCGGCAAGACTAACTACGACCTCAATATCTTATCCAAAGTCTTCCCTTTCGCCAGTTCGTCAATCAGTTTATCCAGGTACCTGACTTTCTGGATAATGGGATCTGTGATGTCTTCCACCCTGTAACCACAAATGACGCCGGTAATTTTGGTTACATTGGGATTCATACGAGGCGCCTCATTAAAAAAAGTCTCGAAATTGGTTTTATCTTCGATTATAGTCGCCAATGATTGTTCATTATGGCCCGTTAACCAATAGATGATTTCATCCACCTCGTTTTTGGTGCGTCCTTTTTTTTCGGCTTTGGCTATGTACATAGGGTACACGCCTGCAAAGGACATTTTATAAACACGTTCGTTGTTTTTGTCGGTCATGATTTTTCAGACACTTTCAAACATATTTTGCACAAAAAAACAGGATTTCTTCGGCATAAAGGCAATTCAGAGAAGATTTTAACAAAATTTGACTGCATTGTAGGAAGTCTATTATAAAAAATGATAAAATAAGACAGCGCCATCGTTTGCTCAGGCAATAGCCTCGTTGCTCCTGTTGTACTCATTTAATGTTGATACTTGCATAGACATTTGCTGCGTCAGTACACCACTACTTCATGTTATGAAATAGTGCTTGTAATACGTTTTAGCAACCATTCCGTTACCGATTTGCCCAAAACAACCAAGCCCATTTCGATGGACTGAAGCATGGTGATTACTGAGTAATTTTTAACTCTTAATTCAAATTCTTCAATGAAAAACGCATTTCTTCTATGCATGCTGACGTTTTTGTCGGCCACAACAGTTTTGGGGTTCAATACTAATCCACCAAATATTACCGGCCCCAGTTCTGTTATTCAACTTGGCGTTGAACAAACTTTTGTACTAAGCGATCCCGAAATTCCATCAGGCTATGCCATTCAAAAAATTGAATGGATTAAAAAGGAGAGTAATCTTAATGAAATAGTGCTTTTTACCAAAAATTGCCCTACTAATTCTATTGATACATTCAAATATACTGAGCAAGCAAATGTTTGCAGATTTGAAATAAAGGTCAAAGTGACATATTGGCAAGGAAATTCTTGTAGTTCACCTTCCTCTATAATCATTAAATTTTCCAATGTAATTGAAGTGAATACAAATTGCCTGGGCCAAATTGAGGTGAAGGCAAATGGTTCCACTATTTCAGGAAATACCTATACTTTGCCTGAAGGTTGTATTGCACCCATAACTTTTACATCCACTGCGAACAATTCCACTGGCTTTAGCTGGACAGGGCCTTCTACCTGGACTCCTTCCACCGCCACTGGTGATACCTACACAGTAACTCCCAGCTCAGTAAGCGGTGGTAGTGTGGTGATAACAGCGCAGGGACCATGTTGTAATATTCAGGGAACAAGAACTATAACGGTTAGCAGAACACGTCCGGGTACCAGTTTTGTAAATCCAGTAACAGAACTTTGTACTCCCACAAAAAAAATAACGTTTAACCTGGCCAATACACTAACCAGTTTATGTGGCGCTAGTTCCTTTACCTACACACTTAGTGGTAATCCGCCATTTGCTTCTTTTTCTGCAAATGGCCTAAGGGTAATCACAACATCTGCAAGTACTATTCTTGTTGATTTCGCCGCCGGAAATTACACTCAGAACTTAAATGTAAAAGTTAATTATCCAGGTGGTTCAAGCGCAACACACTCAATAACCATAACTTTATACAATGGTATTCCGGAAACACCCACTTCTATGCAGGCCGAGAGAGTTGGTACATCCTGTTATTATGATGCCAGGACACCTAAAAGTAACACGGCATCCAGATATTTTTGGAAAGTCAACAATGGTACTTGGAATCAAGGAGTCAATTTATCAATATACGCTTACGCAGCAGAGTTATTATTGGGGCCATCAACGGAGGTAGTACGCGTATATGCCAATAGCCCATGTGGTAGCTCTGGGGTTTATACCAAGAACCTGTATATCCCAGCTCCGCCACCAAATTGTATGTTGATGCCGGGCACGGACACCGACCCTGAACTGGAGCTCACAGAAGCCGAAATACGCAGTAATGACGCCGAAGAATCAACAGAAGCGTTTGAATTCAGGATTTTCCCGGTTCCTGCCACAGACTTCCTGTACATAGAATCTCAGGCATCCGCCGAGCAGGTGCTTCAGGTGGTCAATATGGAAGGGAAAGTGGTTATGGATGGGATACAAATCCAGCCAGGACTCAACGAAATCCAACTGAAATTGCCTGCAGGTATGTATGTGTTGCACATGACAGGAACGGTTAAACCATATCAGACCAAAATATATGTGAGGTAAACAAACCTCGCCACTTTTGTTCTGTTGGACATTTTCGTTTCAGATCTATAAGGTTTCCAAAAACCTTATAGATCTGAAATTGTATGCCACTATTAAATTCCCTTATAGCCTGGAAAAATCTTACTTATAATATACTCTTCGAATTCCTCGGTGAGGTCTTCTTTTTCATCCTTCCTTTTGGGGCACCTGTGCACCGCTGATAAGAGTGTCAGATGGGTTGTCTCAGGGGTAATTTTCTGAATGCAAACTATAGCTTCAAAATTGGAAAAACAAAAAGAAGACGGCAGGGTAATGGTAATTGTATCCGGATTTTTATTGGTAAACCTGATACCATATCCATAATTTAGACTATCAATACTGTTTAACCTGGTTAATAAGGTGTCTTTGGGAAATGGCAGCTGATAGGCTTTTTGTATGTCAACATCTGTTCTGTAGCTCGTTGCCATAAATGCAAATGCAGCAACCGATATGGGTAAAATGGGGTGCAACCTGAGTGAGGGTTGATGTTGCCCGGATCTAAGGTAGCCAAATGCAAGGGGAAGCATGACCAAAGCCAACAGATCTGAAGGATCCACTGTTCTTTGTATAGAAAATGGCAGGATATTATTCCAACTATCTATAAAAGGCTGACTAAATGCAGATTTCCAGTAAATGAAAAACAAGCCAATGCCCCACAATATTTTGGTTCGATACTGCGGAAAAAAAACAATCCAGAAAAGGGCAAATACAAATAACCCTGAAAAGTCGGACAATTTACCTGTCAGCCAGTTATGGTATTCATTTTTCCAAATGAAATCATTCAATAGCAGGATGCTGAGTCCGAGAAGGAATCCCGTAGAGCTAAAAAGTGAGTATCTCTTTTCCATGGCATAGGAAGGTTTGGGGCAATTTGATCAAAAAAAAGTAAGGTTATTCCTCTATAACCTTGTTTGATATACTTACCGGCAAATGCTTGAATACCTCTATAACAGGTTCCTCTGCAATCAGTAATACAACACCATCCTGACTGGTGATCAGCACAATTCGTTGTTTGGCATGCTGGATAGACAATTCCTGGTTCAATACAGACACAAATTTTTTTACGTAGCGCTCTATCTGCGGCGCTTCCAGATTGCCTTCTGCAAACACTATATTTTTTCCGTTTATTTCTATTTCATGTTTAAAGTATTGACTATTTTTTCTGACCTCCTTTTCCGCTATAATCATATTTTCCCTGCCTGTTTCAAGTTTCAGGTTTCTTTTCCGGAAAAAAACAGCGGCTTGATTTAAATAGTAGACAAGACCACCTTTAAATAATTCTTCACCATCAATAGAAATGAAATAATAATCGAAAGGTTCCAACAGGTCATGGGGGTATTTGCCGGTCCTGCGCTCCACAATCCAGGAGCGGGATGGAAACACCAGCCACCCGTATTTCAGCAGGTATTCGGTTTGTAATGCTTTCCAGGTGGCTATTTCTTTTTTGTTTTTGACGTAACGAAAGAAATGAACCTCGTCCAATGACCGGAATAGCTGATTGATCTCCTCCTGTGATACTTTGGACTGACTCTTCAACAGTGGAATGCAGGAGAATAGCAACAGGGTAAAAATGAGTCCTTTCATGCTCTTAAAATATGCGCTTACTACGGGGCAAAAAACATCAAATTTTTACAAATCTGCCAAAGCCGGTTTTCCCGTTTAAATCAGTGGTTTTCAATCCGTAAATGCCGGGCGGCAGGGATGCTATGGATAGCTCCGGTTCTGTCCAGACGCCAATCAGTATAGACTGTGGATTGTACAGTTCAATGCGCGTCAGTTCGGCAGCAGATTCCACGGTAATCACATCAGAAGCCGGATTGGGCGAGATGCTGATTCTTTGCCATGTATTTTGCGGAGAGAAGGTATGGCTGATAATATTACAATTTTCCCAGGAGCCTTCACAAAACGCTTTCAGATAGCCATATCTGAAGTGAAATATGCCCTGGTATAAAAAGCCAACTCCTTCCAAAATGCTCACTGGCCCTTCCGGAATTGGACCGGGATTTTGCAGGTTTTGTATATAGGAAGGTATTCCAAAGGAATAAATGGTTTTCCGCGATTTATTAAAATGAGTTTCATACCTGATAGAATCAATGTATCTTACTGGAATATTCCAGGGATTGCCCATGGGCACATAGGCGCAATAGTTCAGGGCATCATCTTCTACGAGACTGAAATCAAAAAGCAAATGTTCCTGCGTGGAACAAAAGGCAATGTCTATACAATCGTTTTCATAAGTGGCAGGGTTGTCTTCACAAGGCTCCGTAACAGGTATGGGCCAGTTATACACTTGTTTGGTGGTTAAATCTTCCCGTATCAGGCTAACCAGCTTCTGAGGGCCTAGTTCATAAGGGAATGTTGCAAAAAACTGAAGAGGCTCGTTGACAGGATTTGCCTCCAGGGTGCCTTTCAAAGGATACTGATACACCTTTTTATAGGTTTTACCATCCACCAGCGTGTCTCCTTTCATGGTAATGAGAAAACCCGTGGTAGGGCGGGGTCTGTCGGTAAAATCATAATAAATCCAATATTTATTTTCCTCCACCATAGGGATATAACTGGCTTGTGCGAACAGGCATTGCCACATGGCCAACATAGTGAAGGTCAAGAAGATAACTCTTGTTCGGATGCGGCCTCCTGCTCCCGACATTGAACAAGTAAACAGTGCCCCGGAAAGTGTGAAATGTGCCATGGTGTAGTAATGGTTGGAAATTACCGTAAAAGTGCTCAAAAATGCCCATATTTTGTTGGGTTGACAAGCGATTTGTCGGGTATTGGCGCAATGTTTATGGAATTTCACAGGCTTGTGCTTCCGACAGGGCAAAAAAAAACTCCGGCGGTTTCCCGTCGGAGTCTTTGAATCGTATCGTCAAGATGCTTGGATCGCTTATGCGAGTTGTACATTGACAGCGTTCAAGCCTTTTTTGCCTTGTTGCGTATCGAAAGTGACAGCGTCACCTTCACGTACGTTGTCAACCAAACCGCTGACGTGGACGAAAATCTCCTCGCCTGAGTTTGAGTCAACTACGAAACCGAAACCTTTGGTTTCGTTGAAGAACTTGATAGTTCCTTGATGCATACTAAAAAAATTGAAAAATGAAAAAAAGTTGTTCCGAAGAACGCATCAAAGGTAATATAAATAATTGAAAATCAAAGTTTTTTGCTTTTTTATTTCAAATAATAAATATTAGACTGGCTGTTTCGCCACCGTTCTGACCAGTAGTGTGAACAGGATAAAACCTGCTCAGTTGCGGTAAAACAGCACTTTCGTGCCATCCTGAGCGGTAATCATCATGACATTTTCATGGAAGCCATATTTGCCCAAACATTGGGTTTGTGTTTGGCCGTTTTCTGTAGCAGTCAGGTAAAGTTGCTGATTTTCCGTGTGCCAGGTGAGGCCTGCCACGATGCCGTTGCCGCCGCTGCTTGAGCTGCCACTGTAGTCGGAACCGCCAACTACTGTTCTGCTGCCGCCATCAGCTACCCGCCCATCGGCAAGGAACGCCAGAGATGATTCGCTGGACATGGAGCCGCCGCCGTATCCACTGTTGTAGTTTTCCTGACGGGTCCATGTGCCCACCAGGGCCGGATCACGCTGTTTGCGGTCGGCACTTGCTGGTGTTGTGGGCTTTGGCACACCTGCCTGAGCGCCGTTTTTTTGCAGGGTCAATTCCTGGGTAATGCCTAAAAGCGTTAATTGGAGATTCAGGGTATTGCCCTGGAATACGCCGGCGAGACTGAAACTGAATCCCAGATTGACCTCTGTACAGGTGCCGCTGAGTTTTTTATCCCGGATGTCGGCTTGCACAGCATACCGGTTGGAGCCGTCGTACAATTCGCCGCTGTAATTGTTGCCACTGCCTTTTAGCGAAAGGGTTACGACGTCGCCGTTCAGCGAACCGGAGTATTGGCCGGAGTAGTCTTGCGCATGGAGAATGCCGGGTAATAAACAAAGGAAAAAGAGAGGGAGCCATTGTACTGCTGAACGGATAGTCATGGGTGTATGGGTTTTTATGTCGAATTACGAGAGGATCTTGTCTGTAGTAGTTTTTCCCGATATCAATGTTTAGGTTAACAACAGAAAGGAGCAAAAAACATGGCCACTTTTTCGATCAGCTTCCCTAGTTTGGCTTTTGAGGTCAGGTATAAGAGTACTACACGGCCTTTATCGCCAAAATGAATGATGTAATCATCTTTTTCATCTCCGTCCAGGTCGCCCATGAAAGTAATTTCATTCGGATAATCGTACTCAGGCTTGTTCAAGAGCTGCCTTTTGTGGTCACGCTTTAAATACAATTCACCTGGCTTCCATTCCTTGAGGCCATCCGGCTCAATAAGTTCAACGGATGCACGCTCCAGATCAGATTGGTTTATTGGATTAGCCTGATTATAATGGTAGAGCCTGATGCTTTTGCCCTGTACAACTGCATTGCGGGAAAGTCGTCCTTTTTTGTTGCCAATAATGAAAGAAAGGCGATCGTTCTTCGAGGCGGAAATAATCAATTCGCAGGTAATGGTTCTTGTTCGATAATAGCTAATGTTAATTTCTTCAATGGTGTAATTTCCATGACTATCCTCGAAGTAACCAAACCATTTCCAGCCAGAGGGATCATGTAAATTATTGAATGCACAGCCGCAGCCGGGAAACAGCAAAACAAATTCTTCAGTAAAATTTTCGGCGAAAAAGTTTTTATTGTTTGGTGGGTAGCCCAGGTAAATATCGAGCACATACCCTCGTATGTTTTGGTATTCCACCTGTACCCAGTTACCTTCTATCAGTTCCTTTTCTTTATTATGGCTATGCCGAACGTAAAGAGAATCGAGTTTAAATGATTTTTCCGACAAATATCTAACCGAGGAGCCGAAGGGGATATTGGCAATTTTTTTCGAATTAACCCCAGGTTTGCTTCTGAGATTTAATCCGCCATTGGCTATTACAAATGTTGCATTTGTATCAACCGGTATATTTTGACCAGACAAAAGTGTGGCAAAGAAAAAAACAGGGCTTAGGAGCAAAAAAAATTTCACAGACAAATTTATCCTGTTTTATGTTAAAATTCCAACCAGCCGGCGGGCTTCAAACTTTTTGATGGTTAATCCGCTAATTTATAATTCGGTTACCCGAATTCGGCCTCTGGCTATGGTAATAAAATAGTTGCTATCCTTAGTTACATATTTTTCGATAACTGTAAGAAGCAGAGCGCGTATTTCATCAATGTCAATTTTGTTATAGCGTAAAAATACGATGGTTAAACGAGCGATTTTATGAGCGAATACCAATTCGCCAAAATCTTTATCTTCAGTTATTAAAACGGCTTTTTCTTGCATTGCCATCGTTACAACAGAAGTGTCTGATATCCCTCTGAATTGTTCATAAACAGATAGGACTTCATAGCCAGCCTCACGCAGATCACTAATAAACCGGAAATTTAAATTTTCATCTGCAAGAATCATCAGGCGGCAGCTTCAAATACGATTTCATCCGCAATTTTGTCGGCAGCATATGCAAATGCGGCCTGTATTAAAGGAAGGGTGAGATGAGGGTACATCTCCAGAATATCATTCACCGTGAAGCCATCGGCGAGTTTGCGCATAATATGTTCAACGGTTATACGAGTACCTTTAATAACTGGCTTCCCAAGCATTACTTGTGGATTGCGCTCGATGAGTGGATGCTCCATATTAATATTTTTTCAGTCTCAAAAATAGGTTATTTTTGGGAAAATCTGGCTCAAAGTAACTTCCTTCTTGCAATTTATTTCTTTGACAGATCTTTGTCCTCTGATGCGCCTCCTCCTCACCACACTCAACGCCAAATACATCCATACCAATCTGGCTATCCGGCTCCTGTACGAGCTGAACCGCGATTGGCCGGGATTGGCGTGGAAGGAGTTTACCATCAACCAGGACCGCGATGAGATTGCCCGCCAGTGTGCTGAGTTTGAGGTTGTAGCCTTCAGCTGCTACATCTGGAACATCACCCAAACCCTGGAAACTGCCCGCAAAATCAAGGTCTTGAATCCGTACACACAAATCCTGCTCGGCGGACCCGAGGTAAGCTACGATTGGCAGGAGGTAATTGCGCGGCCGGAGGTGGATTACATCATCACAGGTGAAGGAGAAACGCCATTCCGGGAGTTTCTGTACGCCTGGCCTGAAGTGGGGCACCTGGCCAATCTGGTGCATAAAACACCCGATGGCGAAGTGCGGTATTTTTCCAATCCCGTCATTTTCGAGCTCTCGCAGTACCGGGATATTCGTCCATGGCAAAACGACCCGCCGGAAACCCTGGCCGGAAAGGTGCTCTACGTGGAAACCTCCCGCGGATGCCCCTATAAATGCGAGTTTTGCCTGGCAAGCCTGGACAACAAGGTGCGTTACCTGCCAGACGAACACATCAAATCTTCGCTGCTGTACCTCATGCAGCACGGAAAAGTGATCAAGTTCCTGGACCGCACCTTCAACATGAAGAAGGATTTTACCCTGGATATCTTCCGGTTCATTCTGGAACATCATCGCCCGGGTAATATTTTTCAGTTTGAAATCACGGCAGATATCCTGCATCCCGATATCATCCGGTTTATACAGGAACAGGTGCCACCGGGGCTATTCCGGTTTGAGATCGGCATTCAATCTGTGAATGCACAGGTGAACCTGGAGGTAAGCCGCAAACAAAATTTCGAAAAAACAAAAGGGATTATTCAGGCCCTGCAGCACAAGGTGGAGATGCACCTGGATCTCATCGTGGGGCTGCCGCTGGAAACGCTGCCGGATATCCGGCATGGCTTCACGGAGGTGTTTAAGCTATTTGCACCTGAACTGCAGCTCGGATTCCTGAAATTCCTCAAAGGCACGCCGGTGCGGGAAAAATACGAGCAGCACGGTTTTGTGTTTGATCCTGAACCGCCCTACGAAGTTATTGAAAGCAATTACCTCTCCCGGGCCGAACTGGACCGCATCCGGCTCGTAGAACATGCCCTGGAAATATACTGGAACAAACCTCGCGCCATCCGAACCCTGAAATATGTTACGGAGTGCTACCAGATTTTTGATTTCCTGGAAGGACTGGGCGAATGGTTCGCGCAGGCGCATCCCTTCCACCAGTATACCCAGGCCAATGCTTACGAACGATTGCTTTCGTATGTGCAGCAACATTTTCCGGAAGATTTTTACCTGCCGCAACTCATTGAGCTGGACTATTGTACGCAGCAAAAATCCCGCCCCAAACCGCTCTTGTTGCCCGAGCTTGATCAGGATGCCAAAGCTGAACTGATCGCTGCATTATACCCGGACGCTCCCTCTAAAGCGCGTTTTCTGGCCTTCTCCATCGCTTTCGACCCGGACCTGCTTGATCAGGAAAACCGCTTCGAGCCGGGCGATTTCCAGGTGTTGCTGATGTATGAGGGGCAGCAGGCGTGTGTTTGGAAGGGGACTAACGTACCGGCGGGTTTAGCTGCCGTGTATCCCGGAATGGTATTCCGGGAAGATGTTTGATGGGATTGAAGGGTTTGAAGGGTTTGAAGGGTTTGATGGGTGTGGCGCTGAGCTTGGATTAAGCTTCATGCCCAAATTGATCTCTCGAAGAATTCGATAGGTTGATGTACCAGCGGATTTCAAACCCCTCAAACCTTCCCTCCCCGCTCTTCACTCATGTCGTGCAACTGTACTACAACACGAGCGGAAAGCCCTACTTTTGCCTTTTCAAGTATACATCACCCATGCAACTCAGGATGCACACCAGATTGATCCTTTTCCGCAAGCCAAACCTTGCCCTTATTACCATTTCTTTTTTGCTCTTTATGGCTGCCTGCCAGCCACCGGAGTTCAATGAGAAAAAGGAGCCTGAATTGGGCAAGGTAAACCTCGATTTGCGCAACAAGAAGGTGCAAATGCTGTACAATTTGCGGGATCAACGTAAAACAGACAGTCTGATCCTGTTCCTGAAAGACCGGGATGTAACGCTGCGTTATCTGGCTGCCCTTTCGTTTGCTTCGGTGAAAGATACCAATGCCATTTCTGCTCTGGTGCCTTTGTTGCAGGACCCGGTGGAGGACATCCGTATTGCCGCGGCTTTTTCTCTGGGCCAGATAGGCTCTGCCAGAAGCGAACAGCACCTGATTGATGCCTTCATCGCAGAAGATTCTCTTTCTCAGCACCAGCAGTTCAACGCCACTGTACTGGAAGCTGTGGGTAAATGTGGTACGCGCAAAAGCCTTAAAAATATTGCTGCTATCAGCACTTATCAGAGTTCTGATACCCTTCTGTTGCTTGGACAATGCCGGGCCATTCTCCACTTTGCCCTGCGGGATTCGGCGGTGATTGAACCTGCCGCCACCCAACGTATGGTGGATTATCTGGGCGACGAAAAAATTCCTGCCTCTGCTCGTTTGGTGGCTGCCTATTACCTGGCCCGTGCCAAGGGGGTGAAGCCCGACAGTGCGCAGGCCGTTACCTTGGGGCTAGGATTTGTTCGTGCCATTAATGCACCGGAAGTGCGCGCACAAATTGCATTGGCTCTGGGTAAATCAGCTACCGAACCGGCCTTCGGTATGCTTTCCAAGGTGATCCGGACGGAGCAGGACTGGCGGGTAAAATGTGAATTGCTCAAGGCCATGGGCGCATTCAGCTACGATACCGCCCGGATTCTGGTGGCTGAGCGTTTGTACGATCCCAATATGCACGTAACCCGTTCGGCGGCCGAGTTTTTTGTGCAAAATGGCAAACCACAGGATGGAGAATGGTACTGGCGCATGGCCCGGGATAATGCCAACTGGCCCATGCCCGTACAAATTGCGCTGTACCGTGCTGCCAATAAAAATCTGTCGTTCCGCGGCGACTCCACGGCCAAGGCCGACGTCAACTGGCGCTTGAAACAGATGTATCAGCAGGCTAAAAACCCGTACGACCGCGCTGCATGCCTGCTGGCACTTGCGGAACATGGCTGGAACTACTCCTGGATACATCAATACGGTTTCAACGACGCGTCGCCGGCGGTTAAAATGGCTGCAACAGAAGCCCTGGTAACCATTATGAAACGTCCGGATTTCTGGGCTCATTTCGGTGAAGGCGCCAAAGGCGTTCGACGTACGCTATACAATTACACCAGAGAAATCATTGCCGGAGGCGATCCGGGTATGATGCTGGCGGTAGCGCCGGCATTTTCCAAGGAAAATCCACTGAATTTCCGGGATATTCGTGATTCCACACGACTCGGGGATTTCCAGGAGGCATTGGGTAAATTAAAGATGCCGCGCGATTTTGAAGCCCTGGTGGAAATGCAAAAAGTAGTGGCTTATCTGGAAGGACAACCCGCGCCAGCCATGCCTAAAGTTCCCTACAACCACGGTATTGACTGGGGCCGTATGCAGGTAGTAGGGCCGGCCACAGAGGTGACCATTCAAACAGCCAAGGGGAATATTGTGCTGGAACTTTGGCCGCAATGGGCGCCCGGCTCAGTGGCGAATTTCATTGAGCTGGCCAGCACTAATTTTTACAACGGCAAACCTTTCCACCGCGTAGTGCCCAATCATGTGATTCAAAGTGGTTGCCCCCGCGGCGACGGGTCAGGATCTCTGGATTATTCCCTGCGCACTGAAATTGGACTGGCCTGGTACGATCAGCCTGGTTTATTGGGTATGGCATCTTCAGGTTTTGATACAGAAGGTACGCAGTTTTTCATCACCCATGGCGCTCGTATGCACCTGGATGGTAAATACACCATTTTTGGCCGGGTGAAATCCGGTATGGAAGTGGTGGATCAAATCCAACAGGGGGATGTCATGGATAAAGTAACCGTCAAATACTAATTTGGACGGCACAAAGTTGCATAAAGGCACGAAGACGCGTAGATGCAAAGACACGTAGACGCAAAGACACGTAGACGCAAAGACACGAAGACACAAAGACACAAAGTTTAGGTTGGCCTTCGGCCAATTACAATTAGATGAGTATATGGAAGGGTCTATTTGGCGTAGCCAAATAGACCCTTTGCGTCTTAGTGCCTTTGTGCAACTTAGTGCCTTCCAAGCGGAAGGAAGACCTCGGCCATCATGCAGCGGGCGGAGCCGCCGCCGTAGGTTTCGATGGTATTGATGGGCGCATGAAGCAGTTGGGTGTGACTTTCCAGTTTTTGTACCTGCGCGGGTGTGAGCGCGTGAAAGGCGGTGCTGGACATTACCAGGATGGTTTGTCCTGAGGTGTTGCGCACCTGAAGCATATTGCCGGCAAAGGCGTTCATTTGCTCCAGGGTAATATCAATGATCTCCTTGTTGGTTTCCCGGAATTTCTCTTCCAGCATGCGCCGTTCAGCGGCATCGCGCACAGAATCCATACAAATCACCACAAAGGTTTCGCCGAGAGCCATCATCACATTGGTGTGGTACACATCCTGGCCATGGGCGTCAACTGAATGGAAAACCACTTTTTGATAGCCCAGGTGTTGGCAGAGTTCCTCCAGCAGGTTCGCGTCTGTGCGCGGGCTCAGGCATGCGTACGCGAGTCGGTGCTGGTGATCAAAAATGATGCTTCCGGTGCCTTCCAGAAAGGTATTGGTGGCTTCATGTGTTTCCAGACAAATACGTTTATTGGAATGATAGCCTTGTTCCAGCACGGTTTCAATAACGGCATCGCTGCGTTCGAGTCGGCGTGTAGGGGCAAACATGGGGTAGGTAACGAGGAATCCTTCCTGGTGAAAAGTGACCCAGTTATTGGGGAAAACCGCATCGGGTTTTACCGGTTCTGCGGTGTCCTGTGCCACGATTACATCAACGCCTGCAGACCGGAGTTGGGCCACAAAACCGTCGAACTCCTGCATAGCACGTTCCCGCATTTCAGCAGGCGTGAGCTTGCCATCCCTGCTTTGGAAAGCATTGTTGGCGGCTGTTTCTTCATTAAAAGCAAAATTGGCCGGGCGGACCATCAGGATGTGTGGTGTGGTTTGCTGACGCATATTTGAGTGTGGGAGTGTTCGAGTTTTGGAGTTGACGTTGCTTTAGGGATTGTTGCAAAGATTTTTGGAAAGAAGATTTTTGACGAAAAAAAATGCTTTGATCAAATGATATTTGCGAGTGCAAAGTTACTATAAACTCGGCTGATGGCCTATGCCTGACAGCCTTTGGTTGTGATTAACGCTAACTTGCACACTTGCTAACTCCCATACTCAAACACTCGGCCCCCCTTGAAGCGCTACTGCCGAAATTGTTATCATCCGCTTTCTTACAAAGCTAAATTCTGTGCCCAATGTGGGCAGAAGGATACGGATGGTCGTGTGGGTATGAAGAGTTTGTTGAGCAGGTTGTGGAACAACACTTTTCATCTGGAAGGTAAGTTCATTCGTACGGCCTGGCAGTTGTTTATTCCGGGAAAGGTTACGCAGGAGTTTTTTAAGGGCAAACAGGATCGTTATCCTCACCCCATTCGGTTGTTTGCTATTGTGATGTTTCTGTTTTTGTTCATGGTTAACTCCATGCTGAATGATGTGGAAAATGGAGGAGATGGCGAATTTTTTAATTATCAGACATCTGTAGAGACAGAAGTTGGGGATACCGTTGTGGCACAGGAGTCGGTTTCAGATTATGAGCGGATGAAATTCGAGGCGGCCCGGTACGATATGATCCAGGATTACAAAAAACTACCTGAAAATCAGCGTACACCAGAGGCGCGTCAGGCGCTGGATACCCTGCTCAGATCATACGCGTACCGGCATAAAATGTCGGTTGAGCCACTGGATTCTTTATTTGATGATCCGCCTGATACCGTCGGGATGGGTGTAAACTTTTTTGACGGTAAGGGCAAAGTAGAAATTGCGACCATGGACCTGGTTCGGTATGAACCTGAGGAAGTTATCCGGAGGTACAAACTGGATAATTGGTTTCAACGCACCCTTGTACGGCAGGGTATTAAAGCATATAAATCGCCGGAAGCATTTATTCACGCCGCTGTGGGTAGCCTGACTTGGGCTATTCTGGCCTTGGTGGCCATCATGTCGTTTGTGCTTGGCCTGTTATATGTCCGTCAAAACAAGTATTACGTAGAGCATTTTATCTTCCTGCTACATTTCCACACCGGTGCTATGCTCCTGTTATTGATAGCCACCCTTGGCGAACTATTACATCTGTGGGGAGACGAAATGGTTGGATTTGCCGCATTTCTCCCATTCCCGGGTATGTATATGGGCATGCTCAGGTACTATAATCAGGGTTGGTTCAAGACCCTGGTTAAATTCTGGCTATATGCCATATGCTACCTGATTGCTTTTGTGCTGTTGTTTGTGCTCGGTATGATCGTGGTGTTTGCCTTCTACTAAGTGCAAGACACAAAGTGGTGAGCCGAAGGCACGTAGGGTCTTGTCACACGAGGCGCTTATGCCAGCTTTTGTTGAAGGGTACCAGCCATTTTTCCGTCAGTTGCCGTTTGGTTTGCACGAGAGTATCGGCTACAAGGGTATCGGGTGTAATTTGTCCGGATAGAACAAGTTGGGCAAATTCCGACTTGCCATGGAATTGAAGGTTACCTGCATTGTCAACCCATCCAAAGCGCATTCTTTCAAAGAAATCTGCTCCGATTTCCTGTCCGAGCGCTTCCAGAAAATGCACAGATTTGTCAATAGAACAACCACTGGCGCCAGCCTGGGTTTCGTCTACCATGAGTACCAGCAACTGACCTTCAAAAACCTCGGCACGCGCTTTCAATGCATGGTTATGGGCAGTCCACTGGGCGCAAAAAGCATCCAGATTATGTTGTACAAAAGCCGTCTCATCAGCGTTCAGCGGACGGTTTGATACATACACCCACACCCGGGAATCCGGGGAAAAGGTATCGGCAAAAGAAAGGGATGGAGTGGGCATGTTGGGTGTTGTTATGTGGTTATTTGGGTCATTTGGGGGCATTAGGAGTCATTTAGGAGTCATTATTGGTCATTAAAAGGTCATTTGAGGGGCATGGGTTGATTTTTCACACAGGTTTCACACAGATTTTTGATGTGATAATTCCCGAGCTCTCAAGTTACTCCTAAAATGACTCCTAAATGACCTAAAATGACTCCTAAATGACCTAAAATGACCCCTAAATGACCTAAATGACCCCTAAATGGCCTTTATTAATGACCTTGAATTCACAACCTCGTCAAAATCATCTCTGAAATATCATAAACCGGAATTTGTTCATTTTTCTCCTTGGCTTTGAGTCCATCCTGAAGCATAGTGATACAAAAAGGACAGTTGGCCACCACGGCGCCGGGGTTGGTTTCCAGCGCATCTTCTACCCGTTCAATATTGATTCGCTTGTCGCCCGGCTCGTCTTCCTTCCACATTTGTGCCCCGCCGGCGCCGCAGCAGAGTCCGTTTTTCCGGGCACGTTTCATTTCCACCAGATCTACATCCAGTGCTTCCAGCAATGAGCGCGGCGCCTCGTACACATCGTTGGCGCGCCCAAGATAGCAGGAGTCATGGTATGTAATGCGTTTGCCTTTGAAATCGCCGCCCTCCTTGAGCTTAAGTTTGCCGTTGGCAATCAATTCATTGAGCAATTGCGTGTGGTGCAACACCTCGTAATTGCCGCCCAGCTCAGGGTATTCATTTTTCAGGGTATTGAAGCAGTGCGGACAAGCTGTAACGATTTTTTTCACGCCGTACATGTTCAGCGTTTCAATGTTCATGGCCGCCGTCATCTGGAACAAAAACTCGTTCCCCGCCCGACGCGCCGGATCGCCTGAACAGCGTTCCTCGCTGCCCAAAATGGCAAATTCCACCCCGGCATGGTTCAAAATTTCGCATAAGGCGCGTGTTACCTTCTGCGCGCGGGCATCAAAAGAACCGGCACAACCCACCCAAAAAATGATTTCAGGCGTACGGCCCTCAGATTGTAGTTCAGCGATTGTTTTGGCAATCATAAAGAAAAAGTTGAAAGTGGTGGCACTAAGTCACAAAGTCACAAAGGCGCAAAGATTTGTTTTTAAGGTTGAAAGTGGTGGCACTAAGTCACAAAGGCACGAAGACGCAAAGATTTGTTTTTAAGGTTTGTAATTTATGTATCGTTTTATTCCTTGTTTGATGAGGGGCACGTTGAAGTTGATCAGAAACCCTAAATGCATATTGGTGAGCTTAAGGTAGCTGATTATTTGGGCTTGATAGACTGGGTGCATCACTTCGGCTGATTTGATTTCAATGATGACTTTGTTCTCAATCAGTAGGTCTATACGCAGTCCTGCGTTAATCGGGGCTCCCCGGAAATGAACAGGAACCGACACTTGTCGTTTAACATCCAATCCGGCCTCTTTCAAAACTTGCTCCATACAAGATTCATAAATCCGCTCCAATAATCCCGGGCCAATCTCTGTGTGAATTTCGTATGCAGCATTTACAATGGTCTTCCCGATTAATTCTTCTTCAACTGTGGTTTTTTGATAAAACATGGGTAACATTTGGTTGGTTAAAAATGAGATTTAGCTGTGCATCTAAAAAAATGCAATACAAGTTAACCCCAATTTCCCATCCCACCAAATGCAAGGCACAAAGTTTCGGTCCGGAAGACACAAAGGCTACGTAGGCTAGGACGCGAAGACGCTAGGACGCAAAGACACAAAGACGCTAAGACACAAAGACGCTAAGATTTTGAGAGGTGAAGTTTTTATGCGCTTTGCGCATAAAAACTTCGCGTCTTCGCGTCTTTGCGTCTTTGTGTCTTTGAGTCTTCGCGTTCCCACCTTCGTGTTCACCACTTTGTGCCTTGTCACTAACTTTGCGCCTTTAATCACGCCATGCCTCCCGTGGCTCACTCATAGACCAGGCTGCCCCGGCATTCTCAATTGCATTGAACATAGGCAACCACTCGGCCGGACCAGCACTTTGGGTCAGGATCTCGTGCCGACGCATTTGCAATATAATGTCCAGCGGATTTATCATCACCGGGCAAGCTTCCACACAAGCATTGCAGGTGGTACAGGCATGCAATTCTTCCGCCGTAATGCGGTCAAAAAGCGATTTACCATCGTTGTAGTTTTCCTTGTCGGCCTTGCCGCTTGCAATGGCCGCTCCTATCTCCTCCGCCCGGTCGCGCACGTCCATCATGACTTTGCGGGGCGATAGTTTTTTACCTGTCTGGTTGGCCGGACAGGCTGCTGTGCAACGACCGCACTCTGTGCAGGAATAAGCTTGCAGGATATTTTTCCAGGAAAGGGATGTCACATCATTCGCCCCAAACTCTGGCAGTTCCGCAGGCGCATTGCCGTCGGGCTGGTCCAAACCCATCATAATGCGCACCTCTTTCTGAATATCTGGCATGTTTTCCATCTGCCCTTTTGGCGTCAGGCGCGCATACCAGGTGTTGGGGAAAGCTAAAATAATGTGCAGGTGCTTGGAATAAGGCAGGTAGCACAAAAATCCGAACACCGTAAGGATGTGCAGCCACCATCCAAAACGCTCAATCACCATCACAGCGCTATCAGACAAGCTGCCAAACAATGCCGGCCCCAACCAGGTGCTCACCGCAAAATTGCCCGTAAGGTGGTAATGCTCTACACCACGCGATTGCAGCACTTTATCGCCTCCATTCATGCAAAAAATACCCACAATCAGGATTATTTCGCCCAACAGGATCAAATTGGCATCCCGGGAAGGGAAGCCTTTAAGCTCCGGTTTTTGAAAACGGGCAATCCGAAGCAGATTCCTGCGGGATAAAAATGCAAGAGTGGCCACAAAAGCCAGCACCGACAAAACTTCAATGCTGCTGATGACAAAAGTGTAAAAACCGCCCAGATAAGGAGCAAAAAAACGGTGGGTGCCAAAAATACCGTCCACAAAAATCTCGATCAGTTCCACCTGCGTGATCACGAAGGCCACATAAATAAACAGGTGTAAAACCGCCGGGAGCCAGTTTTTGAACATTTTTTGTTGCCCCAATGCCACTAAAAACACATTGCGCCAGCGCTCGCCGGTATCGCCAGTGGTTGTTTCGGGCTTGCCGAGCTGTATATTTGACCATACCCGACTGAACCCTTTCCAGGCAAACCAGGAGCCGGCGCCGGCCACCAGAAGGAAGAGCAAAGATTGTAGCATAAAAATTTCGTTTTCAGGGCGCAAAATACAGCGAGAAGGGCGGACTTTTGCAAGTAGTTCCGGGCCACTTGCTAAATTGGAATGATTCAGATTTATCCCGGCTACTTTTTACCGTCAAGACTTTGCCACATGCAAATACTTACCGACCGCCAGATTCGTCAGAAAATACGCCGTATTGCCATTGAAATCCTGGAACGCAATTACGGAGAACCAGAAATTATCCTGGCCGGACTCAACAACAACGGCCTGGGGTTTGCCCGACTCCTGCTGGCCGAACTGGAGGCTGTGGGAGCATCCAATACGCGTTTCACCCTTACCCGCATCCGACTCAACCCGGCCAATCCGGTGGAATACGAACCTGAAGTGGAATTGCCCGCAGATGCCCTGAAAGGCAAGTCCATTGTTATTGTAGACGATGTGGCCAACACCGGCCGCACTATTTTTTACGCCGTGCAGCCTCTGTTGAGCGTAGTGCCAAAAAAAGTTGAAGTGGCCGTTTTGGTAGACCGGCAGCACAAATCTTTCCCAATCAAGGCAGATTATGTAGGCTTATCACTGGCTACCACGCTGCTGGATGATATCGATGTGCAAATTCGCGATGTACAGGAAATGGCTGTGTATTTGAACTAAAGCGGTTTGGACCGCCTGTCACCGAAGTCTGTACACCCAAACTTCCTGATCATTGGCAGTAACCAGCATCCTGATGCTCCCCCTTTGAAATAAGGTAAAAGGGGTGGCGCCGCCTAAGGGAAATCCGGGTTTTGGCTTTCCATAGTCATCGAAAAGCCATAAACGCCTGCCCAGCGTATCTACGGCCCCAATGCCCTGCTCCTGCGGGATAAACCAATTTGTGGGTTTATCCGCTAGTTTTTTCAACGCCTGAACCTGTATCCCGTGACGGGCAATTTGACCAGTTCTCAGTTGCTGACCATTCCATTGAAGCCACTCCACCGGCTTATCGGCCCGCCACTGCCCAAACCGAAGGATAGTTCCGGCAAATCCTGTTTCAAGGGTATACAACACACCTTCCGGGTCGCATTCAAACACTTGACCGGCCTTATTGGCAGCATATAAATGCGGTACCGCAGCCTTCGAATCTACCCATAATGGCGTACTGTAAGGGCCTGGCAGAGACAATGCCGGGAACCTCGGTTTCCCGTCGCGACCAAATACCCACAAGCTTCCCTGCCTGGTCAGTACGGCCAGAAAGTCTTTCCCATCATATTGAAAATGGCATAACGGCGCGGCGGCCGGGCTGCCAAGCGCCAACCCGTTCCATCCTGGGAAAGGGCGGTTAAGCGGGTCAAATCCGTAAACTTTACCATTCTGGCAGAGGGCAAAAAAGCTGTAAACCTGATCGCCTCCAAAATCTACCACTGTGATGGGCAAATCGGTTTTTTCAGGTAATAAAAAAGGGAAACCTTGTACATCGTGCCCTTTTTCATCTAACAAAAACACCGCGCTGGCTGTATTAAACATCAAACACGGATATCCACTTCTAAAATAATCCACTACCTGAGGTTCGGAGAGTAAAGGCCCGGAAAATTGCCTTGTCCACCAAAGTTGCCCATCAGCGGCATTGAGGCAATACAGCCGGTGTTGACGGTCTTGCACCAGCACGGCGTCTTTGCCCGGGCGAAGGGCCGCTACCCAGGGTTGACTGGCTACCAATGCCGGCAAGGGCGTTTTCCAGAGCATTTCTGCAGCTTGGCCGCTTGCCTCAGCTGCCTGGTTGCTCCAGCGTACCCGGGCTTTCCCACTGCCTTCCGGCGTGACCGAAGCCCTCAGCCAGCCCGGTGAAGCCCAGAATTCCTCCACCTGCCATTGTCCCAGCGACGAGAACAAAGCCTGCATAAACCGGGTGTTCAACAACAGTTCCAGGTGTCCCGTCTCTGCCTGTTTGTTCAATAAGGCCAGGTAATCTTCCCTGGCGCCAAGCGTTTTTCCCACCAGATATTTATCCAGAAAAACTTCCATGGATGCTCTGTCAGGGGCAAAAACCACATAGCCTTCCAGCATGGTGCAAACGGGGTTCCGGAAGGCCTCGTCTTTACCGGCAAAGGGTTCCAGCAGCCCGCCTTGTTGAAACCCCATCAGTTCAAACATCTGGTAAGGTCTGGAGGCATCCGGAATCAGGCCATGTGTTGCACCATAGGCCCGCAATTGTTGAATAGCCAGAGCGCTATCCCGCACTGCAAGCAGCCACAATCGGTCTGTACGCAGTCTCTCCGACAAAGGTTCGGTCACAGCCAGTATGGCCTCATTACCCGTCCAGGGGAGTACATATTTATTGAAATCCGGGTTTAAAGGTTGCTCAAGGGCTTCAAAAAAGCTGTTTTTGCGTTGTATGCCCGTTTTTAATACAAACGCCACATGATCAGGCAATAACATATCTGGCGCATAACTGGCCGAGCCGCTGCTGCCCGTCCATGATCTTCCAAAGCCTGCTGGCTCTAATAAACAGTCGAGGCTTGCGCCATCCCAGGTCCATCCTATCCATTCGATGCTTTGTGCAGCCAGATCCGGCAAGTGTTGCCAGGACGCATGCAGGCGCGCGCGCAGCTGTTCTGCACACACGGAGGGGCGCAGGTGCAGGCGCAAAGGAGTATGTGGGAGGTCGTCTGCCAGTGGCCGCTCCGTCCACCAATGATTGCCTTGTTCCAGTTGTGCCAGCGCCGACTCAACCAGGGCAGCTTGTGCAGAAAAAATCAGGAATTCGTTGGATGCTGCTATTTCCAGGTATTGTTTGTTGCCGGCAGGCATCCGCCATATGTTCTGGTTGTGGAACAGATGACGGGTGGCTATTTTGTTGTTTGTCAGCCATTTATCCAAATCAATAGCTTCAGGAAGCTGCACTAGAAAGAGCGGGTGCAGGCTATCGGCCGGGTGCAGGGTATAGGCCATCAAGGCCGGGGATTTGGCCAGGTTGCGCAATAACTCAGGTTGTTGTCGGAAGAGTTCAAACGCGGCAGAGGCATCGTTAAAGCCGGTTTGAAACAAGGCTGAACGGCCCAGAGCTTCCCATTCCGGAGTTGGCAATGACTGAAGTAGTTGCTGGGCTTTCAGGAGTCCGTTGCATTCCAGAACCAGGGCACTTTGTGCAGGTACAGCCTGAAAAAGCGCCGGACTGCGCCACAGATAGCGGTATAGCAGGATGGCGCCAACCAAGAGGATTAGCACCAGATAGATATTTCTACGCGTATTTGTCATGTAATCCTGATCTTGCAGCCATAAATTCAACGTGTTATGGCAAATATCAATTTCATCCGTTTAGGGGCGGTTTTGGGAGCGCTTACGGTGGTTATAGGCGCATTTGGGGCGCATGGTCTCAAGCCACATTTATCGGAGTATCAAATCGCCATTTATGAAAAGGGCGTTCAATATCAGTTTTATCACTGCCTGGCCATTTTGGCGGTGGGTATGTTGTTGCAGCATATGCCCGACAGTAAAGGATTGCGTCAGGCCGGTTGGTTATTTCTGGCAGGAATCCTGTGTTTTTCAGGTTCTCTTTATCTGCTGGCGTGCCGTGATATCATTTCTATTCCGGTGGGTTGGGCAGGTCCGGTTACACCCATTGGCGGGGTTTTGTTCATTGCAGGTTGGTTGAGGTTGGCCTGGCGATGAGGATCAAGAGCGTTAGTCGTCTTCCTGAGATTGAATCAATTCCAACTGGTTTTTCACATAATTAATCTGGCATTGTTTCTGGAAGAGATACCATCGCTTCAGCTGCTCCCCATCTTCCTGAATAATTGCCTTGAACTTTCTGAATGGTTTATTTTCATTCAAAGCGTTGGATAATTTTAGTTGCAAAGACTTGTTTTGACTAAGCTGTCTGGTGAAATTTTCCATTACGATAAAGTCATCACTCGAGGTCCATTTTTCTATTTCTTCATAATCGGAAGGATTTGCTTCTACTAACGCCACTTCATCGCTCCAGAGTGTTAAATCTGCATCCGCGATATCGAGTTCATTAGGCATAAAAACAGTTTCTCCAGTTTTCTTATGCAAGAATGCCCGGAATCCTAATGAAAGTTCTTCAGCAATCTCAGCTATTTTTTCTGGTGTTAGAAAGGATGTCATGATTGAAGAGCGTTGATAATTAATGTTCAAAAAAACTTGTGGAGTTGGCACGATTCCATCACAATCCCCAAATCTTGATCACGACAAAGGCCGCCACTACAAAAGCAAGGATATACACCAGGTAGGCCAGTAATACCACCATGATAGATTTTAGCGCCCGGTGCAGCCAGTTGGTTTCTTGTGTGAAGGTGACAAAATTGAAAAGAATCAGCAGCAGAACAGAGTAGAGATTAAAAGCTACAACCGGGGTAGAGTGACGCAAAACGGGAAAAAAGACCAACCCGATGAGACTCATATTGCAAACGATAAATGCTTGAATATAAATGTTTTCGATCAGGTTGTAACGAGTATTGACCCTGAAAAACTGACTGGACCAAAACGCTAGTGGAAGCACCATAAGCGCCTCAAAATACTTGGACCAGTCGCGGAACATAGCAGCGGCTGTTTTGCCAATTTTATACCCCAAGGAATAGGCCTCACCCCCCAGTGCCTTGGTTTCAACTTTGATAGGTACTTTAAAAGTAATTTCCACGTAGGCCAAAATACCGCATACAAACAGCAAAAACACGATCGGATTGTAGAATCCTACCCGTTTGCCGGCAATGTAATCCCGGATGAGCGAGGGCATCCAAATGGTTTTCAGGTTTTTCAAAACACCTTTATCCAGATGCAGCAGTACGTGCTGCAGATCGTGTACAATCTGGTGAAAAGTAAGTCGCGCAGTTGTAGCCTTCTGGCCGCATTCAGGGCAAAAGTTGCCCTCATACTGGTTATTGCAATGTAAGCAGGTGTTCATAGGGTGGCAAATTTAGGGTGAAAAACAATAAGAGCATTCCACCCAAAAAATAACCTGCTACAAACCCCCGTTGGAGGCTGCGGATTTGCTATTTTTGCGCCAGTTTTTGACCTGAATTCTTTACCAGCATGTTACAACCAGGCGATAAAGCCCCGGATTTTGCCCTCAGAGCCAGCGATAAGTCGCTGGTGAAATTATCGGAACAAAAAGGAAAGAACGTTCTGTTGTTGTTTTTCCCCTTCGCGTTTACCGGCGTTTGCACCAAGGAGCTGTGCATGATGCGCGACAGCCTGGCGGAGTATGAGCGTCTCGACGCCCAGATCTTTGCTATTTCTGTTGACAGCCCATACACCCTGGCCAAATGGCGGGAAGAACAGGGCTTCAACTTCCCGCTTTTGTCGGATTTCAACAAGACCGTGAGCAAAAAATATGATTCCCTGTACAAGGAATTTGGTTTGGGACTCAAAGGCGTTTCCAAGCGTTCTGCTTTCGTGGTGGATAAAAAGGGCGTCATTCAGTACGCCGAAGTGCTCGAAAATGCCGGAGAATTGCCGAATTTTGAAGCAATAAATCAAACATTACAGCGGATTGGGTAGTTTGTAGGCGGTTAGTGACGGGGTGACTGCCAGCCACCCCGTCACTTTATTTCCGCTGTTGGCGTCCTCGCCGACAACCACGGCGGAGTGAGTAGCCAAGTGTAGAAAAAATACGTTTTATCTTATCCACTCGTTCCACCGTTTCTTGTTGGCGGGGACGCCAACAAGGGAAAAAACAGCAGTCCAACGCCTAATAGTCTAACAATCCAAGGTCCAACAGTCCAACGTCTAAAACAACACACAATGCCAGCAACCAAGCCATTTTGGGAAGAAGATGAGGATATCCTCGTAGACGAGGAGACGGATATAGATGCTGCCTCGCCGGCACAGATCGTGGTATACAATGACGATGTGAACACCTTTGAATGGGTGATCGAGTGTTTTATGACGGTACTTGGGCACACCAGCGAGCAGTCTGAACAACTGGCTATCATCATTCACAACAATGGTAAAGCCACGGTTAAATCCGGCCCTAAAAAGGAGTTGTTGCCCAAGTGTGAAGCCTTGCAGGACAGAGGATTGAGTGCTGAAATTGAAGAAAATTGAGTTTTTTTAAGAAAAAGTACCAAATGTTTTGCCGGATGAATACTTTAGCGTCCAACAATCTTCGCTATCAGAAAGGTTGAACAAACACAAAACCCGGTATTTTTCACCAAATCCAATTTTCTCATTTTATGGAAATTCTTGATCAATCTGGCAACCCTGAACTCCGCAAAGCTGATCCTGGCAACCGCATCGTTGCATATCTGATCGACGTTATCATGATCGGTGTGATGAGCTTCGTACCTGTAGCAGGCTGGATCGCCGGGCTGGCTTACGCACTTACCCGCGACTCCCTGCCTTTCCTCGACGGACAAAGTGTGGGCAAAAAAGCGATGGGCCTTCGTGCTGTGACAGAAGACGGTCAGCCGCTCACCAACAATTGGGGCCCTGGCATTATTCGTAACATTGTACTATGGATTCCATTGTTCCCGCTGGTTGAGTTGATCGTACTTCTCACCAACCAACAAGGCCTCCGTCTCGGCGACCAATGGGCTAAAACCAGAGTAATTTCTGTAAAATAAACCTATCTCAGGATACCACACAACGGCGGCAGGCGCAAACAGCACCTGTCGCCGTTGTTATTACAAACATCGGCTACAAATATTGCCGCCCCGCTGGGGCTGGGAATTCAAACCTCTCAAACCCTTCAAACCTCTCAAACCCTTCAAACCCCTTAAACCCCCTCCAACCCCTCCAACCCCTCCAGCCTTTCTATGCCCGTTTACTACCTTCCCGACGACGATTTCCGTGTTTTTCCCCATCCCGACCAGGCTGAGCAGAGCGGGTTGGTGGCGGTAAGCACAGATTTGCATCCGGACCGGACGGTAATGGCCTACGCCAACGGCATGTTTCCCTGGTTTGAGGACCGCGGACATTTTTTCTGGTTTACGCCGGATCCCAGGTTTGTGCTATTTCCGCCAGAAATCAAAGTGCAGAAGAGTATGCGGTCCGTGTTTAATCAGCATAAATTCCGATATTCGCTGGATACTTGCTTTGAAGACGTCATGCGGGCATGTGGATCGGTGCCCCGTAATGAGATTGGGCCGGAAACCACCTGGATTACGGAAGATTTTATTGATACGTATAAGGAACTTTTCCATCGTGGTTTGGCGCATAGTGTGGAGGTTTGGCAGGGCGACGATCTGATGGGCGGTCTTTACGGACTTTCATTGGGCAAAATATTTTATGGGGAAAGTATGTTTGCCAAAGTGCCCAACGCATCAAAAGCCGGATTTATCACCCTGGTGAGGGCGTTGGAAAAATCTGGTTATTGGCTGGTGGATTGTCAGGTGGAAA
>DATGWL010000065.1:0-13478 GCA_035299505.1 Saprospiraceae bacterium | reverse complement strand
TCCGTTTGGTATACAATGTAACCAAAAATCCGCAGTTCAAAGGCAAGGTCATTTTCCTGGAAAACTACAGCATGGAAATGGCTAAACTGTTGGTGCAGGGTGTGGACGTTTGGCTCAATAACCCTACTCGCCCGAAAGAAGCTTCCGGTACTTCCGGTATGAAAGCGGTGATGAACGGGGTAATGAATTTCTCGGTACTCGACGGCTGGTGGTGCGAAGGCTATCGCCCGGGGGCTGGCTGGGCTTTGCCGGAAAAAGAAACTTACCCGGATCAACCTGCGCTGCAAAACGAACTCGACGCTGAAACGATTTACAATACGCTGGAAAATGACATTGTGCCCACGTATTACGATCAGGACAAAAACGGCGTGTCTGCCCGTTGGGTGAGTCATATCAAAAAGACTATTGCTGAAATTGCCCCGGAATTTGTCATGGGTCGTATGCTCGACGACTATCAGGAGCGTTTTTATAGCAAATTGGGGCAGCGAAGCAAACAAATCAAACAAAAGGATTTCAGTGCCGCACGCGATCTGGCGCGCTGGAAATCTCGTGTGGGCGCCAGCTGGGATGCCATCGAACTGGTTGATCTTCAGGCGCCTGATACCTTCAACCGTTCCCTGCCGCTGGGCGAGAAGTTTGAAGCTAAAGCCATTCTGCACCTTCATGATCTCAAGCCGGAGGATGTGGGCATTGAAGTGGTATTCTACAAGCGTATTTCAGAAAAAGAACTGGAATTGCTTTTTGCACACGAAATGAAACAGACTGGCACCAAAGGCGCAGAAGCTACCTACCAGTGCTCGTTTGTGCCACATACTGCCGGTGTGTTTGAATTCGGTTTCCGGGTGTTCCCGAAACATCCGTTGCTGCCTCACCGCCAGGATTTTGGGTTGGTTAGGTGGTTGTAGGAACGATGGACGATGGCACGATTAGCGTACTCATAAACGATGCCTTGTCACCCTGAGCGTAGCGAAGGGTCCGGTAGTGGATTCCCGTGGAGGGAGGGCGCACGGAGAGTGGGTTTCCCGCAGATTTTCGCAGAGGCGTTGGGTTTGGGTTTAGTGAAAGCCTGGTGGTGGATACTCGTTGAGTGGGTTTCGCGCAGATTCCACACAGATTTTTCGCGCAGATTCCACACAGATTTTTACTGTAACCACCATCGTCCATCGTTCATCGTCCATCGTTCATCGTCCATCGTTAACCACCACCCCGTCTTTCATGACGAACACCACTTTGAGCATAGTGCGGATGTTGGTGAGCGGATCGCCTTCGACGGCTACGATATCAGCTAGTTTACCAGGTTCGAGGCTGCCAATTTTATCGGTCATTTTGAGCATGGTGGCGGCATCGATGGTGGCAGCGCGCAGGATATCGGCGTTTTTCATGCCGGCCTCTGCCATGAGTACAAATTCGAGGTTGTTGGAACCATGCGGGCACACGCCGGCATCTGTGCCAAACGCAATTTTTACACCTTTTTTATAGGCTTTCCCGGCTGTTGCTTTTAGCTGCGGACAAATTTCCAGGCCTTTTTTGCGCACCAATTCCGGGAAAAATCCTTTGGCATACATGGCGCTGTCGGCCACCGCTTGTCCGGCTGTAAGCGTGGGTACCAGCCAGGTGCCATGTTTGATCATGGCTTCCATGGTTGCTTCGCTCATAAAAGTGCCGTGTTCAATACTCACCACACCGGCTTCCACAGCTCGGCGCATGCCTTCGTCGCCGTGCGCATGCGCAGCTACATCCATGCCCAGATCCCGGGCTGTTTGCACTATAGTAATAAGTTCATCCTCAGCATAATGCGGCAAACTGCCGTCGCGCGCGAGCGAGAGCACCCCGCCGGTGGCGCACACTTTGATGCAATCTGAGCCTTTTTTGAATTGTTCCCGTACGGCTGCCCGGCATTCGTCGGGGCCATCGGCCATGCCCATTTCAGGTCCGGGTGGGTCAAACAAATCCCAACGCGCCCCGGTGGTATGGTCGCTGTGCCCACCCGTAATGCTCAGGGAGCGTCCAGCAGTAATGATCCTGGGCCCGACAGCCCAGCCATTGTTAATGGCATTGCGCAATCCGATGTTCACCCCTGTACCCCCTAAATCCCGCACAGTGGTAAAACCGGCGTTCAGGGTGCGCCGGGCATATACCGCCGCCCGAAAGGCAATATCTGCCGGGTTCAGGACGTACTTTTCAGTGTACGATTGCCGGCTTTGTTCCCATTCCAGGTGCACATGGCAGTCAATCAAACCCGGAAGCACAGTTTTGTTTTTCAGGTCAATAACCTCCGCACCCTTGGGCGCCTGGGTAAACCCGGGTTCTATACGGACAATTTTATTGCTCTCCACTACAATGGTTGCGTTTGCAATGGCATCGCCTTTCATAGGCAAAATGCGTCCGCAATGCAGGTAAGTGGTTTGGGCTCCGAGCGGAAAAATCAGGAAAAACAGGGTAAAAAGAAGTAAATAACGCATGTGCAGGTAATGTTGGTGGCAAATTTAATGAAATCACCGCGAAGTACGATATCACCGCGAAGTACGCAAAGTACGCGAAGCATATTCCCACTTTGCGCACTTTGCGTACTTCGCGGTGATATCGTACTTAGCGGTGAACCCCATCTTCTTAGATTTTTTCCAAATTAGCCCGCTCTCCTCCGCTTTACACGTATATGACATAGACGCGGAGCCTTCCGGATACTTTTGTGCAACTTTTTTGAAAACCCTATTGAATCCCTGTGTTTTCCAACCATGCTCGACGGCTTTCACATACTGACCTTGACACATCGCGATGCGGCGCTTGAAACGCTCGCACATGCCATCGTTCCCGGCGAAAACACTGCCGATACGCTGGCAAATCTTAAAGCTTTCATGGGCTGGGAAGAGTTGCTTTACCTGGCCACCTGCAACCGCGTTACCTATGTTTTTTATACGCAGGAACCTTCTGCAGCTAATCTGGCCGAGCAAACGCTTCGTCTGATTCGCCCGGAACTTTCAGACGATCTGGTATTGGAAACAGCTTCCCGTATGCGCCTGTTGCATGGCAACGATGCTGTAACACACCTGCTGGAAGTTGCAGCCTCTATGGACAGCCTGGTGGTGGGTGAGCGGGAAATTATCCGTCAATTGCGTCAGGCTTACGACCAAAGCCGGGATTGGCAACTCACCGGCGATCATCTGCGCCTCCTGATGGCCTTTACCATCGAAACGGCCAAGGAAATTTATACCCACACCGGAATTGGACGCAAAGCGCTCAGCGTAGTGGCCCTGGCTTTCGGTGAAATGCAGAAAAAGCAATTGCAACCTCAGGCCCGACTGCTGCTGGTTGGCGCCGGCGAAACCAATGCACTCTTTGCCAAATTCCTGGAAAAAGCAGGCTATTGCAACGTCACCGTTTTTAACCGTACCTATGAAAAGGCCCTCAACCTGGCCAATGCCCATCAATGGCGGGCTTTGTCGCTGGACGAACTGGCTTTTTACTCCGAAGGATTTGATGCCCTGATTGTGTGCACCGGAGCTACCTCCGCCATCATTACTCCCGATCTTTACCAACAGTTGCTTGCCGGCGAAACCGATAAAAAAGTGGTGGTAGACTTGTCTATTCCACACAATGTTGCTCGGGAAACCACGCAGGTATTCCCGATGGATTACATTGAAATAGAAGGACTTAAAGAAACCGCCAGTCAGAATCTGGCCTACCGCGAGCAAGAGTGCGAAAAAGCTGCCGGATTAATTCAGGAGCGCATTTATGCTTTCCGCGACCGTTGGCATGAGCGCCAGATTGAACGGGCGCTGGCACATATTCCGGAAGAGGTGAAGGCGGTGAAAGACCGCGCCATCCACGAGGTGTACGGCAAGGAATTTGCCCAGCTCGATCCTCAGGCACAGGATCTGGTGTTGCGTATGTTGGGGTATATGGAGAAAAAATGCGTGGCAATACCGATCAAAGCGGCAAAAGAGGTGGCTTTGCGCGGCAAAAAGCAAGCAAAGCGGGTATCTTTATCTGCATAAACATCGCCATTATCCTGATGCCGGAATACCATTCCGGCGTACGTGAGAAAACCGGGTATCTTTGTCCGCATGAACATCGCCATTATCGGTGGCGGCGCCGCAGGATTTTTCGGCGCCATTACCGCAGCGGAATCCAATCCATCCTGCAGGGTAACCATTTTTGAGCGCGGCAAAAACGTGCTGGAAAAAGTGCGCATCAGTGGCGGCGGCCGCTGCAACGTTACCCACGCCTGTTTTGATGCCCGTGAACTGGTAAAAAACTATCCGCGTGGCCATCGCGAGCTCCTGGGACCATTCCTGCAATTTGGGCCGGAACAAACCGTGCAATGGTTTGCCCGCCGGGGCGTAAACCTCAAAACAGAGTCTGACGGACGCATGTTTCCCGTAACGGACTCTTCTCAAACCATTGTGGATTGTTTGGAGCGTTCGGCTTTTCGGGCGGGTGTGCAGGTGCGCACCGGCGCGCGGGTGGATACGCTGGAACCTTTACCGGGCGGCGGCTGGCGTGTGGGCACTGAAATTTTCGACAAGGTGATGGTGGCCAGCGGCAGTAATCCGGCCATATGGGAAAAGCTCCGCCAACTGGGGCATCAAATTGTGTCGCCGGTGCCAAGTTTGTTCACTTTTAACACAAAAGATACGCGCCTGCGCGATCTCTCCGGCGTATCGGTTCCGCTGGCACAATTGCGCATTCCAGGCGCCAAACTGTCGGCACAGGGGCCTTTGCTGGTTACGCATTGGGGCTTGAGTGGCCCGGCGGTGTTGCGACTTTCGGCGGTGGGGGCCCGGGATTTAGCGGCCATGGAATATAAATTCACGCTGGAAGTACACTTTGCCGGGCATTTGCACCCCGATGAACTTGCCGAAGCTATGCAGCAGATGCGATTGGAACATGGTAAAAAACAGGTGGGAAACCAGGCGGTGGCCAGCTTGCCCGCCCGATTGTGGGAACGACTGGTGGAAGCGGCCGGTATTTCAGCCGGAAAACGCTGGGCCGATCTGAGTAAGCAGGAGATGCAGGGTTTGCACAAACAAATCAGTGCCGCCAATTTTCAGATTTCCGGTAAAAGCACCTTTAAAGAAGAATTTGTAACGGCCGGCGGGGTATCACTCAAAGAAATACAGTTCAAGACCTTTGAAAGTAAGATTTGTCCCAACCTGTTCATTGCAGGAGAGGCGCTGGACATAGATGCCATTACCGGTGGTTTTAATTTTCAGGCAGCCTGGACCGGTGGTCATCTGGCCGGATTAGCCATGGCTTCAGAGTATTAATGGCCATTAGCACCGCAAAGGCAAGGATACTTTGCGAAAACCAGGCATACTTACTTTTTATTTGGTAAACGGCTGTTTTTTAAAATGATTTTAGAATAAAATTGTTTTATTTTTCGTAAAACAAAAAGTTTTTTCTAAAATTTTACTTTCCAGATTTGCACAGGTAAAAGAAAATCGACACCTTTGTAGCTCTTTTGGGAAAGCGTCCCTTTGTCTTAGTCAGGAAGTCGTTTTGGGTCTTTGTGGCTATCTTATCGGAAGGGTATCATTCTAAGATTTCGTGGTTTAAACAAACAGCAACACATTAGTAGTCGGTGTTGCCTGCACACAGCACAGTCCCTACTTTTTCGGCACATAATTGAGTTGCCGATAAAAGCCAACCAGTGTCTGCCCTATGCACTTTGTACGGTACGTACAGAAGTAAGCCTTTTACGGCCCTATACCTGGCCCTGCCAACTGAAAACACATTGTACATGAACTTTTAAAACAGCAAGCAGGATGACGCCACAACAACAATCCGCTCCGCTCAAGGTAATCTTCAGAGGTCAGCTTGAGTTTGGTTCCCAGCGAACCTATGAAATGGTATTGAAGCACTGGAATACCCGTGTAGAGAGCTATTTCAAAACGGATGTGCTCTTCACAGCCGAACAGGTGTTCCATGAAGATGGTTACATGTTGAATGTTCCTCAGCAGACGCTGATGAGCACACAAAAGCGTTATCGCAGCACAACAGCTTTGCTGTACGAAATAGCTCAGTTCGCCCTTGCCGGTAACGTGGGCGCCTGGTGGGTACAAAACGGCAAAGTGCTGGACCAGCACACCATTGAGCCGAAATCAGACAAAGTGGCTGTGTCTGAGTTTCTGCGCGGACGGGAACTGGTACAGCAGGGCGGTATGGAACAAGCTTCCGAAGCCCTCACCAATGCCATTGAAAAATATTCGCGTCATGCGCTTGCGTATGAGCGCAGGGGCTATGTGAATTACAAGTTGAAAAACTACAACGATGCGTTGTACGATTTCTCCAAGAGCATAGCCATTTATGCCCACAATCCGGAGCCATTCTATGGTCGGGGCAAAATTCTCATGATGAAAAATGATTGGGAAAATGCCATCTCCGATTTTCAGGCTACCATTGAGCGCTCTTTGGCGGTTCAACCTATTTACTGGCTGGCACGCCTGCGCCGGGCTGATTCTTATTATCACCTCAAGCGTTATGCAGAAGCCATTCCGGATCTGAAATTTTTCCTCCAGCGCACTTTCGTTGAGAGTGATCCCAATTTCCGTCTCCGCTCCAAAGCAGAGTTCCTCATGGCGGAATGCGAAAAGCTGAAGTGAACGGCCGACGGTAGACGGTGGACGGCCTACGGTTGACGGCCTACGGTGGACGGTAGATAGATCCTGAGCTGAGCAAGAGATCTATCTACTGTCTTCGAAATATCTGCGCCTCACCTTCTGTGTGAAATCTGTGCAATAAATCTGTGTAAAATCTGTGCGAAACCCACGCTGCGGGAATCCACCACCAGACCCTTCGCTGCGCTCAGGGTGACAAGGCATCGTTATCAGGTACGCCGTCCCATCGTTCCTAACTCGCCGACCGCAGGAACACCCAAGCGCTCAGAATTTCCAGCAACAACAGACATACCGCCGCGCCAATACACCAATGAAAGTAATCGGTGGTGCGTTTGATGGTGCTTACCTCTATTTTGGTCTTTTCCAACCGGTCAATTTCACCATAAATGTATTTCAGGTCGCGCTCTGAACGGGCCCGGTAGAATTTTCCGCCGGTTGCAGCGGCCATTTCCTCCAGCAATTGCGTGTCGAAACGCATGTACCTGGGCGCAAAACTGTAGGAACCATCCGGATTGCGTTGTGCGGGCGACATCACTACACCCTCTGTGCCGATGCCCACCGTGTACACACGAACGCCCAGGGTTTTGGCTATTTCAGCCGCCTGCATGGGTGCTATATAGCCGGCGTTGTTTTCCCCATCAGTAATCAGCACCACAATTTTGGTTTTGGAAGGACTGTCTTTCAGTCGGTTCACCGCCGTGGCAAGTCCCATTCCAATGGCTGTTCCATCTTCCAGTCTGCCCACCGTGAGTTCGTTGATGAACGACTTTACCACACGTTTGTCGGTGGTAAGCGGACATTGGGTGAATGCTTCTGCAGAAAACGCTACAAGTCCAACCCGATCGTGCGGACGGTTTTCTACAAAATCTGCCGCCACCAGCTTGGATACCGTCAGCCGGTCTGGCTCAAAATCCCTGCTGAGCATGGAAGGGGATATGTCCATACTGAGTACAATGTCCAGCGCGTCGGCCTTGATTTTTTCTTCGTTCCATTTGCGTTGCGGCCGGGCCATGGCCAACACCAATAAAGCCAATGCCGCCCAGCGCAACCAGTGCAGTCTGCTCCTGATCCGGGTGCGCCAGCCAGTGTGCTTCAAACTGGCTTCGGCCTGAGGAAGGCGCAGGGCGTTGTTTTGCCGGCTCCGGCGGATCAGCCAAACCAGCGGCAGCAACAACAGTAGCCAAAGTGGAGCAGCGAGGGTCATGCTTGTTGGTTTTCGGGGTTTTCTGTGGCTGTTGGTTTGGTTTCCAACACCAGGTTGCGCGCCAGTTGGAAGGAAGACTCCCGGAAGGAATCATCCGGAACAACGCGGGCAAATTTGGCCAGATCCGCCTGTTCCAGCAATGCCTGTAGCGGCTGAAGCCATTGCTGTGGAAATTCCGCTTTTTTCAGTCGCAACACGGTTTCGTAGGTGGTGGATTCCTGCGCCGGCACGGCAAAACGTTTTTCCAGATACTCCCGGATAATATCGGTCAGCTCGGCATAGTGCTCTTTGACCTGCCCGCGGGCAATCCAGTTTTTTTGCTGCAAAACCTCCAGCTTTTTCAGGGCCAGTTCGTGGGGCGGCAGGGCCAGGGAGCGGCTCCGCATTCGGGCTTCCCGGCGACGATTGACCAAAACATAAAACAGGTACAAAACGGCCATAACCGCAGCAACCCCCAGGATCCAGGGCAAATAATCTGTCCAGTCTGCAGGCTCTGTATGGATATCCTTGATGGGCGCCATATCGTTGAGGTCGTCGGGTGCAGGGGTGGCTTTTACCACCAGGTCCAGGGTGTTGGTCAGGAGGGTATCTCCATTCCGCAGGGCTATGGGTAGCGGCGGAAGTTGCAGGGTGTCTTCATCGAAGAACAACACTGTTAGGCTCTTGCCATAAGTGCCATTTTCGCGGGCAACCCAATCGGTTTGCTCCACGATGTTTTCTGCAGGAAGCTGGTTGGCCCAGGCGTTAAATTTGAGGGTGTCGGTGGGTTTGCCCAGGTTAGCCGGGTATTGCAGGTGCAGGATCAGGGCATTGCCTGTTTCTACCTGATTGCTGTCGGCAGAAAGGCTAGCCTGAGCCAGGCTTTGAGTGGCTGCGAGGCAGGAGAAAACCAGAAAAATCCAGGATAGCAGACTGGCTTTGCTCATTTTTTGGCTCTGTTTTCAAAAAAGTGAAGCAAAACGGAGGCGAACGATTCTGAGGTTTGCAGGCTCAAAAAATCGGCTCCGGCGCTGCGGAAGGCTGCCTGTGCCGCAGCGCGGGTATCGTCGAAACGCCGGGCATAATCGTTTCTGACCATGGGGTTGGAGGTGTCGAGCCAGGTAGTGTAGCCTGTTTCAGCATCTTTAACCTGTAGCAAACCAACATTGGGTAATTCGCGTTCGCGCGGATCCCAGCAGTGAATGCCCACACTGTCGTGTTTTTGGGCTAAAATGCGCAATGCGGCCTCGTAATCATTGCCCTGGAAATCAGACAAAACAAAGCATACGCTTTTTTTCTTCTGCACATTGCGTACAAACTGAATGGCGGCAGACAGGTCGGTGCCGCGATCGGCGGGTTGTACATTGAGCAATTCCCGGATGATCCGCAGGGTGTGCTGCCGCCCCTTTTTTGGGGCAATGTAGAGTTCCGGCTGATCAGAAAAAAGCAGCAAGCCTACCTTGTCGTTGTTGGAATCGGCGCTAAAAGCCAGCAGAGCGCATATTTCTGTGAGTAATTCCTGTTTCCATTGGCCGGTAGTGCCAAAAAAAGCCGAGCCACTGATGTCTACCATCAGCATGACGGTAAGCTCGCGTTCTTCCTCAAAAATTTTGATATGCGGCTCGCCGGTACGGGCCGTTACATTCCAGTCTATGTCGCGCACATCGTCGCCAAACTGATATTGGCGCACTTCGCTGAACGACATGCCCCGGCCCTTAAAAGCGCTGTGATAGCCACCGGTGAACAAGTTGCGTGTAATCCGGCGGGTCTTGATCTCAATCTTTCTGACTTTTTTGATCAGTTCTTCCATACACAGAGCCGGATGGATTGGCCAAGTGCCGGCAATTATTTCAATATCAAATTAGAGTCTATCCCGGAGTCGCCAGAAACCAGTGCCTTGCCGTCGCGGGCCCAGCTATAAATGCCACCTGCCAGTTCATATACCCGCACAAAACCAAGCGCCTTCATTCTTTCAGCCGCCTGGAGACTTACGGTACTGGATTCGTCGTACACTATCACTGGCGCCTGACGGTTCAGCTGAACAATTCTACGGTCGAAATCCGCAGATTTGACACTGCAGTTAATGGACCGGAAGATGTGGCTGGTGCGGTATTCCAGTTCAGTACGAACATCCACAATGGGAATGTTTGGGTCCAGGCGCTTCAGTGAATCAATTTCTTTGGGCCAAACCCGGATCAGGGTAGAATCCTGAAGAGCACTTGCCAATCCGGACATTTTTTTAGGTTCCGAATTATTCTGACAAGAAAAAACAGCAAACGTTGCTGCCAGGGCAAAAAATAGGTTACGCATCATGACTTACGATTTGCCTTTAGGTTTGTTTGGGCCTCCGCCCTGGTTACGATTAGGATTTGGACCGCCTCCTCCCGGATTGCGGTTAGGGCCGCCACCACCTTGATTGCGGTTGGGATTCGGGCCTCCGCCGCCCTGGTTTTTAGGCGGGTTGGGAGGACGCTGATCCTGTTTGGGGCGGTCGCCCTGTGGTTTCTGATCCGGACGGTTTTGCGGTGGTTTGTTTTGTGGCGGACGGTTGCCTTGTCCCTGAGCTCCACCTTGCGGGTTGCCGCCGGGCCTGTCGTTTCTGCGTGGTGGCGGGCCTTGTTTTTTGCCCTGCATTGCATCGTTTTGGGCGGCTTTTTCCACTGCTGCTGCGGCAGATTGGGAGCGGTCGCGGTTTTTGCTCCGCTTTTTCTTCCGTTTGTTCCGTTTTTCGATGGGCAACTGGATAACGTCGTGCACATTTTCGAAATCCGGTTCAACTTCTTCCGCCTCTTCCACTTCCGGAGCAGGGGCCATGGCCAGGATATCTTCCAGGCTGCCGGGTAATTTGCCGGATTTGATCAGATCAATGGCTTCCCAGATCTGGTCTACGTGGATGGGGTAGAGTTTACCCCGGTCTTCGGCATAGGTATAGAACATCAGCCTTTTGAACACATCCGTTTTGATCAGGATGGCCAGGCCGGCCTGTGTTTTCAGTCTTTCGGCGCGATCCGGAAAGTCTTCCAGTGCATCGATATAGGTATCCAGCTCGTAATTGAGGCAGCATTTGAGACGGCCGCACATGCCACTGAGCTTGGTTTGGTTGATGGCCAGGTTTTGGTAGCGCGCGGCGGCGGTGTTCACACTTTTGAACTCGCTGAGCCAGGTGGAGCAGCACAATTCCCTGCCGCAGTTGCCCAGGCCGCCGATACGGGCAGATTCCTGGCGTGCACCTATCTGGCGCATTTCCACTTTCACTTTGAAATCGCGGGCGTAATGCCGGATAAGTTCGCGGAAGTCCACACGGCCATCGGCGGTGTAGTAGAAGGTACATTTCCGGCCATCGCCCTGAAATTCGACATCGCCGATTTTCATGTTGAGGTCGAGCGAGCGGGCAATGGCGCGCGCGTGAATGAGGATATCACGTTCTTCTTTACGCACTTCATCGAGGCGTTCGATATCGCGGTCGTGGGCTTTACGCACTACCTGACTGAGGCGTGCATCCTGACGTACGCGTTTGCGTTTCATCTGCAGGCGTACGAGTTCGCCGGTAAGGGAAACCTTGCCTACATCGAAGCCGCCGGAAGCAGACTCCACCACTACCCAGTCGCCGGTTGTGGCGCGGGTGTGTTGCGGGTTTTTGAAGAATTCCTTTCGCGAACCGTTCTTAAAACTCACTTCTACTACATCGAACGGGCGCGGATCTGAAATTCCCTGAGCCGTAATCCAGTCGTATGTATTGTGGCGATTGCATCCTCCGGAGGCGCATCCTCCATTTGATTTGCAGCCGCCTACACTATCTTTACCTGTTGAACAGGAGCATCCTATACATCCCATGTGTTGTTTTTGGAATTAAGCGTATTAAAGTCAAAACACTCTCCAACGAAAATTGAAGAGCAAAAGTAGCAAGGGTTCGGGCATAATTCTTTCCTTTTTCTGAAAGATACTCGCCATGCGCCTTACAACAGCAGCAATAAAAGTCCGGTAAATAAACAAAGACCGGCTGTAATGGCAAAATATCGTTGCAAGGTAGGCCTGAAAAGGCGCATCACACCACCCAGCAACAAGCTTGGAATAGCCATGCCGATGAAGATGCCGCCGTAAACTTTCTGGCCCATTTTGCCATCGTTGAACTGGTGCGCCACGAAATATTGCCCAATGCCTACCGCAATGGTCAGGAGTAGCACCATACCCATTCGTTTCCAGGAGAAGCTGTTTTCGTTCATGATTTCATGATACTGTTTACCCGGATGGAGGTGTCCAGGAACAGGATTTTTGGATTGGCATTGCGTTCGATATAATAGATATTATCGTTGAGCAAGCCTACAATTTGTACTATTTTATCAAAATTGAGCACTTTGGCCATGTTCTGCGCGGTGGCCAGTTCTTCGGGGCGCAGACGCATATTGGGGCTTCCGGTGCTGATGAGCGAGAGCATTTCGCGCAAGAAGTGCAATCCGTATTGCAGGAATTGCTTCTGGTTTTCGCGTCCGAGTTTGGCAAAATCTTCGGTCCAGCGCACCATCTCCACAGCATGTCCGCGCCAGCATTTGCGCAGCCAGTCGAGGAGTAGTTGGGCGTCGTCGTTGGCAGGAGTATCGGCTACACTGAGTGCCGTACCAAAATCGCCGCCGCTCAGGAATGCAATTTGCCTGGCCCTTTCCAGGCTGAGTCCGCGTTGGGCTACCAGGCCCTGGGCAACCTCTTCGTCGGTAAGCGGATCCAGCTTTACGAGTTGGCAGCGCGAGAGGATGGTGTTCAGAATGAGGTCCTGGTTTTCGGCAACGAGCAGGAAAATGGTTTGTTCCGGCGGTTCTTCAATGAGTTTGAGGAGTCGGTTGCCTTCTTTACCCAGGTATTCGGGCAGCCACATAAGCAGGATTTTGTACCGGCCTTCAAAGGCTTTGAGGCTAAGTTTTTTGAGAATGGCGTTACATTCTTCTTTGTTGATATTGCCCTGTTTGTTTTCGGCGCCCAGCCGTTGAAGCCATGAATTGGCATCGGCGTAGGGTGTTTCGGCTAAAAAAGCGCGCCATTCCTTCAAAAAATCTGTGCTAACTGCATTTGTGCCGATGGTTGGGAAGGAAAAATGGATATCCGGGTGGATATACTGGGCAGATTTTCGGCAGGCGGAACATTCGCCACAAGCTTCCACACGTTCCGGTTGCAGGCGCTCTACGGGTTCTGCCGGACCAAACAAGCCGCCGTCGTCTGCCGCATCGGAGGCGTTATTTTTTTCGCATTGCAGGGTTTGGGCAAAAGCGTTGGCCATGGCCAGTCCGCCACCTCCGGTTCCGGATAGGAATAACAGTGCATGAGGAACCCTGCCGCCGGCTGCAAGGCTGGCCAGGAAATCTTTGGTTCGTTGTTGCCCTACGACTTGTTGCATATCAAGGGCGAAGATAGTACCCCGGAATGGTATTCCGGGAAGGCTGAAGCATGAGTGTGCCGGAATATCATTCCGGCGTACTGAGGAAGATGATTGAAGGGTTTGAGTTAGGACAACATTTTAAAGAAAGGTATATTTTTGCGGGCAACTTTTAGAGCATGTTGGGGATTTTCTTGCCGGGCCAAAAACTGTCCTTTTTCCGCCATTTTTCACCTTTTTTCAGTCACGTCCCGAGTACTCGGGATGCTTCTTCAAAAACGCAAAAACTGACGAAAAAAGCTCAAATTTTTGA
>DATGWL010000064.1:0-54356 GCA_035299505.1 Saprospiraceae bacterium | reverse complement strand
TGGTAGAATGGCGCTCGGCTCCTGAAGATTTCGACAAATGGAAAACTGGCAAAACCGGCTACCCGCTGGTAGATGCGGGTATGCGCGAGCTGAATGCAACGGGTTATATGCACAACCGGGTGCGCATGGTGGTGGCCAGTTTTTTGAGTAAACATTTGCTGTTAGACTGGCGTCTGGGCGAGGCTTATTTTGCAGAAAAGTTACTGGATTACGATCTGGCCAGCAACTCCGGAGGCTGGCAATGGGCGGCAGGATGCGGCACAGATGCGGCGCCTTATTTCCGTATTTTCAATCCCATGGAACAGGCCAAGAAGTTTGATCCGGAGTACAAATATATCCGCAAATGGGTGCCTGAATTTGGTACGCCACTTTATCCGCGACCCATGGTGGAACATACTTTCGCCCGGGAAAGATGCCTTAAAGTGTACAAAAAAGCGCTGAAAAACGAGTAAGTGTGCACTCACCAGGGTTTAGGAGCGTATAAACCAGCCCCTTGGGTATTCTTTGAGGTCCAACTGGTGAAATGCTTCCAGTTGCTTCCAGGTTCTTTGCCGCAGGTAATCCAGGCTAGGGGAATTAAAGGCCGGATGCCCCTTCACCAATACCGGTTGAAGCAGGTTTTGGAAGCGCGACATCTGGACGTTTTCTATTTGTCCTTTTTGAACGTTTTGGAAGGCAATATGTGTGTGGCTCACACTGGCGTCAGTTTCCTGATGGGCCGTTAACCACACATCTCCCAAGGGGTGTTCTCCTTTGAACAGACGGCGGATTTGTACCAAAGGCTGCCCTTGCTCGTCTTCAAAAACGCGCATTCCTGGCCAGCTATCAGCTCCAGGTCTGGCTGTTTCCATATCAAAATGGCCGCCACCGATATAACTGGCGCGTGTATTCCAGCCCTGCGGGTTGAAGGGTAATCTGGGCGCATGTGGCGTATCTTCTTCAGAGTATTGTCCTTTCTGCCAGTTGGCCAGTGCTGCCTGTGTGGCATAGGTGCATGAATCCCAAAACAGAAGTCGAATAGCAGATTGAAGCAAGCGGAGTTGCAATTCCGGGGCAACAATGGTGAGAACAGGCTCGCCCGGGAGCAGCAAGGTGCCCTCAGGCGCTGCGCTCACGTGCGCGCGCAGGCGAATGCGCTGGAGATGATTCAAAAAGCTTTCGGAAAATACCGAGCGGCCCTTGTTGTCAGTTACCTGCCCCAACCGTTGGATTACTTGCGGACTAAACCGAAATCTTCGTACGTGTTCTGCCAGCAAATCAGCCCCGCAAGCAATAGTAAAAAGGGTATCCTGACTGCTCAGCAAATGAGCGGCCACAGGTTTGCCATAGGATCCATCGTGCCAGGATTCCTGCGCATCGAATAAGGGCTGAAGGTCGGAAAGCCAGTCGAAAGACATGTAGGAACGGAATTGTGGTTAGGGATTGGATTTGGGAAGTACACCGAACAGGTTGTAATGCACTGCCAGGTAAAACAATTCGCCCCGAAGGTACTCATTTCGCTTGCCAAAATTGAGTCCATTCCAGCCTAATTTCAACCTGATGCCGTGGTAAGAGCCTTTTGGTGTATTCCAATCCAGGTTATCTTTGGTAAAGAGCTTAACATCAGCTGTCAGGGCAGCGGCGAGGTGAAATTCTGTGAAATAGAAATTGTCGTAATAAAAAGGCAACGGTTCTTCATCCTCATCCGGTTCGGTTGGTTTCAGAATGCCGAGTCCGGCGCCTACAGTTGGGAACACCCTGATTTTGGGCCGATTGATCAGGTCGTAGCCCAGGTGAAGCCCCAGGGAAACAAAAGTGGTAGGGTCATCTTTGGGCCATATGTCTCCATTGGCAACAATATCTCTTCTAATGTACGGGCCGGCAAAGGTGGCGTCAAACAGAAAATTCCAGCGTTTGGTCCAGTAATACAGGTCGAACTGCATGGAATATGGCACATCAAGGTTTCGTTCCAGCTGATCGCTCCAATTCCCCAGGCAAAAGCCACCGGAAATGCCCAAAGCGTGTCTGGAGGGCTTCATGATGGCTGGTTTAATGCTTTTTACAAAAGGTTTGAAGCGGGAAGCCGGATAGTGGTCTTCAAAGGATTGTAAGCGGTTTGCCCATTCTTCTTCATCGTGGTTCATCCTGAGCAGGTATTCCAGCAGCAGGGTTGTGAAGGCTTTTTCTTCCTCATTCAGGAAAGCATTTCGGATGCTCCCGAAGATATCGTATTTCCGATCGTTGAGGGTAATATCAATATAGTCGAATAAACTGTCTTTGGGGGGCTGTATTTTCCAGGATTGCAGTGCGCGTTCATCTTCATTAAAGGTAGTTACTTCCGCTAGGAGGGTTCCGTAAGATTCCGTCCAGTAATATAATAACCAGCGTTCGTCCCATATCAAACCGGCATACTGGGCATCTTCCAGCCTCGTCAGGGAATCCATCCAAAGTCCGGCGCCGGCGGGATCGTCCAGAAGAAACGATGTGATCAGTTCTTTGCGGGATTCGGCAATTTTATCTGCTTTGGATAATGTCTGCACAGAATCAGGAACAGGGGCAGGAATCGAATCTGTTTGCGACCAGAGGTGTGTGGTGGCAAATAATAACAGGGGCAGGATAATTGTTTTTTTCATGGCTTATCATTGAATGGTCCCTTCAAAAACGCGTACAGCCGGTCCACACAACCAAATCTGGGAAAAACTACCATCAGCCTGGGCTGAAAAACGCACTGCAAGATCGCCTCCTCTGGCATGAACAGGTATCTCAAAGTCGCCCAATGGCGCTTTCTGGCGGATGAATGCAGCTATGGCGGCGGCGGTTACGCCGGTTCCGCAGGCCAGGGTTTCGTCTTCCACTCCACGTTCGTAAGTCCGAATCTTCAAGGTCCCGTCCGGATTGGATTCAATGAGGTTGACGTTGATCCCTTCCTGCTTAAAACGTTCGCCATATCGTACTGCTTTGCCTTCCCTTACCATATCTTTTTGGTCCAACTGGCTGACAAACTGAACGTAATGAGGTGATCCTGTGTTCAAAACATAGGCATCTTTGTCGTACTCCACCTGCTGTACGTCTATCATTTTAAGCTCTACCCAACAATTGTCGGCAGTTTCGGCCCGGATACTGGCTTCATGTGGTCCATCTATGGCATGAAACAGGCATTTTTCGCCCACAATGCCCAGGTGGTGAGCAAAGGCGGCAATACACCGGCCTCCATTGCCACACATGGTACTTTCCCGGCCATCGGCATTGAAATAGATCATTTCAAAATCGAAACCGGACTTCGATTCCAGCAAAATGAGACCATCTGCCCCAATGCCGAACCTTCGGTCGCACAGACGAGCAATTCGGTCTGTATCAGTTCGGGTAAGCCATTGCTTCTGCCGTTGATCCACCATAATGAAGTCGTTGCCGGCGCCTTGGTATTTCCAAAATTTCATGGCGCAAAAATAACGCGATTCGGCCTGGTTTTTGGATAGATTTGGCAGGTTTGATCTACTTTTAGTAATCTGATCCAACAATTATTAAATTTGTGTCGTTCTTATGGACGGATCTAACATGACGCTATGAAGAAATACCTTTTGCTCGCTCTGGTTTGCGTAGGCAGTTCTCTGCTTTCTGTTTACCTGTACAGCCGCTGGATTGCTCCCAACCAGGTGGTATGGGCCAACTCCAATGGAGAAACCCGCCTGGCCGGGCTGGTAGACCAGCTTTTCGAGCGTCGTGCCAATGCTGAGTTCCGTTCATCCTCGCCTACTAACTTTATTCAGGCTGCGGAACTGGCTACACCATCCGTGGTGAATATCCGTGCGCTCATCGAAACCGGCAGTAGCCTGTGGGGTAGTAGTTCCTTAACAGGTTCTTCTGGCTCAGGTGTGGTGGTAGCGCCTGAAGGTTACATTGTAACCAATCACCACGTGGTTGAAAAAAGCAAAGACATCAAGGTTACCCTGGCCGACAAACGGACCTATCAGGCCAAATTAATTGGTTCAGATCCATCTACAGACATAGCGCTGCTGAAAATTGAAGAAACCAATTTGCCATTTGTTATTTTTGGCAATAGCGATTCTGTACGTGTGGGAGAATGGGTGCTGGCCGTAGGCAATCCTTTTAACCTGGAAAGCACTGTTACAGCCGGTATTGTCAGTGCCAAAGGACGCAACATCAATATTTTGTCCGGCGCGGCAAGTATTGAATCTTTTATCCAAACGGATGCTGCGGTAAACCCCGGCAACTCGGGCGGCGCACTGGTTAATACTGCCGGAGAATTGATTGGTGTTAATACCGCAATTATAACAGAGTCAGGTAGTTATGAAGGGTATTCTTTCGCTGTGCCCTCCAATTTGGTTAAAAAGGTTGTCTCAGATTTGCGGGAATTTGGTATTGTGCAAAGGGCTTTTCTTGGTGTCGGTATTCAGGATTTGGACAGCGAAACCGCCAAAGAACTCGGGTTACCCAATGCGGAGGGAGTATTGATTAACCGCGTAACATCGGAGGGAGCAGCATCTGATGCCGGATTACAACCTGGAGATGTGGTGGTGGGCATAGACAATACCAGCGTACGCAGCACTTCTGAACTACAGGAATATATTGGCCGTTTCCGCCCCGGTGAATCGGTTCAGGTTGACTATTGGCGTGAAAATCGCCGACAACGCACAAAAATTACCCTTAAAGACGTGAATAATTCCACCAAAGTTGCCAAAGCCATTGGTAATGAAATGGAAGAGGCGCTGGGTTTGGCTATGCGGAACCTCAGCAGGGATGAGCAACGCAAATTGCGCCTTCAGGGTGTCATGGTGAGCAGTGTGCGCAGGGGCAGTTTGGTGTTTGAAACCAATATGCAACCTGGATTTATTATTACCAGTGTAAACGGCAAACGGATAGCCAACGTAAGCGAGGCCATTGAAGCCATGCAAAGTGCTTACAACAATCTTTCACTCGACGGCTACTATGAAGGAGAATCGGATTTGTATTCCTACCGTTTTAAAAAGGGCGGTTAATCACCAGATCAATTCGTCTTTCAGATATCGCTGCACATAATCTGTAATGCCTTCCTCCAAACCAATGAAGGGCTCTTTATAACCGGCAGCCCTGAGTTTGGACATATCGGCCTGGGTATAGTACTGGTATGTGTCGCGGATATCGGCAGGGGTATCCATGAATGTAATCTGAGGCTCCAGCCCGAGTGCGTGGAAAGTACCTTTGGCCAAATCCAGGAAGGTTCTGGCCTGACCGGTTCCGAGGTTGTAGATGCCTTTCTCTGGTTTGTTTTCCAGAAAATGTAGCAGCACTTCCACTACATCTTTCACATAGATAAAGTCCCGGCTTTGTTCTCCATCCTTAAAATCTGGCCGGTGGGAGCGGAACAGCTTCATGGCTCCGGTGGCCTTGATTTGGCGCGCCGTATGAAAGATAACGGATGCCATCCGGCCTTTGTGGTACTCGTTCGGACCGTAAACGTTGAAAAACTTAAAACCGGCCCACTGCGGCGGTTGACCAACCGAAGGGCTGGCATACGCTGTTTCCAATACCCAGACATCAAAATCCTGCTTGCTTTGCCCGTATGGATTCAATGGCTTTAGGAGTGGAATAGAGCCATGGTCGTCTACATAACCATGTTCTCCCAATCCATAAGTGGCTGCGCTGCTGGCGTACAGGAAGGGAATATCATATCCTGCACAAATCATCCAGAGGGCGCGGGAATATTCCAGATTCAGTTCATTAAATATCTCAATGCTTTGCTCTGTAGTATCAGTTCTGGCGCCCAGGTGAATGACGGCATCCACATCAGTGTGGTTCCTTTCCAGCCATCGCACAAAGTTGTGCCGGTGCATTTGTCCCCACAACTGCTTGCCTTCCAGGTTGCGGTTTTTATCGGGCCGTGAAAACTCATCCACAGCTAAAACATCTTTATATCCGGCGTCATTAAGCCGTTTGATCATGCAGGAACCGATGAATCCTGCTGCGCCGGTAACTACTACCATAGTAATGAGTGAGTGAGTGAGTGAGTGAATGAGTGAGTGGGGCCGAAGGCCACACCCAGCCCCATCGGGGCGACATTCTAGTAGCTCAGGTTAATGTTAAGATTGGCGGTGAAAAGTCCGTGTTCGCGGGTGGTTTTGAGCTCGTGTTGATCTGGATAAATGAGGGCCAGTTGACGTTGAACATTTCGGAGGCCAATGCCGCCAACATCTGCTGCAATACCAGTGGCGCCTTCGCCATCGGGATCCATGGTGTTTTGCACCACAAAGGTTAATTGCTGCTCATGCAGGGATATACGAATAGAGATGGCTACATCTCCGGTGGTGCCGCCAGCGCCGTGCTTGAAGCTATTCTCTACAAATGGCAGCAACAGCAAAGGGGCTATTGAGGTAACTGGATTGTCTATATCTTCCTGATAATCAACAGTTAGTCGTTTGCTATAGCGCAGTTTTTCCAGTTCTATATAATCCTGAATAATCTTGGCTTCGTCCAGTACGGAGATCCTTGGTGCGCGACATTCATACAATACAAAGCGCATGATTTTGGATAACATCATGATGGCGTCCGGGGTTTTGTCGCTCTTTTTTCGCGCCAGCACATACAGATTGTTCAGGGTGTTGAACAGGAAATGCGGATTGGTTTGTGCGCGCAGGAAGCTGAGTTCGGATTGTAATTTTTCGCGCATCAGTTCCTGTTCGAATTCCAGGCTTTTGTAGTGTACCCGGATCATCTTGATGGTTACCGCCGCGGCCAGGGTAATAAACAGGTCGAATTCCGTAAGTAATAATCCCTTGGGATTCAGAAAATTATAAGTCTCTCCGGGTTTAAAAATTGGGAAATATACATAGGCTATTTCCAGTCGGTAAACTACAGTAGCTACCACAAAGGCCGCCAGGAGTAATCCCACCAGTTTATAAATCTTGCTACGATCCAGGTACAGCGGGATGACATAGTAAAACACAAAATAAGTGAGTAACAACTTGACCGGAAGCGAGAAAAACTCTCCAATCAAGGCTTCCCGGAACGATTCTTCCAGCGGCACACGTTGGAGGATGCAGTTAAGTACTGCGTTCAGAGGAACGTACACTGCCCAGAAAAGGATGTGCAGGGAAATTCTTTGCCAGTTAAGCTTCATACAATAAGAGTTGGATAGGTTTAGGCAATACGTTGTCCGTTCTTCACCGGGCGTTCGGGTTGCAAAAGCGTTACTACCTTTTCATCACCAACAATACCCAACACCAGACATTCCGAGAAAAAGTTGGCAATCTGTTTGGGTGGAAAATTCACCACTGCAATAACCTGCCGACCAACCAGGGTTTCCGGAGTGTACAACTGAGTGATTTGCGCGGAGCTTTTTTTAATCCCCAGTTCTCCGAAATCAATCCAAAGCTGATAAGCCGGATTTCGGGCGCCTTCGAATGGTTTGGCCTCCAAAATAGTGCCCACCCGCATGTCTACTTTTTCAAAATCTTCCCAGCTTAGCACGGTGAAATATGGTTAATGATTAAGATGAATGGTTAATTAACCTTCCCATTCAATTTTTTCAAATGTAGGATGTAAGGTCAGCGTGTACAATGAACGGTCGCGGAGCTTTATTTCCTTGATGGGCATTTCAACTCCGTCTACGCTGCACTTTTTCACAAACATGGGAAAACCAACCAGGTAAAGCTTGACTTTTGTGTATTCCGGCTCGTAGCCACCTTCCTTGCGCACCCGCATGGTGAAGGCATTGTTTCGACCCTCTGTTTCCAGGATTTTCAAACTGAACTCTCCGTTTTTATACCCGAAACCTTCCCCTTTGTCTTCGTATAAGTGACTGGTTTCCAATCCGTTTTTGTAATAAACATACAGGGTTAATTCTTCAATCGGTTCGCCCGTATGCTGACGCGATGGATACACTGGCATAACCGCACCTTCGCGCACAAAAAACGGAATCTGATCGGGCATGGTGTTGATGAATACCTCTCCATTGTGCCATTGGCCGGTCCAGAAATAATACCAGTTGCCTTTAGGCAGGTAAACTCCCTGGCGCTGCACCTTGGGTTGTATCACCGGACTCACCAAAATGTGTTCCCCAAACAGAAAATCGCGTTCCTGGTCCCATAGCTTTGGATCAGATGGGTCTGCAAATGCCAGGTGCCGCAATACAGGCAGGCCGTCCAGGCTATGCAACCACATGGCCGAATACAGACAAGGTAGCATGAAGTACCTCAGCTCAATGGCTTTTTTCGCCAAATCGGTCCATTTTTCTCCGAAAGACCAGGGTTCCTGGTCCAAAAGGTGCATGGCTGGATCTGCCAATTCCGCTTCCTCGGCCGGCAAAGCATCGCCGGCGCTGTGTTTTCCAATGCTGTGTACCCGCATCAGTGGATGAAATACCCCCAGTTGCAGCCATCTTACAAACAACTCTCCATCAGCATTTCCCGCAAAGCCTCCAATGTCCGTTCCACAAAAGGAAAATCCGGATACAGAAAGTCGTTGGCACTGAATATTGGCTATCTGCAAATGCTCCCAATCGGAGCAATTATCACCCGTCCAAACGGATGCAAACCGCTGTCCGCCACTGTAGGTGGCCCTGGTGAGCAGGAATGGCCGTTTGTCAGGCTGGAGTTCCAGGAATCCTTCAAAAGACGCCCGGTTCATTTGCTGCCCGTAGATATTGTGGGCTTTCCGGTGGCTACAAGGATAGCCTTCGTAATGGTGCATCACATCATCGGGAAGGGTTTTGTGGTGCACGTGAAATACGGCGGGCTCATTCATATCATTCCAAAAACCGGCAATACCCAGATTTTTGTACATATCTTCATACAATCCTCCCCACCATTTTCTAACGTTAGGGTGGGTGAAATCCGGGAACACACAAAAGCCCGGCCATACCGGAGCTTTTACCACATTGCCATCTGAATTCCGGAGAAACATTTGTTGCTCCATTCCTTCCTGATATACGGCGTAATTGGGGTCATCTTTGATGCCCGGGTCAATCATTACCACCGTCTGGAACCCTTTTTCCCGAAGATCATCTACCAGTAGTTTCGGATTGGGGAACCCTTTTTTATCCCAGGTAAAACACCTGTACCCATCCATGTAATCTATATCCAGATAAATGGCATCGCAGGGTATTTTTCTGCTTCGGAAACCCTCTGCAATTTCTCTGACATGACTGTCGGGATAATAACTCCAGCGACATTGGTGGTAACCGAGCGCCCAAACAGGCGGCAGGGTATGTACACCAGTTAACCTGGCGTAGTTGCGTGACACATCTTCCAGGCCCGGACCCATGAGGAAATAGTAGTTCAACTCACCACCAGCAGCCGAAAAAGTGGTTACACCCGTACCCTGCGTATCGAAATCAAAGGTGGTTTTATAGCTGTTATCGAAGAAAATGCCATAGGCTATGCCATGATTCAGGGCATAATAAAAGGGGATGGCACGGTACAGCGGATCGGTTTCACGACCATAAGCATAGGAGTCAGAGCACCAGTTTTCAAACTTTTTACCAGCCAGATTGGCGCCGCAGGATTTGTCCCCCAAGCCATAAAAGACTTCTTTTTTGTGGCATATTTTCTCCATTCGGAGTTCATTCCAGCCTTTTAGAATGGTCCTTTTGGCAGAAAAACCGCCTTCATCTTCACAAAGGGTGCGGTCGTCGGAATCATAAAACTTTACCCTGAGATCAAGCTTGGAAACCACTACCTGAAGTGCGCCGGAGTCCAGCAGGTATTCACCATCGCGCTCTTCGAGTCGCACGGTTACTTTTTCCGTTTCAAAAGATGGATCAAGGGCATAGGAAAAGTCGGGCTGAAAAAGGCCGTCGGGCACATAACGGAGCCGGAAAATGCCGGCAGCCAGGACATATATGCGCAAGCAAACCCCATTGTGGCATACGAATTCGTAGGCTCCATCGCGCCAGCGCACATCAGACACCTCATTGGGGCGAATCCATTGATATACATCTTCGTAGCGTTCACTGACACTCGCTTCCGCAAAATCAATCTCTTTGGGTTGAACGGGTGGCTTAGGTTGTTCAGGTAGTTCAGTCATGCTGCTTTGATTTCCGCGCTAAGGTACAAAGCAAAAAACCGAACAAGGTGTTTTGGTCATCAGAAATAGATGGTTCCATAGAGCGCCAGCAGTGGGGTGCGTTGGGTGCGTACCCGGATGCTGGTGTAATCCGGAACGCCATTATTATCGTTAGCAATGCCTTCGAGGCGTTTTATGCGTTGGAAAGGCAGTGAGCCATTCAGCCCCAGCTCGAATACCGGACTAACCCTCCAGCCAATGCCCATGATGGCTTGCACATTCCAGGTGTTCAGACTGTGTGCACTCAGGTTACTCACGTCTTTTTCCGCCACCTGATCGTTCAGATTTATCTGGTAAACACCGGAATAATTGAAGCGATCTGCTTTGGTAATCAAAGTTTTAGCAACAGAAAGTCCACTGTATACCTTCAAAGATTTAGTAGTCTGCCAATACACAGAAACGGGTAATTCCAAACGTTGCAGGCGACTCACCGGTACGTACACATTGCCTTGGAGGTTGTCGGTCAGGGTGCTTGTGCCGGGCATTTGCCAGATTTGTTGACCGGTACTCATATCCAGTGCCCAAATTTCACCTTCAACCGTGTAGTTTTCCGCAATAATGGAAGCCACTGGTCTGCTTTCCTCCTGTGGTGTGTGGATATTGTACAGGAAGCCTGTTCTCAGGCCCCATTTGCGGGAAAATGCCCAATCCACGGTTACGCCAGTGGAAAAACCATTAACGGTTTCAAATTTTTCGGTGCTTGCCATCGATGTTGCGCCAACTGACCAGAATGGTTTGAAGGAAGTGGCTGGTTTGGTTGGTAATGCAGCTGTTTCCCTGGCTACTGGTTGGCTGCTGGGGCTTGACGGGAAAGGTTGGGCTGGCAGGATATCAATCCGTGCGAGGTCAATCTCTTTTGGGTTTTGAATGGGGTTTGGGGTTTGTACCTGGTCAATGGTAAGGGTAGGGATGGAACTGATTGGTTTTTGGAGGTTTTGTCTGCGCTTTTGTGTATATTTTGCGGTTAATGCCGCAGGGGTAGTTTGAAGGGTGGTGGAAACAGTTTGGTTGGTGTTATGGCTTTCTGCTAAGGTTGCAGCGGGATAAGAATTGTGCTGATTTTGGGTAATTGGCTGACTTGATATAGGCACAGGAACTGTTTTAGGGTTTTCCAGTGCATACCACCATCCGGCCAAAGAGGCTACGGGTATCAATAACAGACCCAGCCACCACCATGCTGCACGGCGACGTTTTTTGACCGGCATTTCCCGGTCTAACATTTGTTGCATGGCTACCCAGCCTTTATCTACAGAATTTTTTTCCATGATGTAATGCAAGTAGGCTTTGGATGTTTGGGGAGTTTAGTTTTTGCTCGCTGCCAGAGCAAATGATGGATATTGGTATTGCAACAGTTCACGTAGTTTTTGTCGGGCGGTGCTCAGGTGCCATTTGGAGGTGCCTTCACTCATTTTGAGGTTTTCGGCAATTTCCGCGTGGCTGTATCCTTCAATGGCGTACATCCGGAAAACCTCCTGAGAAATGGGGGGCAGTGTGCCCAACACCTTTAGAATGTCTTCTTCATAAAAAGATTCCAATCCGCGCTCTGGTACACTTTGATCGTGGTCTTCCAGTACCAAAAAATGGAGGTATCGGGCATTTTCACGATAAAAGTCGGCCATGCAATGGTATACCAGCCGACGCACCCAGCCCTCCAGGGAGCCTTTATTGGCATAGGTGTGAATCTTTTTATAGACCCGCATCATACCATTATTGACTACCTCGATGGCTGTATCCTCATCCTTGGTATATTTGCGCACCATACGCATCATTTCCGGGAAAAAACGACGGTATAGTGCCTCCTGGGCACGCCGGTCGTTGGCGATGCAGCCCGCCACCAACTCTGTTTCCGTATATTGTTTTTTTCCAAAAATAGCCACTACCAAATAGGTTTAAACCAGTTTTCCTGAATGGGTGATTTGGAGTAGCCGGATAACATTCGTACGACTTCTATCCGGGAATTTCTTCTAAGACACTCCATTAATCGAAAAAGGTTGGGTCTGGTGCACACAAATATAGGACCTTCCTGCTACAATTATTCTGCTATGACCATTCTCGATCAACCAACTTACTCAGAACCAGCCCTGGAGTACGCCAATTTTGGCGAGCGCCTGATTGCCCGTTTGATTGATGCCCTGATTATTCTTATCCCTTCCATGTTTTTGCCCTTCATTGCTCCATGGTTGTATTTTGCCCTACAGGAAGGAGGAGCAAATGGCGCTACAGTGGGAAAAAAGATCATGGGTATAAAGGTGTTAAGCGCTGATTATCAGCCTATTGGATTTGGTACTGCCACTGGGCGTTTTTTCTGCCACTTCATCAACCTGTTTACCCTTGGCATTGGGTATTTGCTCATGCTCTTCAATGCCCGGAGCCAGGGATTGCACGATCTGATAACCAGTACAGTGGTGGTGCGCACCCGCTCTGTAGCGCCCAGCCGTCCGGCTTCTTCAAGGCCACAGGGCAGGGATCATCACAGCTGGACTAAAATAGTGAGTGAAAATGAGGCGCATTATGTAGAAATCAGACCCGATGGCGGTAAACACCGGCACCGGGTGGCAGACGGTGAACAGGTGCGCAATTTCACACTCTGGCAGTTGACAGACGGTCTGGTTGACTTTTCCGATATCTTCGATCAGGAAGTGGCGGCAGAAATGAAACAGTTTGCCGAACGCTTACTAAAAACCAAATACCAGGGGTAAAGGGGGGTATCGTAGCTTTGCCCGTATGAAAAGAAATTTTTTGCTGAGCCTGTGCCTGACGCTACTTTGCTGCGGCACATCATTGCAGGGGCAGTCGTTGTACGACGACACTAAAGTATCTGCCATTTACCTGGAATTGCCTCCCGATTCTTTTCAATTGATCCTGGGGCAGCTGATTAATGACCGATACCTCAGGGCCCGAATGATTTTCGACGATGGGGTAGAACGCGATACCCTGGAAGATGTGGGGCTGCGGTTGCGGGGCAACACTTCTTTGGGGGCAGCAAAAAAATCGTTCAAAATCAGCCTTAATACATTTGTACCGGGCCGGGAATACCAGGGAGTGCGCAAGATTAATCTGCGCGGTCAGCACAACGATCCCACGATGGTTAGGGAAAAACTATTTTATGAGGTGTGGAAAGAGGCTGGTATGCCTGAACGCAGGGCATCCTTTGTGCGGCTTTACATCAATCAACAATACAGAGGACTATACACCAATATAGAAGAACTGGACAAGCAATGGCTGGACCGGCATTATACAGACAATGACGGTAATTTGTACAAATGCACCTGGCCGGCAGATTTGGGTTACCTCGGGACTGATCAGGCAGCTTACAAGGCTATCATGAATAACCCGGAGGAGCGGGCATATGAGCTGCAAACCAATGAAACGGCCGATGATTATGCGGATTTAGTCAACCTGATTTCGGTTTTAAACCAGCCTGTGGATGCAAGTTTTCCGGATAAAATCCAGGAAGTACTGGAGGTGAGTAAGGTTTTGAAAGCCTTTGCCATTGATGTGGCCAGCGGAAACTGGGACGATTATTTTTACAACAAAAACAATTACTACCTGTATCACAACCCGGAAACGGGCAGGTTTGACTTTATCACCTATGATACTGACAATACCTTTGGAGTAGACTGGTTGGGTAAGGACTGGGCCAAACGAAATTGTTTGAACTGGTTGCCTTCAGAGCCCAGACCTCTGGCAACCAAACTGTTGGCCGTACCTGCTTTTAAACAGGAATACCTGCGGTATTTGGATACTTTAAGTCGCTACATTGTACATCCTGACACCATTTTTCCACGTATTGATGTATTGGAGGCGCTTATTACTCCTGCAGCAGAGGATGATTTTTTCCGCACCCTTGACTACGGCTATACCCTGGATGATTTTCATCAGGGTTTTGACCAAACGGTAGATAACCACACGCCATATGGCATCAAGCCATTTTTGGAAACGCGATATACCTACACCCGTAACCAGATTACAGGAGTATTATCAGCTCATGAGCAGTCTGATGAGCCCGACTGGTATCCATATCCCAATCCGGCATCGGATGTTATCAAAATGCCTGCCGCCTTGTTTCCAGCCGCCGGGCCATGGACCCTCCTGTTGATACATCCATCCGGCAGGGTAATGGATCAGCTGCCTGGCTCCGGGGCAATAACGGATCAGGACATCCCGTTGGCGGATTATCCACCGGGCGTCTATTTCCTGCAACTGCAATCAGCCTGGAAAACGCGGGTTTGGGCCATTATGAAAGCGCCATAAAGGCCCTCAGGGTTCGGTAGCATTACCGAACCCTGGAAGCCATCATGAGGGATTTTACCCGTTTGGCAGCTTGAGCTTTAGTGTCCGGATCGGCCAGTTTTTGCAGGCCTGCCCAGGAAGAAAAACCATATTCTTTGGCAACCATTGATTTAAAACCTTCCTCAATTGGATTGTTTTTGGCCATTGGCGCGGCGCTTTTGGCAATACCTTTGGCCACCGTGTTGTGCTTTTCCGCAGCCTTACGGGATGGGCTGGCCACTGATGCCGCTGCCACAGGTACCTCTTCCGGGAAGTATTTTACCAGATTAAAGTCCTGAATCAGCTTTTGCATGGTCCAGCCGTATTGGTAGCCTTTTACGGCGGTAGCTACCGGCTTCAGGCGCTCCCCGGCATGGCGTGCAGCATCGTTGTACAGGTTTGAGCGCGTGTATTCGCCCAGGTAAGATTGTACGAGCACATGGGCCAGTAGTACCTGTGGTTTGAGGTTGTATTCGTCGGCGGCGTCTTTAACCAGGCCTTTCCATTCTTTGGCTGTTTGGGCAATGTAGTCCTGATCAGCGTATAAAGCCTTCAATTGTTCTTCTGCGGAAACAGCTTTTTCAGTGGGTTTAACTGCTTTGTCGCGTTTGGCATAACCTGCTCCTGATCTGGAAGGGCGGTCTGAAATGGCTCTTGGGGCATCCGGAATGTCGGAACTTGCGCCCATTTCTGTGAGGAAACCATCGCGTGATCCATTGCTGAGTACATCCTTTTTACCTCCTATAAATATGAAGATCAGGATGGCAGAAATGCAGGCCATGGATACAAAACCGAAGAATTCGAAAAAGTTTTTCATGCTAAGTAAAAATTAAAAAAGTGAAGGGAATTTTGTGTGGGAGGGTAGTGGGGCGGTCATTTGGGAGGTTATTTAGGTCATTGTGTCATTTGGAGGGTGGGGCGGTGACGGCTTCGTAGTCTATTTTCCAGAGTTGGTAGGTTTCGATGATGAGGGTGAGTTTTTCGGCGTAGAAGCGGGCGGTAGCATATCCGGATTGTTTGAGTCCTACCGACCAGGCGGCGTAGTATGGCACCCTGTTTTGGCCAAATATATCCTTCTTAATGTCATAAACTCCACCAACCTCGTATGTTCGGAGCATCCAGCCGTAGCGCTGATCCTGCAAAAGAATGGAGTGCCGCCGGTAGCTTTCTCTGGCTGATGGATACACTTCGAACCTGTCCCAGGCATAATCGTCGTGCATTTGCATGCAATCAACGGCCAGGGAATGGGCGTTGAAATCCTGATCGTTGATCACGCCATCCTTTCTAAAGCCTGGTCGGGCTCTGCATTTTATACCAAAATGATTGTTTCCCTGGGTGGCCAGGACGCTTTGTCCGGCATTGGTTTCCAGGATTCCCTGAGCTAGTGTGATAGAGGCCGGGATTTTACTTCTGCGCATTTCCAGCTCGGCCAGATCCCGGTAGGCTTCTACATAGTCCAGATAACGCAGGGCGCTTGTCTGGAATTTTTTACCCATTTTAGCACGAAGCTGAGCTTCCACCTGCTCACGCTGCCAGTAGGTGTTTTTTCTGGCAAATACTTGGTTAGGGCGGTAGGAAAAGGAGGAGTCGGCGTAAAATGCCTTTAATTCTGCAGCAAAAGCCGCGCCAGCTATGTCGGCGCCCGTTTTGAAGTCCTGGGTAAGTTGCTGGAATACGGGCATTTCGCTCAGACCGGAGAGTCTGGCTTCAATGGCATCACGGTAGGTAAGCACTATATAACACGGAATAGCCACTACCAGAAGGGCAATGAAACTCCCTCTGCCAAAGGCTTGAAGACAGCCGCTGCTGGAATCGGTTTGTGGCTGCACGTAATCTGATTTTGGGGGCAAAACCAGCCTTAAGATATGGAGTTTACCCGTTATTCATCAACCCTGAACTTGAAGCCCACGCCGTGGATGTTTTCCACTTTGATACGCTCATCAAGGCTCAGGTATTTGCGCAATCTGGAAATGAATACATCCAGGCTTCTTCCCAGGAAGTAGTCGTCTTTCCCCCAAATGGTGATCAGGATAAAAGAGCGTTTTACCACCTGATTGCGGTGCTCATTCAGAAGTTTGAGCAGGTCTGCCTCCTTCTGGGTGAGTGTTTCGGTGTATCCATCCGTGCTCAGGCTCAGGTTTTTGTAATCGAACTGGTAATTGCCAACCATCACTGGTTTGCCTGGCTTGAGAATTACGGCATATTTGGTACGGCGCAGGAAAATATCAATTTTTAACAGGAGTTCTTCAATGCTGAAGGGCTTGGTCATGTAATCGTCGGCGCCAATGGTAAGCCCGTGAATCTTGTCCTGTTTCATGCTTTTGGCCGTCAGGAAGATGATGGGCACATGGTCGTCAATCGAACGGATTTCCTGTGCTATGGTGAAACCATCTACTTCCGGCAACATTACGTCCAGTATGCAGAGGTCAAATTTCTGGCCTGCCTGGATAATATCCATGGCCTGTTTCCCATCGCTGCAATAGGTTACATTGTAACCGTTTAATTCCAGATTGTCGCGGGTTACGAAGCTGAGGCTTTCATCATCTTCAACGTAAAGCAAGTTGGCTTTTGTATCGGTCATGGTGGAAGGTGTTTAATGTGATAACGTGGGAAATGGGGTTAATAGAGGGGGAATTTTTTCATGTATTCATTTACCGCGCCGCGCACTTTTGCCTGAACGGAGGCATCGGATGCGTGGGTAATGACTTCATCAATCCATTCTACAACCTGGCGGCAATCGTCTTCCCGGAATCCGCGGGTGGTGATGGCTGCTGCGCCGACACGTATGCCGGAGGTGGTCATAGGTGGTTGAGGATCAAATGGAATCATGTTTTTATTCACCGTAATATCGGCTTCTCCCAATACATGATCTGCAAGTTTTCCGGTTACACCTTTGCTGCGGAGGTCCAGAAGCATAAGGTGGTTGTCTGTACCGCCTGAAATCAGGTCGTACCCACGGGTATTGAATTCAGCAGCCATGGCCTGGGCGTTTTTCACTACCTGTTTGCAGTATTCCTTATATTCAGGTTGTAAGGCTTCCTGGAAAGCTACTGCTTTAGCGGCAATTACGTGCTCCAGCGGACCGCCCTGCATGCCCGGGAATACGCCGCTGTCCAGTATGGACGACATTTGGATGGGTTCTCCTTTCTTGGTGGTGCGTCCCCAGGGGTTATCAAAATTTTTACCCATCATAATGATACCGCCACGTGGCCCGCGCAGGGTTTTGTGCGTGGTGCTGGTAACGATATGGCAATGCGGGATAGGATCGTTGAGCAATTTGGCGGCAATGAGTCCGGCCGGGTGCGCGATGTCTGCCAGCAACAGGGCTCCAACCGAATCGGCTATTTGGCGGAATCGGGCATAGTCCCAGTCGCGCGCATAGGCAGAAGCGCCACAAATAATGAGTTTGGGTTTTTCTGCCTGGGCAATGGCTTCTACCTTGTCCATATTAATCCGACCGGTATCTGGTTCAACACCATAAAATACCGGGTTGTAAACCTTGCCGGAATAGTTCACCGGAGAACCGTGAGATAAGTGGCCACCGTGTGCCAGGTCGAAACCCAGGATTTTATCTCCTGGCTGGAGGCAGGCGAGGAAAACGGCTGCATTGGCTTGTGCGCCGGAGTGCGGCTGCACATTGGCCCATTCTGCACCGAAAAGCGTTTTGAGCCTATCAATGGCCAGGTTTTCAATCTGATCCACCACTTCGCAACCACCGTAATAGCGCTTGCCCGGATACCCTTCTGCGTATTTATTGGTTAGGCAGGAGCCCATGGCATCGAGTACGGCCTGGCTGGTGAAATTTTCGGAAGCAATCAGCTCCAAACCCCGACGCTGGCGGTCGAGTTCTTGATTGATGAGAGAGAAAACAATATCAGACATGGGGCAAATGTAGAAAATGCGGAATGTATTTGCAGCAATATGTTTTGTTTCCGCGTTTCAGAAAATAACAAGGGTTCCAAAGTGCCCGGTTTTATGTCGCCTTAAGCGCCTTTACCGAAAACTTTGAAACCCTTTTTATACTGCCAGGAATTTGCGGTTACTTCTTGATGAGGGTTTTTAATACTGCCTCATCAATCACAACAGGGTATTCCTTGCGCAGATCTTGTATCCATTTCTTTTCCAGGTAGTCCTGATAGTCGGCAACGGCATAGCCTCGGGCTTCTGAAAGTTGTTTCGGAGCTGGTGGTACCAGTTCTTCAATTTTCAGGAACGAAGCCGTTTTAGTACCTGCGTCGGCTTTGGTTTCGGTCATGTCGCCGGCTTTCCAAAGGGCGCCGAGGTCTTTGTTTTTATCCTTTTCGTAGAGTTTTTCCATTACGGTAAGCACTTCAGGCTTGCCTTTTTTGTTGAATTTTTTCAACACCTCAGCTGCAGGTTTTTTAGCTGCCAAGGCACGGATTTTTTCTACTACTTTCAGATCGTCTGTTTTGATGGTGTAAAAAGTTACGCGGGCGCGTTCTTTCCACATGTATTTCATTTTCAGCTCTTCTTCGTAGTACTTCTGCAGGCCTACAGAGTCGGTATTAGCTTTGTCCCAGACGTTTTGTTTGAGGGCTTCAAAAAGCAAAATGCCTTCTTCGTACTCGCGCATGAGGGATTTGAACTCCGGGTATTTTTTGTCGAGCTGACTTTCTTCGAAAGACATGGCGGTTTCGTCGCCCCATGCTTTGTAGAGTTTGTTGATCGTTTCCTGCAAAGGATAACCGGCGCCGCGCATACGTTCGCGACCGGAACGCTGGCAGAAGTCTTCGAAATCAGCTAGGGTGTATTTTTTGTCGTTACCGTAGCTAAACAGTACGTCTTGTGGTTTGGCTGGATCAGGCTTCCATTTAAAGGTATGGAAAACGGTATCGGCTTGTTTTGCCGACCAGTTTGCCAGCACTTTTGGATATTCCATGAACTGACCTTCTTTTTTGATGCGGTTGATCATGGATTGGCGTGCCACTTCGCTTCGACCGTCGCGTTTTACCCGTTCGGTAAGGCCGCGCTTGAGCTGCTCGAAGGTGCCTACCGGGCGGCGGCTCTTGCGTTGTACGATGTGGAAACCAAGGGTAGTTTCCACTGGCTTAGAGTAGTCGCCATCATTTTGCAGGTTAAATGCTGCATCTTCGAAGGCTTTCTGGTAGCGGTTGATGCCGAAAAAGCCCAGGTAGCCGGCTTTGGCAGCGGTGGTTTTGTCTTCAGAGAATTTCTGGCAAACGGCTTCCCATTTTTCACCTGCCTGTAGTGCTGCGTAAGCGCTGTCTACCCGCATTTTCTTTTGCTGATGCTTTTCAGGTGTTTCACCTTTACGGATCAGGATCTGGTTTACTTCCACTTCACCACGGGCTGGGCGGGTGCCGTTTACCCGAAGCAGGTGGTAGCCAGCGTTGGAGCGCACCGGACCCACTACATCGCCTACTTTGGCGGAGTAAATGGCGCGTTCTATATCATAATATCCATCAGGAAGCATAGCAGTGATGAAACCGAGGTTTCCGCCGTTTTCTTTCACAAACTTATCTTCAGAACTATCGCGGGCGATGGTGTTGAAATCAGCGCCTTTCTGGATCATCTTTAACCAGTTGGCTGCGCGGTTGTAGGCACGCAGGGTGTCAGCTGCCGGACGGTTGCGGTCGCAGTTTACCACCATGTGACTCACGTCTACGTCCAGTTGCATCCGGTCGTACGCTTCTTTGATCAGCTTGTCGGTGAGCTCTTTGTCTTCGAGGTATGATTTGGCGAGTTGTTTTTTGTACCCTTCCAGTTCACTTTTCAGGGATGCAATGGTATCCAGTTGCATATCCCGGGCTTTTTGTACCTTAAGTTTGAAGTTGGTGTACAGTTCCAGATACTCCCGTAAGCTTTTTTCGGTGAAGTCGGCTTTGTCCTGGTTTGTTTTAGCATAAATGTATTTGAACTCGGAAACAGGAACCTGACGACCTTTTACGGTAAAAAGGGAAGGATCTGTTTGTGCGTGCAGATTGCAGGCCAACAGGAAGAGGGACACTGCAGCAATCAAGTTTTTGACCATATAAGGAAGGAATTAATTGGTGTTTTTGTGTAAAAAGTGGGCAAAAGTAGGAAAGCCCAAGGGAACGGGCTACTGCAGTGCGGTTTTTAAAAAATGTTAACAGCGAATAGACGGCAATTGGCCAACTGGCGACCAAAAAAACGAAGCCCGGTCGTGGGTGACCGGGCTTCCAGCCTTGTATTGTGGCTGCAAAATTCAGGATAAAACCTGAAACGTGTTTTAATACCCCTTGCTAATCGGTAATCCGTATATGCTGATGGGTGGTTATCCTGTCTTTGTGGCGGAGCAATTGTCGTTTTAGCGTGTCAGTGGAAGCGGTAATAGCTGATTCGAAGGTTGTTCCTGTTTTCTTGTCAATCATCCAGCCTCCGGGTACGCTTAGTTTAACTTCAATGATTTTTTCTTTGACGGGTCTGCCGGTATCCTGTAGTTTAAGGTGAACTTCTGCTTCGATGGGTCTGTTTTTGTCGAAAAAGCGATCAAGTCGCATCAGTTTCTTCTCAATGAATTCAATCAACTTCGAATCTGCATTGAAATGGATTGACTGCACACTTACTTTCATCATAGCGTTGCAAACGTTTAATGGTTAAAAATGTGAAAGAGCCGTTTCATTTTGGTCATATCAAGACGCTGTGCGGCTCGTCGGGGTTGTACGTACTAATCAAATAATCACTGTAATTTGTTTTCTGGAAACAATGTTATGACCAAGATATGTTTCGAGCAAATATTTTAACTTAATTTTTTGTCACAAATATTTTACGGATTAAAATACTGATAAACGGTGGTGATTCAGGCAATAAGGGTAATAAAAATTTATTGTGCAAACTATGTTAATTTCGATAATTCGACGTGGAATAGACTTTTGCAGGAAGGCTAATGACTCTTTTTGACATCGGGCAATGCAATGGCAGCATGTTCTTTATAACCAAGTTGTTGAAAATCCACACCTTTGCTTTCTCACTCCATTTTAACCTCCTACTCCGTATTGCTTATGCTGCCTGAAACGGCTATTCCAAGTTTAACGTCCGACCTGAAATCTGAAATCCACAGGGTTTTTGCCTTACAGAAACAACACCAATGGGAGGTAGGGCGCACCACTGCCAGGCAGCGAATTGCCAAATTGAAGCGCTTGCATCAGGTTATACTGGATCACCGGTTGCAGCTGGTGGAAGCGCTCTGGGCCGATCTGCACAAATGCGAGGCAGAGGTGAATGTTTCTGAGTTGGGGGTGGTACTGCATGAAATCAGGTTTGTTATTCAGCACCTGGCATCCTGGATGACACCCAAAAGGGTAGGGGCGTCAATTCCGCTGTTTCGCTCGCACAATGAGATCATCTATGAGCCTAAAGGGGTTTGTCTGGTTTTGTCGCCATGGAATTTTCCATTCAACCTGACTTTTGATCCTTTGGTATCGGCAATAGCTGCCGGCAACTGTGTGATCCTTAAGCCCTCTGAATATTCTCCGAATACCAACAAGGTGATGCAACAGATTGTGACGGCTTGTTTCCCTCCCGGCGAGGTGAGTATGTTTGAAGGGGATGCAACCGTGGCGCAGGAGTTATTGGGTTTGCCTTTTAATCATGTATTCTTTACCGGAAGTCCATCTGTGGGCAAAGTGGTTATGCGCGCAGCTGCAGAACATCTGGCCTCTGTTACCCTGGAACTGGGTGGCAAGAGTCCGGTAATTATTGATGAAACCGCCGATTTGGATACCGCATCAGCCAAAATTGCCTGGTTGAAGGTGATCAATGCCGGGCAGACCTGCATAGCGCCGGATTATTTGCTGGTGCATGAACAGAGCCATGACGCTTTGCTGGAAAAGCTGATCAATAAACTGCAACAGTTCTATGGCACTACACCAGAGGCTGTTAAAGCCACCCCGGATATTTGCCGGATGGTTGGTTTGAGACATTTTCAGCGGGTAAAACACCTGCTCGACGATGCCCTGCAGCAAGGTGCACGGTTAGTTTATGGCGGGCAAACAGATGAGTTGGAGTTGTACATTGCGCCAACCATACTGGCAGATGTGCCAGACACCGCCAAAATTTGGGAAGAAGAAATTTTTGGACCCATTCTGCCGATACGGAAGTTTCAGCAACTTGCGGAAGCCATTACCTATGTCAATGCCCGCCCCAAGCCTTTGTCGCTTTATATTTTTTCCAATGCCGACAGAAACATCACGCATATTCTGGCGGAAACACGCTGCGGTGGGGTGACGGTCAACGATTGTGGTCCACACTTTTACAATCCGGAATTGCCTTTTGGCGGCAGCAACAACAGCGGCATTGGCAATTGTCATGGAGAGTTTGGCTTCCTGGAGTTCACCAACCAAAAAGGAGTACTTTACCAGGCCAAGTGGTTGCCGGTCACCGATTTTTTCCACCCTCCTTATGGCGGGAAACTGCGCGACTGGATGTTGGATGGCCTGGTAAAGTGGTTTTAGTGATGAATAAAAGCTTACTTAATAACTCATGAGCGCCCGGATGGCGTCGGTTACTTTTTCAATGGATGGGATCATGGTTTGCTCCAGCGTTGTGTTCAAAGGCACAGCCGGCATGTTTTCAGCGCCCATAGTGCGCACCGGCGCGTCCAGATATTGAAAGGAATTTTCCTGAATACGGGCAGCCAGGGTTTGGGCAAATGAGCCATTTACCTGTTCCTCAGTTACCACCAGCACACGTCCGTGTCTGCGCGCAGCTGCGTACATAGCTTCTTCATCCAGGGGCGACAGGGTACGAAGGTCGATGATCTCTATCTGTCCCGGAAAGTTTTCAGCAGCATTCAGCGACCAGTGTACGCCCATTCCGTAGGTGATTACAGCCAGGCTTTCTCCTTTTTTGATAAATTCGTCTGAGGCTTGCAGGGCTGTACGTGCTTTGCCAAACGGGACAACGTAATTTTCGTCGGGCTCAACGGTTCTGGCGGCATCAGTGCCACGTACTTTACTCCAGTACAGACCTTTATGTTCAAAAATTACCACCGGATTGGGGTCGTACCAGGCAGCTTTGAGCAGTCCTTTGAGATCAGCTCCGGTGCTTGGATAGGCAATTTTTACCCCCCGAATCTGGGTTACTACGCTTTCCACGCTACTGCTATGGTAGGGTCCGCCGCTTCCGTAGGCGCCTATGGGTACGCGCAGGACACAGCTTACCGGCCATTTTCCGTTGCTGAGGTAACAACTGCGGGCAACCTCAGTGAACAACTGGTTCAATCCCGGCCAGATATAGTCGGCGAACTGTACTTCCACGATGGGTTTTAAACCAACGGCGCTCATGCCTGCTGTACTGCCCACAATAAAGGCTTCCTGAATGGGTGTATTGAATACCCGGTGATCTCCAAATTTTTCTGCCAGAGTGGCTGCCTCCCGGAAAACACCACCCAACCGCCGTCCAACATCCTGGCCGTAGAGTAGACAGTCGGGGTTTGCACGCATCAGTTCCTCAATGGCAAAAAGTGCGCAATCCACCATTACTTTGGTTTCTCCGTTTTTCGGAGCTCTTTCGCCCTTCTCTTCGGTAATAGGGGTAGGGGCAAAATCGTGCGTGAATAAATCCTCTGGCCTGGGGTCTTCTGCATTTTTAGAGTCCTCAAAATCGGCTGCTACGGTTTCGGCAGCCTGGATTTCGAGTGCCCGTATTTCTTTTTCTGAAAATCCGTTTTGGCCCAGGAGTTTGCGTAAAATAGGGTAGGGATCGCGTTGAGCGTGCTCTTCCAGGTCGTCGCGGTACCATTCTTTGCGCACCCCGGAAGTGTGGTGGTTCAGCAGAGGAACGCGCGCGTGCACGAGGAAAGGCCTGCGTTCTTTGCGCATGGTATCTATTACCTGCCGGATGGTATTCCAGCATTGCACAAAATCGTTGCCTTCAATACTGATGGTTTCCAGTCCGGGAAAGCCTTTGGCATATTCGGCTGCATTAGCTACCCGGGTTTCGGCGGCATTGGCGGAGATGTCCCAACCATTATCCTGTACGAGGTAGAGGATAGGCAATTTTTTCAACACTGCCATTTGGAATGCCTCGGCCACTTCTCCTTCGGTTACAGAGGCATCGCCCAGAGAACAGACCACAATGCCGGGGAGTACATCTGATGCCTGACCGTTTTGTTTCCGAAAGTGATATGGATACGGGTTTTCCAGGTCTACTGTTTGTCTAGCATGCCCTTCATGGCCTTGTGCCCATTGCATGGCTTCACGGTACCAAAAACCCATGGCAGCGCCGGTAGCTGGTATCGCCTGCATACCTGTAGCACTGCTTTGGTGAGGTATTTTGGGGAAGTTATCTTCTTTCAGGGAGGGGTGACAATAATAGGATCGGCCGCCGGAGAATGGATCATCCCGTTTGGCCATGAGTTGAAGCATCAGCTGGAATGGCCGGAGTCCCATGCCCAGCAACATACTGTCGTCCCGATAATAAGGGTAGGCGAAGTCCTGAGGCTTGAGTTGCATGCCTACGGCAATTTGGATAGCTTCGTGACCTCGGGAGGTGGCATGTACGTATTTGCTGACAAATTTGAAATTTGCCTCGTAAATTTCGGTCATGGCTTTGGCAGTAGCCATGAGTAAAAAGGCTTTTTCCAGAACGGTTTTCTCCGGAATATGGGAAGAGGTATTACTTTGAACTTTTTTACTGGTTGCTGTTTTGGTAGGCACGTGCAGGTAATTTAAGCAGTGATTAGGTTTTTTGGGCCATCATGCTGGTTAGGCGCGCAAAAGTACACAAACATGAAACAAGGTTTTATTCTGGGAACATTTGATCTCCTGCACAAAGGACACGAAAGGCTAATACAGGCTGCCCGCGTCCAATGCGACAGGCTTATGATTATGGTTTGTCAGCACCCGGAGACGGTAGTGCCTGGCTGGCAGCGGTATCATTGGGTAAAAAACAGCTGGCCTGAGCTGGAAGTGGTGCACTGCCTGGGCGGGGTTGGGCAGGCTGTGGCGCGTATGGAAGCGCACATAGCCGAGGAAAAGATTTTGTTTGATGGCTTGGGAAAGTGGTCGAACCTGGCCCATAGTGCTCATTTTCAATATGTTTCGTGGAGGGATCAAATGGCAGGTCTAGGGCCCTCAACCTCTGTGCTGCGGGAAGAACCGTATACTTACTGGGAAGAGTTATTGCCCTTGGTTAGGCCATTATTGGTTCAGCGCATAGCCCTGGTGGGACCAGAAAGTTGCGGAAAAAGTTATTTGTCAGAAAAGCTGGCCGGGCATTTTAATACCGTATTTGTGGAGGAATATGGCCGTACTTATTGTGAAAAGTTTGGCATGGACTCTACTGATCTGGATTTTGCCCATGTGGCTGGCGGGCAATTGTACAGAGAAGATGAGATGGCGCTTCAGGCTAATCAATGGCTGTTTTGCGATACGGAACTGATTGTTACACAAGTTTGGAGCGAGGTATACTTCAAAGGGCGGTGCCAGCCCTGGATTTACTGGGCCAACCATGCGAGACGATATACGCATTTTTTGCTGTGTGCTCCGGATATACCTTGGGTGAATGACGGGTTAAGGGAGTTTGAAAAAGACCGCGACTGGATGTTTGAGCGGCTTAGGGAGGAGCTGGAGTGCCGCGAATTGCCGTACACCCTGATAAGCGGATCCTTTGATGAACGCTGGAGCAAGGCAGTGGACGCGGTAAAAAAATTACAGGAATTGAAAACAAATGCCCTGCAAATCAGTTTTTTTTAATTCGTGTCTAATGACTAATTTTAGCAGAGATTTTGTGCCGTTTAGACATAGCCGTATTTCAAAGGTAATTATATTTGAAATCACATTTTTTTGACTGCCTCATACACCAATATGAAAATGTAGCTTTATTTGCCCCTGCGAATAAACTCGTTTTTTACATAATCCTTTGAAAATCAATAGTAAATACCCCAAAGCGGCCAAGTGTATTACTATCATTCTTTTGGCATTTACTAATTTTTAACCAAATCAAATTTCATTGTATGAAGCAATTCCTACTCGGGCTTGCCTTGCTCTTGCTGAGCGCTTCGCAAGTGTTGTCACAACGAGTTGTGACGGGAAAAGTCTCCGATGATCAGGGTGAACCGCTCATCGGTGCAACAGTTACCTCGCCTGGTTCCGCTTCCGGAGCCACAACCGATGTAAACGGTATGTTCCGTTTTTCGGTGGCTGCAAACGCTACGGCGTTGAAAGTATCTTACACCGGCTACCTCACTCAGGATGTACCACTTACATCTGCTACAGATTACACGGTAGTAATGCAAGTGAACCCTAACACCCTTCAGGAAGTGGTGGTAGTGGGTTACGGTACCCAGCAAAAACGGGCTATCACTGGTAGCATTTCTTCCATTAAAGGGGAAGATATCGCACAATTGCCAGCGCAGAGCTTTGATCAGTTGCTGCAGGGCCGCGCTGCCGGTGTTAACGTAAGCCTGCCAAACGGTGTGCTTAACAACCCGCCGGTTTTCCGTGTTCGTGGTATCAACTCCATTAACCTGAGCTCTTTCCCGCTCGTGGTTATTGATGGTGTACCAACGTATACCGGTAGCTTCGGTAACTCTGCTGCCAACAACCCGCTGTCTAACCTGAACCCTGCCGACATCGAAAGCATCGACATCTTGAAAGATGCTTCTGCTACGGCTATCTACGGTTCACGCGCAGCTGCAGGTGTGGTACTTATCACCACCAAACGCGGTCAAAAAGGTAAAACCCGCGTGAATTACGACGTATGGACCGGCTGGACACAAGCTGTTCGTGTTCCGGAAGTGTTGAATGCTCAACAATACGTTGAAATCAAAAACGAAGCTGCTGCTAATGCCGGTTTGTCTGGTCCTCAGTATTTCCTGGACACCATCAACGGCAAACAGGTAGACACCCGTTGGGCTGACTACATCTACCGCAACGCTTTCCAGCAGAACCACGCACTCAGCTTCTCCGGTGGTAGCGATCAAACTACTTACTACATGGCAATGGGTTACACCCGCCAGGAAGGTATGATCGTAGCCAACGAGTTTGAGCGTCTGTCTGGTCGTTTGAACCTCGACCACAAACTGACTGACCGCATCAAACTGGGTGGTACCATTGGTTATGCCAATAACAACAACGCAGCTCCAAACACAGGTTCTTTGCCTGGTGAAGCATTTGCCACTTCCGGTATCGGTCGTTTGGCATTTGTACTCGCTCCGGTAGTTGATCCTTACCGCTACGATGCCAACGGCAATCGCCTGGAAGGCACGGCACAGTACAACATCACCAGCACCAACGCACTGGGTCTGGGTAAAAACAAACAGGCAACCGGTTTTGTAAACCCACTTCCGATTATCGACCTGAACCGCTACACTTCTGAGGCTAACCAGATTCAGGCTTCTATTTATGGCGAACTGGAAATCCTGAAGGATTTGAAAGTTAAAACCATCTACGGTATAGACAACCTCTCTGTTGAAAACCTGCAATACTGGACTCCGCTTCACGGCGACGGTTTTGGTCAAAACGGTTTGGCTGCAAACAGCTACATCCGCAACAACCGCTGGAACTGGCAGAACCTTCTGACCTACGACCTGAACCTGAACGACAAGCACAAAATTGGCTTGCTCGCTGGTAATGAACAACAGTACACTGTAGCTGAAGGCTGGGGCGCTTCCCGCACAGCGGTAGCTGATCCATTCTTCACCACTTATCAGGGTAACTTCACCACCATCAACCCAACGGGTAACTTCCAGGGTGAAAACTACCTGCTGTCTTACTTCGGTCGTGCCACTTATGAGTTCAACCGTCGTTACTACCTGACAGCCAACATCCGTCAGGACGAATATTCTGCATATGCTCCAGGTAACAAAAAAGGCACCTTCTGGGGCGTTTCTGCCGGTTGGAGCCTTTCTGAGGAAGATTTCTGGAAAAATTCCATTGGTAACACGGTTAACTTCTTCAAACTTCGTGGTAGCTACGGTACAGTTGGTAATGCCAACGGTATCAACGACTTCGCATCACTCAGCCTGTATAGCTCCGGTTTGTACGGCGCAGCTCCTACCTTCTTCTTCAGCCAGGCTGGCAACCCTGATCTGGCATGGGAATCAAGCAAAAAGCTTGACGTAGGTTTGGTTTTTGGTTTGTTTAACGACCGTCTGCAAGGTGAATACACCTACTTCAGCAACGTAATTGACGGCCTTATCCTGGCTGCTCCACAAGCTCCATCCAAGGGTATCCCAGGCAACTCCATCAACATCAACGTTGGTTCTATGCAGAACACCGGCCACGAGTTTGGCTTGAGTGCAACTGTATTGCGCAAAGGCAAATTCAGCTGGACTACCAGCGCGAACATCACTTTGATGCAAAATGAAGTTACTGAACTGGCTGAAGGAAATTCCGACATTCTGGCACAAACCTCTGGTTTGGAAACTACCAGCATCATCCGTGTGGGCGAGTCTATCGGTTCTATCTACGCCGTTGAAACACAAGGTGTTAACCCTGAGAACGGCCGTCGTATCTACGTTAAATACGAGTACGATGCTGATGGCAACCGCATTGGTTCCTATCAGGTTCAGTACAACCATGCTGCTCCAGCTGGTCAGCGCTGGACACGTGTAGACGATGGCACCATCGTTTCCGCTCCATCTCAAATCACTGATGGTAATGTTTACGGTCCTACCCTTCCAAAATGGTTTGGCGGCTGGGATAACACCTTCACTTACGGCCCATTCGATCTGAACATTCAGATGAACTACGCTGGTGGTAACTACATCTACAATGGTAGCAAAGCTGGTCTGCGCGACCAGCGTTTCTGGAACAACCACGTAGATATTTTGGATCGCTGGTCTGAAACCAACACCGATGGTAAACTCCCACGTGTGGTGTTTGGCGACAATGTATCCAATGGTTCTGCATTGGCTATCTCTGAAAACGTTGAAAAAGGCGACTTCCTGCGTGTGCGCAACATCACTTTGGGCTACCGTTTGCCAGCAAGCGTTCTGGAGAAAGCTAAAATTGCTAACCTCCGTGTATATGGCTCTGTAAACAACGCTCTGTTGTTCACAAACTACTCAGGTACTGACCCAGAGGTTTCTACCAACGGTAACAGCAACTCAGCTCCAGGTGTAGACCGTAACACCGTGCCAATGGCGCGCACTTTCGTGGTAGGTCTGAACCTCGGTTTCTAATTCCAATGTCTAACCATTCATTTTGAAAAATATCATGCAAGCATATAAAAAACTTTCCATCTTGCTGATTGCTGCGGGCACCCTTATGGTACCTAATGCATGCCAGAAGGACCTGTTGGATCCGGCTCCGCAGAACAATCTTTCTTCTGCTACTGCCTTCTCCACTCCAGACCGTTTCGTGAGCTTGTTGAACGGTCTTTACGACAACGTGAAAAGTGGCGCTTTCTATGGCAGCCGTTTCTCCGTATATGGTGACATTCGTGCAGAGGAATTCCTGAACGAAACCACCAACAACGTAACCGGTTTTTCCGTTTGGAACCACACGGTGGCTGAAACCAATATCAACGACGTAAACAACCTCTGGAACGCAGCTTATTATGCTATCAACAGCTGCAACATCTTCATTGAGGGCGCCGATGCCAATCGCGCTGTAATCAACGACGATGCCAAGGTGAACAGCTACATCGCTGAAGCACGTTTCCTGCGCGCACTGTGCTACCACAGCCTGCTTTCCCTGTACTGCCGCCCTTACGCTGATGGAAATGGTTCCAAGCCAGGTGTTCCACTGCGTTTGCGTGCTGAAGTAGGCCCAGGCAACAACGATCTGGCACGCAGCTCCGTTGCTGAGTGCTACACTCAAATTTTGACCGACCTGGACTTTGCTGAGCAAAACCTGCTGTCTACCCACGGTAGCGCAGCACTGAACACTGTTCGTGCACACAAAAACACGGCTATTGCCTTCAAAACCCGTGTGTATCTCAACATGCAGCGCTATGCAGATGTGATTACCGAAGCTAACAAAATTGTTTCTGCATCTGCTCCATTCAAAGCATCCAGCGGTGTGGCTCACGAATTGCAAGCCGATATCAAAAACGTGTTTGCTACTCCGTACACCACTTCTGAGAGCATCTTCTCTATGCCATTTACAGTGAACGACCTCCCAGGTACCCAAAACGGTCTGGGTAGCTACTTCAATCCTGGTCCACGTGGTATTGGCGATTACTCGCTGAACCTGTCTGGTATTGTTGGTGACTCTGTGAACTTCACGGTTTCTGATGCCCGTCGTCAGTTCGTGTTCTTCAACTCAGCCAATAGCAAATGGTACATGAACAAATTTGCTACAGGCCCTCAGCACACCGACTACGGTCCGGTGATCCGCTATGCTGAAGTACTGTTGAACCTGGCTGAAGCTGAAGCACGTGCCAATGGTTTGAACCAACGCGCTGTAGACCTGCTGAATGCTGTTCACGGTCGCTCTGAGCCAACCAAAGTATATGCTTTGGCAGATTTTGCTGACGCAAATGCGTTCATCAACCAGGTATTGACCGAGCGTCGTATCGAGTTGTTGGGTGAAGGTTTCCGCAACCAGGACTGCCTGCGTTTGCTGGCTCCACTGCCAGGCAAAGGCAATATTGGCGCGGTAGATCAATCCAGCTCTGACTACATCTGGCCTATCCCATCCGGCGAACGCGCAGTAAACAAACTGTGTGAGCCCAATCCTTAATGGTTTTGGGATAACCTAAAAAAAGCTGCCCGGTGCGATTCGTTCGCTACCGGGCAGCTTTTTTATGTTTTAATCAGGCGCTCAGCTGATAAAGCAGTACTATGTTGAGCAGGTATAGCAGGAAAATGGTAAAAGTATCTAAGCCCATGAACCATTTTTTTTCTCTGGTTGGAAAAATCAAGCCCACAATTGCTACTGCTGCCATCATAAGTGTGAAAAACACTGAGCTTAAATTTGCGTCTGATGCATCTTTAAGTAAATGGCCGGATGTGTAAAAGACATCATCCAAAAACAAGATGAAAATATTGAAAATGTTGCTACCCAGTAGATTACCCACTGCCATGTCAGTAGCTCCCAGCCGGATTGCGGCAAGAGAAACCGCAATTTCTGGCAAGGAAGTAGAAATAGCCAGAAACAAAGTACCCACAAAAGATTTACCTAATCCGGTAGACTCCGCAATGTGATCCGCAAAATAGGGTAGGGTTAGTGCTGCAGCAATAATAACCAAGGCAAAACCGATATAACGCAGGATTACTGCCCGAAGGCTAAGGCCCTGAGTATGATCATGATCATTATTTTCTGAAACAGGATAAGTCTGTTGGTAGCTGTACAACATCTTTACGGCTAAAAAGTAAATGACCGCAAATGACAAGCTGGTAACCCCAAGAGAAGGAGTTAAAATAAAATCCTTATCCAAAAACAAGCCCAATCCAACTACTGCCATGAGCATCATGCCCAAGGCACCGGCGAGAATATGACTTTGTGAAACACCACCTAAAAGCGGACTCTTTTTTGGGGTAAACATATCCATAATGGATAAAATGCCCAGATTGAAGGCACAACTCCCCAGTACATCTCCTACCGCAAGATCAGCATTCCGCACAATAGTAACAGAACTGATCCCGACCATTAGTTCAGGTAATGAGGTAACCGCTGACATTAGAATAAGGCCCATAAAAGCCTTTCCCATGCCAGTCATATCGGCTAATAAATCGCCGTAAAAGGAAAGTCGTTTGCCGGCAAAGAATATGACGGCTGCACAAATGAAAAATCCAACAATAGGTGTAAGCATGGCGCTAAGGTAATTCCAAAAATTACACTTAGCCTTCCCATGTTAACTCAAGAGCAGGCAATTTGAGGTTTTTGCGCGTTTGGTGAATGTTTTCCTGAATCTCCAGTTTGAACCGTTCCGGGTCTGTGACGAAGGAACGTAACCTGATTGTATGCCGGGCAATTGCTTCATCAAAGGTGCTTTCCGGCTTCACAGATAGAAGCGCGTTGAAATATCGCATAGCAGATGCAGCATCCTGATTAAGGCCAGATACAACTCCTTTGTGAAAGTTTCCCCACAATGACTCGCTGGTGAAATGATGCGCACGAATCGCATCATAAGCTGTTTCGATCGTTGCGAAATCAGATTGATATTTCAAGACCTTGCGTTTGGCTGTGTCAATTAATCTGGTTATTTCAATTTCAAATTGAGCTTCCGATTCAAAAGGAATAATCTTGCTTTCCCGATGACCTATATCAAAACTGAGATAATTCTTTGGGTACCATAACAGGCCTACACCAACATTCAGGGCCACTGATTGTGAACCCGAAATGGGTTGAAACTCAACAAAAATCAGGTTCCATTTACGGTCTTCGAACCAATGAACAGACTGCTTCCATCTTTTTAATCCAAGAGCTGGAAAGACGGAGGCTGGGAGCTTTTTGAGAATGGTATTTTGCAAAAATGAGGGCTTGTTGGGTTCATTATAATTGTTTTTACCGCAGAGAGGCGCAGAGGGTTGATATGTTGAACCTCCGCGCTTCTCCGCGGTAAAAATAGCTTCACAGAATAGCCACTGATTACCGAACTACTGTTACATCTCCTTTGAACAGCACTTTCTCCCCATCTATGAAGGTGACAACCGCCGCGTATACATAAACGCCCGGATTCACTTGCTGACCCTTAAACGTTCCGTCCCAGCCATTGGCAGGATCATTGGGCTGGAAGTTTTGGCGCTCCATGATGGCATCACCCCAACGGTCGAAAATCATAAATGATTCAATATTTGCCACATCAGAACCGGCATAAATAAACAAACTTGGTTCGATGCCGCCTTCGGGCTTGAAAATATTGGGAATATACACCTGGTAAGGTTTCTTAACCTGCACCAGAATGCGGTCTTGCCCAACACAACCACTTGAATCTCTTACGGTTACACCTATTTGCCAGGAATGCAGCGGGAAGAAGTTTTGATATGGTTTGCCTGCTGCTGTGGAGTCCAGCAGCGGATTCCATTCGATGGTCAATTGATCTGTGGGTACGCTGGATAACAGTGTTATGTGCGCTGAGTCAGATAATTGAAGGGCTAAATCATCTCCTAATGATACCAAAACTGCAGGAGGCTCCAATACCTCGAGGGTATCTGTGCTGCTTTCACATCCATTCGCGTCCTGCAGGGTAATCACATACGTTCCGGCCGATAATCCGGAGAACACCGGACTGGAGCTAAAGTTGGATCCATCCAGGGAGTATAGAACCGGAGGATGCGAGGATTGCACACCCGTTACAGCCACTGAACCATTAGCCTCTCCATTGCAACGAATATTGCGCGACACAATGCCTGTAGCTACCGGAACCTCAGAGTCTTCTTCCACTGTCACCTGATCAGTATCCGTACATCCTTCAGCCGAAATGACCATCAAGGTGTACAAGCCGCCTTCTTTTGCCAGAAACTGTTTGTCAGTTCCAATGGTGTCACCGTTCAATATCCACCGATATTGACCAATTGAAGTACCTGGACCACCCAGGTTGCCGGTTAGCTGGTTACAATTCAGGAATTTGTCGGCGCCTGCATCGGCGTTGGGTAGTGGATGCACTACAATGGTTACGGTAGCTTCGTCTTCGTTGCAGGGAGCTGCACCACCAACCAGGTATTTGAAGGAATAAGTACCCGGGGTTTGACCATTGGGCTGGAATGTACCTGCAACTGCATTGAATGCACCACCTTGAGATTTTAATACTGAGGTTTCCTGCCATTGGCCGCCCGGATCTGCTCCGGTCAGCAAACTGATCAGCGGAACATTGGTCCCTGTACCAGGACAAAACTCCAGAGGGGCATTGGGCGTTCCCGCTTCCGGAGGCAGGTTTACACCCACCGTAACCTGCCCGGTCAGGTTAGTGGCGCATTGTGGTGTAGTACCATCTGTTACCTGAACCAGCGTATAAGTACTTGTTGCGGAAGGACTCACACCCAGGGTTACATTTTGTGGGCCTGTGATTACCAGGTTGTTGGGTGTGTTGTTTTCCAGATAATTCACCGTCAGTGGATAGGTACCTGTACCCTGGAAAGAAAGCAGTGTATTCCCTCCCAGGCAAATAGTAGCATCACCGCTGATAAGTGCATCCGGCATAGGTTTCCATTGCACCGGAGCGCCCGGTGTTACGGAAAGGCAGAGGTCGTTCAGATCAACATTTCCGCTGCTGTTATTGCCTGCAATGGCTGAAATGTAATAGGTAACACCGGTTTGAAGCCCCGGCCCGAAATTGAACACCGGTTGTGTATTTACCCCATAAACCGTGCTTCCCACTGAGGCTGATGAGCCATTATGGAGTATAAACTGCACCAAATCGTTGGCATCCAGTGTAGCATCGTTGTTCCAGGTAGCGGAGGCCGGACTATTGGCACAGAAAATGGCCGGACTGGTGGTCATGGTGCCGGCGTTTGTGGCACAATCGCAATTTTCCACTCCTGAAATCAGCGGGCTTTCACAACCGTTCGCATCTGCCAGCACAAAGGAATACGTGGAATTGTTAGGCAGGGGTGACGAACTGAATACGTTGCCAGCGAAGGAGCCTGGCAAACCACTCACCGTATAGGGCGCCAATCCGGTGGTGGCCGTAAACCCAACCACGTATTCCGTATTGGTGCCATCACAAACCTCATTTAACTGGGTAATTTGTGGCAACGGATTAAACTGAATATTTACCTGATCAACTGCTGTACAGTTGCCATTGGCTTCCTGCCATTCAAAAACATAGGTCCCTGTTGCGGAAACACTCACGTTACTGCCCGGGTCTGTGGGCGATTGGAAGTTTGCGGTACCCGGGCCGGATACAAGACTCCATCCACCGGTGAAAATGCCGCCTAGAGCGTTCAATTGTATGGTTTGACCACAGATTGCCGCATCAGTTCCTGCCATAGGACTTGGGTTTTCCAGCCAAACAACTGGCTGGCCGGGCGCAACAGAAAAGCAGGGGTCTGTTGGGTCCGGGAAGTTGCCGGTCGGATTTCCGGCTACAAGCGAAATATAATACGTTACCCCGAATTGCATTTGTCCACCCACAAACGAGAACTGCCCATTCAGATTTTGGCCATATACCTGACCCAGGGCCGGGCCGGCGCCATTGTGCAGCACATAGGCTGTAATATCATTGCCGTCCAGAGTTGCATTACCAGATGCCGTAGCAATTACTGACTGTCCCTGACAAACAGTCAGCGTTTGTGCAGTCATTGTGCCAGCATCAGTAGCACAGTTGCAACTGTATGCTCCGTTGATTTGTGGCATAGTGCAGCCATTTACATCTGTCACCGTAAAGTTGTAGGAATCTCCATTGGCGAAGCTGGCAGAAGTAAAGGAATTACCCACAACCTGTTGTCCATTAACAGTATAAGGAGCCGTTCCGCCGGAAATATCCAGGGTTATGGTAAAATTCTGGTTGCTGGCATCGCAGGTTCTGGTCAGGTTGTCGAGCACCGGCGATTCATTGAATTGCAGGGTGAGCTGGTCTGTGCCTACACAACCATTTTGAGAAAGTGTCCAGGTGAGCTCATATATACCTGCGGCACTAGCCGTTACGGACGTGGCTGGCGCCTGGTTGTTGGAGAAGGTCAGACTGCCACCTGCAGGAGCTGTATTTACGGTCCACTGGCCGTTGCTGTTGGCTGGTTGATTGGCCAGTAGTCCCATGATAGTACCACAGGTACTCTGGTCCAGTCCGGCATCAGCAACAGGATTTTGGTAAAAAATCACAGGTTGGCCGGCTGAAACAGCCAGGCAGGCGTCCTGAAGATCCGGTCCGGTACTGATTTGATTGCCTACTACATAGGAAATATAGTAGGTAACTCCATAGGTCATGCCAGGCAGGAAGCTAAAGGTTCCGCTGGTATTCTGATCCAAAACCTGCCCAAGCGTAGTGCCTGGCAAAGTGTGTAAAACGTACGCTGAAGTATCATTTCCATCCAGGCTTGCTCCGCCCAGATGGGTTGCACTGAGGCTTCCTCCTTCGCAGGTGGTTAATGTTGCATTATCCATTTGGCCGGCTACAGAAGAGCAAAGACAGGCAAAAGTGCCTGAAGCTACTGTAGACACACAACCTGCGCTATCGGTTACCTGATAGGTATAGGTGCCATTGTTGGGTATGGGGGTAGACTGGTAGGAGCTTCCGCTTCCTGATCCTGCCGGGGCGCCTGTTATGGTATAGCCGGGGGTTCCGTTGGAAATGTCGAAGGAAACGGTGTAGTTTTCGTTTGCCGCATCGCAGGCGAAGCTGATATTTTGAATAGCGGGCGTTGGGTTGAAATCCAGCACCAGCGTATCAGCGTCTGCACATCCAACATTTTGTAAACTCCAAATCAGGGTATAAACCCCGTATCCACTGGCTGTTACGGTGGTATTTGGCATCTGGTTATCTGAAAATGCCAGGGTATCTGGCGCCGGGGCCTGAACTACCGTCCAAATACCGCTTCCAACACCCGGAGCTGCGGAAAGGATTTGAGTCAGGCTACAGGTATCCAAGTCCAGGCCTGCATTCGCAACCGGGTTTTCATAGAATACCACAGGTGTGCCCTGTGCCACAGACAAACATGGGTCCGTTGGATCTGGCAGGCCGTTGTTGTTATTGCCGGCCACCAGAGAGATATAATAGGTTTGGCCGTACACCATACCCGCCTGAAACCCAAAGGTCCCGGTTTGGTTTTGTGCAAAAACAGGCGGTACCAAACTGGTCCCTGATCCACTGTGCAGTACATATGCTGTCACATCATTGCCATCCAGGGTTTGACCGCCCAGGTGAGTGGCAGTAACAGTTTGATCCTCACAGGCGCTTAACTGACTGAGGTCCATCTGGCCGGCGCCGGTTGCACAGGCACAGTTAAACGAGCCGGTCAGGGTATCCGACACACAGCCCAGGGTATCGGTAAGCAAAAACTCGAATGGCTGGCCGCTGGGAATGAGGAATGACTGAAAAACGCCATTAGACACATTGCCCCCGGATACAGTATAAGGCGCCACTCCACCACCAACCGGAATCGTTAGGGTATAAAAGGTGTTAGTGCTATCGCATGTATGGCCAATTTGCCCGAATGCAGGCTGAGAAACGCTTACCGGAATACAGCGGTCGGGACTGGTGCCGCAAGCATTAACGGAGGCAGCACAAACTTGTCCGGCCTGATTGGTGCCCCAAACCACCTGAATGGTATTTCCCTGCGCATTGCCTAAAATAGTAACACCTGCAGGTACGGTCCAGTTGTAGGTATTGGCGCCGGCAACAGGCGTGGCTGTATAAGTAAGGGTATCCCCGACACAAACGGTGGCCGGGCCATTAATGGATGCAGGTGCCACAGGCGGGGCGCCATTGTCTATGATAGTTATGGTGGTTGAATCACAGCAGAAAGCTCCGCCCCCGGCTCTGCACACCCGCAAAGAGTAATCACCGGGTTCATCTACCAGCACATTTAAACCACTGTTGGATCCTACAATATGGCCGCCGTTAGTGGCTGTCCAAAGGTAAGTTACTGTGCCGCCGGTACTGGAGCCGGCGCCAGAAATTTGAATGGTAGGCGTATTGCAATCCAGGGTGCCGTTCGGGTTGGCTACAGCATTCACCACCAATACCTGCAGGTTTAAGGATACCAGGCTGTCGCAGCCGTGCTCGGTTTGGTAAATCTCCTGATAAACACCGGCAAAACAACGGTCTTCAAAACCTTCTGTGGTGGCACATTCATCTTCACAAATTACTTCAATGAGGTTAGTAATGGCCGGCTGGTGTACAGTAAGGTACAAGGTTGCAGTGTACTGACAACCCTGAGGTGTAGTCAGGTTTCTTATATAAGTTCCTGATTGACAATAGTTTATGTTGTAAAAGCTATAGCAGGCCGGGGCACATACTTCTGCATATTCTTCTTCATCAGGCGGTGCGGAATTGATGGTTACCTGAACGCAGTCATCGCTTACATCTCCACAAAAAGGCGGATTGCCGCCTTCCAGCTGGTTGGAGAGTTGTGTTGTAGTGAGCGATCCGTTGGGGGGCGGGATATCTCCTTCCTGGGCGGTGAAGTAGGATAAACCACAGATATTGTAAACGCCTGGATCATAGGCAGTCAGGTCTGGAGATTGTTCATAGGCCAGGATTACACCACCTGCGCCGCTGATGATATAGGTGTATGAATATTCGGAAGAGGGTGGCGCCTGAAATGGCGGCGGGTATGTAGGCGGCAGATTCAGGTTCAGGTTAGGACTGCCCTGACAGGCAATTACATTTTGCTGGTCCAATTCACCTGCTTCGGCGGCACAGGAAAAGCAGGAAATGCCGGATGGATCACAAAAAATGATCTCATAATCGTAAAAATTCCCCACGTCGTTCCCTTGCCCGTCAATAACAGTCATGGTCCAGGTGCCATCTACGGGTCCGGAATTAAAGTTTTCCAGGCAACCGGCAGATGGGTAATAGCTGCCTGAGTAAAAGTTGCCAAGGCCCCAGTTTTGGTTGTTATTCCATTGATCAGCAAAGCCAGGATCCGGATTAGCCTGATCATTACAAGGAACAAACGAAACATCCCATTCTGTTCCATCAGTAGCGCCAAAAAAACCGATTGGCCCAACCAGTGTTACCGACTGTCCTGAAGGCGAAGTGAGGGTAATGGAAAGGTCGCCAATATATTCGTGGTCAATGTGCAGGTTCACACCGCATACCCCTTGACCATTTTGGCCCAGGGTAGGGTTGTCAGCCCCCATTACGTTAATCAGGAAATCGCCCTGAAAATTGTCCGGCATGAATTGCGGACAGTTTGTACATCCACATCCTTGTGCGGTTAATTGGGAAATGCCAGTCAGGCTAGTACCTAAAAACAGAAAAAGCAGAGCAGAAATGGACTTTCCCAGGCGCATGTAATTTTTTGCCATCCAAATGTTGTTTGATTGAAATTATCGGTGCCAAATTAAATTCCAAGGCGAGGTGGGATTATGGCCTTATTTAATCGATTGTTTTTTCGATTACAGATTCATGCCTGGCTGCAAGATATTCATCCCGGGTTTTAAAAAAACGGAATATGAATACTTTCTGGAAAAGAGTCTGAATTCCTCCAGTTTGCTGCCTCAAAACCAGATTATTTCACGATGTTTCTTCCAGGCTTTCATCATAGGGCGACTTCAGGGCGGGATTCAGCAGAAGCGCTATGGCCAGCAAGGCCAGTGGATAGGCCAGGCCTATGAAGGGAGCCAGGGATGCCTTCACCATCCAATGTGTTTTGAGGTATTCAGTAACCAGTGGTGTAATGCCTCCTAATACCCCATTCCCGAAATTGTGGGTGAACCCCATACCTGTATACCGGGTGCGACCCTGGAAAAACTCCATCACATAGATGCCCATTGGGCCGTACACCAGAGCGCTGGCCAGGGTATTTAACCAGGCCAGAAATATGAATAGCAGCAGGATTGGAAAGCCTATGCTATGGGGCGTGGAAAGCTGTTCCGGATTGCCAAAAGCGTGAAATCCATAAAAAGACAGCGGAATGGAAATGGCGCCCAGGCACAAACCGCTGTAAATAACTTTTCTACGGCCATAGCGATCACTCCACCTGGCTGCCCATTGGAAAAATGGTGCGCCAAGCAACAAGGCTACAGCCAGTATGATCAAACTGGTGTGCTCTTCCAGCTTCATAGCCCGTTGCAGGAAATACAAAGTGACAAACTGTGCTGTTTGCATCAGGGTGCTTTGAGCTGCATTTCCACCAAAAATGATGTGCAAAATCTTGCCCCAATTGCGCAGGGAGCCCAATGATTCCTTTACCGGATTAACAGATAAACTACCACTGGATTGTAACCGGGAAAACTCCGGTGTTTCTTCCATTTTTCTGCGAATAAAGTAGGAAAAAACGACCAGAATGGCGCTACTCAGGAATGGTATGCGCCAGCCCCAGGACTGGAAATCTTCCGCCGACATCAGGGACTGAATACCAATAACCACCGATAAACACAGCAGCAAGCCGACCGGAACCGTGGCTTGAATGAATCCGGTATAATATCCTCGTTTATCCGGTGGCGCGTTTTCCGCTACATAAATGATGGCGCCGGCATACTCGCCACTCAGGGCAAATCCTTGTGTTAGCCTGAGTGCAAGAAGTAATACCGGCGCCATCCAGCCGATTTGCTGGAAAGAAGGAAGCAGACCAATGAAAAAAGTGGCGCCTCCCATGAGCAACAGCGACAATAAAAAGGACCGTTTCCGGCCTTTTCGGTCGCCCATGCTGCCAAAAAACAAGGAGCCAAGAGGTCTGACAAAAAACGACGAGCCCACTATGGCCAGTGTTTCCAGGAAGTAAACACTATCACCTCCCGGAAACAACTGGTTGCTCAGCACCTTGGCCAAGATGATGGCGAGGTATAAATCATACCATTCCAGCAGGGTTCCTGCTGCAGAGGCCGTAATAGCCAGGTGCATTTTCTTTGTGTCGTACGACATGTAACCTACAGTTCTACATCAATACGGTTGTCTTCCGGCACCCGGTCTATCAGCTTGTTGTAGGGGTCAATACCTGCTTTTTCCGGTTTGCCTTTCACCCGTATGGTAATGGTATGCTCACCGGCTTTCAGCTGGTGTTTTTTCAGGTAAAGCGGAACAGTCAGTTTTTTACCGTTTTCCTCCACCTTATCCGGGGCGAATATGCCAATATCTACATAATCATTCATGTTATTGGCCTCTGTTTCTACCCCTTTTTCATCTGCATACCATTTTTTGGCTTTCACTTTGAGTGTTACTTCGTACTCTTCGTCGCTCAACTTTTGCGCTTTAGCCTGCACTACACGGTTTTCATAGAGCGTCAGTTTTTGCCAGCTGTCTTCCATGTAATATTTCAGGGAATCCGGCACGGCCTTGTTGATGAACTCGTACAAGTCATAACTACCCGGGAACGGTGGCTGTTCTTTTAACCCAAAACTATCCCGGAATGCCCTGATGGAAGCGTTCAGGTTTTGTTCTCCCACATAATCCTGCAGGGCATACAGGATGATACTTCCTTTCTGATACCATTGGTAAGTGCGGTTACAGTTGATGAAAACATTCTCTTTTTTGCTTTCTGTAGCCCGCCCGCGCAGGTATCTGTCCAGGTCGTATTTCAGGAATTTCTGCACGTTATCCGGACCGTATTTCTCTTTGGCAATCATCAAAGCAGAGTATTCTGCCAGAGATTCGGAGATAAGGTTGGAGCCTCTGGTCATATTGGGTACCACCTGGTGCCCCCACCATTGGTGCGCCAATTCGTGGGCCGTTACGTAATAGGCGTAGTCGTAATCGTTCGGATCGCTGAAATCTGCATACCAGCCAAAATCTTCGGAATACGGAATGGTATTCGGGAAGGACTGTGCAAAGGCCGCATATCTTGGAAATTCAAGAATACGCACCTGCCGGAATTGGTAAGGGCCAAAATTGCGGTGGAAATAGCTTAAACCATCTTTCAGACCCGACACAAAGCGATCCAGGTTGTAGGCATGTTCGTGGTGGTAAAAGATTTCAATGTTCACTTCCTGGCCTTCCGGCGAGGTCCATTTGTCGCGCAAAACCGCATAGCGCCCGGAAACAACGTTAAAGAAATAATCGGTTCGGGTATCCTGCTTGTAATGGAAATGCCGCCGGCCATTTTCGGTCCACTCGCGTTGCAGGTAACCTGGCGCCACGGCAATTTGATCCGGGGTGGTACTCACAAAACATTCAAAAGAGATGAAATCTGCATCGTCATTGAACAACAGCGTTTTTTCTCCATAAGGATCGCGGTGAGGCGGTAAATCATCCGGTTTTTCCGGGAGCCCGTATTCCTTTCGGTCCTCGTCGCTCTCCAGTTCCAGGTTTGGATCGTAGCCAATAGACGGGATACCACCACTGGTAAAGGTGCCATTTTGCAGAATTTCCCGCCGGTAACCTTCATTCACGAAGCCAGGATTGGATATCGTGGTTTGAATTTCCAGGGTAGCGGTATCTCCAGGCATAAGTGGTCGTGGAAGTGCGAAAATCCGGTAGCCGGCCGTATCCGGTTCATTGTAAAAGAAGGTAAGCGCTGGTCTGGGCAACAAATCGAATTTGGAAATGCTGAGCAGTTGGCCGTCAAATTTCAGGGAATATTGCTGACCGTTGTCAGAAAGTAAATGCAGGGAATCTATGCGCTCATTCGTCTTGTTGCGAATTTTGAGTAGAGCGCGCATGTTCAGACTGCGGTTTTCCGGGTATACATCGGCATATAAAACCATATCCGTTACCTTGGGCTGCGCCAGGCGTTCGTACTTTTTGTAGTTCTTTTCGTACAAAGACTGGAGTTTTTTACCCTCATCGGGACCACGGTAATGATTCAATACGCTCACATTGTAATACACAAAGCCGCCGCTGCCCAGCCAAATGGCTGCCAGACCGATAATGCCCCAGATCACACCGGGTTTCCACCGATTCCGGAATGCAGCCCAACGGGTTTTGAACCCTTGTTCTGTTCCGCGCGACCAAAGCAGGGAAGCTAAAACCAGGAAAATGCCGCCCAGGGCTGTCCAATACAAATTAAACCAAAACAAGGGCTCTGCAAAGTGCCCGAAATCGTTCATGTCGGAAATCAAATACCCTGGCTTATAGCTGAAATACGCCATGTTGTAGTTGAAATCCATGAAATTTCGCAGGATGAACATGGCAATCCAAATGCCCAGCCCTACAAAGTGCCCCAAAAATTTGTTGTTGACTACAGTATGGATAAGGAAGGCCAGAAGAGCCATTTGCCAGTAATCCCAGAACGTAATCAGATATAAATCAATGAAATAATAGTGCAACTTAATGTTGAAAAAACCATTGAGAACCTGAACGGTTAGTCCAACCAGCATAGGAATGGTGGCCAGCAAAATACAAACACCAGTAATGGCCACGAACTTGGAACCAAGTTGTACCCAGTTGGGGACCGGCAGGGTATCTCCAATATTGGCAAATCTGGTGGCTTTGTCCCTGTGCACAGTTTCTCCAGTGTAGAACATGATCAAAATAAACACAAACAGGCTGTAGTTGTAGGTTTTAAACAACAGCATATTCATGGTCACAGGTCTATCAGGTACCCCGTATTGTAAATTGCCTATCCAGTCGTCCATGAACAGGAAGATGACGGCGCCCAGCATGATAGCTATGAAATAAGCATCTCTGGTGATGTTTCGTAACTCCAGTTTACCAAGATTCCATAGGTTGGACCACTGACTTTTTAAGGAAAAATGCCGTGCAGAAAGCGGTAAACTAATGCGCAGGTTCTTAGCCTGAGATTTGTCTTCCTTGCGCACCTTGCGTCCGCCCGGACGCTCTGTGGCAAACTTTTGCAGACTAAAACGGGAATAAATCCCTACGATAATGACCAGCCCGATGCCCATCCACAACAACCGGTTCCAGAGGAGGTTGCCAGTAATAGGCGTCATTAGCGTGTTTTGTTCGGCTGGGGTGAAGTATTTGGTGGCATTGAGGTAGGTGTTCAAACCAAATGGATCCAGCATGTCAACCAAATCCCGGTTTTCCAGATCGCGCACCAGGAAATTAGACAATAAATACAGGATAAACAACAGAATGGAGGCAGAATACAGCACCCTGTTGTTGCGGGTCAGGGCCACCAAACCGTAGAAAATGGCGCTGGTAAACAGCAAACTGGGTAGAAAAATGGTCACAAAGGGCCATATATAATACATACCCATATTCGGCCCGAATCGTTCTGGTTTCGACCATTCGAAAGCGGGGCCAAGCCAGCTGCCAAGCAGGTAGCCTAACAGAGCGCCAGTAGTAATACCAACCAATATCAAAAAGGATCCCCAAAAACGTCCCCAATAATAGGCGCTGCGGCCCATAGGTGTTGCCAGCAGGTATTCCTTGGTATGGTGTTCCAAATCCCGGTACAAGGGCACACCCATCACAGCTGATGTAATCAGCACGCAATAAATGCCCAGGATGGTCATGTACAAACCTATGGTGTAAGGAGCGTTGTAGTATACTTTTTCGCTGATGCCAATGCCACCGAAGCCCACAATGAGCATAGTGAGCAGGCAAAGGATCGCGAAATAGATGTAGGTTGCGGGGCGCCGCAACCGGTATTGAATTTCAAAAGAAAAAACAGACCAGAACATAGCAAGTATGGTTTACAGTGTTACAAGATCCATTTTTTCAGAAATAGCGCGGAAATACACGTCTTCCAGGGTTGGTTTTACGGGAGCAAAGCCATTGCCGGGCTCTTCGTCGGAGGCAATGCGAATGAACAGCATTCCTTCGTTAAGATTGGTGGCAATTACCCTGTAATCTGCTCTGTATGCATCCACTTCTTGTTTGGGAATAGATTTGGCCCAAACCTTGCCTTCCATCATTTGTATGGCTTCTTTAGGTGTGCCTACGTACATAACCTCTCCGCCACAAATTATGGCAAAGCGCTTGCACAGGGTTTGAACATCTTCTACAATGTGGGTGCTAAGGATAACGATGGTAGTTTCTCCGATTTCGCTCAGCAGGTTGTAGAAGCGGTTCCGCTCAGCAGGGTCAAGTCCTGCGGTGGGCTCGTCTACAATCAGGAGTTTTGGGTTGCCTAATAAGGCCTGGGCTATCCCGAAACGTTGTTTCATGCCACCGGAGTAGGTACCCAGGTTGCGTTTTCTGGCTTCCCAGAGGTTTACTTTTTGCAGCAGCGCTTCCACGGCAATCTTGCGTTCCTTGCGATCAGAAATACCTTTCAGACGGGCTACATGGTCCAGCATTATTTCTGCACTTACCCTGGGATACACCCCGAATTCCTGTGGCAGATATCCCAACAATTTGCGCACGGCATCATGGTCTTTAAGTACATCCAGATCACCCAGGCGGATACTGCCACCAGTGGCATCCTGTAGGGTTGAGATGGTGCGCATGAGGGTGGATTTGCCTGCACCGTTGGGTCCAAGCAAACCAAACATGCCCTGTGGAATTTGTAGGGTTACGCCATTGAGCGCATGTACGCCGTTGGCGTATGTTTTAGTGAGGTTGTCAATAATGAGTTCCATAAAAAAGTCATTGAGCCGGATATGATTTGGCCAGATGTTGGCGGCGCCAAAAGTATTACCTCAGTATTGGATGTAGAAAAAATAAGACGAATTGATTTTTTTGTCGGGCAAAATTATACGGTTTTTAGCCCGGCGAGAAAATACCCAACACGCTCTAACCTTGAATGATGGCCCAATACAATGGTAATCCAATGGTAATATTGAATGGAAAAGTAATGCCCAGTGCCATAGGAATATACAAGCCTGGGTCTGCCTTCGGTACTGCAAAGCGCATGGCGGCAGGTACTGCAATGTAGGAAGCGCTGGCTGCCAAAATGCTAAGCATCAGCCTGTTACCGGGCTCAAAGCCAAGTAGCCCGCTCAGCCAGGCCGCTAATACCCCATTCACTAAGGGGATAATGATACCGAAAGCTGTGACAAACAACCCATAACTCAGGAATGCTTTAAATCGTTTGGCAGCCAGCATGCCCATATCCAGCAGAAAAACAGCCAAAAAACCTTTGAAAATGTCAGAAGTAAAGGGTTTGATGCCTTCGGCCTGTTTGCTATCTGCCACAAAACCAATGATCAATGAACCCATAACCATGATTACTGAGCCATTGGTGAGCGACTCCCTTACCCATTTCCACAGATTATTGCCTTTGGCTTTACCGGCGTCAGACGGTGCAAACTGGCCTATCAGCAACAACCCGATAATGATGGCTGGTGCTTCCATAAGTGCCATGGCGGCTACTGTATGTCCACCGTAGTGTACCTTGAGGTTGTCGAGAAATGCTGCGGCAGATATGAAGGTTACAGCACTTACTGAACCATAGGAAGCCGCTACTGCGCCGGCATCATATACGTTTAGCTTTTGTTTCAGGAGGAAAAACGTGTATATGGGAATAATTACTGCCATACCCATGGCGAAAGCCAGCGTGGCGTACAATTCGGTGTCGAAGGCTTCGTGCGAGAGCTCCTGGCCGCCACGAAAACCAATGGAGAACAAAAGATACAGTGAAATGAACTTTACTGAGCCAGGCGGTACTTCCAGATCGCTTTTTAGAAAGGCTGCAACTACGCCCAAAACGAAAAATAACAGGGTTGGATTGGTAAGATTGTAAACAAGAATGCTGGTATCCATGCGGAAAAAATTTCGCAAAGGTAGACAGTAGGATTAAAATATAATAGTAATGCTATTAAATATGATAATATAACAATTGTTTCCGTCTCTTGCTATTATTTTCAGATAAAAGTCTTATTTGCCAATTTTTTACCTAAAACCGGTTCTTTCGGAAGTGGATGCACTACAAGTCCTACTTTTGCAGCGATGAAAAAATTGGGTTTAAACGGGTTTATTTGCATGGTGTTGGCTTGCCTGTTGCCCTGTGGGGGGCAGGCACAGGGAATGATATATGTTAAAGGGGAATATTTGATTGCGGTAGACCCCGACAAAAGACTGGATGATTTATTGCGCAGGCTGGATGCTGAGGTCAGATATAAACGGGTTTCGGAGATGCAGAACATCTGGCTTATTCAAGCCACGGAAATGCCGGAAGAATCCATGCTTCGCTGGTTGCGACAGCAACCCGAAGTGCGCCTGGCACAGCTTAACCACATACTGGAATCCAGGGAACAAATCCTCAACCTGCTCCCAAACGATCCACATTTCACCAAGCAATGGCATTTATTGAACGATGGTAGTATTGGCGGATTAATTGATGCTGATCTGGATGCTGAAGACGCATGGAATATCACAACCGGCGGATTAACCCCTGCCGGCGACACCATTGTACTGGCCGTAATTGATGGCGGAATTGATGCCCAACACCCCGATTTAGCGGCTAATCTTTGGCATAATTGGCTGGAAATACCCAATAATGGTCTCGACGACGATCAGAACGGATTTGTAGACGATTTCAGGGGCTGGAATGTTTTCAACCAGAACGATGCCATTGAAGGAAGTGTAACCACCCATGGTACGCCCGTCAGCGGCATACTAGGCGCAACAGGCGATAATGGAGTAGGGGTAACCGGGGTTACCTGGAATACGCAGATGATGTTTGTATCCGCCCTTGGAACAGAATCAGAAATATTGGCTGCTTATGATTATGTGTGGAAACTGCGCAAACTTTACAACGAAACATCCGGTGAAAAAGGCGCCTTTGTGGTAGCCGTAAACTGCTCCTGGGGCATAAATTACGGACAACCCTCTGAATCGCCGATTTGGTGCGAGGCCTTTGATATTTTAGGTGAAGCAGGCATTCTGAGTGTTGCAGCCACTGCCAATATTCCGGTAAACGTAGATGAAGTAGGCGATTTGCCAACAGCGTGTCCGAGCTTGTATCTGCTTAGTGTTACCAGCTTAAATCAGCAGGATCAAAAAGCCGAAAATGCTGCCTGGGGGCCAGGGCATATCGACATAGGCGCTTATGGTCAGGAGGTATTCACCACGGCCAGTGGTAGCGGATATGGCGTTTATTCCGGTACATCTTTTGCCACTCCGCAGGTGTCAGGTGCTGTGGGCTTGTTGTATGCCTCTCCTTGTCCGAGTCTGATAAGTTTGGCTAAAAGCCACCCGGCGTCTGCGGCATATTGGGTAAAAACGCTGATCCTGGATGCCAAAACCCCCAACCAGGCCCTGGAGGATATTACAGTGTCTGGCGGCCGGCTCAACCTCAACCAAACGCTATTACATTATGAAGGACAATGTAATGATTGTCCGCCGCCATTTGCCCTGAAAGTAAACAACGTAACGGATACTTCAGCCATGCTTAACTGGAGCACACCTGCTGGCGCGTCCTCTGTGAATGTACGTTGGAGAAGAGCAGGGCAGGGGCTCTGGAATATCCTTAACCAGGTCAATTCCGGCATGAGTCTGGATGCATTATGGGCTTGCACTGCCTATGAGTTTGAAATGCAGGCGGTTTGCTCAGATTCTCTAATAAGCGCCTGGACAGCCCCCTTAGTGTTCGAAACCAAAGGTTGCTGTTCTGCACCAGGCGAAATTTGGCTGGAAACGGTGAATAATGAAAGCGCCAGAATTGGCTGGAATGCCGAAAGTTTTAATAACACTTACAGGCTTCGCATTACCAACCTGTTGAATGGTGCAGGACAAGTGGTGGAAACCGACACCAGCATTTGGACGCTGGAAGGCCTTGAGCCATGTACCGATTATCAAGTTCAGGTCCAAGCCAGGTGTGAAGATTGGCTTACGCCCTATTCTGCCCCATTTTTTTTTAAAACTAAAGGCTGCGGGGCCTGCAATGAATTGACCTATTGTAGTATTAGCGGCGTGAGTTCGGCCCAGGAATGGATTAGTTCCGTGCAGTTGGGACCGTGGACTAATGTTTCGGGTATTGGAGGAAATGGCTATCAAAATTATTCTTTGGGCCCTATTGTTTCGCCCGTATTATTCGAAAATACACAGGTTCCTTTATTGATTATTCCCGGATTTTTAGGCACACCAACCAAACAGTATTTCAGGGTGTATCTTGATTTTAATCAGGATGGCGATTTTCAGGATGACAACGAAGTTGCCTACGATCCTGGATTTGCTTTTATTGGTATTGCTGAGGGATTTTTGCAAATACCATCGTTTGAACTGGAGGGTATGACCCGCATGCGTGTAGTGATGCGGTACAGCACTCCTAACGATCCACCTCCCGGCGCCTGCGGAGGTTTTGAATTTGGCCAGGTGGAGGATTACTGTGTGCTGTTGCAAAAAGACTCCATTTTTACGGAATCCACGCAGCCGGAATCTGATCATACCCTGCATTTGTATCCGCAACCGGCAAGCAATTGGGCTGTAATGGCCTGGAATGAGCATGTTGACACTGGCTTGTCTTCTGTGCGGGTGTTTGACATGTCTGGAAGAGAGGTTTTCCAAAAAGAAAACATACACACAACGGATCATCAGTACAGGCTGGATACCCAAAGTTGGCCGGCCGGCCTTTATTTGGTAGAATGGCAAAGCGGCCGTGATGTTCTGAGAGGCAAGTTGGTGAAAAATTAGACTTTTTCTGTTGCAGGGATGTAAAACAAAAAAGCAGGACAACGGTACGTCATCCTGCTCTCAATTAAACCAATCCCGTCTTTCTGTTTTGTTGTTAAAACATTTTCTGAAACAAAGGTGCAGGCAAGCGCCTTTGCTGAACCAGCGTATATTAACCTGATGTTGAAAATCAGGTATATTTACGTGGTAAGCATGTTTCTTTCTATCAGAGATTTGCCGAACGCCCTACATTAGCCCTTTCTAACGGTGTATTACCCTGGCAACGCCCTGTGGCGGCCATGGTTACCTGGTAGAAAAACAATCAACCAGACGGCATATGACAATCCTCCTTATTGTGTTATTACTGGCAGCTTTGGTTTTTTTGGGCTGGATGTACCTGCAACAACGCCGAAAGCTTAAACAGCTAAACAACCAATGGCACAAACAAACTGCTGAATTAAAGCGGCAACAGCAACTTTGGGAAGGGAATTTGTTGGCGCAGGAAGCTGAACGACAACGTATTGCGGCACAATTACATGATGAGGTTTGTACTAAAATGGGAGTTTTGCATCTTACCTTTCACAGACTCCGCCGTACCGAGCCTGCCAAGCAGGAATACGAAGAAATGTGCGATGAGATCAACGACCTGATCGGCGAAACACTGGGCATGACCCGGCGCATATCGCACGAGTTGGTGCCACCAACGCTGGAAGGTTTTGGGTTGGTGGAAGCCCTGGAAGAATGGTGTGAACAGATCAGAAATACAGGATCTGCAGATGTCAGATTACAGCACAACCTGGAAAGGAGCGATCTTGGCGATGTAAACAGAGAATTAAATCTGTTCAGGATTATTCAGGAATTGTGCAATAACACCCTCAAACATGCCTCTGCCAGCTTTATTACCATAGACCTTCACAAGGAGGAAGAGGTAATTGCATTCCAATACTGTGATAATGGTATTGGTTTTGATCCTGAAAACCTTACAGATAAAGGATTTGGTCTGCAAAACATCATGAACAGGGCTAAAATGATTGGCGCAACAGTGGCTATGAGCACCGCACCCGATCATGGCTTTGAAATTCGCCTAACCATTCCGGTGATGTCGGAAAAACAATAAAACCAACACCTATGACACCTGCTATTCTGGTAGCCCTGGCCGACGACGAAGCGCTCTTTCGAAGAGGTATGCGGCTGATTCTGGAAGATTATCCTGACATGAAAATTGTGCTGGAAGCCGAAAATGGCGAAGAGCTGCTTAACCGTATCCGGCAATCCGATGAATTACCGGAAGTGTTGCTGCTCGACCTCAAAATGCCTGGCATGACTGGTATTGAGGCAGCTGAATTGATACGGAAGGAATTTCCATCCATCATGATTGTTGTGGTTTCCTCACACGTGTCTAAAGCGTTCATCCTCAATATGATAGAAATTGGCGCAGCAGCCTATTTGGGCAAAAATGCCCACCCGGATGAGGTAGTGGAAACCATCAGAAAAGTGCGCGAAACAGGGTTTTACTACAACCAGATGGTCATGGAGGTTATCCGCGATAATATCACCGGACGCAATCCGGTAAAACCCCAGCGCAGTTTTGATATTGAGTTGACAACCAGGGAGAAAGAGGTGCTGCAATTGATATGCACCGAATGCACCACTCAGGAAATTGCGGATAAACTGTTCATCAGCAATCGCACAGTGGAGGGGCACCGAAACAATATGCTGGCCAAACTAGGCTGCCGCAATACTGCGGGTTTGGTGGTTTACGCCATCCAAAATGGCCTGGTTCAACTGGGCTAACCTGTAAAAAAAATAGCCCCTGCGATCTTCCGACCAACAGGGGCTTATACTTCCTACCGTGTAATAACTTTTAATGTTGGATGATCAGGTGTTTCACTGATCTCAGATGACCTGACAGGCATTCCAACAGGTAAAGCCCAGTAGGCGCTTTGCGCAAATCAAGGTATAAATGATTATTGCCTTTTGCGCCCAGATGCTGTTCTTCCAGCATCAGACGTCCGGTAGCATCCAACAAATTCACCCTGAACCATTGTTCTTCTGGCAACTGGAATTGTATATTCACTTCACCTGATCCCGGATTCGGGAAGGCGGTGAGATTCAGCGGGTCGTTTACCGTAAATTCAAGTTGAGCCGGGTCCTGGGTTTCATTTCTCACCGGACTGTTTTGGTTTACCGTAATAACTGAAACACAGGTAGCCGCATTTCCACTCCAGTCCTTCACTGTAATGGTGAGGTTGTATATGCCTGCTGCCGTATAGGTTTTGGCCGATGGCAGGTAAGTGGTAACCGAGCAGTTATCAAAGCTGGAATCCGCAAGAATAGAAGGATACACCGTGGCACTGCCGTTAACCAGCGTTACTACAGCATCGTTACACACCGGTGTGGGCGCCAGATTGTCCTTCACTGTTACTTGACTTATGCAAGTGGAGGTATTGCCTGAAGGGTCTTTTACCGTGAGGAAATTGTTCACCGGCGCGGCAATATCGCTACAGTTAAATTCCGTGCGCTGCAAGCTGCGGCTACTGATACTGCAGTTATCGAAGCTGCCATTATCCAGGTCAATTGGGTTAATATTAACCTTACCCACACCGTTCAGGAAAACCGTAATGTTTTTGCAAAGTGCTGTTGGCGCGGTAATATCTCTCACTGTTACCCGGGCTGTACAGGTTCTGGTATTTCCCGCATTATCTGTCACCCGAAGTGTAACCACATTCACACCGATATTAATACAGGTAAAGGTGTTAGGATTCAAACTCAGGGTGAAACCACAGTTGTCGGAGCTGCCGTCGTTTACAGCATCCGGAATAACCGTAACAGAACCATTCGCGCCCAGATTGGCTATGGTGTTTTTGCATTTGGCCGTAGGCAGAATCAAATCACGTACGGTAACTGTTGCGGTACAGGAAGCTAAATTGGCGCTTTGGTCGCGTCCGGTCAGGGTCACCTGATTGTCGCCCAGATCTGCACAGGTAAACTGTGTTTTGCTAAGCGTAAACTGAACAATATTGCAATTGTCAAAGCTGCCGTTGTTAACATCTGCCACTGTCAGAGTTGCCACGCCTTGTGCATTCAGGTTGATGGTGGCATTTCTGCAGATCATGGTTGGCGGAATATTGTCAATTACATTCACTGTGCCCTGGCAGGTAGCAGTATTACCGCTTTGATCTGTACCGGTGAGGGTAACCAGATTGGCGCCCAAATTGGCACATGTAAATGCATTAGGCGTCAGCGACAAATTGGTTAAGGTACAGTTGTCGAAACTACCATTGTTAATCTCAGCTGGCGTTACAAATGCAGAACCTGCCGCATTAAGCGCTACCGTGATGGTTTTGCACAGCATGGTTGGTGGGATCAAATCCACCACAGTGACCACCGCATTGCATGATGCCGTGTTGCCATTGCCGTCATTCACGGTCAAGACTACGGTATTCGGGCCCAACTGGCTGCAATTAAAAGTGTTAGGCGTTACAGATACCTGATTTACCACACCACAGTTGTCTGAACCGCTTTGATAAACATCGCCGGTTGTTACTGTTACAGTACCGGCTGCATTCAGTGCAGCAGTATATGGTTTACAAACCACCACCGGGGCGGTTACGTCTTTGAGTGTAACCGTAAACGTGCAGAATTGGGTATTCCCGTTGCCATCATCGGCGGTTAGTGTCACTACTTCTACGTCGTTGTGACCGCTGAGTACTGTGGTTGGCGCAGGACTTTGCGTAACTGTCGGAGTAGGGTTGCAGTTGTCGCTAACAGAAACTGCATTATAAGAACCCAGCAAACTGCTACAGTTGGCATCCGCATTGAGCGTAACATTGGCCGGGCAGGTAATGACTGGCTTGGTTACGTCTTTCAGGGTTACTGTCAAACTGCAGGACGCTGTGTTGCCATTGCCGTCGTTAGCTGACAGCGTTACTACTTCAAAATCATCATGTCCGATGAGAACGGTTCCCGGAACCGGGCTCTGGGTTACACTTGGCGAAGGATTGCAGTTATCGCTCACTGAAACCGGTGTACGCACGCCAACCAGGCCGGAGCAGTTAGCATCGGCGTTCACGGTGGCATTGGGCGGACAAACAATGCTTGGCGGGGTTACATCTTTCAAGGTAACCGTAAAGGAACAGGATTGACTGTTGCCATTGCCGTCGTTGGCTGTTAGCGTGACTGTTTCCACATCATTATGGCCACTCAGTATTGTAGAAGGCGCCGGGCTTTGCGTCACTGTTGGACTCGGATTACAGTTATCACTCGCGGATACAGGCGCGTGTGTGCCTACAGTGCCCTGACAGCTGGCATTAGCTGACACGGTAGTGTTGGCCGGACAGGTAATGGACGGCGGCGTTACGTCTTTGAGTGTAACCACAAAAGTGCAGCTCGCGGAATTGCCATTTCCGTCGTTAGCTGTGAGAGTAACCGTTTCGGTATCGTTGTGACCAACCAACAGCGTAGAGGGCGCAGGGCTTTGGGTAACCGTTGGCGACGGGTTGCAGTTGTCGCTCACGCTAGCCGCTGACCAGGAGCCCAGTGCGCTGCTACAGTTTGCATCAGCGTTGAGGGTTTGAGGTCCCGGGCAGGTAATGGATGGCGGAGTTACATCCAACAGTGTAACGGTGAAGTTGCAACTGCTGCTGTTGCCGTTACCATCGGTAGCATTCAGGGTAACTGTTTCTGCATCGTTGTGCCCAACCAGCACGGTACCTGCTGCCGGGCTTTGGGTAAAGCCAGGGTTGGCTGCACAATTATCTGTTAAGGAAACTGGCTGATAAGTGCCCAGTGCGCCACTACAACTTGCGTTAGCAGAAATCGTAGTATTGGCTGGGCAGGTAATGGATGGTGGAGTTTGATCCAGCAGGGTAACTACAAATGTGCAGAAGGCTGTGTTGCCGTTGCCATCGTTTGCTGTAAGGGTTACCGTTTCGGTATCATTATGGCCACTCAGCAAGGTAGAGGCGGCCGGACTCTGGCTAACCATTGGGTTCGCAGTACAATTGTCGCTCAGAGTAGCCGGCGCCCAGGTTCCCACAGTGCCTTCACATGCGCTGTTGGCTACAACCGTTTGGTTGGCCGGACAGGTAATGACGGGTGCGGTAATGTCTTTAAGTGTTAGCGTGAAACTGCATGAGCTGGTATTGCCA
>DATGWL010000063.1:0-37838 GCA_035299505.1 Saprospiraceae bacterium | reverse complement strand
ACCGTCTACCGTAAGCCGTCTACCGTCTACCGTAAGCCGTCTACCGTAAGCCGTCTACCGTCTACCGTAAGCCGTCCACCGTCTACCGTAAGCCGTCCACCGTCTAAACCGACTTCGCCTGATTTTTATCAGCTATGATGTCTTTAAGCTCTTTTAAAAAAGCGTATTGTGCGGGGAGCACGCGCTTGAAGGCTTCTTTTACGGCTACATAAGTGCCTTTTTCAAAATCGTCGGCCAGGTGCTTGAGGTGCAGCTTGGCTTTTTCTTTGGCTACACGGTAATCTTCGTACACGAGTGCGCGCAGGGAAGGAATTTCATGCCAGTCGGCTTCAATAGCGATGGCTTTGCGGGTTTCGCCGTTGGCATCGGCCACTGGGTCGAGTTCAATGCAATGAGCGGTAAGTCGCTCCGAAGCGTTAGGATTGGAGAAAGGAGCTGAAAGAGAGCCTTCTTCGCCCTGTTCTACCAGAAAAACTTCCAGGCCACTTTCGCGTACCCGGTAAATGATCACATCTACTTGTTCGTTTGATTGCACGGCCGTTCTGTTTAACTTCTACAACAATATCGTTCCACAAAAGTTGAAAATTCCTTTGACAAAGGACGTAAATTTTTTTGGCTCTTTTGCTGAAACTTTTCGGGACGGGGAGAAACGTTCATTCCAAACACCTGAATGGTACTGGTATTCACTCGTTTTTCTTGTAAAATCCGCTAAAAATCGACTAAAAATGAAAAGCCGCCAGAACGCTTGCGCGACTGACGGCTAATAAACCCCAAAAAACCAAATGAAAACTGATGCAAAGGCCGGGATTTTTTTTGAAACTGTCAAGAGTTTTAACAAAAAATTTTCTCAAACCGCACCTTTTTTTTTCAACAGGCTGTGGAGAGCCTTCGCATCGGGGATCAGATAGTCTGCCCCGGCGGCCCGGAGTTTATCGCCGTGTCCGTCGTGTATATGAGTGGCAGCCAGGAATCCAACTACTTGAATTCCAGCGCCTTTTGCAGCCATTACGCCCGTTACACTGTCTTCCACCACCAGCGTTTCGGAGGGCTTCAAACGCAGGGTTTCGAGGGCATACAGGTACACATCCGGCGAGGGCTTTGGACTACCCACATGCTCCGCCGAAAAGATGTGTCCGTCTACCGCACTGCGCAACCGAACCCTTCTTAAACAGGTATCTACATGTCGTACACTTCCGTTTGACACCATACTCTTGGGTATTTTCAAACTGCGAAAAAGGCTGGTCATACCCGGAATTGCCCGGAGTGAGCGGTGAAATTCCCGGTTATGTTCCTCATGCACCACGTGGATCAGGTCGTCCGGCGCATTAAAACCCTCTTCTTCGCGCAGGGCAATCAGGATATCGCGCGTGCGCAAACCAGGGAAACGCATGTTGTACTCCGGCTCGGAGATTTGAATCCCGTGCAGCTTCAGATGCCTCAGCATGATCCTGGAAGCAATGATCTCTGAATCAACGATGGTGCCGTCGTTGTCGAAAAGAATGTGTTTGAGGGACATTTTTTAATGTACCGGCGGGTTTAACCACTGTAGTTTATGAGGGGCAGGCAAAAACAAAAAACCGCAACAGAGCCGGGCGTCTCTTGCGGTTCTATGAAAGTAATAGCCTGTGGCGAATTAACGACCGAAGTCCAATACGGAGCTGCGGTTATAGAGCATGAGAATCACAGAAATGAGGAAAAACAAGCCCATAAGGATGTAGAGAATGCAGTATCCCTTGCCACGCGAGTTTTTAATTTCGTCCATATTGTCCTGCAAATTTAGGTGGTGCTGAATTGAGGGGCAAAAGTAGAAAAGCCCTGTTCAGATTCAGCCTGCAAGGCATTTTTTTTCACCATTTCAGAAAGGTTTTAAAGAAGCAATGTCCTGAAAACGCCATTTTTTGATAAAAAACACATTTTTTTTCAACTCTAATCGCTTGATTTCCAAAAAGTTTAGAAATTTGTCTGAACGAACTCCCTCAATTTTCATCCTTTTTCTCCTTCCGGAGTATCCCCGCCATGGAATCCGTTGCTAATGATCCACTCTTTTTCTGGCTGCTGTTTGGCGTCGTCGCCATGGCAGGGGTGGTCTTTGGCTGGTCGCTCCGCGGCGGCACTTATGAGAAGGATGTACGCGCCGCCCTGGGCCGTATGGAACAGGAAAAAAACACCCTAGCGCGACTCTACACGCATGTAAAACACCAGCACGACCTCCGGGAAGCCGATTTCCGCCGGGCTTCGCTGGAAGTGGAAAAACTGCGCGCTATGGTGCAAATGCTGGAAGAAGAACGTGCTACCCTGCTCCCCGATGCGCCGCTCAACGCCGCCCGAATTGCCAGCGCAGAATCTGCCGCCGCACAATATGCCCAGAAGGTAACCGCACTCGAAGTGCTCACCAACAGCCTGCGCAACCAAAACGCAGCACTGTCGGCTCAATTGGCCGCCGTGCAAAAAGAAATGGGTGATTGGGATGTACTTTATCAGGGTTTCAAACAAACGCAGGAACGCCTGGCTGAATATGAACAACGTTCTCGCCAGCTAGAGCAGGAACGCGATACCCTGCAGGCGCAATTGGCCCAGGCCCGCATCGAAATGGAACAACTCCAGTTCGAACTTCAACAACGCTCCGATACCCAAAACCCAAGGGCCAGAAACTCCCGCAAAGGCGGCCTGGCCGCTCCTCAGGCCGACGATCTGAATAACATCGTTGGCATCAGCCCATTTCTGGCGCAGTTACTTAGTATGGGCATCACCACATTTGCCCAAATTGGCCGCTGGGACGATGATGCCGTTATCGCTGTAGCCAAAACCCTCGATATCAGTCCCGGTAAAATATACCGCGACGACTGGGTTGGACAAGCCCAAAGACTGTCAGGGGAGAGGAGGTGATTTTAGGTCATTTAGGGGTCATTTAGGGGTCATTTAGGGGTCATTTAGGGGTCATTTAGGGTCATTGGGTAGTCAAACTCAGTGTGGGTTGTCATCTTGAGCGTAGCGAAAGATCTGGCCTTCAAATCTGTGTAAAATCTGTGCAAAAAATCTGTGTAGAATTCTGTGCGAAACCTCTCGCGCGCTGAGTTTCCCGCAGATTTTCGCAGAAAGCGTGCGGTTTGATGGCCCACCTTGATTCTGGCTCCAAAAACCTCCGTATGGTAAAAACAACGTGGGTTGTTATCAAGAACACGGAGTGTCATTAAAGATCTGGCCTTCAAATCTGTGCAAAATCTGTGCGAAACCCACCTGGCAGTCAGCCAACCCACGCCAAGCTTGCCAAATGCCCCCCAATGACCCCTAATTGCCCCTCAATGATCTAACCCCCTTCAGCACCCTCCAAACTCCCTTTTCCTTCCCAACCCTGAAATAAGGTAGCTGCCGTGCACCAAAGTCCCGGCGACCCTGTTCCACGCCGCGTATCATACTGCCTTCAAAATCGAAGAGAGGCAGGTTCAACACCGTTTTGGCGTACACAATAGCCTGCCATTTCAGCAGCACGCCCGAGCCTGATTGCCGCAGCGCCGGATCGTCGCCGCTCATGAGGTAATAAGCCGTTTGCCGGTCCCAAACCAGCATAGCAGCAGAATGCACCGCATTATGCTGATCTGTGGCAAAAAATAACTGCACACTTTGGTGCGCCTGCAAAGCCAGGTAAAGTTTCTCCAAAAATGCAAAGGATACAGGCGGATTGAGGCCCTGCCGGCTGAAACTCAGCCCAACCAGCCGGTGCAATTCCCTCAGAGGCAAATCGTGTCGCACCTGAAGGGTCTGGCCGGCACTCCGTATTTTCTGCCGGTAATTTTTATGCACCTGCTGCAGTAACTCCGCCTCGGAGGGCTCCAGCGACAGCACATAGGAGTACATGGTGGTTTGCCGGAAACCATGCCAGTAGAATGGCAGCCAGTTGTGTACCCCGAAATGGAAATTTTGCTCAAAAGCCATCAGGTCAGTCGGCAATGCTTCAATGAGGGCTTCATAGAGCCGCATTTCATGGTCGGTATCCCGGTATTCCGGCGACAGAAAGGGGCCCATTTGTTTGCAGAAAGGCGGCATGCTCACGTATTTCCAGCCCCATTTTTGCTTCAAAAAGTAAGGCAGGGCGGCCACTGTGCGATCGTTTTTTTCCACCAAAGCGGCATCCCAGCTCCCGCCCTCGCATACCGCATCCAGATACCACGGCTGCAAAAACAGCGGCAGATCTGGCATTTGAGCGGCAAATTGCCGGTAGAGATCCTGTTGGCTTGGCTTCATCATGCTTGTTGGCGAAGTGCTACGATATAAAAACGCTCGCCCCATTTTTGTTTTTCCTGAACGATTTCCCAGCTCCATCCGTTGGCTGCAGCCAGCGCCTGTATCTCAGTCAGACTGCAATCTTCCGAAAGGATCATCCAGACCCTGGATTCGGCATGCAGGTAATTGGGCAGCGTGCGGAATAAGCGCCGGAAATAACTCAGGTTTTCTCCGGCAAAGAAAGCATGTTCGGGCAAGTTTGCCGGATTTTTAGGGTAAAAGGGTGGATTGATCAATACGCGATCAAAAACTTCGGGCGGCACTTGTTCCAGCAAATCGCTACACAGGCAACGCAGGTGCAGATCGTTTCGGGCGGCATTTGCCAGGGTCGTTTCCAGCGCCAGGGGGTGAATGTCGACGGCCGTTACCCGGGCCTTTTGCAAAGCGGCCTGCAGGGCTAAAACGCCTGAACCTGTGCCCAAATCCAGAACAGTTAGTCCATTCAGGTCCTGTTTTTGCAAAAAATCCAGCATAATAGGACTACTGAAATACACCCCGGGATGAAACACACCCCTCGGTACACGCAGGCGCAATGCGCCAAAACGAAACGGGCGCTCCCGCCGAACATACCAGAGCGCCCAGCGCCGGTACAGGGGCAGCCAACTGATGCGGAGTAATCGTCTGAGCATTAGGTTGGGTGTAAACAATCAGATTCCCGTATTGATGCGCACATAAAAACCGCCTTCCCCGAGATCGTTCCAGGTCCATTCGCAGCGGATAGACTTATCGTAATACAACACCAGATCCAGTCCGGGGCCGTAGCCATACAGCAACCGGTTGCTCAAGGGGTTGTTGGCGGCATAATGAGGGTCGTTGGCCCAGCCTATATCGTTATTCAGGGCCAGGTACAATCGGAGAGGCAATTTCCGGTAGGCTTTTACCGGCATGGCCCGGCCAAGGTTGAACTTGCCATCAAACACCAAAAAGTGCCAGGAACTGCGGAATAAGGCAAAATCCAGTCCGTCTACCACATAATAATCATAACCGCGCACCAGGTTGCTGCCGTACCCGAGGGCCTGGTTGTTGCTTTGGGGCGGTTTTTTTCTGGGTAAACTGGTGCGCACTTTGCCCACCAATTCCAGACTAACACGTTTGTTTAGAGAAAAATACTGGTCCCATTCGGCAAAAGCCCGGAAAATCTGCAGGTCGTCTGAGGGTAGCAGTCCGTTTTTTCGCAGTTCTACAATAGCCCGCCAGCCTTTCAGCGGGTATGGCCTGAAATCCCGATAATCGTACGTGAGAGAATATACCGCACTGAAATGCTGCTGCCGGTTGCTGCCGTTGAGGAAAAAATCCGGATTCAGCTGTTTGGCAATGGAATCTGATACCCAGTTGTTGCGGTATTCCAGGGTGAACGTCTGACTTTTAAACAGTTTGGGACGGGAAATCAGGGTTATGCTGGCAAAAATTTGTTTGATCTGCCATTCCTCGCGCACACGCAGGAAATCCAGTTTGTTGCGACTTGTTTTGTAGGCCAGTTCGTGGGCCCGGCTGTAGGCCAGGGCAGATTCCAGTCCCAGGGTACGTTTGCGGTTGAGTCCCTGACTTCTGTAGGCCAGTTCATAGCTGTTGGTAAACCCAAACTGGGTTTTGGCTTTCAGTACATCGGCGCGCCCTGTGAGGTTGAGCTGACTCCAGTCGAGGCCATAATTGATGCGTTTGAGGGATCGGTCAAATTCATTCCACCAGACATTGAAATTCCGGTCGGAAAGCGCCAGAATGGGCACTGGATACACAAACCAGGCTTCCGTAACCTTTACTTTCAGTACTACTTTGCCTGGGCCCGACCATTCCTGCACGCTGATCAGGGCTTCAGTGAAAATGCCCAGATTGAGCAACAGCAGTCGGTTGCGCTCCAGCACCTCGGTCAGGTTTGGCGCCGGAATGGAGTCGCCCACCCTGATTTTTAATTCCCGGAGAATGGTGGAGGCTTTGGTTTTGCGGGTTCCTTCCAGGTTTATTTTATCTACAATCACCCAGGTTGTGCTGTCCTGTGCGTGCAGGTACGCAGGCGCGAGGCAGCAGCACAGCCAAACTAATGCAGCGCGTAAGAAAAGAGAGGCATAAAAAGATTTGAAAGGGATTCGGAATTCAGGCATCGGATTAAAAAAGGTTAATTTGGGACACCAGGTGATGTGCGCACCCTAAGCCCGGATACATTTCTCCAGAGGGGAGCAATTATCGAGCATAAGGTTGCCTTTGTACTTAAAAACTACGCCCGGAGCATAATATGCCTCGAAAACAAGCTGGGTAACCATGGATTTTGGGCTCAGCTCAAATTTGTATTGGCGCCATTCTGTATGGTCAATCAGTGGCGATGAGGCCAGCAACTGTGTTGGTTTACCCTTTTCAGTGGCGCCCCAAATGCGCAGTCGGGTGGGTTTGTTGTACCCCACGTATTTAGGTGCGTGCGCCAGATAAATGGTGAAGGAATAACAGGCGCCTGCCTGAAGCGGTTCTGCCAGCGCCTGACTGATGTCTTCGCGGGTGCCGTCTTCCCGTACAATCAGGCCAACGCAGGTTTGACCTTCCTGAGGCAGGAACTGTATTTCCCAGGCGCCCGGCATGATGTCGGGTGTACTGCCCTGATACCCGGAATACCAACCCTTGGGCGATTTACCGGAGCCCGGAGTGTCTTCAAACGATGGATTTCGGAAGTGGATCTTGTTGACAGGCTGAACAAAAGGAATGAGTAGTAAAAGGTATTTTAGCATAAGCTTGGATTTGGGCTGGAGTTTTTACCGCAAAGTACGCCAAGTGCGCGAAGAACGTTAGCAACGTATATGTCAAGAGCGCAAAGTGCTTCAGATGGCTAAAAAAACACTTTGCGCTCTTGGCGTACTTCGTGGTGAAGCTTTTTACCAGAAAACAATATACAGCGCTGCCAGCACGCCCAAAATCAACAGGGCGCCAATGGAAAACGTCTGTGAAGTACGGAACGATGACGTATCCACTTCCATTGCTTTCGGGTTGTTTTTACTTTTTGGATCCAGCAGACTGATGATCACCATGAGGCCCACCAGGGTGAGGAATACGTAGCCCATCTGGTCAAGGAATGGCACCTCGGGCATCCATTGTTTGAAGCCAAGTCCCATAGGAATGGTGGCCAGTGCGGCCACGAGAGCGGCGTTGGCTGTGGCGCGTTTCCAGAAGAAGCCCAACAGGAAGATGGCAACAACCCCCGGAGAGATCAGGCCCGTGAACTCCTGAATGAATTGGAAGCCCTGCTCCAGCTTTTGCAACTGAGGCGCTACCAATACGGCAATGGCCATTGAAGCCAGAATGACCCAGCGGCCCACCTGTACCTGACCGGCTTCAGAGGCGTCTTTTTTGATGTACTTGTTGTACAAATCCAATGTGAAAATGGTGGCGATGGAGTTGGCTTTGCCGGCCAGAGAAGCCACGATGGCGGCCGTGAGGGCAGCAAACGACAAACCTTTCAAGCCAGGACCCAGCAAATTGAGCAGCACCGGATACGCTTTGTCAGGCTTCACCTCGCCGGCTGCGTTGACCATTTCTGCCTGGAACATTCCTTTTTGGTACAATACAAATGCTGCAATACCCGGCAACACCACGATGATCGGCATGAGCAGTTTCAGCAAGGCTGCAAATAACAAGCCGTTGCGGGCCGTTTCAATGTTGGCGCCCAAAGCGCGCTGGGTGATGTATTGGTTGCAACCCCAGTAGTTGAGGTTGGCTATCCACATAGCTCCGAACAGCACCGTCAGACCCGGCAGGTCCTTGTAGTACTTGTTCGACTCGTCGAAAATCATGTGAAAATGCGTTGGCGCCTGTTCTTTAATCAGTCCTAAACCTGCCATAGCGCCCTGTGTACCAAATTGTTGCGCCACCAGATCAAGTGCCAGGTAAGTGGTGAACAAACCGCCCATTACCAGAATGGCTACCTGAATTACGTCGGTATAACCAATAACTTTCATACCGCCCAGGGTGATGAAAATGGCAAAAACCGCCAGGAAAATAGCGCAGGTAGTGAAGCTGAAGCCCGAAATGGTACTCACCGCAATGGCGCCCAGGTACAGGATGGAAGTCAGGTTCACAAACACGTACACCAGCAGCCAGAAAACCGCCATCATGGTAGCCACCAGCGGACTGTAGCGTTTTTCCAGAAACTGCGGCATGGTGAAAATCCGGTTCTTGATATAACCCGGCATGAAAAACACGGCTACCACAATAAGGGTGGCAGCCGCCATCCATTCATAGGAGGCAATGGCCAGACCCATAGCAAAGCCCGAGCCGCTCATCCCGATGAATTGCTCCGCACTGATGTTGGAGGCAATGAGTGAAGCGCCAATGGCCCACCAGGTGAGCGCACCTTCCGCCAGGAAGAAATCGGTGGCGGTATTTTCGTTCGATTTTTTCTTCAGGTAAATCCAGTAACCATATCCTGCTACGATAACGAAGTATAGCAGAAAAACAGCGTAATCCAAAGATTGTAAAGCAGAACCCATAAGTGTCCGTTTGAAAAATGAAAAAAGAAAGGGTGTGGCAAAGTAAATTGGGTCTGGCTAAGGCAGCCCAAATGTAACAACGCACCGCACAATTCCTCATTTTTATAAAAAACAAAAAATCATATGGCCTAACACTTGCATTATTTCAGGAAAAACCCTTTTCTTTGCACCCGCTTCCGTAATAAGGTTTCCTGGCCGAGTGGTTAGGCACAGGTCTGCAAAACCTGCTACAGCGGTTCGAATCCGCTGGAAACCTCTAAAGCAAACGGCTAATTTTCTGATTGTCAGAAAGTTAGCCGTTTTTCTTTGAAAACCTAACCCGTGGATCTGCCCAGGCATACAGGATATCGGCCAATAAATTCCCGATAATGGTGAGCAAAGCCGACACCATGATGATGACCGACAATAGCGGCAGGTCGCTGTTCAGGTAGGCTTCAAAGGTCTTGCTGCCCATGCCCGGAAACCCAAACAAGGTTTCCACCACCAGCGACCCGGTAAACAGGGCCGGCAATACACTGGCAAAAACCGTGATGATCGGGAAAAGCGCATTCCGGAAAGCATGGCGCCAGTACACCTCCTCTTCTCCAACTCCTTTGGCCCGTGCCGTGCGGATATAATCCATATCCAGCGTGCTCAACATGCCCGCCCGCATTTGTATGGCCAGAATCCCCATCATGTGCAGTACCAGTATGGCAACCGGCAATACGCATTTGGAGGCATTGGCACTCCACCAGTCGCCAAAACTTGTTTGCCCGGGTATCCAGGCGTCCTGAATATCAAAATACAGGGAAGGCATCACGTTCCTGCCCCATTCAGTGCTCATCAACCATAAAATGAGCAGGGCGCCCAGCCAAAATACCGGCATGGAATAAATAAAAAACAGCACCCGCTTGCCCCAGCGGTCGAGCCAGCCGCCGCGCCGGCGTGCCATTTCCACCCCCAGGGGTACTGCAATCAAATAGGTGAGCAGAATGGCCAGACCGTTGATGGTGAGCGAGGCCAGCATGCTGGCTTGTACATCCCGCCAAACCGATACTTTTTTGCGGGTGAGTCCCAGATCGCCGGTCACAAAGCCGGTCAGCCACCTGTGGTATTGGTTGTTCAATCCGTTCCAGTAAAGAGCCGGTGCAGCCAGTTTTTCCCTCAATGGCTGCTCATGCAAGGCCCGAACGCTGTTTTCCAGACTGTTCAGCGCCAGTCTGAAATCTTCTGGCATGGGGAGCGAATCGTTGGCCCGGTTACGGAAATGTTGCAGTACGCGAACTACTGCTGTATCCAGCTCCGGAAAGGTAGTGGCCCGGGTGAGTGTGGCCAGCTCTACCCTTACTGCCGGATTCTGGTACCAATCCCGGGGCAATACCTCGGCTTTTTGTACGGTTTGGATAATGGCCTGATCCAATCCGGAAACGGCCGGCCAGTTGCCAGTTTGACCAATCCATTTTTCCAGTCGCCCGCGCCGATCAGGCGGGTAAATACGCCATAGGGTGTCCGGATAAGCCGCTGTGGTAAAGGTGAAGTAAAATACCGGACAATCCAGTCCCAGCCTTTCCGCATTGGAACGATAATCTGCCGCATGCCTGAGCGGATCCAGCGATTGGATAGACGACTCCCCGAATACGTTCACTACCGGATCGCCTGGTGCGCATTTCCCCAGCCCAAAGGCAAAAAAGGAAACGATCAGCAGGGTGGGCAATGCCAGCAGTATCCGACGGAAGAGGTAGGGCAGCATATGGATCCGGATTATGATACCAGGTTGGTTCCGGTCATTTCCTGGGGTTTAGCCACGTCCATCAAGGCCAGCAGGGTAGGCGCTACATCGGCCAGGCGGCCTGGTGCAACGCGTTCTGCGCCGGTTAAACCATTGGCTACCAGCAAGCAAGGCACAGGATTTTTGGTGTGTGCCGTGTTGGGGGTGCCATCGTCGTTGATCATATAATCTGAATTGCCGTGGTCTGCAATGAGCAGGCAGGCATACCCTTTTTCGAGGGCCAGCGGAACAATCCGGCTCAGGCAGGCATCTACGGTTTCGGCGGCTTTCATGGCCGCGCTGAATACGCCGGTGTGCCCCACCATATCAGTATTGGCAAAGTTCAGGCAGATGAAATCAGGCGTATGGGCGCTGATATCGGCCATAATAGCCTCTGTGATGCCCGGAGCGCTCATTTCCGGTTGCAGGTCGTAGGTGGCTACTTTGGGCGAAGGAATCATGATACGCCGTTCTCCCTGGAATGGTTCCTCGCGTCCGCCGGAGAAAAAGAAGGTCACGTGGGGGTATTTTTCTGTTTCGGCAATCCGAACCTGTGTTTTGCCTGCACGTTCCAGTACCTCGCCCATGGTCATTCCCACATCGTCTTTTTCATAAATCACCTGCACGTTGCGGTAGGTATCGTCGTAACGGGTCATGGTAACGTAATGCAGCTGCAGGGTGTGCATGCCGTGTTCCGGCATATCCTGCTGGGTGAGCACCTGGGTAATTTCCCGACAGCGGTCTGTGCGGAAATTGAAACAAATCACCAGATCGTTTTCCTGTATCCGTCCGTTTACGTTCGGATTGACCATAGGTTTGAGGAATTCGTCGGTTACGCCTTCTGCGTAGCTGTTTCGGATAGCGGCCGGGAAATTACTCACGGTTTCGCCATGTCCCTGCACCAGCAGATCGTAGGCCAGCTTTACCCGTTCCCAGCGTTTATCGCGGTCCATGGCATAATATCGGCCAATGACGGTTGCCAGTTCAACGGGTTGGTTGTCAATGTGTTGCAGCAATTCTTCCACAAAGCCGGCGCCGCTTTTGGGGTCGCAATCGCGGCCGTCGGTGAATGCATGTATGCGTACGTTGCGGCAACCGCGTTCGGTAACGATATCGCACAGGGCTTTGAGGTGATCAATATGCGAGTGTACGCCCCCATCGCTCACCAGACCCATCAGGTGCACGGTTCGGCCAGTGGCCACCGCTTCGTCCAGAGCCTGGGTCAGGGTTGGGTTTTGGTGCAATTCGTGTTCCCGAACGGCTTTATTGATGCGCGCCAGTTCCTGCCATACAATACGTCCGGCGCCTATATTCATGTGTCCCACCTCGGAGTTGCCCATTTGTCCATCAGGTAAGCCCACATCTTCGCCGTGGGTTATCAGGGTGCTGTGCGGGTATTTTGCCCAGAGACTGTCGAAAAATGGTGTATTGGCCAGGGCAATGGCATCGGCTTCTGGTTTTTGACCCAATCCCCAGCCGTCGAGTATGAGTAGAAATGCTTTTTTGCTCATTGGTGAATTGTTAGATTGGTTATTTGGGGGGCATTTAGGGTCATTTATGAGTCATTTTGGGTTATTTAGGGGTCATTTAGGGTCATTTATGAGTCATTTTGGGTTGTTTAGGGGTCATTTAGGGTCATTTATGAGTCATTTTGGGTCATTATTTGGTTGATGTTAAGGGTACTTCATAAAACGTTGAAATATTCAGTCACTCACTCCGCCGTGGCTGTTGGCGGGGACGCCAACAGCGGAAATCATGTACCCGAATAGCCTGGCTTGTGTAGGTCCCGGTTCCTGGGATGACAACCCACCTTGGGTAAATGACAACAATGATCCAAAAAATGACCTCAAATGACTCATAAATGACTTCAAATGACCCAAAATGACTTCAAATGATCCAAAGGGTGCTTCATAAAACGTTGAAATATTCAATCACTCACTCCGCCGTGGCTGTTGGCGGGGACGCCAACAGCGGAAATCATGTACCCGAATAGCCTGGCTTGTGTAGGTCCCGGTTCCCGGGATGACAACCCACGTTGGGTAAATGACAACAATGATCCAAAAAATGACCTCAAATGACTCATAAATGACCCAAAATGACTCATAAATGACTTCAAATGACCCAAAATGACTCATAGATGACCTCAAATGACCTCAAATGACCCAAAATATCCTCAACTACCCCTCAAATCTATCACTCCCTGTTTTTAGAATCAATTAGAATGGTTACGGGGCCGTCGTTTAGTAGTGAAACCTTCATGTCTGCGCCAAATTCGCCGGTAAGCACGGGCAGGCCGGATTCTGCGCGCAGGGTTTCTACGAATTTTTCGTACAAAGGAATGGCAAAATCCGGTTTTGCAGAGCGAATAAAAGAAGGACGGTTACCTTTTTTAGTGCTGGCAAACAAGGTAAACTGGCTTACCACGATGATGGAACCCTTGATATCCTGTACAGAAAGGTTCATCAATCCGGCATCATCGGAAAAGATGCGCAGGGCGGCAATTTTTTTACAAAGCCACTGTATATCTTCTTCGCTATCTTCGTTTTCGATGCCTAATAAGACGAGGAGTCCCCAGCCGATACTTGATTTTTCTACCCCTTCTATGGTTACAGAGGCTTTTGACACTCTTTGAATAACGGTGCGCATGAACGAATGATTTTCTGCTGCGAAAATACCAAGTATTCAGACCTTTGGGCTTCCGTATGTTAAAAACCGCAAAACGTTCCGATATCCGTGGCTCGCAAGAATAAACTACGCAAATTCGCTGAGGTCCTTTCTTTCCCTAATGTGTATGAGTGCTACAATGTGCAGCAGCCCGAACTGGTGGGCGCCGGCATGGTGCCGGTAGATCTGAAAGGGAAATGGCATCAGGAGCATTTTAAAAACAATAACCCTATTACCCTGGAGCTGGCCTGCGGAGGTGGAGAATACACCGTAGCGCTGGGCCGGCAGTTCCCCGATCGGAATTTTATCGGGGTGGATGTAAAGGGCAATCGTTTGTGGAAAGGCGCCAAAACAGCCCTGGATGAGGGCTTGGCCAATGTGGCATTCCTGCGCACGCGCATCGAAATTATTGATCGTTTTTTTGCGCCGGGCGAGGTAGCTGAAATATGGATTACCTTTCCGGATCCGTTCCCCAGGGCCAGCAAGGAAAATCGTCGTTTAACTTCCGCGTTTTTCCAGGAAAAATACCGGCAGATCCTGCAGACGGGTGGGTTGGTGCACTTGAAACACGATGATCCGGATTTTTACCGGTACTCCCTGGAGGTTGTTGCCGCCGATCCGCGCAATCAATTATTGTATCAAAACGATGATATCTACGCCGGCGAACTGGCTTTTCCGGAATTGGGTATTCAAACACTGTATGAGTCGTTCCACCTGGCCGCCGGGAAAACAATCAAGTATTTGAGGTTTAAGATTTCGTAGGTTGCCGCCGGGCATAGCGGTTTGTTGGATTCAAGCATTTGATTTTTACCCTTTCTTAACCTTTAGAGCATATAGTCATGCGTATCTATCCTGTGCTTATTTTTTTACTGGGCTTGTTTGCCTGTCAGCAGCCCGCTCCACCTGCCTGCGATTACCTGAAAAATGAAGAAACCGGGGTAAAATCCGCTGGAATCAGGCTTATTTCGCTCGACGGGGGCAAGTACAAGGTCTGGACAAAACGTATTGGCAATAACCCTAAAATCAAGGTGTTGCTGCTGCACGGCGGACCTGCTTGTACGCACGAATACTGGGAATGCATGGAGAGTTTCCTGCCACAGGAAGGCATTGAGTTTTATTATTACGATCAGCTTGGCAGCGCTTACTCCGATCAGCCCGCCGACACCAGTTTGTGGAACCTGCCGCGGTTTGTGGAGGAGGTGGAGCAGGTACGGCAGGCCCTGGGTTTGCACAAAGACAATTTTTACCTGCTGGGGCATTCATGGGGTGGTATTCTGGCCGCTCAATATGCCCTGAAATATCAGGACAACCTCAAGGGGCTCATTATTTCCAATATGATGATGAGCTGTCCGGATTACGGTAAATATGCTGATGAGGTGCTGGCCAAACAAATGGCGCCGGAAGTGTTGAGCGAAATACGGGCCATTGAGGCCAAAGGCGATTTCAGCAATCCGCGCTATATGGAATTGTTGATGCCACATTTTTACAATCAGCACATTTGCCGGATACCGCTGGAGCAATGGCCCGACCCCGTGAAACGTTCCCTGGGCAAGATCAATTCAACCATTTATGTGAGCATGCAGGGGCCCAGCGAATTCGGCATTTCAGGCAAACTGGAAAAATGGGACGTAACGGCCCGGCTCCCGGAAATCAAAACCCCAACCCTGGTGATTGGTGCCACCCACGATACCATGGACCCCGAACACATGAAAATGGTGGCCGGAAAGGTACAAAAGGGGCGTTTCCTGCTTTGTCCCAACGGCAGTCATATGTGTATGTGGGATGATCAGGAGCATTATTTTCCGGGTTTGATCTCGTTTTTGAAAGAGGTAGACGGGGGAAAATTCTGATCCCGTGTAAACAGAGTACCAATGTTTGTCGTTCCTTCGGTTGGAATTGCGGAACTTTGCCGCCCCCGAACGCAGATCCATGGTTAAAAAAATTCTACAATTTTTGTTATTCCTGGGCATTGGTGTGAGCATCATGTCCTGGTTGTTTATCAACCAAAATGCCGCCTTCCAAGAACAGTGTCGCCTGGATGGAACCCCTGCCGATCAGTGCAGTCTGGCCGACAAGCTGCTGCAGGATTTCGGTACGGTGAACATCTGGTGGATACTGGCGGTATTGCTGGCTTTCACGGTGAGCAATATTTTCCGGGCCTGGCGCTGGCAGATGTTGCTTGAGCCCATGGGGTACCGCGTTGGTTTTGGCAATTCGCTCATGACCATTCTGGTAGGGTATCTGGCCAATTTGTTCATCCCGCGCATGGGCGAGGTGGTGCGCGCGGGCTCGCTGGCGCGCTACGAGAAAGTGCCCATGGAAAAAGTGATGGGTACGCTGGTGGTAGACCGACTGATGGATTTCCTGTGTCTGGCGCTGGTGGTAGGATTGGCCTTTTTGTTTGAAGGCAATACCGTGTTGGCATTTATCAACCAAAATAAAAGTGGCTCCGAAAGCGGCGGATTGCTGAGTAATCCGCTGGTATTAGGCTTTTTGGCTGCCATGGCTCTGGTAGCCATACTGGTGTGGAGCTTGCGCAAAAAGCTGGCACAGGTAGCTATCTTCCGCAAAGTTGGGGCCTTGTTAAAGGGCTTTCTGGACGGTATTCGCAGCGTTTTTAAGCTGAAAAATCCGGTGTTGTTCATTGCGTATTCCCTCGGTATCTGGGTGATGTTTTACCTGCAATGCTGGTTCAACCTCAAAGCCTTCCCTCCCACTGCCCACCTCGACTGGAGTGAGGCTATGATGGTTTTTGTGTTTGGCACCTTTGGGTTTGTCATCCCTTCTCCCGGCGGCATGGGCACTTTTCATGCCCTTTGTATTGCCTCCCTGGCCCTCTACGGCATCAGCGGCAGCGACGGGTTTTCTTACGCCAATATTGCCTTCTTTTCTGTGCAAATATTCTACAATCTCGTAGCCGGACTATTCTCGCTCTGGTTGCTCCCAAGGTGGAATAAGAAGGAAGGGTAAGGGGTATTGGGGTCATTTTGAGGTCATTAATAAGGTCATTTTAGGTCATTAATAAGGTCATTTTGAGGTCATTAATAAGGTCATTTGAAGTCATTAATAAGGTCATTTTAGGTCATTTTGAAGTCATTAATAAGGTCATTTACCTCACGCTCCCCTCACTCCCCAACCCAACGCCAACTCAAACACTCAAACACTCAAACACTCAAAAACTCAAACACTCAAAAACTCATCCCGTGGAAAGAACAGACGTAAATACACTTGGCGAATTTGGCCTGATAGATCACCTGACGCGCGATTTTCCGTTGCAGCAGGCTTCTTCCATTAAGGGAGTGGGCGATGATGCCGCGGTAATTGATAATGGTAATCTGTGTACTGTAGTGAGTACCGATATGCTGGTGGAAGGTATACACTTCGATCTGGCGTATACACCGCTGAAACATCTGGGATTCAAATCGGTGGTGGTAAATCTCTCTGATATTTACGCCATGAATGCCTTTCCGAAGCAGATTGTAGTGTCGATTGCGCTGTCTAACCGCTTTTCTGTAGAGGCGCTGGATGAGCTTTATGAAGGTATTCGGGCGGCTTGCAAAGCCTATGAAGTAGATCTGGTGGGCGGCGATACCACCTCTTCGCCCAAGGGACTGACCATCAGTGTTACGGCCATCGGGCAGGGAGAAAAAGAGCAGCTGGTGTACCGCAATGGCGCGCGTCCGGGGGATCTCATTTGTATTTCAGGCGAGCTGGGCGGTGCGTATCTGGGTCTGCAATTGCTGGAACGTGAAAAACGGCTTTGGCTTGAAAACCCCAATATGCAGCCCGATCTGGAAAACCAGCAATACGCAGTAGGCAGGCAGTTGAAGCCTGAGGCGCGCAAAGATGTGATAGAAGCATTCCGGAAAATTGGTCTGAAACCTACCTCCATGATTGATATCTCCGACGGCCTGGCATCAGAGATTTTCCATATTTGCAAACAAAGTCAGGTAGGCGCCCTGCTCGAAGAAAGTGGGGTTCCGATCAATCAGGAAGCTCAGTTGCTGGCCCTGAAATTTAAGCTGGATCCTATTACCTGCGCGCTCAATGGTGGTGAAGATTACGAATTGTTGTTCACCATTCGTCCGGAAGATGTGGATAAAGTGAAATTCCTCCCGGATATTTACATCGCCGGAGAAATACTGGACGCCAAAGACGGGATTAAACTCAACACCAAGGGCGGCAATCTGCATGATTTAAAAGCCCAGGGTTGGGTGCATTTTTAACCCTGGCTGCCCACAAAATTACCCATGAACAAACGCCCCACGCTCTATTTTGCACTGGTAGCACTGGCCCTGATTGCGGCCATGTTCTATTATGTGTATGAGTCGAACAAACCGAAATACGATTGGACGGAGGGCAGTTGGAAAAAGAAAGGGTATGATGAAAAAAACGACCAGCCCTACGGCACACAGATACTGCACCGACTGCTGGATGGTTACTTTCCGGGCAAAAAACTGACCGATATCAAAGAAAATCCCGGCAGAGAGCTGCCGCTGGATTCCAGTGCCACCGGACAGAATTATGTGTTTGTGGGCGAGGCTATGTTCATGGATTCCTTATCCACCAAAAGGTTGCTGGATTTTGTAGCCCTGGGCAATACCGCGTTTATTGCTAGCAAAACCATTCCGTTCGACCTCATGACATTTGTCTATTTCGAGGAATGTGAAGAAGCGCCCTGGACGGATTATGGTATGTTTGAAGACAGTCTGGCCTGGCTTTCCCTGCGCACCCCGGCCCTGCCAGACAGTGTTACGAAGTTCTTTTTTGCCAAACAAAACCAGCCCCATTCCTACGGCTGGCATTACATAGAATACTATCATTTCTGCGATTCCCTGCCTCAGTATCCGTTGGGGTATTTGAACAAGGATTATGTGAATTTTGCTGAATTTCCACACGGGAAAGGGCGATTTTTGCTGCATACCAACCCCATCGTTTTTTCTAATTTCAGTGTAATGCGAGCAGAAACCCGCCCGTACCTCAAAGGCGTGTTATCCCATTTGTCGGAAGGCAATATCTACTGGGATGCCGCCAGCAGGGTTCCGGAAGCGGTGGGGCGCAAGCGCAACGGCAGCATGTTTGGCAACCGAAGCATGAATGAGGAGCATCCGCTCAGCTACATCCTGAAGCAACCTGCTCTGGCCTGGACCTGGTACCTGATAGCAGTTATGGCGCTTAGTTGGTTGATTTTCAGAGCAAAACGCAGGCAACGCGTTATCCCGGTATTGCCCAAAAACGAAAACTCTTCCTACGAATTCATCAGCACGATTGCCCACCTGCATTTCCGGGAAAAGAACTACAAAGGACTTTCCGCGCAGGGTATGCATCAGTTTCTGGCCCATTTGCGGGAGCGCTACGGATTGGTAGCCCCCATGGATCCGGAAACCGGGCTGCCGCGCACAGATGATGCTTTCTTCCAAAAACTTGCCGCACTCTCCGAAGTGCCGGAAGCAGAAGCCCGTCGCCTGTTCGGGTTGCACGCCAACACGGTTCGCTACGAACCCACCGAAGAAATGGCCGTAGATCTTTATCTGGCCATAGAGGCGTTTTTAAAGGTAGCCAAATAAGGGCTCACCGCTAACTCTTGTTTTTCTTTAATAGAAATTTCAGCAAAGGACCTTGCTGAAAAATATGTACCATTTTCAGGTTCTTTACATACTTTCCAATCCTCCCTCGCGCACTTCGCGTACTTCGCGGTGCTCCTTAGCGCCTTTCCCGATAATTTCTCACCCACTTCACAATCCTCCTTCGCGCACTTCGCGTACTTCGCGGTGAACATTCCTTTCAAATGACAAAAATCATCCCATCTTATTGTATTAATTACGCTTAGTTGTCATCAACACTTTTTTTCTTTGCACCTATTAGTGTAACTGGATTTCGTTTTGAAATTCAGTAGGATTTGGAAGTATCCGATTAATTCACCAATCTTACTTTTCTCTGTATGAAGGTTTATCAACAAAAATTCTTGCTCACGCTATCCTTTTTGCTGCTTTGGGGAGCTGCTTTGCTGGCCCAAAGAGAGTTGAAAGGACGAGTGACAGATGCTGAAAACGGTGAGGGGCTCGTTGGGGCCAGCGTCATAGTGGACGGCACCTCCATTGGCACATCTACGGATTACGACGGTAATTATACCCTGCGCGTTCCGGCCAATGCAGCCGCCGTTCGGGTGGCTTACACAGGTTACCGGACCCAAACCATTAACCTGGGCGCCTCCAATGTGCTCGATGTTCAGCTTGCCCCTGCCGGCGCGCTGGAAGAGGTAGTGGTTATTGGTTATGGTACGGTGAAACGCGAAGACCTCACCGGTTCTGTTCAGGCCGTGGGTGCGCGCGATTTCAACAAGGGAGCCATCACCGGCCCGCAGGAACTCCTGATGGGTAAAATTGCCGGTGTGCAGGTTACCACCGGCGCCGATCCGGGCGGTGGCGCTACCATCCGTATCCGCGGCGGTTCTTCGCTCAGCGCTACCAACGACCCGCTGATCGTGATCGACGGGGTTCCGGTGGCCAACGATGAGGTTTCAGGTACACGCAACCCGCTCAACCTGATCAACCCGAACGATGTGGAAACCATGACGGTGCTTAAAGATGCATCTGCCACAGCCATTTATGGTTCGCGCGCTTCCAACGGCGTTATCCTCATCACCACCAAAAAAGGCAGCGCGGCCAACCGCGAACTGCGTTTTTCCTACACCGGCAATGTGGCTTTCAGCCAAATTGTACAAAAAGCCGATGTACTCGATGCCGATGGTTACCGCAACCTGGTGAACAGCTACTTCGAGCCTGGTCACCCTGCTACCCAGTTGCTGGGCGATGCAAATACCGACTGGCAATCTGAGATTTACCAAACCGGTATCACGCACGACCATAACCTGTCTGTTACCGGCGCTATTGGCAAACTGCCATTCCGCGCTTCCTGGGGCGCTACTGATCGGACAGGTATTTTGAAAACCGACCGTTTCAAACGCATAACCGGCGCACTGAACGTGAACCCTTCTTTCCTGAAAGGTATGCTGCAGGTGAATGCCGGCTTGAAACTGGTGTCAGACCGCAACCACTTTGGTAACCGCGGTGCTATTGGCGCTGCCATGCAGTTTGACCCCACACAGTCTGTTTTCGTGGAAGATCAAACTTATGGCGGTTACTTCACCTGGCTGGACAACGACGGCAAGGCCAACACACAGGCTACCGGCAACCCGCTGGCACTGTTGAATATGCGCGATGACGACTCCCACGTGGGTCGTTACATTGCCAGCGCTACGGTAGATTACCGTTTCTGGTTCCTGAAAGACCTGCGCGCCAACCTGAACGTGAGCTATGACTACACCCATGGTCAGGGCACCATTTTGGTTCCGCAAAATGCTCCTTTCTCTCAGGGCGATGGCGGCGGCCGCGACGAGTCGTATTACCAGAAAAGAAAAGACAAACTGCTCGAGTTCTACCTGAACTATGCCAAAAAATTCGGCAAAGTGAACTTCGATGTAATGGGCGGTTACTCCTGGCAGCACTTCTTCCGCAATAACAACTCTGTGGCGTACAATGCCGATCGTTCCGTATTGATTCGTCCGTCTAACGAAAATCCACGCGAATACTACCTGATTTCTCTGTTCAGCCGCGCCAACCTGTCGTTCAACGATTTCGTTTTCCTGACCGGTTCTGTACGTCGCGACGGTACTTCCCGTTTCCCGAACAACAAATGGGGTTTGTTCCCTGCGGCTGCTTTGGCAGTTAAAGTTTGGGATCGTGAAAAAGCTATGTTCTCAGGTTTGAAACTGCGTTTGGGTTACGGTGTTACCGGTCAGCAAGACATCAGCACCGATTTCTATCCTGCATTGGCGCGTTACACCTACAGCTTCACCAACGCTCAATACCAGTTTGGCGATCAGTTCTACAACACCCTGCGTCCATCCGGTTACGATGCCAACCTGAAGTGGGAAGAAACCACCACCTACAATGCTGCGGTTGATTACGGTTTCTGGGAAAACCGCATCACCGGTTCTGTGGAACTTTACCTGCGCGAAACCCGCGACTTGATCAACTTCATTCCGGTTGCTGCAGGTACCAACCTCACTAACTTCATCAATACCAACGTAGGCGACCTGGAAAACCGCGGTGTGGAATTCTCCATCAATGCACTTCCAATAAAACGTCCAAACGCCAGTTGGTCTATTGGTTTCAACATTGCCGCTAACCAGAATAAGATTACCCGTCTGACTGCTACAGAAGACCCGAACTACCAGGGTGTGGCTACCGGAGGTATCGCAGGTGGTGTGGGCAACAACATCCAGATTCACAGCGTAGGCTCCCCTGCCAGTTCGTTCTTCGTGTATGAACAGGTGTACGATGCCAATGGCGTTCCGGTGGAAGGCCTGTACGTAGACCGCAATGGCGATGGTGTGGTAACGCCAGACGACCGCTACCGTTTTGAAAATCCGGCGCCAAACTATCTGATGGGTTTCAACACTGCATTGTACCTGAAAAAATGGGATTTCTCATTGGCCGGCCGTTCCAATATCGGCAACTACATGTACAACAACAACCTGTCTAATAACGCTTTCTACAATCAACTTTATCAAAGCACAGGTGTTTTGCGCAATGTACTGTCGGAAACTCAGGCTATTGACTTTACTGTGCCACAGTACTTCAGCGATCATTTCATTCAGGACGCATCCTTCCTGCGCATTGACCACATTACGGCGGGTTACACCTTCGGAAAAGTGTGCAAAAGTGTGCAAAACCTGCGTCTGTCGGCAACCGTACAAAATCCAATCCTCGTAACTAAATACGAAGGTCTGGATCCGGAAGTATTCAACGGCATCGACAACAATGTGTACCCACGTGCGCGCACATACCTCGTGGGTTTGAAAGCGGATTTCTAAGGATGGATGCCGGGGCGGGATATTGAACTGAATCCGGCTGTTAAAAACAACACAAACAATTAATTTTCAATTTGATATGAAAATTTTGTCATTAAAAACACTGGCACTATTGGCGGGGATGGTATTTATCCTCCCGTCGTGCTTTAAGGACCTCGATACCGTTCCACTGGACGAGGACGTAATTACTTCTGCGGCGGTGTACAACGACCCTAAAGCCTACAAGCAGGTATTGGCCAAGTTGTATGCAGGTCTTGCACTCAGCGGTCAGGAAGGTCCGGCTGGTTTGCCGGATATTTCTGGTATCGACGAGGGTTTCTCTACCTATCTGCGTCAGTACTGGAAAGCCCAGGAGCTTACCACCGATGAGGCGGTGATTGCCTGGAACGACGGAACCATTCAGGACTACCACCAGCAGGACTGGGATGCCAACAATGAGTTCGTAACGGCCATGTACAACCGTATTTTCTACCAGATCTCGCTTTGCAACGAGTATCTGCGCGAAACTACTCCCGACAAAGTAGCTGCCCGTCCGGGCGGAACCGAGTCGCTTCAGGGTGAGGTAAAACGGTTCCGCGCTGAAGCACGCTTCCTGCGCGCACTCAGCTACTGGCACGCACTCGACCTATATCGCAAGCCCCCGTTTGTAACGGAAAACGACCAGGTGGGCAACTTCTTCCCGCCACAGGCTTCTCCGCAGCAGTTGTTTGACTACATCGAAAGCGAGTTGAAAGCCATTGAGGGCGATCTGGCGGCGCCACGCACCAACGAATACGCCCGTGCCGACCAGGCTGCTGCCTGGATGTTGCTGGCCAAGCTGTACCTGAATGCCGAGGTGTACACCGGACGCAATTTGTACAGCGAATGTGCAGCTCAATGCCAGAAGGTGATTGGCGCAGGGTATTCCCTTGATCCTGATTACGGACATTTGTTCATGGCTGATAACCACACCGCAGAGGGCGTTATTTTCCCGGTTGCATTTGACGGCACCAGCTCCAAAACCTGGGGTGGTATGACCTTCGTGGCACACGCAGCAGTTGGTGGCAGCATGAGCGCTGCTGAATTTGGTTTGGATGGCGGCTGGGGCGGTACTCGTACCACCAGCGCCTTTGTAGGCAAATTCCCTGCTGTAGGCGGTGGAAGTTTGATTGTTGCGCCAAACGACGGCAACACCACTTATCCGGTGATCTACGTTCCTGGCGGATACCAGGGCTGGGCTCCGGCTACAGCACAGCAACTGGCTTCTGCGGCTGGCGACAACACCTACGAAGGTTACATTTACTTCCCGGACGACCAAAAAGAATTCAAATTCACCCTGGGGCCAGACTGGAGCAACAACCTGGGCGATAATGGTTCCAACGGTACCCTTGAGCCAAACGGATCAAATATTTCTGTTCCTGAAGGAGGTTTCTACAAAATCAATGTGGACCTGACCGCTCTGACCTACACTATTCAGAAAACCAACTGGGGCCTGATTGGCGATGCAACGCCAGGCGGCTGGGGTTCAGACCAGGACATGACTTACGATGCTGCAGAAAAAGCCTGGACCATTACTGTTGGACTGACCGGTGGCTCTGTGAAATTCCGTGCTAACGACGATTGGGGTCTGAACTACGGCGACAATGGTCCGAATGCCCTGCTGGAACGTGATGGCGCCAATATTGCTATTCCGGGCAACGGCACCTACACTATCAAATTGTACCTTGACAAGCCGGACTACACCTACTCTATTGAGCGTCCATCGTTCGACCGTCGTGCCTTGTTCTACACCGATGGCCAATCACTGGAAATCAACGACATCTCTGTATTTACCGATGGTTATGCCATTACCAAGTTCAGAAACGTGACTACAGCGGGTGCACCAGGCTCTAACCTGACATTCGTGGACATTGATTTCCCGATGTTCCGTATTGAAGATGCTTATCTGATGTACGCCGAAGCGGTATTGCGTGGCGGTGCAGGAGATATTAATACAGCTGTTACGCTGGTAAATGCGGTGCGTGAACGTGCGTATGGCGATGCTTCCGGCAACATCACGGCCAATGAACTTACCCTGGATTTCATACTCGACGAGCGTGCCCGTGAATTCTACTGGGAATGTCACCGTCGTACGGACCTGGTTCGTTTTGGCCGTTTCAGTGAATCAAGCTACGTATGGCCCTGGAAAGGCGGCGTTCCGGAGGGTGTTTCCACTGCGAAACACTTCAATGTGTTCCCGATTCCTGCCTCCGACCGTGGCGCCAACCCCAATCTTCAACAAAACGAAGGGTATTAATTGTACTCCGTTAAACAACACATTCAACAATGAAAAAAATACTCTCTCTTTCGCTCGGTGTAGCACTGCTGCTGGGCGCCTGCACAGAGAAGGATAAAGAGCCTATTCTGGCCGCAGGTAACGCGCCGGTAATTACCAGTCCGGGCGCCAATACTTCTATTTCACTTGCAGACAGCACCAAAGATGATATCGTTGCGGTATTTGAATGGTCGGCTGCCGATTTTGGTTATCAGGCCGGTGTAAACTACACCCTTGAGTTGGATAAGGCTGGTAACGGTTTTGCAGATCCAATCACGGTAGGCGCAGTGAACGGCCTCAAACTGGACAACATCACCCAGGAAAAAATCAATACCATCCTGATTGCAGGTAAAGACCTTCCAGGGGATGAATTTTCCAATGTAGAATTCCGCGTGGTAGCACGTGTGGGCACTGCGGAAGACCTTCCAGTGTTGATATCTCCAACAGTTACGCTCCAAATTCGTCCGTATACGGTTGTCATCAATTACCCATTCCTGCACGTACCCGGCAGCTACCAGGGCTGGAATCCAGCCGACTCCAGTACGGTGGTGTACGCGCCGCGCAGCGACGAAAAGTATGAGGGCTACCTCTACTTCAGCGATGCTGGCGCCAAGTACAAATTCACGAAGGGTCCAACCTGGTCAACCAACTGGGGTGACGATGGCAACGACGGCTCTCTGCAATCCAATGGCGCTGACATTCCGTTGGCGTCAGGTGCAGGTGTATACCGTTTGAATGTAGACCTGAATACCCTTTCCCACCAGGCGGTTAAAACCAACTGGGGCCTTATTGGATCTGCTACTCCGAGTGGCTGGGACAGCGATCAGGACATGACCTATGATGTAGCATCCCGCAAATGGACCATCACCCTGAACCTGGTTGCAGGCGCCATCAAATTCCGCGCAAACGATGCCTGGGATATTAACTTGGGCGACAACGATGCGAACAAAAAGATGGAATACGGTGGAGCAGATATTGTGATTGCTGAAGCCGGCAATTACACCATCGAACTCAACCTGAGTGTACCAATCTACACCTACAAAGTGATTAAGAATTAATCGCTTTCGGTTAGTAGTCAATAAAGAACATGAGCCATCCCCCATATCTGAGGGATGGCTCATTCTTTTGCCCCCGCCCCCATCCCCTGGGGCGTTAGCCCCCCAACGTCGGTAGAAACACGCACCAATCCCCTCCCGCATTGCGGCAAAATCCTCCACACGTCACTTCAAAACGGCATTACCCACCGCGCATTCCAGGCATCTTCGGGCATCACAGTAGCGCGTTTTTAATTGAATGAGTGCCTGGGATTGATAAGCGCTGCCAGGCCGGCAGCCTAGCGTTTTCCAGCCTTCCAGCAAGCTGTTTTTCTCAGAAGGCAGGTTTTCCAGCAAAGCAAATGCCTGCTGCTGGGGCCGATCCAGGCCTTTTTGTTTGCCGTAATAAAATAAAAAAGGCGCCACGCCATTTACCAGCAAAACTTCAATAAATGCCGGGGTGAGCGGCTTGGGTTGAGGAACAGAAGGCTTGTCGAACTGGTAATGATTCAACCAGTAATCGGAAGGCGAAACATGAAAAATGCCCTCCACTTCCTGCAATGTTCCGGCCTCCAAAATCCTGGCAAGCGTATGTTCAGATTGTTGCAAAAAAGCAGCGAACTGCGCCAGTCGTACGGTGGGAAAGCCTGAAGGCCGGAGCCGGAAAAATTTCCATTGTTCAGCATTCAAGGGAGAAAGGCCGTATTTATGAGCCAAATGGCGATACTCCCGTTGCAGAAGGGTCGGCCATTCATCCTGAAAAACAGGTTCCAATAATCCGGCCTGTCCAAAAACCAGGGCTTCTACCTGATGTGCCTGATGCCGGTGTCTGGCCAAAATGCGAAGCGGCAAACAGCGCGCCAGCGCTTCAAAAGGTTCGGTGTTCACTTTGAGTCCAAAACACCTGGCCAGACTCTGGTACAGGGCTTCTTCCCAATGGTTGCCGCATTGCTGAAGGGTATGGCTGATCCAGTTGGTTTTTTCCTCCAAACGTTCAATCAACAGTCGGTCAAGCCATTGCTGTTTGATGATTTCCGGTGCTTCCGGGAACGATGCCTCACAGGGAATCCACATTTGGGAGGCTTCCAACTGCTCATACCTGCCCAGCAAGGCTTCAGGAATACGTCCATGGAGGGTTAAGCACGGGATGCGACTTCCATCCGGCCGGAAAATGGGGGTGTCTTCCTGCAAAACTACATGCAAAATGACCGAATCGTAGGCCGGGTCATGTTGATGACCATGAGCCAGCCATTCAGAACTCATCAGATGCATTTCCACATTTCCGGCCCAAAGCGTACCGTCAATGCTTACTCGGGCATTGAAAAAATCCGGTCCAGAGTGTGTGTTGTATTCTCCGGGATGAAGAATTTGGAGGTTTTGTTGCTGCGTAGTTTCCAAATCACGCAGGTCGAAGCGGCGGGTACGCCACAGGTAGTGGAGAAAAGATTCTCGCATAGTTTTTCAAATGGTTGTGCAGGTTAAGGCATGGAATTGAAGCCAAGCGTTAAACCTGCGAGGTTAATGAAGCGATGTTTTTACAAATATAACCTTTTTCTGAGAAATGCAATACCCTGCTGTGTTATGCAAATCTCTACCTTTGTGCCGCTATGAGTCTCCCGCAAGCCAATTTTCCCAACGAAACATACCTGGATGGTCTCCGCAACGCCGATGCTTCGGTGGTGGAATCGCTTTACCATGAATTCCGCCAGCCGGTGGTCCGTTCCGTGGAATCACTGGGTGGAAACTTTGCCGATGGGGCTGCCTTTTTTCGGGTGGCCTTGATCCAAACGGCCGGATTAGTTCAATCTGGCCAATATCCGGATGCAATTCCAGTGGAACAGTTCATTCGGATGCTCGCCATGCGCCAGTACCTGGATTGGCGTGAGGAAAAGTTGCAGGTGGAACAAGCGCTGCCTGAGTTTACAGAAGAAGAGCAAGCGGTATGGCAACAAATGCCGGGTCCATCGGATTTGCGATCCATGCGTGGCATGTTGAAAGCCAAACGGGAATTTTACCGCCAAACCGTAGATGACCAGCGAAGCATTTCTTCACTGGCAATAAGTCTGTCTGAAGGAACACCTGTTGGCCTGGAGAACGCCCGTGAACGCACGGCCGCCTATCGGAAATCGCTCGGCGCAACAGCAGAAACGTCAGAAGATATCTTACCTGATTACGCAGTAAAAGCCCTCACCAACGAACACTTTCATCGAATTTGGTCGGCATGTGAGGATGTTGAGCAGCGTTTGAAGCCGGCGCAAATACCAGACAATGGAGAAAACAAGACCATTAAATATGCATTTCTGACGCTAGTGGTGGTTAGTCTGGGCGCTTTACTGGCATCCTGGTTATTTCGGGATAAAACACCCGAGGAGGTGTATCAGAACAACTACCAGCCACCAGCCAGCATAGTGGCAGATATGGAAGCCCGCTATGCCAGAGACAGTATTGCACCGGAGCGCCCGGAGGCTTGCATAATAGCCTTTTCAGAGGCTGATGCCCATTATAAACAAAAAGACTGGCGTGCAGCTGCGGAGGTACTGGCCGGCATGATGGACGATGAATTTAAGCCCTGCCAATCAGATGCCTTGTTTTACCTGGCTATTGTGGGTTTGGAAATGGATCGGCCCCAACTAAGTCTGGAATGTATTTCCAAAATTGAAGATTTGGAGCGGTTTGGCGAGGATATTTACTGGTATATGGCCCTGGCGTATGTAAAAATTGCGGCACAGAATCCATCTGAGAAGGATATGGCCAGAAGAGCAGTTGAACGCGCTTTATCCAACACCGAAATACCGGAAAGAAGAACCCAGGCAGAGAAAATGCTGAAGGATTTGAGTGAATAATAGGGGGGATAGAGTCATTTAGAGGTCATTTTAAGGTCATTTAGGGGGCATTTAGGGGTCATTTAATGTCATTTGATGTCATTAATGTCATTTGATATTGTTTTAGCTATTTTAGGTCATTTTAGGGTTCATTTTGGTGTTTTTAGAAATAGCCCACCAACCCAAAATGGTATTTATGACCAAAATGACTTAATTGACCAACATGACCCGATTACCCTACAAATGACCCATAAATGACCCCAAAATGACCTCTAAATGACCCCTAAATGACCCCAATGACCCCTAAATGACCCCTAAATGACCCCAATGACCCCCAAATGACCCAAATGACCCCCTAAATGACCCCAATGACCCCTAAATGACCCAAATGACCCCCAAATGACCCATAAATGACTTTTCATGAACCTGATCAAAAAATATTTCCCGGACCTTACAGAACAGCAGTTGGCTTTGTTTGAACAGTTGTCGCCATTATACCGGGAATGGAATGATAAAATCAATGTGGTTTCCCGGCAGGATATCGAAAACCTGGAGGAGCGCCATGTGTTGCATTCGCTGGCAATTGCCAAAGTGATCAGTTTTCAACCGGGCGCCAAACTGCTGGATTTAGGAACCGGAGGTGGATTTCCCGGAATTCCATTGGCCATCCTTTTCCCAGAAGCGGAGTTTGTCCTCGTGGATGGTACCGGTAAGAAGATCCGCGTAGTGCAGGAGGTTGCTACTGCGTTGGGCCTCAGTAATGTTACTGCCCTCCATGCCCGTGCGGAGGAGCTCAAGATGAATGGCCAGTTCGATTTCGTGATTACCCGCGGGGTTACTACCCTCGACAAGCTCCTGGTTTGGACTCAGAAGTTTTTGAAGAAAAAGCATATTCATGTGCTGCCCAATGGTTTAATAGCGTTGAAAGGCGGTGATATCCATCGGGAAATTTTGGAGTTACCAGGCAAGGGAAAAGAATACACAGAGGTTTTTCCCATCAGAAATTACTTCCGCGAAGCCTTTTTTGATGAAAAGGCAGTAGTCTATGTGCAAGGTTGAGTAGGACTGTCGGACAATAGGTTGCTGGATTTTAGATTTGGGCTCGGATTATTCATCCATTGAGCGGTCCATCATTCAGCAGTCTAGCATCCAACAGTCCAGGGGCTCAATACCTGTCGTACTGGTGTAAATCGTATCTTTCAATAATTCCGATCAATTTGCTGGCATAACTTGGATCAGTGGCATACCCTGCCGCTTTCAAACCACGTGCCCAGGAACGGTAGTCACGACCATATTTTTTTAGACGGGCATACCTGCCCGATGCCAGCAATTCGCTGTGTGCTCTCCATCCATCTTTGGCATTTGCGAACTTTTTGAAGAAGTCCTTGTGGGTATCGTCTGTGAAGTTGGTGCAGTGCCCCTTTTTACAATTCTTGGAAAAACACTTCATCCCGAAATGGTTGTTGTTGGCTACAGCCAGAGAACTTGTACCTGCGCGACTTTCAATCAGCCCCTGAGCCAGGCTGATGCTGGCAGGAATACCATATCTCTTCATTTCCTGAATGGCCACCTTATGGAATTGCTCAATGTAGTCAAGTGACTGTTGTCGCAGCAACTGCCTGGAGGATACCGGTGCGGTATCGCTTTTGGGTTTGGCTTTGACAGCCTTAGGCTCAGTATGGGCTTTTGCTGCTTTTTTCGTTTTTTTAGGACGGGCATATTCCTCTGCTACCTCGAGATTGGTTTCCCGGGATACCTTAATCGCATTTCCGTTGGAATTGGCAAAAAAGCCCGATTCCAAATCAGGATCAAAAGCTAAATAACCCAAACCTGCCAGCGCGGTCACCTTCAGAATGGTTTTTGGGCGCAATAACCCGAAGGAATAACGATTGGTTTGGAACCGCAGAGCCACCCAACTCCTGCGCAAACGTTGCCAGATTAATTGCATCAACCTGGGCAAAGGCATGTTTTCAGGCGACTCCCATACATAAGTGCCCGGTAAATGCCCTGATCGTTTGGATCTGTTTTGGGTGTTGGCACTTCCTGACTGTTTGGCGCTGTTTTCGGATTCGAAGTACCATTTGTTCTTTCCCATGGCGGTGATCGTTTAAAATGTGTGAACTTAAATTCAGCCTGAAGCACTAGATTTTTGCTCGCCTCTGAATGTTTCGGCGAGCAAAAATACATACAATTTGTTTTAAAAATAGTTTTTGTTTGAAAAATAAAACAAATAATTTTATTTAATATTTACAGATCCGGTAAATCATTGAAAATCAATTGCCTATATTTTGCCTGTAATCCATCCAACCCTTTTTCAATCTTTTGCACCATACAAGCAGCGTTTGAGATACCTTGGCCGTTCCTTTGGAAATTGTGTCTCCGACGAGCATTGCTCACTCCTCAACGAGAATCAACACCATGGAATTAACCCTTAATCTGGATCGTGCCGAACAACAACTGGTGCAGGCCCTGCTAAGCGGAGAACGCTGGGCCCAGAAACAAGTATATGAAGCTTATTACGGCCCCATGATGGGTATCTGCATGCGTTATGCAGGCACCCGCGATGAAGCCACCGATCTGTTGCACGAGTCCTTTATCAAAGCCTTTAGCAAAATTGCGCTCTATAATCCGGGTACCTCTTTTCAAAAGTGGCTTAAAACCATTGTGGTCAATACCTGTATTGATTACTACCGGAAAAACAACCGCCGCCGCACAGAAGACCTGGATTCCATGGAGGTAGCCCAAATGACCGCTCAATCAGATCCGGATATTCTCAGCCGTATTTCTGAGGCCGAGATCCTGGAAGCAGTGCAACAACTGTCGCCTGCATACCGCGCCGTGTTCAACCTATTTGTAGTAGAAGGCTACAACCATAAAGAAATCGGGGAGGCGCTCGATATAACCGAAAGCACCTCGCGAAGCAACCTCCTCAAAGCCAGATTGAAACTCCAGGAGTTTTTTGCCACGCGCAAAATGACCTTCTAAAAGCCAAATTCTAACCAGACTCAGCCCATTCTACTGTCAACAATGGAATTTAAGCAACTTGACTCCACCGTTAAATCGGCACTCGAAAATCTTCAAATGCCGTACGATCCCAGTTCCTGGGATGCGCTGGAAAGCCGTTTGAATGCCATGCCTGCGCCCGACGCCATTGATCAGCGCATGCGGCCGGCACTGGAACGCCTGGAACCCGCTTTCGACGAGCTCTCCTGGCATTCCCTGGCCTCCAAAATGGACGGTCTGGCCCGCGCCCGCCGGGTAAAATGGATCAAAGCCACCGAAGCAGCCCTTATTCTGTTGCTTTTGATGAATGTCAAAAGTGTTTTCGAGGCAGTTGATCCTACACACAAAGCGCCTGTTGCTCCTAAAATTGAAAATAACGAACCCATAGCTTCCAAATCCGGAAAACGTAAAGCCCAAACCACCCTGAACCCCACGGCCACTATCCAAGGCAACCAAACCGCTGAAATCCTGGCCGCTGTTTCCCAACTTTTCTCCAACGAAAACACAGACCAAACCCCTGTACAAACCAGCCAAATTCCTGGCACAGATGAAAATTTGGCTGGCCTGGAAACTAACCATGTTTTTTCCACCAACCTGCTTGCTCCGGCCAGCATGGCCTTTTTGCCAGCTAGTCTGCGCCACATTGCTGCACCGCAACCTGTAGCCGCTGCGCTGAATCTGCCGCAGGTTAACAAAACAGGTGCCGGACCATTTTACGCGGGTTTTGCCGCACAATACGATCAAAATTACCTGGTTCAGGCTGATCACAGGGACCAGAAATCCGGCTACGGAGCAGCATTGGTAGTTGGCTACCGCAAAGGAAAATGGGGCGTAGAAACCGGCGTTCAATACGCCAACAAAACCTACCAGCCAAAACGCGATTTGGTGGAATACGAAAACAATCCATTCCAGGGTATTTCATTCTACTACAATAATGAAGTAAATGCAGATGTGGTTTCTTTGCCAGTAAAAGCTACACGCAGGGTGTTTAAAGCCGGAAAAACCTCTGGTCATGTGGTAGCGGCAGTTACCGGCCACTTTGCTGCCAGCAAAAGTTATCAGTACAATTCTGTGCATTATCCGCCACCAGTGCCTATCCCGAATCCAAATCCGGTATCAGAGTCGCCTATTCCCGCACCGCCGGCCAAAGGCATCCTGGAAAACGGCGGCATGACCTACAATGCCTACGCTACAGCGGATATTGGTTTCCGTTTGGAAAGAGCTATGGGCAACCGTTACAGCGCCTTCATTGAGCCGGTTTACCGTCAATCGCTGGGTGGTGGATTGGGCCCGGTGGCATCCCGCCTGAACACCGTTTCTATCCAGGCCGGAGTACTGGCTACCCTGTAAATTGTTGCCACTTTATTAAGCCTCGCACACAAACGCCAATATTTTGGTCAATTCGCCTACCTTTGCCAGCCTTTCGGCGAATTACGACCATGATGAACGTTTTTTCCATCCAAAACAGAACTACCCGGCTTGCCCTTGCGGCATGGCTGATGTGTTGCTGCCTTTGGCAATGCGGTCAGAAAGGAACCGACAAAAAAGAAGATAAAGTACTGGCTAATGTATATGATCGTAACCTGTACTTGTCTGAATTAGAAGGGATTGTGCCGGAAGGAACCGCTTCCGCCGACAGCGCGCTACTGGTTTCGGCCTATGTGCAACGCTGGATCCGGGAGCAGTTGATGATGTACGAGGCGGAGCGAAATATTCCCAAAGATTTGAATATCGACGAATTGGTGCGCAACTACCGCGCCAGTCTGGTGCGCTACAATTTTGAAGAACAATTGATTGCGGAAAAGTTGGACAGCACAGTTTCCAACGACGAATTGCTGGCTTATTATGAGCTCAACAAAGACCAATTTCAACTGGAAAGCACCATTTTGAAATGCCTGCTGCTTAAGGTCCCAACAGAAGCGCCGCAAAACGAAATCAACAAACTTTGGTACAGCCGCAACCCTGCTGATGAAGCGAAGCTCAATGCTTTTGCCAAACAATGGGGCTCACTGGCATTGCTTGATAAGGAAAAATGGTACACCCTGCAGGAACTGGCGGCCCTGTTGCCCAAAGGTACCTTAACCTCCGACAATGTAGGATCCCGCCGGGATGGCAACGTTTCCGACGATGACTTCAGGTATTATTACCGCGTTTTGGAGGCTGTTCAGGGAAAAACCACGGCTCCATTTGATTATGCCCGTGATCAGGCACTGAAAATCATCCTGCACCGCAGGAAACAAGAACTGCTGGAAAAATGGAAAGAAGAATTATATCAGAAAGAACTGAGGCGCGAGAACATCAAGATCATGCAATAAACAACCCATCCATGAAGCTTAAACTTGGTTTTATATCCCTTCTGCTTTTACCTCTTTGTCTGCAAGCACAATCAGACAGAGCTTTAGTTGACCGGGTAGTGGCCACCGTTGGCGGCGAAATCATCCTGCTGAGCGAGGTGCAGGAGCAATACAATTTTGCCAAAAAAGATCAGCCAACCCTCCCTGCTGAATACCAGTGTATGGTGTTGCAAAACCTTATAGTGCAAAAATTGCTGGTTAACCAGGCAAAACTCGACTCTGTTGAGGTGAAAGATGAAGAAGTGGAAGCCCAGATTGATGCCCGTATTGAGCGCCTGAGGGCTTATTTCAACCAGGATGATAAAGCGATTGAAGAGTTTTACGGACAAAGTGTGGATGAAATGAAGTCCATGCTCAGTTCCGACATGCGCAACCAACTGCTGGCTGAGCGTATGCAGGGAAAAGTGACCGAAAAAGCCACCATTACCCCCCTGGAAGTGCAGCGTTTTTTCAGCAATATCCCGAAAGACTCTCTGCCCTATTTCAACGCAGAAGTAGAAATCCGCGAGATCGTTTACAAACCCAAAGTGAGTCCTGAAGAGCACAAAAAAGCCAAAGACCGACTCGAAGAGCTGCGCAAGCGGATTGTAGATCAGGGCGAAAGCTTTGCTGAACTGGCCAAAAAATTCAGCGACGACCCCGGCAGCGGCGCGCAAGGCGGCGATTTGGGTTTCCAGAAACGCGGCACATTTGTACCTGAGTTTGAGGCAATGGCGTATAAACTGGACCCCAACCAAATCAGCCCGGTCATCGAAACCGAGTTTGGTTTCCACATTATCCAACTCCTGGAACGCCGGGGTAACCTGATCCACTGCCGGCACATCCTCATCAAACCAGAGATCACAGATGCCGACATGGAAGCGGCCAAAAACAGTCTGGATACCCTGCGCCAACAAATTCGTGACGGAAAAATCACCTTTACTGACGCCGTTAAACGTTTTGGAGACAAAAACCAGCAGAGTTACAACAACGACGGCCGCGTAGCCAACCCCCGTTCCGGAAATACCTTTTTTGAAGTGGGCGACCTGGAAACCAGCGTGTTTTTTGCTATCGACGGTTTGAAAGAAGGCGATATCGCAGCGCCATTCCAGTACAAGGGGCAGGATGGCAGCGATTTGTTCCGTTTGGTACAACTGGTGAGTCGCTCCAAACCGCACAAAGCAGATTTAAAGCAGGATTACGGTAAAATCCAATCGGCGGCGCTGGAGCAAAAGAAAGGCGAGTACACCGAAAAATGGGTGCTGGAAAAACTGAACACCACTTACCTGAGTGTGAGTGATTTGTTTGGCACCTGCCCTAATTTGCAGGAAATGATCGGTATCTCTGCTGCCCGTCGGCAATAATTCACCCAGCTGTTTTCACCAACAGATTGTTCAGCGCCACCATACAAGCGCCCTCAATACTTTTGACCATGAAGTTTTTGTTCTATATAAACCCCATTGCTGATCGTATGCCAAGGAACATACCTAGCCTATGCTATAAAACTGTTTGCCTGTTGGGTATTTGCACCCTGCTGGCTGGAACAGTACAAGCCCAGCAGCCAGATTCTCTGCTGCCGACGCTGGATTATTCCCAGCAGAAAGATTACGAAATTGGTGGTGTACGCGTAACCGGCGCTCAATACGCCGATGCCAATACGCTCATTACCCTCTCCGGCCTGCGCGTGGGTAAAAAAGTGCGCGTACCGGGCACTGATTTTGCCAACGCCGTGCGAGCACTCTGGGGCCTCAAGCTGTTTACTGATGTAAAAATTATTCAGGAACGTACAGTTGGCGACAAGGTCTTCCTGGAAATTGCGGTGAAGGAATTGCCGCGCTATACCCGCCACTCGTTTGTGGGGGTCAAAAAGAGCAAACACGATGATTTGAATGATATCATCAACAAATTTCTGCAAAAAGGGGCCATTCTGACCGATAACGTGCGCGCCACCCTGATCAGCGAGCTGGAAGAATCTTACGTGGAAAAGGGCTACATGAACGCAAGGGTAAAAATCAATTCCTATCCGGATGATAAAGCCGTGAATGCTACGCGGCTTGAATTTGTGATTAACCCGGGCAAAAAAATCAAGATCAAAGACATCACTTTTTCGGGTAATGACCACGTAAAAGCCCGCGTTTTGCGCAAAAAAATGAAAGAAACGCACCGTAAACGCAAGATTTTCAAAAAATCCAAGCTGGTGCGCGAATTGTATGAAGAAGACAAACGCAAAATTGAATCGTACTACAATACACTGGGTTTCCGAGATGCACGGGTAGTGAAAGACAGCATCTGGCGCAATCGCAAAGGCGAACTCCTGCTGCACCTGACCATTGAAGAGGGCAATCGTTACTACTTCCGTAACATTCAGTGGAAAGGCAATACGCTGTACGAAACCAAGTACCTGGATCAGGTGCTGGGTATCAAAAAAGGCGATGTATTTAACCAGGAATTGCTCGACACGCGTTTGTCGTTCAGCCAGGACGGCCGCGATATTTCTTCCCTGTACCTCGACAATGGTTACCTGTTTTTCCGGGTTGATCCAGTAGAAACGGCTATCGAAAACGATTCTATCGACCTTGAACTACGTATTTACGAAGGTCCGCAGGCTACCATCGACAGGGTTGTAATTAAAGGTAACGACCGTACTCACGAACACATCATCCGCCGTGAGCTGTTCACACGTCCGGGCGACAAGTTCAGTCGTGCCGATATAATCCGTTCTCAACGGGAGATTGTAAACCTGGGTTACTTCAACCCTGAGGCTTTGGGCATCAACACCCCGGTAAATCCGGAGCGTGGTACGGTGGATATTGAGTACACAGTAGAAGAAAAGCCTTCAGATCAGCTGGAGCTTTCTGCGGGTTATCAGCCGGCAACGGCGTTCAGCCGGGGTGGGGTAATTGGTACCCTGGGTGTAACCTTCAACAACTTTTCCATCCGAAATATCAAAAACCGGGAAGCCTGGAACCCGCTCCCGCAGGGCGATGGTCAGCGTTTCAGTCTCCGCGGACAAACAGCCGGCGAACGCTTCCAGTCGTACAATATTTCCTTCACCGAGCCATGGCTGGGTGGCAAAAAGCCTAACTCCCTCACAGTGGCAGGCTTCTACAACCGCTTTGCCTCTGGTTTCTCTGGCTCTGACAGCTATCAGAAACTGGAAATCATGCAGGGAACGGTGGGCTTCGGTACCCGTTTGAAATGGCCTGATGATAACTTCATCTTCCGCGCTGATGCCGATATCCAGTCGCTGAAACTCACCAATGCCTTGTCTTTTGCGTTCCGCGACGACCAGGGCCGGGTGATCACCGATGGTATTGTACACAACTACAGCCTGGGTTTGACGGTGGCGCGAAACAGTATCAACGACCCGATTTTCCCAAAACAGGGTTCCTTGTTGTCGTTGAAAGTGAATGCAACACCACCGTACTCCTGGTTCAGAAGTCGTGATTTCTATCAAACAGCTTCTGTAAAAGAGTTGTACAACTATGCGGAATACCTCAAATGGCGTGTGGATGCAGAATGGTACACTACTTTGGTGGGTAAACTGGTGTTCAAGGCCCAGGCCAAAATTGGTATCCTGAGTCGCTGGAGCGATAAAACCAGTATCAGCCCGTTTGAGCGTTTTGAATTGGGTGGTGATGGTTTGAACAACCAGAACTTTGGTTTGAATGCGCGCGATATCATTTCATTGCGTGGTTACAATACATCCGACATCATGGCCCGCTATCCTGGCGGCGCCGGCGTATTCAACAAATACACCCTGGAGTTGCGTTACCCCATCTCGCTCAATCCACAGAGCACCATATTCGTAACAGCCTTTGCTCAGGGCGGTAATGCCTGGGCCAAAGCTGCCGAGTTCAATCCGTTCGATATCAAGCGTTCTGTAGGTATGGGCTTGCGCGTATTCCTGCCCATGTTTGGTACCCTCGGTTTCGACTACGGTGTGGGTATCGACAAACCAGAACTGTACCCCAGCCGCAAACTGTCGGATTACGCCCGCTTCAACATCGTACTTGGCTTCGAACCAGATTAGCGTTTAACCCAAGTCCCCATAAAGCAAGACCGCCAGCCGAAACCCCGGCTGGCGGTCTTTTTGTTTAGAGCATTCAACAGGCCCATATTTCCTACCCATCCAAACCAATTATCCCCTCATTACCCACCCCAAAAATTGCCGCAGGCAACCTCAAAAAAAATAAATCCGCGTCACCCGCGTCATCCGCGTTCCAATTCCATCCGCGTTCCCCCAAAAAAATAAATCCGCGTCACCCGCGTCATCCGCGTTCCAATTCCATCCGCGTTCCCCCAAAACAATAAATC
>DATGWL010000062.1:0-12490 GCA_035299505.1 Saprospiraceae bacterium | reverse complement strand
AGAGCATGTTGGGGATTTTCTTGCCGGGCCAAAAACTGTCCTTTTTCCGCCATTTTTCACCTTTTTTCAGTCACGTCCCGAGTACTCGGGATGCTTCTTCAAAAACGCAAAAACTGACGAAAAAAGCTCAAATTTTTGACTACGTCAGAAAATCCCCAACATGCTCTTAGTGGTAATCCCCAGCCGAACGCCAACTCAAACACTCAGGCACTCCCACACTCAAACACTCAAATCCAAAAAAAATCCGCGCCAAATTGACCATTCCATTTTTTTGGCCTGCTTTTTGCCTAAGCTATTCTGTCTTTTTAATCCGACCGTTGTAAAAACGGATTTCCCGTATACCAAGCTACTAATCCACGGCTTGATTTTTGACATCAACCAATTGTTATTACCCATGAATGTTTGCATCCGCAACACATTTATAAGCCTTTGGCTGCTCCTGGGAGCCTCTTCATTGTCTGCGCAGGGCGTAAGTTTTTACTTCCCGCACATCAATGACGCCTCTCCGGGTTCCAACAAGCTTATGCCGCTACGAGTTGTCAATTTTGACAGTGTCGTGGCGCTCCAACTCGTGATTCGCTGGAATCCCGCAGTGCTCAAGTACGTCAACATCGACCAGTTGAATCTTCCTGGTCTGGCTGGCGCCGATTTCAATGCCAATAATGCACTCGACAGCGGATACGTCCGCCTGCAATGGGAAGGCCCAACGACGTTGCCTCCAGGCATTGCTGTTCCCGACAGTTCCACCATCTTTCGTTTCCGCTTCAATGTGATTGGTCAGGATACCAGCAGCTCGCCTGTTTGGATCACCGAACTGCTCAATTTCCCCATCACCAACCTGGAAGTGGTAAAGGTGCAACCCGATACCAGCAACGTAGCCTACGAAGTAGATGATTGCACCATCACGCACGGATTTGTTGCCGTAGGATTCACCGTTTCCGCCAACGAACCACAGGCAAATGAACTGCCTGTTACCCTGGCGCCTAACCCATTTTTGGTATCCAGCCAATTATCTTATTTTTTGGAAGAAACATCTGATGTTCAATTAGTTATATCTGATGTAAATGGAAAAATTGTACATAAAGAACAATTTTTTCAGCTCCAACCAGGCCAACATGGCATGGTAATTGAAAAAGACAGGTTAGGAGCGCCGGGCATTTACGCCCTCAGCCTTCGGGCCGGTCGGAAGATCGCAACAAGAACCCTAGTGGTACTCGAATAATTCAGACATCTAAACATTTTCAAGGGGCTTACGGCTTACGATTTACGACTTACGATTTACGACCGTCCACCGTCTACCGTCCACCGTCTACCGTTTACCGTCCACCGTCTCCCGTTCATCATCCATCTTACACTCACCCACACCGCTGTTAAAGAATATGAAACCGATTCTTACTCGACTTTTTGCAGGTTTGTTCCTATTGGTTGCTGCACAGGCTTATGGCCAGTTCACGACCAGTTTCGTGGTAACATCTCCCGGCCCTGCGCCCAGCTACCCCATTGGTACACACCTCGTGGTAGAACTCCGTGTAAACGGATTTACCAATGTTGAATCCATGCAGTTCCCAATTGGCTTCAATAAGGATGCACTGCGGTTCGACTCGCTCTCAGACGCCGCTTTCTCCAACTGGAATGCCGGCAACTTCCTGGGAAATAATACTGTTGGTAAGGTCGGTATCTCCTGGGACGGCTTTTCCAATGGCGCCAGCATGCCATTTACCTTCCCAAATGGTACGGCACTGTTCAAGTTGCACTTCACAGTGATCAACAACGGCACCTCCGTAATCAATATCAACCCTGCTCTGGCGCCACCTGCCATCGACGTGGTGGCCAATGGATCGTCTCTTCCAACAAACTTTTACCAGGGCGGCGGTACTCCAACCATTACCCTGGGCACCGGCGCGCCACCACCGCCACCACTGGTGGGTTTCAAAATCGTAGCCAACACCATTTACATCCCGCAAGGCCAGCGCGCCTGTATGCCGGTTACAGTAAATGACTTCGATAATATCGTGTCCATGCAATGGGCTATGCACTGGGATAACAGCGTGCTGAACTTCGAATGTGTGCGCGGTTTCAACCTCACAGGTTGGTCTGCCACAGATTTTAACTCTACCCTGACTCCGGGTACACTGCTGGCCGGTTGGGCCGACCCTGCAGGGGTAGGTGTTACCCGCGCAGATGGTGTGCGTATTGTAGACGTATGTTTCAAAGCTATTGGCAATCCAGCCGCCAGCACCACCATCACCATTGATGGCGTTGGATTCCCTCCGGGCAACGGTGGCGCCGAGGCATTTAACGCCGCCAGTGTAAATGTTTGGACAGCCGCCAATCACCCCAACGGCGCCTCCGGCGTGAGCGCTCCGGTAAACATTCTGGCTACCCCGGCTTCCAGCTTTGATGTAACCTACACCGTAGATCAGGTGGAAGCAGCTCCTAATTCTGTAGGCTGTGTGGAAGTGAAAGTGAAAAACTTTACAGCCATCACCAGCGCTGAATTTGCACTGGGTTACACCCCTGCACAACTGAGCTTCAATAATAATGACTTTGGTTCTAACCCGTTGAACCTGCAGGCTTCTAACCTGGTTAGCCAACCAATGAACGGCGTGGTAAAATTCCAGTGGTCCAGTGCCAATGGCGCTACCCTGGCCGATAACACTCCAATTTTCAAAACCTGCTTCACCGTTTTGGCGCCTGAAGGCACTACCTGCCCCATCACGTTCACCACAACGGCCTGCCCAAGCATAACCGGTTTCGGTACGGCTAAAAGCACCGGCGGTGTGCCTTATGCCAACGTAGCAGGATGGATCAAATCTGTAACTGCTGGCCCAAAGATTAATATTGTTCAGGAGGTAACTTGCAACGGCGGTAGCAATGGTTCTTTGACTGTGGTAAACCCCGCTACACTTTCTGCCACTGCTTACGCCTGGTCAAGCGGTGTTGGTTCAACCCAAACAGTAAGTAACCTTCTGGCAGGCACTTACACCGTAACCGTTACTTACAGCAACGGTACTACTGCCACTGATTCCAGAACACTGACAGCGCCTCCAGCCATCGTGGCTACTAACACAACAAGTGTTGTTTCCTGCTTTGGCGGTAGCAATGGCGCTATCGACCTGACTGTGAGCGGCGGTACCCCCAACTACACATACAACTGGGGTGGTGGTGTTACGACTGAAGACCGCAGCAACCTCACTGCCGGTATCTACACCGTAACGATTACCGACTCTAAAGGTTGTACCAAAACCAATACAGCAACGGTTTCAGGGTTCATTGCCATCAACCCAACAGCAACTGTTACCAACATCACCTGCGCAGGTCTCACCAACGGCGCTATTTCGCTCAGCGTGGTAGGTGGCGCAGGTAACTATTCTTATGCATGGGCTCCAGGTGGTGAGGTAACTAAAGACATTTCCAATAAAGCAGCTGGTACCTACACCGTAACCATTACCGACGGCAACTCCTGTACAAGAACAACAACAGCAGCTATCACTGCACCAGGCCCGATTGCCATTCAACTGGTAAGCAAAGCCGACGTAAAATGTGCCAATACCCCAACCGGCGCCGCTGCTATCAGCGTAACCGGCGGTACGGGTTTGCTGAACTTCTGCTGGTCTGACGGCGTTGGAACCGGATGCGATGCCCAGGGCCCGAACCCAACAGCACTGATGCCAGCTACTTATACTGTAATTGGAACAGACGTAAATGGCTGCACGGGTACTATGACAAACATTACGATTGCCAACCCGCCTGCTCCACTTTCTGTTCAGGGCAACACCACGCCTTCACCATGTTTTGATCAGCCAACCGGCTCTATCACTTCTAATGGTGCAGGTGGCTGGAATACCAATTACACCTATGCATGGACTGGTCCGGTACAACTGGCGCCAGTACCTAACCACCAGCCTGTTCCTGCCGGCACTTATTTTGTAACCGTAACAGACGCCAATCAGTGCACCGCTACCAACAGTTTTGTGGTAGGTGGCGCACCTGAAATCACCAAAAACGAGACGGTAACACACGTTAAATGTTTTGGCGAAAACAACGGCGCTATCAACCTGAACCTGGCAGGAGGCAACCAGCCTTACACGCTCGTAAAGTGGGATAACACCACACTCCTTGGTCAGTCTATCAGCACCCTTGCGCCAGGCAGCTACCAGCCAACCATTACCGATGCGCAGGGATGTACCAAAATCTTCCCGGCCATCACCATCAATGGGCCACAGGTGCTTACTATTGATACCACTATTGCAGAAGCCAATCCAAGCAACGGTTCCATCGATCTGGAAATCCTCAGCGGCGGCACTCCGGGCTTCACTTACCAGTGGTCTAACGGCGCCAATACCCAGGATATCAGCAACCTCAGCCCGGGCTTCTTCACCGTAACGGTAACCGACGCTGCCGGTTGTGTACGCACCTTCACTTTTGAAGTAAAAAGCGGCAACGTACTGGGTGTGCCAACGGTTAGCTCTGTGAAAAACTCCTGCGAAGCAGATGGTTGCATCCGGATCAATGTGGCTTCCACAGCGGCCTCTTTCATGCCAATTACCCTGAACTGGGGCTTTGGCAGCATGCAATCCAGCTCTCTGACGCCAGAAATCTGCGGCCTGGGCGCCGGTGTGTACAATGTAACCATCACCGCTTCCAACGGCAACTCTTCCGTACTCTCCGGTGTACAGATTGCACAACTGGATCCGGCTAGTGTGAATAGTAACACAACCAACCCGTTCAGCAGCATCAATAAAAACGGTAAGATTACCCTAAATAAAGCACCTGGTGTTTTGTGCGACCTGCAATACCAATGGGGACCAGCGCCGCTGAACTCTACTTCCAATGAAGTAACCAACCTGGGTAAAGGCACTTACTTTGTAACCATTACCAACCCTTGCTCCGGTTGTGTGAATATTGAAGAGTTTACCCTGGAATACAGCCCGATTAACAGCGTTGCCACCGTACTAAACCCAATGTGCGCGGCAACAGCAGATGGTTCTATTAACCATTCCCCACAGGGTGGTAACCCACCTTATGATTATTCATGGACGGGTCCAAACGGGTTCACAGCTACCACAGAAGATATCAGTGGACTTGAGCCAGGCGTGTATTCTGTAACAACAACAGACCAGGACGATCGGGTTGAGCTTAAAACATATACCCTCTCCGCGCAATCTCCGCTCAACATCACCAACGTAAACGAAACATCCCTGTACGGTACGTTCCAGGTGAGCGGTGCTAATACCTGCGACGGTGCAGCGACCCTGGCCTTTATCCCGGGCATCGGCACCACCAATATCCAGTGGAGCAACGGTGTAACCACCGCTTCTAACTCCACCCTTTGCGCCGGCGCGTACTCTGTGACCCTTACAGACACACAAGGTTGCACCGCTACATGGGTAGACGAACTAACTGCTCCACCGGCTATTGCCCTGGTAAGCACAGAAGCGCCTTCTGTTAAATGTAACGGCGATTGCGACGGTACCGCTAAAATTAAAGTTGGCGGTGGTGTTGGTCCTTACTCTGTACGCTGGTCTACCGGCCAGTTCGATCCGCTGGTAACAGCCAACGGTTTCTCTCAGGCGGTTAACCTCTGCGGCGGCGAGTATGAAATCACCGTAACAGACGACAACGATGTACAACAAACCTTCACGGTAACCGTACCTGAGCCAGCGCCAATCGTAGCTGAATTTGCCGCTACTGCTCCGCGCAATTTCAACTCCTGCGACGGCGACCTGCTCATCGAACTCACCGGCGCCGTATTCCCGATCACTTATGTATGGTCTGGTAACTTCGGCCACACCGGTAATACTGAGCGTGCAGAAGAACTTTGCTCCGGCGAGTTTGTGGAATACTTTGTAACAGACGCCAACGGTTGCACGGCTTACTTCTCCGACAGCATTCCTTATCCGGAAGACGGTTGCTTCCGTGTGAGCCCGGTAATCACTCCTGGTCAGCAGGATGGCAAAAACGACTTCGTGGTGATCACTTGCATCGAAACGGCAACTGAAAACACCATGGAAATCTACAATCGCTGGGGTCAGCTGGTGTTTGAAACAGAAAACTACACCAATAACGACACAGATGTAGAGCACAACTGGAACGGTTTGACCAGCTCAGGCGCTGTACTGGCAGAGGGCGTTTACTACTACGTTCTCACCTTTAAGTACCGCGACGATCAGGGCATACTCCGGGAAGGAACCCGCAAAGGCGCCATCAATCTGCTCCGATAAATCGCACTGTTTTTCAGGCAACATAACAGGTGGAAGGTTCAACATTCAGAGAATGGATGTTAAACCTTCCGCCACCCCCACACCCCCCACTCTCATCCACAAACTCGGTTTACAATGAAAAAGATTCTCTTTACCCTCATATTCGGCATGGCTGCCATGGCTGCTTTCGCACAGGAGCAAGCTATTTACTCTCAGTACCACGTTTTCCCAACATTCATCAATCCGGGAACAACCGGTTTCGACAACCAGCACCAGTTTGTGGCCAACTACCGCAGCACCTGGGCTTCTTTTCCTGAGCGTCCGAATACCTACACCTTAATGTATAACGGACCAGTGGGCGAAAAACTCGCGCTGGGCGGCACCTTGTTTTCCGACAATGCCGGTAAAGTGAGCACCACCAAAGTGCAGATCAACTATGCGTTCCGTTTTCAGGTGAAAAAAGTACGTATCGGATTGGGTCTTTCCACCGAATTCCTGAACCGCAAAGCGGATGCAGCATTGCTGAACGACCCGCTCGTGGAGCGTAACGACGATGTGTTGGAGAGCCTGGTAGATGGTCAGCAGATTTTTGATGCTTCTGTTGGCGCCTATGCCATTCACGACAACCATTTCTTTGTAGGCCTGAGCTTGCCGAACACCGTTCGTACCCGTCTTGACCAGGCGCCGGTAGCAGGTGAAGAAACAGAGAAGCGCAACTTGTTCGAGCACTACATTTTCCAGATGGGCTACAAATTTGATCTGGCAGACCAAAACTCCAAGGTGATCCCGAGCATTACCATGCGTAAAGTGCGCGACACCCCTTACCAGATTGACCTCAACATTCAGGGCCGTTTTCTGGATGAAAAACTGATTGCCGGTTTGACATTCCGTCCGGGCACCAGCGGCGCAGCCGTTTGTTTGCTGGGCACCAAGCTCAACCAGTTCCAGTTTTTCTACTCCTACGATCTTTCCCTGTCCAACTTCCAGCGTTACACCGGCGGTTCTCACGAAGTATCCATTGCATACTCCTTCAACCGTAAGCCGAAAGCGGCGCCGGCCACAACGCCTGCCACACCGCAGAAATAAGTTTTTGAGTTTTCGAGTTTTCGAGTTTTCGAGTTTTTGAGTTCGGGTTTACCACTAAGTCACTAAGGGCACTAAGGTGTTTTCAGGAAATCATCTGCCCTCACCTCCTTAGTGCCTTAAGTGCCTTAGTGGTATCCTAAAGCCGAACGCCAACTTGAAAACTCGCACACCCCCAAACTCAAACACTTTCAAGAATAGATGTCTTTAACAATTGGTTTTTGGGATGGCCTCTCTGCGAAAAGTCGCACGGGAGGCTTTTTTTTTATGGGGTCACCACTAAGGATGGAGATCACCGCGAAGTACGCGAAGAGCGCAAACGTATACCATTAAGTCCCTTCGCGCTCTTCGCGTACTTCGCGGTGATCTACATCCGTGGTATTTCTTCGCGCTCTTCGCGTACTTCGCGGTGAATCACTCGCGCACATTTTTTTATTTACCGGTTACCATAGAAACAGGAGCGGCGGTTTTTGACGGGAAGAGGCTTAATGGCATGATCTTTCAGGGTCGAAATCTCAACAGACTGTTTACAAATAACGCTTTTTCGGCCAAAAAAAAGCCATCAAGTCTTTTCCTTTTGAAATATTGCCGGTAATTTTGCCCTGCTAAAGCAGTACGCAAGGCTGTTTTGGATAATCCGTTGTCCCTATATATTCTTGTGAGCACAAGTTTCCCGGCATATTCTGTTCGGGGTTAGGCAAAAGTCCTTCGGCCTCTTTCCTTTCTACTTTTGCTGCATGAATCTCCCATGAATTTTCTGTCTGTTGTGACGAAAGTTGCACAAGTTTGGCCTGGTTTTTGATTACATAATTGCCCTATCCAGTTACCACCACATAGCTTGGATTAATCCTAATAGCCGTAACAGGCTCCGTATATAATCTCACATGGGAAGAAACATTACCCGTTTCGGCTGCTTCGGCAGTTCAGATTTTAAAAAAAGCATTGACAGCTCAGGACACACCCTGGCTATCAATGCTTTTTTTGTTTCAATGAACCATTTGACTACTGGAAACGACATTCAATTTAATTCTTCACTTAAATTTTTTTCACGCATGAAAAAAGTGTTCGCAAATTGGAAAATGTCCCTCGCGACATTACTTCTGGTTGGCGGTCTGATGATTGTGTCGAACAGCGCACAGGCGCAGGGCGGCCTCATCACATCCAACAACGATACGCCAGATGTAAAAGGAGCAGGTACATGGGTCCTGGAAGCCGATGCTTTGGCACTCCTGGAGGGCGAACTTCAGGGTAACATCGCTACAGCTCTCGAAACGCTGCCACCATCCGGTCAGCAATTCATCTTCTGGAAGTATAAAGCTATGCTGTTCGAAGCAGTACACGCTTCTATCAAAGGCGGCATCAATACCTCCAAAGCTTTCCGCGTAAACTATGACCGCTTGGCTGGTGCTTCCCACCAGGAGCCAGTCATCAGTGCGCTTTCACAAGCTGAGTGGCAACAGATCTTCAATGAAATGGTGGATCTGCTCACCAACTAATGCAAGTTGATCCAAACTATTCATTCTTTGGTCAAAAAATTAAAACTTAATCTCATGATTAGTAAGAGACTTACAAACATCAGCCTGTCGATCGTTGGCGTGCTGTTGAGCGTAGTGATGGCAAATGCCCAGACGTTCAATGGTAACATTATCAACACGGCAGGTAACGGTCTGATCCCGTCTGCGGGAACAGGCGGTTGTACCATTGCCCCGCAAACGACGGGCGGTACAAACTTCCTCAACGCTGTTGCTGGCCTCACCAACCAGGTTCCACAAAGCGTTACGGTTAACTTCACCCACACTTTTGACGCTGACCTCGACATCTTCCTGGTGGCGCCAAACGGTGAGATCCTTGAGCTGTCTACCGACAACGGTGGCGCAGGTGACAACTACACCAACACTGTCTTCTCTGACGGTGCTGCTACCAACATCACTGCTGGTGTAGCTCCTTTCACAGGTAACTTCCTTCCGGAAGGCACCCTGACAGCCAGCGCTTGTGGTGTTACTACCACTCCAACCGTTGCCCGTTTGTGCGCTTTCACCGGCGGCCAAAACGGTAACTGGCAATTGCGCATTTTTGACGACGTAGGTGGTGACACCGGTACTATGCTCAACTGGAGCATCACTTTCGGTCCTCCTCCTTGCGGTTTCGTAGCTGCTTCTCTGCCACTGCTTACCCTGGCTGGTACCAACCCTGCTTTCTGCGGTTTCCAGGGTAACGTAACTGCGCCAACCCTCAATGGTCAGTGCGCTCCAGGCACGCTGATGAACGTAACCATCGACGGTGTTGCTGCCGGCACGGTTGCTTCCGGCGCTACTTTCGCGGTTTCTCTGTCTTCTGGCAACCACGTTATCGTTTACTCTGTTCCTCCTTGTGCTTCTATCACACAGAATGTAACAGTAACCGACGGCATTGGCCCAACCATCACTTGCCCAGCTAACATGCAGATCAACCTGGATCCAGGTGCCTGCTCTGCTGTAGTTAATTTCGACGTTACTGCTGTTGACAACTGCCCATTCTATGTGAATGCAGCTCCGTTGGTGTTCCCACAAACGCTGCTTGCTCACGGCGGTGGCGCTATCACCGTAGCTGGTAACAACCTGCCAGGTGGTAACTTCTTCAACCTGACCAACACTGGTACTGCCCCAGTTCGTGTAACCGGCTACCGTGTTCGTTTCGGTTCTTTCACTTTCGGTAACGTTCCTTCTCCACAAACAGTTAATACCTACATTTCTGTAGGTAACACCTTTGTTGGCCAAACTGGTAACGCTGCTGGCTGGACCAGCACCGGTGTAGCTTCTGTAACTGTTGCAGGTGCAAACTCTGAACTTTCTCAGGTTAACCTCACCACTCCTTACTTCCTGAACCCAGGCGAAACCAAAGGTGTTTACCTCTTTGGTGTAAACGCTTCTCTGGTGTACAATGCTGCTGCTGGTTTTACAGCTAACATTGCTCAGGGCCCATTCAACCTGACTTCTGGTGCTTCTTCACAAGGCCTTTTCGGCGCTATCATTGCCAACCGTACGCCAAACGTAGAAATCCAGTACCAGGTTCAAGGTCCGGTTCCTGTGACTCAGTATTCTGGCCTGGCCAGCGGTTCTGAGTTCCCAATCGGTACCACTACCAACTGCTTCCGTGCTACGGACTTCGCAGGTAACCAGACTACCTGCTGCTTCAATATCAATGTAATCGAGTATCCAAACCCGATCGCATCTCTGGTTTGTAACGACCTCGTGTACGTTTCTCTGGATCAGGACTGCACATTCTGCCTGGGCGCTGACGGCGTTCTGGAAGGTGGTCCATACCACTGCTACGACGACTACATTGTAGAAGTTGACAAAACCCTGCCTTACGGCAACGGTCCATGGGTTCCAGCTTGCTTCGGCCCGGCTGATCTCGGCAAAACATATCAGGTTCGTGTAACTGACCCAGACACTGGCAACAAATGCTGGGGCAACGTGAAAATCGAAGACAAACTGCCTCCGGTACTCACTTGCTGCGATTACAGCCTGCCTTGCAACGCTGACCCAACCCCGATCTTCGGTAGCGCAGACCTCATTGCTAATGCAAAAGGTTCTTCCTTCCCGATCAATGACCTGCAAACCACTCAGGGCACTGCTAACGTAGGTGCTTGTGTAGGTGCTACCATTCAGGACGTTAACCTGTCTTTGAACATCGCACACACCTGGATTGGTGACCTCCGTATCGAACTGACCAGCCCAGCTGGTACCACTATGGTGGTTTGGGCTAACAACTGCGGTGCAACCGACAACATCATCCACAACTTCGATGATGAAGCGGCTAACTGCTACACGCTTTGCACCGACTACGGTGTAGGTAACACCGGCCGTCCGCTCGCTTGCGCAGCAGGTACCGGTACTACCGACTTCCTGTCTAAATTCGACGGTGAAAACCCTGCTGGTAACTGGACACTTCGCATCCGCGACGGTGTTGGCGGCGACCAGGGTGTTGTAACTGCATGGAGCCTCAATATTGCGTATAACTCTCCAAGCGGTACCGCTCCGATTGTTGACGAAAACTGCGGCACTTACGATCTCGAATACATTGATTCTGAAATTCCACAAGATTGCGCTTCCGGTAACACCCGCACTATCGTGCGTAAGTGGACCGCTACCGACTCTTATGGTAACGTAAGCACCTGTCAGCAAAACATCAGCATGGTTCGTCCTACCCTGGACGACGTTGTAGCGCCACCGGATTACGACGGCATCGACGCTCCTGCATTCTCTTGCGAGCAGAGCATTCCTCTCCTGAACGGCCACCCACACCCAACTCCAGATTGGATCGAAGGTCAGGGCCTGCAAGGCTACCCATACGTGTTCGGCCTGCCTAGCGGTTGCAACATCAACTGGGAATGGCACGACTACCCGATCGAAGTTTGTGATGGTACTATCAAGTACCGTCGTGAGTGGACCATCATCGACTGGTGCACCGGCTCAGGCTTCATCTACGAGCAAATCCTGAAAGTTCTTGACGAAACCGGCCCGGCATTCCAGTGCCCAGCTAACATGACGGTATCTACCGATGCCTTCACTTGCTGCGCAACAATCAACCTGCCAGACGTAATTGTTGAAGACAACTGCTCCCGCATCAACAACATCAGCGGTATGATCGTTGTACGTGAACAGTACACCGGCGAAATCATCAACATGGTTTCTATCGGCGGTTCACTGCAAGACTTCCCTGGCAACAACCACTGGGATCTGGACACTCTGGCTAACTTCGGCTGGGCTCCATGTCTGCCAATCGGTACTCACCAGGTTACTTATATTGCTGAAGACGACTGCGGAAACACTTCTTCCTGCCAGTTCAACCTGACTGTACGTGACTTCATCCCACCAGTAGCATCTTGCGACGAGACTACAACAGTAGCTATCGGCGTAGACGATCCATTCGACTGCTACGGTCCAGCTGGTCCAAACGATGTTCCTCCAGCACTCGACGCTTGCAGCTTCGCAGGTGTTACCTGGGTTAAAGCTTCTGTATTCAACGACGGTTCATACGACAACTGTAACAATGTGAAGTTCACCGTTCGTCGTATGCAGCCATACTCTGACTGCATCCTTGCGCTGAACTCTGTACGTGGTTTCGCACCTTGCGATTCTCCGTTCCCAACGTTCCCAAGCGAATTCGAGCGTGCAATTTCTGAGCAAGACTCTATCAAGTTCTACTGCTGCGAGGTTGGT
>DATGWL010000061.1:0-24249 GCA_035299505.1 Saprospiraceae bacterium | reverse complement strand
CAGGACGAGGAAGAAAAATCTGCGTATGCAATACAGGAGCGGTTACACTGGTTGCAATAAAAGCAGGTGCCTCGCTCATCGTTGATGGGCTTCGTCAGAATGCTCAGGCGGGAGGGAATGGTTTTGATGCCCAGGTTTTTGTTGCCTTTCAGCAACATATGCTCGTGCAAACGCGGCTTCGGAGGCGGCAGAAAAATAGAATCCGGGTCGTTGGGCAGGTTTTCCACCGATCCGAACACCCCGATCAACTTGTCTACCTCGTTGTAAAAAGGCGCCACGTCTTCATAGCCTATCGGCCAGTCGTCGCCCAGTCCGTCGATGCTTTTCCGTTTAAAATCCTGCGGACCAAAACGCAGGCTGATGCGCCCCCAGTGGTTGGTTCGGCCGCCCAGCATACGGGAGCGGAACCACTTGAATTTCGTGTTGTCTTTGGTGGTGTAGGGCTCGCCCTCTATGTCCCAGCCACCATAAGCGGCATCAAAATCGCCAAAAGGCCGGTAGCGGGTGCCCGCGCCGCGCCTGGGCGATTCGTAAGACCATTTCAGTTGCGTGATGTATTTGGGATCGGCGGGGTCGTAGTGCTGTCCTGCTTCCAGCAAACACACCTTGGCGCCTGCTTTGGTAAGTTCGTGCACTGCCATTCCCCCACCGGCCCCTGAGCCGATTACGATGACGTCGTACGTAACCGGCGTTTCTTTGATTTGAAACCTTTCCATGGATGGCCGATAATTTGCGCGCAAGGAACGATTTCTTTGGCAAATAATCTGCACCCCAAAATGTTCTGATTATGTCCTGTATTTTCACGGGTGTAAAAATGGTTTTCCGCCTTCAGTTCATTCCAGCTCATCCCATGTACAGATATCTCCTATTCTGCCTCCTTCTTGTTGCCTCTTGCTCGCCCTCCCGCAAATCCGTGTGTACTTCCGGGAATCCCGTATTCCCCGGTTGGTATGCCGATCCTGAAATCCGTGTTTTCAAGGGGCAATACTGGATTTTCCCCACCTTTAGCGCACCATACAACCAACAGGTTTTTCTCGATGCGTTCTCCAGTAAAGATTTATGTCGCTGGACCAAGCACCCGCACATACTGGATACCGCTTCAGTTAAATGGGCTAAACGCGCCGTTTGGGCGCCTTCCATCGTTGAAAAACAAGGGAAATACTACCTCTTTTTTGGCGCCAACGATATCCAGAACGATAACGAAAAAGGGGGCATTGGCGTAGCTGTGTCCGACAAGCCTGAAGGACCATTCAAAGACTATCTGGGCAAGCCCCTGGTAGACCGGTTTCACAACGGCGCCCAGCCTATAGATCAGTTTGTGTTTCAGGATCCCTCCGGACAATATTACCTGATTTACGGAGGCTGGCGTCATTGCAATATTGCCCGGCTGAAAGAAGATTTCAGCGGTTTTACGCCATTCCCTGATGGAAGCGTTTTTAAAGAAATTACCCCGGAAGGTTACGTGGAAGGCCCTTTTATGTTTTACCTGAAAGGCAAATACTACTTCATGTGGTCTGAAGGCGGCTGGACCGGGCCGGATTACAGCGTTGCTTACGCCGAGGCAGATTCGCCGCTTGGGCCATTCCGGCGCGTGGGCAAGATCCTGCAACAGGATCCTAAAGTAGCCACCGGCGCCGGTCACCATTCTGTGATTCAGGGGCCCGGTACTTCAGATTGGTACATTGCCTATCACCGCCGCCCACTCGGCGAAACCGATGGCAATGCGCGTCAGGTGTGTTTAGAATACCTGCAATTTGATGCTACCGGCGCCATTAAGCCGGTGGTGCTCACCCGGGAGGGTGTTAGAAAACACTAATAGAACGCCGGGACGCAGCGGTACTTTGCTCCGCGTCCCGGCGTTCAAAAATTACAACAAATGCGGGTGCTCGTAAAAGTCCACCACCCCGGTTTCAATGTTGTACATGCCGCCTACCACCGCAATTTCGTGTGATTTGATCATTTTATCCAAGATGATACTGCGTTTGGCAATGTCGTCCATCACCTGGTGTACGTTGTTAGCGGCTACCGCGTCAGCATAGGCATAGCTGTCGCCACCTTCAATTTTCGGCGTACGCTCCAGAATGGGGCGGATCTTGCTGAGCAATCCGGTCAGGTGCCCCAATTCCACATGGTCGCAGGCGCCTTTGATGGCTCCGCAGCGCGTGTGTCCGAGTACTACAATGATTTTTGCGCCGGCTACTTTGCAGGCAAATTCCATGGAACCCAGAATGTCTTCGTTCAGTACGTTTCCTGCAATCCGGATGCTGAATATATCGCCGAGACCCTGGTCGAATATCAATTCAGCGCTGGTGCGGGAGTCAATACAGCTCAGGATAACGGCAAATGGGTGTTGCCCTTCTTTGGTGTCATTGACTTGTTGCAGCAGGTTTCTGCTGGCTTTGAGATTATTGATAAACCTCTGATTGCCTTCTTTAAGAATGTTGAGGGCAATATTAGGGGTGATTTTATCCTGAAGTTCTTTCGTGAGTGTACGCATGGCTGAGGTATTATCTTGAAGGGAAAAGTAAAGTGCGCTATCGAACACGATAGCCTCCGGGAACCCGCCAGGGTTTGCCCGTTTGGTGTAATGTGTCATGGTGCGCCGTTAAAGTGTTGAAAGGATTTTGTGTCGTGCAGTCTATTTAGCGTGCGAATCCGGTTCGCTGTGTACAAAATCAGCTTCCCAAAACTTATAGCGGTCGCGGAATCCTTTGAGGCTTACCTTAATATTCTTCTTGGCAGCCTTATCCCGGGCAAATTCCCGGATGTCTTCCAGCACATCAAAATCAATATAAGCAGAATCTGAAGCATCAATCAGCACCCGGGAGTTTTCCGGCAGGTGCTCCAGCGTCATTTTAATGGCAGCTTTGTTCAGGAAAGATACCTCCTGCGAGAGTTTTATCTGGATCAGATCGCCTTCATGGTATTCTTCTTTATGGAAATAATAGGCGTTGCGCATGTTGCCACGCAAAATGGCAAAAGCGCTGGCTACCAGACCAATACCCACACCGGTGAGCAGATCGGTAAACACCACAGCTGCCACGGTAATGATAAACGGCCACCACTGGTACTTGCCGTTGTCCCACATGTTTTTGAAAATGGAAATTTTGGCCAGCTTGTAACCGGTCAGAATCAGCACGGCTGCCAGAGCGGCCAGCGGAATCATATTCAAAATGCCCGGAATGAGCGCTGCACAAATGAGCAGGAAAAATCCGTGAAAAATAGCAGATGCCTTGCTGCGCGCATTGGCGTTTACATTGGCCGAACTGCGCACAATAACCGAGGTAATCGGCAGGCCGCCCAATAAGCCAGATACCATATTGCCCACGCCCTGCGCCCTGAGTTCCCGGTTGGGATCGCTGGTGCGCAAATATGGATCAATTTTATCCACTGCTTCCAGGCACAACAGGGTTTCAATAGAGGCCACAATACAAATGGTCAGGGCCACAGAATACACCTTTGGATTGGTCAGCTGCCCGAAATCCGGCAGGTTGAATTGACCCATAAAAGCGGCAAAATCTGAGGCAACCGGGATGTTTACCAGGTGTTCCTGCTGAATGGCCCAGGGTTCGCCCATGGCTACTAATAGTTGGTTTACCAGCACAGACACTACCACGGCTACCAAAGCACCCGGCAAAAAGCCAACTTTGCTTTTAACCGCCGGCTTTTCCCAAACCAGCATAATGCCTATAGAAATAAGGGCCACCACCGTAGCGCCCGGATGGATATACTGGGTTAGGGTGTCCCAGATAGACAGCAGAGTGTTGCTACCGCTTTGTTCAAAAAAGGCAAAATCGCCTTCCGCATCTTTGTCGTAGCCCAGTGCGTGCGGAATTTGTTTCAGGATAATGATGATGCCAATACCCGTTAACATGCCTTTGATCACGTTAGACGGGAAATAGTTGGCAATCATACCGGCTTTGACGAAACCCAGGATCAACTGGAGCAATCCGGCCATGAACACAGCCAGGAGGAAAGTTTCGAAAGCGCCCAGTTGCTGAATGGATACCAGTACAACCGCCGTTAAACCGGCAGCCGGGCCGCTTACACTGGTATGAGAATTACTTAGGAGTCCGATAACAATACCGCCAACAATGCCGGCGATCATACCGGAGAAAAGAGGCGCGCCGGAAGCCAGCGCAATGCCTAAGCAGAGGGGTAGGGCGATAAGAAATACAACCAGGCCCGCAGGCAGATCGTATTTCAGATCGGCCACGTAGTTATTTTTTTGCATGAAGATAAAAAAGGATTAGATTGCAGAGTACCCGCGCTTCGGGAACACTATCAGAGTGTGTTCCTCCAGACGCAAAAAAAAGCCGGAAGTCTGATCAAACCCGGTTGGGAGGGGGGGAGAAAATGGTGCAGAAAGCGTCAGACGAAATAACACGGGCCTCAGCCAGCACACTGCCCCAATGAGAAGCTTGAGCTACATCCTGCAAAACAACGGAAGCATGACGATCTTTGAATTCATTCCAGTCGTCGTCTGCTTCACCTTCCTTTTTTTCGTCTTTTTCGCTGTGTTCTACCTTGGATTCGTACATTTTCATCCAGGTTGTACCGGCGAAGTAGGGCTGTGCATCCTCCAGAAGGATACAACCCAGGAGCAGGTAAGCCACGATGATGCCGATTCGGATGCGCATATGTACAATTAGGGAGGGCGAACATAAACGCTGTAAAGTTAAAACTGTTTACCTTATTTTATATTTATCAATTTTTTAACCGACCAAATCCTGCCCCGGGGCTTTTAGGTGGCGGCTATTGCAAGGAGTCATTAATTTGCCGGCACGCAGGATAAATCAGACTTTTGCCACCGTTTTTTCGTTTGTAATCAGTTGTTCACCAAACCTATACTTGTCCTATGAAAATCACCTATGGTCTGTTGTCTGTTGTCATGCTCCTGTTGTTGAGTTTTTGCGCACAGGATCCTTTAGAAACCGTTGAACAAAAAAACGACCGCGGTCAGCTGGAGCGTTTTCAGCGCCGTAAAGACAACCAAAAGCGCGAGGGACTTTTTCAGCGTTATTCAGCTGAAGGCGTTTTGCTGGAAGAGGCGCATTACCTTGCAGACTCGCTTGACGGCGAACGCAAGTATTTTTCTGCTTCCGGACAACTGGAAAGCATTGAAAGGTACCAAAACAACAAAATCCACGGAAAATTCCAGGCCTTTTACCCGGATGGAAAGGTAAAAATTGAACAGGACTTTGTAGCGGGCGCCCTGACCGGCTTTAGCATCCGGTATTACCCCAACGGGCAGATCCAGGAAAAAGTCCAGCTCAAAAATAACGTGGAAGACGGACCTTTTGTGGAATACCACGAAAACGGACAACTCAAAACAGAAGGCACCTACGCCCCGAATGAGGAAGGCGATGGCCTCGAAAATGGAGAATTAAAAGAATATGACGAGTCCGGGCAACTCATTCGCGTTGCAGACTGTCAGAATGGTATGTGTTTGACTAAGTGGAAGAAAAATTAATCACCGCTAAGTACGCCAAGTGCGCAAATACTTCTCTTTGCGCACTTGGCGTACTTAGCGGTGATTCCACAGCATACAAACACCCAAACACAATCACTCATGCAATTGATATCTTACAAACGTTTCTCAACGCTGCTGTTTTTCACCCTGTTGCTTACTGCTCTTGCGCAGGCGCAGGTTATTGGTGGCCGTCATGTGTTTTCTTACCTGGCACTGCCGCAATCTGCCCGGGTAACCGGACTTGGCGGGATACAAATTGCCGTGCAGGACGATGATCCGGTGTTTGCCCAGGCCAATCCGGGTGCACTGAATGCCTCTATGTCGGGTAAAGTGGCGTTTAACCACAATTTTTACCTCGGCGGGGTGCAGCATGGCTATGTGGAATACGCCCATCACCTGAAAAAATACGGCTTTACGGTACATGGCGGGGTACAATACCTCAGCTACGGGGAAATCAAACGCGCCGATGAATACGGCGACTTACAGGGCACCGTAAAAGCCGGCGAATCTGCCTTTGCCCTGGGCGGTGCCAAACAATTGAGCGATCGTTTTACGCTCGGTTTGAATGTGCGCATGGCTTTTTCCCGACTCGATATCTATCGTTCTTCAGCCCTCATGGCCGATGCAGGCCTGATGTACGCCGATACCGCCCGCCGGCTCACCATTGGCCTGGTGCTCCGGAATGCAGGCACTCAGATGAGCACCTATGCCGGGTTGAAGGAAGACTTGCCCTTTGATGTGCAATTAGGTCTGAGCAAACGACTGGAACACCTGCCTTTCCGGTTCAGCATCATTGCCCACCACCTGCACCAATGGGATATCCGCTACAACGACCCCGGTTTGCAGGACGACGATGTGCTGCTGTTCGGCGATGATCAACCCTCTGAAAACAAAACCACCGCAGCCATCGATAATTTCTTCCGGCACCTCATTTTCAGTGGGGAATTTCTGCTGGGTAAAAACGAAGGCTTCCGACTCCGTCTGGGCTACAACCACCTCCTCAAACGTGAACTCAGCGTAAGCAATTACCGCAGTCTGGCCGGATTTTCCGGCGGCGTAGGCGTCAAGATCAAACGCTTCCGCGTTGATTTTGGCTACGGAGCCTATCACCTCGCCGGCGGCGCCGTCCATCTCGGCATAGGAACGAGCTTGATTTGAGTGAGTTGAGAGTTTAAGGTTTTTTTACCACTAAGCCACTTAGGGCACTAAGATTAAGTCCCCTTAGTGTCCTCCGTGGCTTAGTGGTGAAAAATCTCAAGTCCCCAACTCACTCATTCACTCATTCACTCACTCACTCCAGTACCCTCCTCGATACATACATTACTACTGCCAGGATAGCGAAGAGTCCGAGGCTGCCGATGAGCAGGGCGTAGTCTTGCAGTTGCAGCACTACGAACAGGAATCCGTAGAGCAACGTCATGGTGCCGCCTACCACCAGCGCCATTTTGCCTGATTGGAACAGGCTTCGGGCAAAGATGCTGGCCAATCCTACGGTCATGGTACCTGCTATAAGGTAGGCCAGGTTAAAAGAAGTATGTTCGGAAATGGATACCAGCAGGGTGTAAAAAATGACCAGGGCCAGGCCAATCAGGGCGTACTGGAAGGGGTGTACGCGCTTTTTTTGTCCTAATTCTATGAAAAAGATGGTCAAAAACGTCAGCCCAATAAACAGAATGGCGTATTTGACTGAGCGGGTGGATTTTTGGTAATTATCTACAGGCAACAGAAACGAAACCCCGAATGCGCTTTCCTGAAAGGAATATGCCTGATTGCCCACCCATTGTTGCGGGAAATTGCGGTTCAGGTTCAGCACTTTCCAGGTAGCGTCAAAGCCTTCTGCCGTGATGTTTTTTTCGTCTGGCAAAAAAGCGCCCGTGAAGCTGGGATCTTTCCAGGGGGCGCTCATTTTCACTTTGGTCATTTTTCCTACAGGTGTGAAAAACAGGTAATCCGAGCCTTTTAGCTCCAGTTCAATGCGGAACGGGTGCCTGGCATCCGGCTTAATAGACAACGGAACGTGAATGCCGCTGTTGGTCAGGTCCGGTGCTGGCACTCCCGGCTCAAACACCAGTTCCTGGTCGTTCCAGTTTAATTTTACCTGATCGTCCAGTCCGCGCAGATCCGGAATGCCCAGTACAAGCACGGCTTTATCCCAAAAAATGGGCGCATTTTCCGGTATAAGCTTTTGCACCTCCAAGGGATTAAAAACGCCGTCGAGCTGAACCTTGCTGCCGTACAATACCACTTCAAAAATGCCACGATACCGCTTCTCTGGACTTACCTGGCTGCTGATGTTGAGGTCGTCGGGGAGGAAATAGGCGTATTCAGTTACGGTTCGCACCTTGTCGCCGTCGGTGGGGTAAACGGTGTTTTCGTAAGGCACCACCAAAACGGGGCCTACAATGGTTTGCTGTCCACCCCATTTGCTGCTCACTTCCTGAAAGGCTTCATTTTTGCGACTTTCCCTTTCTACAATCAGGCTTTCCACCATGGAGGTAGGAATAAGCAGCGCCAGCATCAGCAGGAAAATGAGCGCGCCTTTCATGGTGATTTGATTGCGCTGGAAGAAATTGGGTTCGGGGTTGGATTGGGTGGTTTCCATACGTTTGGTTGTTTTTTAAAAATTACTTTGAATTGCAAAGTTATTTCTAAATATCAAATCCGCAATAGGGTGCGTGAAAAAAACGCGTGATGGTTACTGCGGAGGGGCCTAAACTTAAACGGAGAGTCTCACTCAAAGTGAGACTCTCCGTTTGAGTTTAAGCCCCTCCGCGCCTCTCCGCCTCTGCGGTAAAAAAACCGACTTTCAAAACAACCTCGACCATACGCAACCTTTATTTTGACTTTTGGGGATCGTAATCGCCAAAAGTAATGATTGATCGTTTTATAACCTCCGAATTTACCCGGCAACTTGCCCAAACCCAGGCCTTGTAATCAAATCAAAAACTTCCCGTCCTGGTAGATCTTCTCCCCATCCGTCCAGATCTCGCCGCCGCGGGTCATGTCGGTGATCATGTCCCAGTGTACAGACGACTCGTTTTTGCCACCGGTTTGCAGGTAGCTCTGCCCAATGGCCATGTGGATGCTGCCGCCTATTTTTTCATCAAACAGGATGTTTTTAGTGATGCGTTGGATGTCGTAGTTTGTGCCAATGGCCGCCTCACCAAAACGCCGTGTGCCCGGCAAGGTGAATACATAATCCAGAAACTCCTGCCCGCGCCGGGCTTCCCAGCGTTCAATCAAACCGTCCTTTACCCATAAGGTGACGCCTTCCACTTCGTTGCCCTGGTAAATGCAGGGGTAGGAAAAATGCACCACACCCTGCACGCTGTCTTCCACCGGACTGGTATATACCTCGCCGGAGGGCATATTAGTTTGGCCATCGGAATTCATCCAGATACGACCCTCGGTGCGGAAACTGATATCGGTGCCGTCGGCCACGTAGCGCACGTGTTTGCTGCGGTTGAGGTGGTCTACAATACGTTGCTGATTGGCGCGCACAGCCAGCCAGGCGGCTTCGGGGTCGTCGGTAAACAACTTACAGGCGCCGTACACAAATTGCTCATATTCGCTCAAACTCATGCCGGCTTCCTGTGCAGAAGCATCGGTGGGGAACTGACAAAGATTTCGTCGCAGCCTCCGATCTGCCGTGCGTTCAAAATAAAGTTTGTTGATGGGGGCCAGGGCCTTGTTCCGGATTTCAGCGCGTTCCGGAGTAGCGCCGCTGCCTTCCCGAAGGTTGTATGGCGCCCTGATATTCAAATAACAGTCAAAAGTTTCCATAGCAAGCCGCTGCAAAGTAGGCGCCTGCATCAGGGCCTCCTCGCTGGCATTTTGGAATAAAATCCGGTCGCGTTCCCGGAAGGCCATATCTACCTCCACCAGGGCTGCTCCGGCTGCATAGGCCTCCCGGTAGACTTCCCTGACGAGTGGTTCAGCCAATAAGGTGCTGGAAATGAATACTTTATCTCCGGGTTTTACTTGCAAACAATAGTGCGTAAGCAAACGGGCGTAGCGGGCGTGCAGGTTGTTCATGTGCCAAATTTAATGCTGTTCTGGTGTTTGATTTTTGGGCTTTGCCAAATTATTAACTGAGGGCCCAAGTTTTTTTTAAAAAAAACCGACAAAAATTTGTGGGTTTTATGATTCTTGTTTTTCTATCTTTGGCGGCTTTTTCCGAAGGGGGGTAAAGACCTTCAGTTTCGAAGAAGCACAAGGGACCCAGGTCACCTGGTTTTATCGATTCCAAACCTATGAGGTTTCCCAAAACCTCATAGGTTTGGAATCGATAAAACCGCCAAATGAATCGAACGCTCAAATGTCGGATGCTTCCGGCATTTATCATGGTATAATACAACGAATTTAGATGATGCCAGAAATTGCCAACGGTCAGGAAACGCTCATTGATAGCCTGCAGAAATACTTCGGTTTCGATGCCTTTAAAGGAGATCAGGCGGCCATTATCCAGAGCCTGCTGGAAGGGAAAGATACGTTTGTCATCATGCCAACAGGTGGCGGCAAAAGCCTTTGCTATCAGCTTCCAGCCCTGATGCTGCCAGGCACAGCTATTGTTATCAGCCCGCTGATTGCGCTGATGAAAAACCAGGTAGACAGCATTCGCGGCTATTCCGAAGAAGATGAAGTGGCGCACTTCCTGAACTCCTCCCTTACCAAGGCGCAGATGAAAAAGGTGAAGCAGGATATTACCGACGGGCGTACCAAAATATTGTACGTGGCGCCGGAAACCCTCACCAAGGAAGAAAATATCGAGTTCTTCCAAAATTCAGATATCTCTTTTGTAGCCGTAGACGAAGCGCACTGTATTTCTGAATGGGGACACGATTTCCGTCCGGAATACCGCCGTATCCGGGTGATGCTCGATGCCGTAGCGCGCGATGTGCCCATTATGGCCCTTACCGCTACCGCTACCCCCAAGGTGCAGCAGGATATCCTGAAAAACCTCGACATGGCCGAGGAGAACACTTTCGTGTCGTCCTTTAACCGCGATAACCTCTTCTACGAGATCCGTCCGAAAATCAAAAAAGATCAGACGATCAAGCAGATCATTCAAACCATTAAAGAGGAATTCCCGGGCCAATCAGGCATTATTTACGTGCAAAACCGTAAAACGGCTGAAGATATTGCCGAAATGCTGTGCGTGAACGACATCAAAGCCGCACCATACCACGCCGGTCTGGACCCCAAAACGCGCGCCAATACACAGGATAACTTCCTGATGGAGGAAATCGACGTGATCTGCGCTACCATCGCTTTCGGGATGGGTATCGATAAACCCGATGTGCGCTTTGTGATGCACTACGATATGCCCAAATCCATCGAAAACTATTACCAGGAAACCGGTCGCGCCGGCCGGGATGGTCTGGGTGGTAAGTGCATAGCGTTTTACAACTACAACGATATTCTGCGTCTGGAGAAATTCCTGCGCGATAAACCCGTGGCCGAGCGCGAAATGGGCGCTCAGCTCATGCAGGAGGTAGTGGCTTACGCCGAAACAGCTTCCTGCCGCCGCCGATTCCTGCTGCACTACTTTGGCGAAGATTTCCATGAGGACAACTGCCACAAGATGTGCGACAACTGCAAGAATCCGAAGGAGAAAATGGAAGTGAAGGAAGAGATTGCCGCCGTTATTAAGGCGATACTCGATCTGAACGAGAATTACCTGATGAAAACGGTGATGGATTTCATCCGCGGCAACGAAACCAAGGAAATGAAGGATTTCCGTTTCACAGAAATGGAAAACTTCGGTGTTGGCGATGACCGTGATGAGAACTTCTGGAGCTCCATCTTCCGTCACGCCATGATCAATAACCTGATCTACAAGGAAATTGAGCAGTTCGGTATCCTGAAAGTCTCCAAAGAAGGTCGTGAATACCTGAAAGATCCAAAACCTATTCAGATCACGATCAACCACGACTACGAAGACACCGATTACGATATTGACGACGAAAAAGGCGGCACGGCAGTACTCGACGAAACCCTGATGAATATCCTGAAGGATTTGCGCCGTCAGATTGCCAAAAAGCACAACCTGCCGCCTTATGTCATCTTCCAGGATCCATCCCTCGAAGAAATGGCCACCCAATACCCGATTTCCATGGACGATATGTCCAAAATCGTGGGGGTATCGCAAGGTAAAGCCCAGAAATACGGTCAACCCTTCGTGGATGCCATCAAAAAGTACTGCGAGGAAAACGAGATTGAGCGCCCGATGGACTTCACCATCAAAACGGTGGCCAACAAGTCGAAAACCAAGGTGAACATCATCATGGCCATCGACCGGAAGATCAGCCTCGAGGAAATTGCCAAAACCAGCGACATGTCGATGCCCGAACTGCTCGAAGAGTTGGATGGCATTGTACAATCAGGCACCAAACTTCGCCTCGATTACTACCTCAACAAAGTAGTAGACGAGTATGTACGCGAAACCATCATCGAATATTTTAAAGAGGCTGACACCGATTCCATCGACGAGGCTTACCAGGAACTCAAAGACGACGAAATCACCTGGGAAGAAATCCAGCTGATGCGCCTCAAGTTTTTGAGCGATTACGCGAATTAGACGGTGGACGGTAGACGGCCTACGGTGGACGGTTTTGGGCTCGGGGTATGCAGAAATGGACAATTACTCTGGTCTGGGCCTATGTCCTTTTAAGGTGTTTGGCGTATGTATAAAGCGCGATTTGTGCTGGTTGATCAGCACAAATCGCGCTTTTATTCTTCAATGGTGCATCTCACACTAAGGGAGACGCTCCATTTAAAGAGTGGTTATGCTCCTCAAGGCGCACGATCAATTTTCCCGCCTTGCAAAATCCGGCCTCCCGCGTCCCGAACGGCATAAAAATACATCCCGGCAGGCAGGTAGCTCAGGTCTATGTTATTGTAACCGTCAATCACCCGTTTTTGCAGTAGGAATTGACCCAGCGTATTGTAAATGTCTATTGTGCCACCGTACAAACCACCACTGATTTGGACCGTTAGATCGCCGAAAGTAGGATTGGGATAGAGTTCTATTTCAATTTGTAGTTTAGGCTCCGGGCCGCTATATACCGTATCACAGGGGCTGCCCAGCATCCTGCCCAGCCGATAGTGAGGAAGATTGGGTGTAGCATCCGTATTCCACGAGTAGGGGAGCCACAAACCATGTTGCTCCACCTTGCAGTCTTTTCCTTTGGCATCCGGATTGTGGATAATATGCATTGTTTGATTGCTCCCTGGGCAGGAAATGAAGATTTTGCCGTTAGGAGCAAGCGCAGCTTGCGCGAAATAGGTCGGCCAAAAAGTATTCGTCAGGGTACCGTCCCATACGGCCACCTCGGTTACAGAAGATTGCAGATTATTGGCCAACAAATCTACCTGGTTAAGGTATTTTCCTCCTGCCACATAGGCAAAACGCGAGTTTTGCGACACGGCAAGTCCTTGAGAAAGCACAAACTCATCGTTGTGTTCAATATTCACCTGCTTTGCATTGGATAGCTCGCCAGCGCAGCGGTCGAAGTCAAACACAAGTAAATCCACATCATAACAATGTCGTAAGTACTTAGTGCCATCCGGGGAAAAAACGGCCTGGCCACTTCCAGTGCCTGTCCAGGAAGCTGTCACGCCAATGTCCTGGGTATGCCACAAGCGAATCCCTCCGGTATCAAGTAAGTAAATAAAATAGCGGTTAGTATTGGTCTTGTTCAGCACGATCCACCAGTCGCGACCATTGGCGTGACGGCAGGCGGTCAATTGGCCGTCATAAATAGTATCCTGAGTTATTACCGCATTCCGCTCGTAAACTCTAGTGGACGACATGCGGCTCGCGAAAATCCTGTTGCAGATAATCCCCCATTCGTTGGTTGGCAGGTAGCCGCTTGAAATCAAAGTATATAAAGTATCGGAAGCAGGGTCGGTAAGGAAAAGCAGACTGCGCCCAAAGGGATATCGGTCGGGACACCAGCCTCCTGCAGTAAGCCAGGCATCTGGATTAATTTTCTGTCCATTTTCAATTATTCCCCAGGCTGCATTAACTATATCACAACCAGTAGCATATAATAAAATTTGTCCTTTCTGATCGCAAACGTAGGCGAATGCATGGCTTTGGATTATACCATTACTTATTTTAAATGGTGATACAGTGAAAGGTTCTTGGTTAAAATCAAACTGGTTAATTACGGTTTTTACAGAAGAGTCTTTATATCCAATTAACCACTGAAAATCCCTCTTTGCATCTGGGAGCTGAGCTGAAACAATACAGGAAAGGGTTAGGTATAACGACAACAGAATGCTGCGCTTTATCATGTTATTGATTTTTGGTACAGGAAAAAAGGCTGGCCGTACAGAGAGCTTTGTTGTACGGCCAGCATAGGAATAAGGAATTATTGGACGCTTATTTTGACTACACCTACCCGCCCGTCCGCTGCATTGCGTACTTCGAGCAGGTAGAGTCCGGGGGGGACTTTATCTGTCAAATCCAACCGCGCACTATTGGATTGAAGATTTAGCTGATGGAGCAAACGACCACTCATATCATAAACAAATACTTGGGCGCCTTCAGAGGCAATCCCTTTCGGTATCATGAGTTGAAATGTTCCATCATTTGGATTCGGCGCAATGAGCAATTCATTGAATATAGCTGGTCAACTGATGACACACTACAAAGTTAATTAAAAACGGATCACAGAAGGTTGAATCTAAATATAATGACTCAAAATGTCGTGAATTAACACAAAAATTATGTTAGAAAGCAAAACTGAAGTACAAAATCGAACCCATGCTTATTTAATTTCCATGCTTCCTCTACTTCTGTCTACCCCGTACAAGATGGCCTAAGGTAGACGGCCTACGGTGGACGGTTTTGGCTCGGGGTATGCAGAAATGGACAATTACTCTGGTCTTTTAAGGTGTTTGGTGTATGGATAAAGCGCGATTTGTGCTGGTCAACCAGCACAAATCGCGCTTTTTTTGATGGTTGATCAGCGCAAATCGTGCTTTAATGCCCCGCCCATCGGCAAAAGGTCATCCCACAGGTCAATCCATACTTGTTCCCGGCCCGACAATTCCACCCCATTCTTCTGCCACTTTACCCTTTCGTTTCCACTTTCCTGCCTACCTTTGCGCGACGGTATACGGTGGACGGCCTACGGTAGACGGCCTACGGTTTTGGGCTCGGGGTATGCAGAAATGATCCGTTAACCCGAGCCCAAAACCGTCCACCGTAGGCCGTCCACCGTAGGCCGTCCACCGTCTACCGTAGGCCGTCTACCGTCCACCGTAGGCCGTCTACCGTCCACCGTAAACCGTCTAACAAATGCAACCGAAAGAATTTTTAAAAAAACTCGGCCTGCGCACCCGCAACCAGGGCACTTCCACAGGTCTGAACACCATTTCCGGCAGCCGCCGTTTTATTGAATCTGTATCACCGGTTAACGGCCAATCCATTGGTTTTGTGGGCGTTACCACCCGCGACCAATACGAACAAGTGATCCAGTCGGCCGAACAGGCCTTCAAGGTTTGGCGCGAAATGCCGGCGCCCAAACGCGGCGAAATCGTGCGCCAGTACGGCGAAGTGCTGCGCCAATACAAAGACCCGCTGGGCCGTCTGGTATCTTACGAAATGGGCAAAAGCCTGCAGGAAGGCTGGGGCGAAGTGCAGGAAATGATCGATATCTGCGATTTCGCTGTGGGTCTTTCCCGCCAGCTATACGGACTTACCATGCACTCCGAGCGTCCGGGACACCGCATGTACGAGCAGTGGCACCCGCTGGGCATTGTGGGCATTATTTCTGCCTTCAACTTCCCGGTAGCCGTTTGGTCCTGGAACGCAGCCCTGGCCTGGGTTTGCGGCGATGTATGCGTGTGGAAAGCTTCTGAAAAAGCGCCGCTTTGCTCCATTGCCTGCCAGAATCTGTTCCAGAAAGTTCTGAAAGCCAATAACCTGCCGGAAGGCATCAGCTGTATCATCAACGGCGATTACAAAGTAGGCGAATTCATGACCAAGGATCACCGGGTGCCGCTCGTCAGCGCCACGGGCAGCACGCGCATGGGCCGTATTGTGGGTCAGGCAGTGGCTGCACGCTTCGGCCGGAGCATCCTGGAACTGGGCGGCAATAACGCCATCATCATCACGCCATCCGCTGATATGAAAATGGTACTCACCGGCGCTGTATTTGGCGCGGTGGGCACCGCCGGTCAGCGCTGCACCAGCACCCGCCGCCTCATTGTGCACGAAAGTGTGTACGAGCAGGTGAAAACCACCCTGGCCAAAGCGTACCCGCAACTTCGCATTGGCGATCCGCTGGATCCGAACAACCACGTGGGTCCGCTGATTGATAAACACGCCGTGGAAGCATACCTGAATTCCATTGAACGCGTGAAAGCGCATGGCGGTAAATTTGTGGTAGAAGGCGGCGTACTCACCGGTCCGGGCTACGAAAGCGGCTGCTACGTAAAACCTTGCATTGCCGAGGTGGAAAACCACTGGGATATCGTGCAGCACGAAACCTTTGCCCCGATCCTGTACCTCATCAAGTACAAAACCATTGAAGAGGCCATTGCGCTGCAAAACGCAGTACCTCAGGGACTTTCTTCAGCCATCATGACCACCAACCTGCGCGAAGCCGAGCGTTTCCTGTCGGTGAGCGGTTCAGACTGCGGTATTGCCAACGTAAACATCGGTACTTCCGGTGCAGAAATTGGCGGCGCATTCGGTGGGGAAAAAGAAACCGGCGGCGGCCGCGAATCCGGCTCCGATTCCTGGAAAGCGTATATGCGCCGTCAGACCAATACCATCAACTACTCCGAGGCATTGCCACTGGCGCAGGGAATCAAATTTGATTTTTAAGGCGCTAAGGCAGAGCTTAAAGACACAAAGGCGCGAAGACACGAAGGCGCGAAGACAGGAAGGGCTGGCTGATTGCCGGCCCTTTTTTTAACCTGAATTACATATGAATACTTATTTTTCACTCCTTTTATCTTTTTTCTGTTTGGCTTTAACAGTTGTTTCAAGAGCCGTATTTTTTTACCACAGAGGCGCAGAGTGCCTGACAATCAATCATGTACACCTCTACGCCTCTGCGGTAAAAAAAGCATCTCAAACTTCCCTACCAATCCCGTTTCACCCGATAACTACCCGTTACGGTGTGATTTCCGCCATTGAAGTCTTTAAACGTGCCGCCAAAGGTGCCAATGATCATATCGCCCTGATTAAGCGCGGCTGAGGTAACGGCTGTGCTCAGGTTGCTTTGCTGGATGTCTACTTCCAGGTTTTCTACAAAAAACTGAGTAATCGGGAAAATGCCCGTGGAAATAGAACTGCTTTGGAAACCAAGATTAATGGACTTGACGTTTGGCAACGACGCAAAAATCTGCGTGTTATATAAATTTCCAGGGAATGAATCCGGAAAAATACTGCCGGATGGGTCTGGAAATACGGTGTTGGAGCCGCCATCAAGGGTGTATTCCACAAATTCCGTCAGGCTGGTGCAAACAGCTATGTCGCCCAAGTCCAGGAAACCATTATTGATGGTGAAGTTTTGCACAACACTCTCATTCAGCGCCGTAATATCATAACCCACCACAGAACCGGTTATAGCGTTGCTGTTGCAATAGGCCTGGGTAAAGGAAAATTCACCATTGGCATTTGTGTAAACAGGTGTGCTTACATAGCCGGGAATGGAAACATTGACGTAGCCATTTGCCACAGGTGCATTATTACAATCCACCAGACGTCCATCCAATTGCACGGTTTGTTGCGTTGGCGTATTGATAATGATATCCGGCAGCGTTACATCCGCAGAGAACGGACCAATATTGGCAGTGTACAACTGACCGCCGTTAGGACAGCCTGAAGTCCACTGTAAAACAGTAATGGTGAGCAGCATATCCTTCGGAATGGCGCCGGCATAAAATCCGTTGTTGTCGGTTTCGCCGTGGCCACAGCCCCAGCCCAGACCCTGATTGGCCGGCCCGATCCAAACCTGTACGCCCACAGCCGGAGTTTGCAGGTTGTTGAAATAAACATGGCCGCTCACATTTACGCTTGGGTAGGGTGCATCGTAGTTCCACCAGGAAAAATGGCTCACGGAGCCTACGTACTCATTGCCCTGCTTTTTTGCCAGGCCATCTTCAAGCCAATAGCCGTCTGCTTCGTTGTAGTGCCAGAGCGGGATCTCGTCTGGCGCTGTTGCTACAATAGAAGGATCAATCGGGATACGCACTTCAACCAGTTTTCCGGCTGCAATTTGCAGTTTTTGTCCGTTGGCGGAATACAATTCCACCCCGATCATGCCAAAAGTGGAAAGTTGCCGCAGTTCGCCGGCAGCATTGATGGCGCTTAGGTTGCCGGGCATAGACAGCGACAAGGCGCTGCGGTCTGTTGGGTCCAGGAAACGGGCCAACACGCGCACGGTGCCATTATAAGGAGCGCCGCTGGCCAGCGTAATCGCCTCTGCCGGAAATTCCAGGCTGGCGCCTCCGGCTACCTGAACCTTGCCGCCAATACCGCTGGCAATGGTGCCGGCCTCCACATGAGGCAACAGCCGGATGCTAAGCGACTGGATAGACTGGCTTTTTACCTGATAAGCCCTGCTGAAAGCAAAATAGCCCGCTTTTTCAACAGAAAGTACGGCATGGTCTTCAGGCAAACGTGTGGCAGCCAGTCGGAAAACCCCGTTTTGGTCGGTTACGGCACTTTCATCGCCAGCCTTGATCAAGGCGCCAAGAACAGGCTCGTTGTTTTCGTCAACGACCCGGCCGGCAAAGGTTACTTCAACGCGTGGTCCGTTGATAAAAGGATCGTTGTCTTCGCAGGCAGTAAAGCATACGCCCAGCAGGAGCAATAGGGGCAGAACCCATTTTAGTTTTTGCATAATGTAACAGTTGATGTTTGTGAAATTTGAATTGGTCACTGTTACACGCAGCAAAGGGAGCGGAGGTTGGGTGGCTCAGGAAAAAAATCCGCGGGAACCCCCGCTACCCGCCCTCCAGCTCATCCCCGAAACTATCGTCGGGTTTTTTAGGCTTGCCTGAGCTCTCGTCCAGCTCATCATTATATATATCCGGCGAAAACTCTTCCTCATCCCCGGTAGGCCCCAATCCGCTCTCATAAGCCGCACAATTGGTTTCTATACCCAAATCGCCCGGAGGCCGCACAAAACGGGCATTAAAATCATACCCCGAAGCAGGATCTTTCTCCAGCTTGCCAATGAAAGACGCGAAAATGGGTCGGGCCATACGAGCTCCCTGGCCGTCGCCCAAATTCAGGAAACGAATCCAGCGGTCTTCACCGCCCACCCAGGTGCCTACCACCAGTCGTGGCGTAACCCCCATAAACCAGCCGTCGGTAAAATCATTCGTGGTGCCGGTTTTGCCTCCCACCTGACTCTTCAAGGTATTAATACCCGGCGCACCTTTTACATTGTATTGCAACATTTCCAGCATCACCCAGTTGGCATTGGCGGCCAGCGCGGCATGTTCTTCCGGTACAGAACGGTATAACACCCGACCATTTTTGTCTTCAATACGTTTAATCACAAACGGCACGCCGTACATACCCTTATTGGCAAATGCGGCATAAGCGCCGGTCATTTCAAAAGGCGTCAAATCTGCCGCACCCAAACAAATAGATGGCGATCCCGGCGGAATCAAATAGCGCCTGTTGGCTTGTCGGGCAGAATCTATGCCCAGCTTTTCGCACAAACCGCGCACCGGCTCTGTATCGCCGAGCTGTTTCATCAAAAATGCGCTCACCGTATTCACCGAATTCTTCAAACCTTCTTTCAGGTTCAGCCGTGCGCCTGAATACGATCCGGTTGAGTTTTTGGGCGTCCAGTCTGCAATGTGTTTGAAATTCATGTACCGGCCGGGTATGGTTACCGGGTTGTCGTACACCTCAAAACACGGACTAATACCCTGCTGGGCAATAGCAGTGGCATAAATGAAAGGTTTGAACGTAGAACCCACCTGCCGCCGCGTCATGATGTGGTCGTACTGGAAATACTTGAAATTCACGCCGCCCACCCAGGCTTTTACCTCCGAAGTGGTGGGATCTACAGCCAATATGCCGGTTTGCAGGAACATCCGGTGGTAGCGCAAACTGTCCATGGGCGACATCACGGTGTCTTTTTCCATCCGGGCGGTGTTCCAGGTAAAAACTTTCATTTTCACCGGCTGACTGTATTGTTTGCGCACTGCGGCATTGAGGGCCTTGTATTGCGCTTTTGCATCCGTCCATTCCTTGCTGGTCATGATGCGCCGGTAGGCCGTAACCTGCTCGGTGGTGGCAACGCCGTCGAGCAGCATTTTGGCAATGGCGCCGTCTTTTTTCTCTTCCGCCAGCATGCGCTCCATATCCACCGGCCTCAAATCGAAATTATACCGGGTTTTGAACTTTTCGGCCACATCGTCCATGAATTTGGGCCAGGTTTTTTCGTAGCGCTCGCCTTCCCGCACCAGTTTCCAGAGCGATTCCTTCCTGCCCTGAATTTCCTCGTCGGTGGCATCTCCGGAGCGGAAGGTCCAGGGGTCGCGTCCTTTCCAAACCTGGAAAAAGCGCGATTGCAGTTTTTTCATTTGTTCCTGCATGGCTGCCTCGGCATGGCGCTGGTACACAGGATCGATGGTGGTATAAATTTTCAAACCATCGCGGTAGATATCATACACGGAGCCGTCTTTACGCCGGCATTCCGGCAGCTCCAGCAGGGAGTCGCGCACTATTTTTTCCAGATAATCGCACAAATAGGGCGCTTTATCGTCGGTAAAAGTTACCTGTTTGAAGTGCAAGCCCAGCGGAAGCACCTTAAGGCTGTCGTATTGGGCTTCGGTGAGCACCTCGTTTTTCCGCATTTGCGACAGCACCACCCAACGGCGTTTGATGCTGCGGTCGGGGTGGCGGTTGGGGTTGTAATAAGAGGGATTTTTCAGCATCCCGATGAGGGTGGCCGATTCCTGGATATTGAGGTCTTTCTGACTTTTATTGAAATAAACTTCTGCGGCAGCGTGAATGCCGTAAGCGTTATTGATAAAATTGAACTGATTGAGGTACATCGCAATGATCTCCTCTTTGGTGTAGGCGCGTTCCAGCTTGACGGCCGTAATCCATTCCCGGAGTTTGATGTAAATCAGTTTGGCCATCTTTTCCACAGAGCCCATCCCTTCAAAATCGCGGTCGGAATACAACATTTTAGCCAGCTGCTGGGTAATGGTAGAGCCGCCACCGGCGCTGTGGTCTTGCAGCAATACCGTGCGCACCACCACACGCATCACCGCCCGCCCATCGATGCCGCAGTGTTCCCGGAAACGTTCGTCTTCCGTACTGATCAGCGCGCTCACCAGGTGCGGACTCAGTTCGCTATACGGCACGGGCACCCTGTTTTCAATGAAAAACCTGCCCAGTACCTCATTATTACTGCCCAAAACCTCACTGGCTACAGCCGAGGAGGGGTCTTCCAACTCACGGAAAGAAGGAATGGCAGAAAGACTGATACCAATAAAAATCAGCGCGGCCAGCGCCATTCCGCCAAAAAACAAACGCCAGCCCCAACGTATAATGTTGCGGTATACCGGCATGCGTTTTTGTTGCAATGCCGCTTTTAGCGATATAAGATGTTGTGGTTCAGACATTTGAGTATTTGAGTTTGGAAGTATTTTTGCAGACTGCCGGAGATGTTTAGACGTTGGGCCTGTTTTATAAAAAGCGGTAAATCAAGCCCTTAACAAACAAAATCTAAGGTCCAAAACCTCCGGAAGTCAGATGTTCTTGTTTTGCCTTCAGCACCCTTATCCCTGTACCTTTTCGCCTTCGCGCCCTCGTGTCTTCGCGCCTTTGTGCGTCCGCGCCTTCGCGCCTTCAGGCCCCCACTTCGCGCCTTTGTGCCTTTGCGCCTTTGTGTCCCACCACATCTTTGCGCCTTTGTGTCCAGCTTCGCGCCTTTTCACCCACAAATGTATAAATCTCAGCGCTTTTCTGATCTTAGCCCAATGAAACTGCTGTTGCCCATGTTGGTCACTCTGTGTTGTCTGGCTTGTTCCAGGGAGCAGGAAAAACCGCTTGAACCCGCATTTTATTGTTGGGAAACGGTGTTTAAACCGGATTCTGCCGCCGTAACCATACTGGATTCCTTACAGGTAAACACCCTTTTTGTCAAAATACTCGACATCGGGAAAAACGCAGCCAACGGCAAAATCGAACCTTATGCCCGACTGGAAATCCAGAACACCACCCTGTGGAAATCCCGCAAAATCGTACCCTGCGTTTTCATCACCAATGAAGTTTTTGAGGGTATAAGCGCAGAAAAACAAGCCTGGCTGGCCGATAAAATAGCCACAGCCGCCCGCGATTTTGCCCCGTTCACGGAGTTTCAGGTGGATTGCGACTGGACCGCCCGGACCCGTGCTGCGTATTTTTCATTTCTGACCTTGCTGCGCAAAAAAATGCCTGAAAACGTATCGCTCAGCGCTACCATCAGGCTGCATCAATACAAATTTCCACAAAAAACCGGCGTGCCTCCGGTGGCGCGCGGCATGCTGATGTGCTACAACACCGGCGATGTAGACGAAGAAACAGAACGCAACAGCATTTTTCATCCGGAAGACGCCCGCATTTACCTGGAAGGCGCTCCCAAACAGTACCCTTTGCCCCTGGACCTGGCTTTGCCCTTGTTCTCCTGGGCGCAGGTGTTCCGCGAGGGGGAGCTGTGGAAAATTATTCCCGGCCCGTTGCCCCTGCAGGAAATGCGTGCCGGAGGGAAATACCGCGAAAGTAGTCCGCTTGAGCCTTTTCCTGCCCGACTTTGGGAGGTTCAGGAAGGCACTTTCCTCGGGGGCCATTACCTTCGCCCCGGCGATCGGCTGAGGGTGTCGGAAATATCCCAAACCTTGTTGCTGGAAACAGCCGTGCTGGCCCGGCAGTTGGACCTGGCCCCGGATGCGCGACTGGCTTTTTTTCACCTGGACATTGCCCGGGAGGAACATTTTTCTGCTCAACAGCTCGATCAGGTATGCAAAACCGTACGAAAACAGGCGCCATGACATTGCTCAATATCCTGAAAAAACCCTGGTCCGGGCTGACCTGGACATTCCTGGCCGGCGCATGGCTGATGGAATTGTTCAGCGCTCCTCCCCAGCCTCCCGCCACTCCGCCCTGCGTGCCGCATGCCAAACCTTTTTATGGCTACACCTTTTTCGACGCCGATTTTGTGGATGCCTCCGCGGCCTATGCGCCTTTTTTCCTGCGTTTCGGCGATTATTATGAACGCAATTTCAGTGCGGAAGTATTGCAACAAAAAGAAAACTGCGAGGAATGGAGCGAACGTTTCTGCTCCAAAGCGCGCTGGGAAGAAGTGGCCGAGGTAATTTATGAATCAGATGCCTTCGAACTGGCCCAGCTCCACGAAGCGGCCTCCGATCCAACCCGCAAAACCCCCTTGCCATACCGGCTGGAAGACAACACCTTTGCTTATGTGGTGGCCTACAATGGCTGCGCAGAAGTAACCCGCTACCTCACTTACGCCAAACGCTGCGAAGCGCACGTGGTGCCCAGAGGCGACGGCTGGAGCGCTGCTCAACGCAACATCACCGACATGATGGAGCTGATCCGCGAAGGCCGCGAACGCTTCGACGAAACCCAGTCGGCCTTTGTTAAGCTGCGTTATCTGTACCAGATTGTGCGTCTGGCCCATTACGCCGGCGCCCATCAAATGACCGTTGATCTGTACGATGAGCTCATGCCGCGGGTAGACCGCAAGAAACGCAGCGTCATTTTCTACTGGGCCCTGGGTCATCTGGCCGGCGCCATGCAAAAGCTGGGCAAGTACCCGGAAGCCGCCTACCGCTATTCCATTATTTTCCGGCATTGTGCTTCCAAGCGCACACAGGCATTCCGCAGTTTTGTGATCCGGGATGATAAAGACTGGCAAAAAACCCTGAAATTCTGCAACAGCAACGAAGAACGCGCCACCCTGCACCTCATGCGCGCAGGTGGGTCGCATACCTGGGCGGCGGCCGACATGGAGGCCATTTACGACATGGACCCTGGCAACCCGCAGCTGGAACTGCTTTTGGTAAGCGATGTGCAGGAATTGGAAAAAATACTGCTGCGTACCCAGGTAACCGACCATAAAAACGGCAGGGCCCTGGCTAAAATCAAACGCGAGGCCGTGGCCAAACACCTGCTGGACCTGCAAAAATTTGTCAGGCGGGTCATTCGTGAAGCCAAAGTAACCAATCCCAAAACCTGGCGCGCTGTGGATGGATACCTGGAATTGCTGGCCAACGACCGCTACGCTGCCGCCAAAACCTGGGATAGGCTGGAAGATGAACTGGGCTACAGCAAACAGGATAAAAATACTTTTCAGCAGCTTGAAATATGGCGCTGTCTGATGGCCATCATGAACCTCGATACCACCGCTTCCGATACCGTCGACCGGTTGTCGTACAAAGTGAGGAGCCTGACGGCCTTTGAGCAAAATCCCTATTTCGAGCCGTTTTTGCAGGAGTGGTTATCTGCAGGGTATGCGCGGAACAACCACCCGGGCAAAGCCATGATAGCAGCCTATCCGCCGCACACCATCCGCTACAATCCGCGTTTGGATGTGCTGGAGGATTTGTTGCGTTTGTCCAATACCTTCGATCCCATACTGCTGGAGCGCACCATGATGATCGACACCAATCCGGAGCGTATCAAAGCGTATTTTCTGGAAAGCAAAGGCGTTTATTTCCTCAGCAGGGGTGAACCAGAAGCGGCGGCAGCCATTTTCCGGCAGATTAGTCCGGTTGAA
>DATGWL010000060.1:0-34232 GCA_035299505.1 Saprospiraceae bacterium | reverse complement strand
AATGTAATCGTCATAGCAGTGGTATGGACCACCTTCCAGTACACCGTCTGCACCAAGGCAGTAGGAGCAATCTTCGTCCAAAGACACGTATACCAGGTCATTGCAAACCAGGGATGCGATTGGGTTCGGGAACTCAACTACATTTACGTTGAAGCAGCAAGTCAAGTCGCCGGCTGGGTTGTTGGCAGGTGCCAGGTCAACACGGTAGCAGTTCGTGGTAGTACCGATTGGGAACTCTGAACCGCTTGGCAAACCAGAGTATTGTACCGGTACTGCCGGAACAATCTGGGTGCTGGTGATATTAGTGATCGTGATAGTTGCAGCTTGTTGGCCGGTTTGAACCTGAGTCCATGCAGCCAATGACAGCCAGCCTTGTGCTGGGATGTTAGCAACGTATGTGCCGCTTACGTTCTGTGGAACGCCGATCAGCTGGTTCGTCAATGGAATCCAGTAGCCGTTAGGGTTTACACAGAAGTTGTTGTTATTGTTACCGAAGTGGTTAGCATCTGTACCGATACCAACTGCGAAACGGTCCCAGGAAGATACTGGCTGGTTGTAGTTCCAGTCGAATTGAACGGTTGTAGCAGCAGCGTTGTTCAGGTCCCATTCAACACCGTTGAAGCAGAAACCACCAACCTGCAGTACAGAACGCAGGGTCAGACGGTCAGCAGCAGCTGCACAAGCAGCGCCAGCGTCGTCGAACAATACGTGTGGGCCGCTACCGGAGTTGCCTTGTGGAGGCAAACCGTTACCAGCAGTGATACCTACTTGCCAGAAATCAACTTCGTTTGGAGCCAAAGAACCTACGAAACCGCAAGTCTGAGATACGATTTGGCAAACACCAGTGGTGAATACGTCGTAGTTAACAACCTGAGAACATGCACCTGGATCCAGGTTGTAGTTCAGGTTGCCTGGGCATACCAGTCCGCAAGGAACCAACTGAGCGAACTGAAGTGGGAAGCTTGAAATTTGAGCGTCCGTGAGTGGAGATGGCCATCCATCGCCTTCAGTGCGGGCAGTTACTGTGATTGGGCCGGAAGCATTGGCTGGAGCCGTTACAGTAATGGCAAAATTGTAGGTGCCGCTATCAAAAGCGCCACAACCAGTACCATTTTGAGTGCCAAGCGCATGACCAGGTGTTGTCCAGGAAACAATATTTCCTGCAGCAGCATAGTTACCCTGACCACCTCCGCAGAAGTTGAAAGGAGATGGGCCTGTTCCTGCGGTTACTGTCCAACCCGCAGGGAATGTGAAGACAATATTATCAACATATTCAACGGTACCATTGGTGGTTACCTGAACTGAAAAGTTGAAGGTGTTGGCCACTCCGGCTGTGTAGTTTGTTGTTGAGGTAGTTACTGTTGCTGTGTAAGATGCCATAGCAACAGACCACGAACTCAAAAACAACACTCCAGCCAGAAGGCTTTTTAGAGAAGTAAAGATTTTTCTTTTCATGAGAAAGACTACGATTTAAGTGTTAACTTAAAAAGCAATGTGTGAATAAAGGGAATTCAACTTACAGGATAGAATCCATGTACTGATAAGCAGTTTGGATCGTAGCCAGCAATTGAGCATTACCGTTAGAACCGGAAATCATCAGTGCGCGAACTGATTCTACAGCAGAACCGGTGTCAGCACCTTGTTTGAGTTCTTTCAGCGTGAGCAGCAGGAACTGCTCTTTTACTGCATGCAGCATGCAGTCGGTACAGCCGGATTTCGCATAAGCATCCGTTGCCTGTTGCTTCGTTTGCAGCGTATTGCCGGTAGACGGAGCAGGAGGATTCGCAAGGTTGTTCAACTCGTTGGACAAAACAACGATTGCCTGTGGTGCAGGCAGCCAGTTTTGCTGAGCTGACAAACTAACGGTGCCCATGAATGCGAACACTGCGAACAGCGCGGCGCGAATGAGATTCATTCTTTTCATGTCGTTAAGATTTGTGATGAAAGTATGGTGAAAAAATTATTCTTTGAAAGGATCATCCGTATGTAAACAACCTCAATATAGCGGAAAAAGCAAGATTTCTTAATGCCACAAAAATCTTGCCACACTACATGTGCGTCAACAAAATGGAAATACCTAGCGCAAGCTGACTAATGTTGGGTCCGGGAAATCCAATAAAGGAATCATAGGCACGAATGGTGCCAAAGGGTCGGGACGGGAAATGAAACCAGAAAAATCCGAAGGGTTAAAGATTGTCGTCATTTACCAACATGCGTAGTAAATATATTACTCCATAATTCAATACTTCCATTTGGGAATTCCAAATGTAATACACAGAGTGCTTGGCGTGTTAACCACTAGATAAGTTGATTCGAGCGCAAACTCAAATCATCACAATACATTGAAAAAGTGTTGAAAATGAGAAAAACCGAAGAATAACGGCTTCCAAAATATTGAATCACTTTTTCATGAGCGTACGGAACGGATTATGATCTAAAGGCACTATCTTAGCCTAAGATGAGCTGAAAACCAGGCCAGAACGAATGTTGGTAGGATTTATTGCTCAAGTTGGGACAAAGATAGCGCCTTTTTATATTCAATGTTATTTAATGCGAAACATTTTTTTCGATTTGACTTCATTTTCCGTTTCCATCTGGTAGAAGTACAAGCCTCCATCGTGGAGTACCGACCTGTCGAGCAGTACCTGATGGGCACCTTTGTCAAAATATCCTTTCTGACGGAATACCATTCTTCCTGTTTCATCAAAAATACTGAGCACTATTTCTCCAGCTTCAGGCAGAAAAAATCCAATGCTTGTACGGTTGTAAAAAGGGTTGGGCTCATTTTGAAACAGCTCAAAAGCACATGATACATGCTTCGCCCCGTCAAACCGCAACATAAGATCCCTGGCGTCTGCTTTTCCTAAGACCTCATCCCAAGTGTAAGCCACCGTTTGAGTAATTGCATTAGACAATCCTATCATACCGGAAAGACTTCCAGACCGTGTAGCGCGGAATCGAATACTAAAGGATTTAACTTGTTCCAGTGAGACTGTCAGAGCGCCTTGAAAACCCATTCCAAAATTTTCTGCTGTAACATTTTCAGCAGGTACAACACCCAAAGGCTCCAGGCCATCCAATTCCAGGGTCATTTGACAGGCTATCAAAGGCGACTCCGCTGTAAAGGTTAGTTCAAATTCCTCACCCACCTCCAGTTCCCGATCCTCTAAATCCAAAATGCCAGGCTGTGATTGTCGCTCCGGCGCTACAGCCTGCGCATTGGGTAAGACAGAACCGTTGACATCACCAATTTTCACACCAATAAAATGCTCAGATAAGTGCGGCCCAGACAAATCCGTGTATTCCATACTTTCCGGGAACGGGCTCTGGAATGGATTGTTTGGTACTGGGAATTGGAATGACTTATCTACAAAACGCCAGGAATCGTTTGTTGGTAACGAGGTATAAATGCCCAAAATCAATTTCCTGAGTTCTACAATATCAAAGGTGGTGATGGAGCCTGATTTGTTGGCATCAGCCGCAATCATCTTATAAGGAGAGTTCAATGGCTCCAGGCCGAGGATATGTTTCGAAATTTGAACCAGATCGTACGTAGTTACACCATTCAGGGGGTTATCCTGCTTTACTGGCGTCAGGCTTATATTTGATGCCAGGGGTATGGTATGTTGAAAAGCACCAGATTCATCAGTCCACTGGCTTAACTGTAGTATGGTTGGCGTCAATCCTGAGAACTGAATCTGAGCTTCTTCCACTCCCTGGTCATCCGCAGTTTTGACTGATCCTGCCACCACTACCGTATTCCCGGGAGAACAAAACGCATTTACATCCTGTACAATAGCTGTTGTATTGCAGTGATCAGCATTGCCAGCGGCATCAATAGCCCAAATTTCCACGCAGTTCAAACCCTGCTCCGAACAATCAAATGTCAAAGAAGTAATCGGATTGCCATTCGCGTCCCAGGGAAAACCAGTGCCCTGACCACATTTCCGGATGCCGATGGTTAACTGATCAGCCGGGGTACAATTATCGGTTGTGTGTTGAAGGAAGTCTGCTGCATAAAGCTGTATCATGCCGGTTGGCATAATATTTACAGAGAGGGCATTGCGACAAACTACTGTAGGCGCCTTGCAATCTTTTACCGTAAATACATATTCATACTCCTTGTTGTTGCCGCAACCATCGGTGATAAACCACTTGATTTTGTGGGTACCATGTGGCAACTCCGGTACTATATAGGTGTTCTGTTGCTGCTGAGTGTTCCAGCGCACACATGCCGTTTTAACTGTTCCATTGACGGCTTCTTCAATGGCAAAACCGTACAGCTGATTGGGTGCAACCGGCCGTTGATCAAAGCTGCGGACCACCCCCCCACTGAAATTCGGGGTTGTAAGGTTGTTGTACAAAACCCGGTTCCAGCCAAGCCCCGCCAAACCGGTGTTAACAGAGTTAACCACGGTTTCCATAACGCCATCCTGATCAAGATCCAGGAACAACAGGTATTCAATGTTGATATTGGCGCCTGAACAGGCATCAGTAGCTGTAATACAGAGATTGGTTGGCTCTTCACACAAATCATGCGACTGAACGCCCGGATCCCACCAGTAATTTTCATTCCAGAGCGATTGGTTATTGTCGGTTAGCCAGTTTTGATTGGTGCAATCAGGCGCCTCAAACACACCTGTTGGCGCCTGCTGATCTATAACTTTGATGATCTGCTTGTAGCGGTAACAGTTGGCATTGGCCTGATAGTACTGGCAAAAATTGGTTGCCGCAGGATCTGAGGGCAGTATCCGGATTACTGTAGGCGCCCAGGGAGCCAGTGTACCACAGGCAGATACCACAGGACCCGGCAAATTGGTAGGGTGACTGCTGATGGTATGCGGATTAGGATTGGGCACCTCAATGCATGGCTGGTTAGGGTTGTAAGTACACCAGTTGATGATATTCCAGCTTCGTTCTATTTTAAAACAGGCATCCGGAACTACTGTGTACACCACATCTGAAAAAGATACTCCCAGCAATTCGCAGTCTTCTCCGAAAAACACAGGCGTACCATACGCGCCTGTTCCATCGCAAACTGTTACCACCACATCATCCGGGAAACGAATGAAATAGTCCTGTTCGTAATTCACCAAAATTCGCTGCGTACACTGACTGGAATTGCCATTGCAGTCGAAGACACGGAAGGTTCGGGTAATTGTTCCCTTGTTACAAACTGTATCAAACAAGGAATAATTGACACTGTGCAACAAACCTGGCTGCCCCATGTGCATTTTGGTAGAATCCAGGCAACAGTTGTCTGACACTTGTGGCAAACCATAACTCCACAAACTAGGATCAAAATTCTCACAACTAACAGTAACCTGCGAAGGTGGCAAACAAACGGGTTTAACTTTATCCTGCACTTCTACAGACACCATACAGTCATTGTAATTACCGTTGCAGTCAAACACCCGGAATGTAACCATGATGGTATCGCCAATATCACTGCAACAAAATTTAACGGTTGGGCCAAAAAGTGTATCTGAGCAGGTATTATGTTCTGTTCGGGCCACTTCGAAACGATCCAGACAACATTTGTCGTAAGATCCATCATCAAATGTAGAGGCATTAATCAACGCCATACCATTATTGGTGAGCGCTACAGTGGTAAACTCATCGCATGATGCTACAGGTGGCACTAAATCCACAACGGCCACTGCAAACAAACAGGAAGATGTATTGCCGCAATCATCCTGTACTACATACGTTACTTGCTGATTACCAATGGGCAAACAAGGTGTATCGCCGAAAACACCCAGCGTATCACTGTCCCACAGATTATTTCCCGGGAAGTTTTCCAGTGTACCCGATACCTGATAACTATTCAACGGATTACCGGAATCGGGATCAAAGGTTTCTATCAATGCTGATATCAATAATGTTCCGGAGCAATCGTCCCTGATAATTATATCCGGCAAATCTGTATTGGCACAACAATCAAAAGGATTTATAGAAACTTCTATATCAGCCGGACAATCAAAAACAGGACCTGTCTTATCTATTACTCTTATGGTTTGATTATATAATTTAACCATTCCTGAACAACCATCTACTATAGTCCAATGCCGAACAATAGTATAACTACCTTTGCATACCTCCAACAGCACATCTGAATGACTGGCAGAGACAGAACAGGAAACTGGAAAATCCATAAAATATGGCACTCCCTGCATACCCTGATTTTCTATCCATTCCGGTGTTGGATAAGGGACCTCACAGTCAAACGCCGGCAAGGCAATATCATCGTAGTTGGGAGGCAAATCCAGCGTATTTAAGTTAGGCCGCAATAATTGAATAACCTGCTGACAGGTTGCTGAATTGCCGCTTTCATCTGTAGCTGTCCATACCCTGTGAATAACCCTGGTAAATCCGGAATTACAGTTTTGAGGAATCTCCGAATCCAGCCAGTTTAATGTAAATGACTGACAATCAATCACTGATGGATAAGCATCATCCAGATTCAGGAAATTAAGCAAGTACTGCGGACTAAGGTCAGGCACGTTGCAGCCAACTGTTATTGGCAGGCATTGAACATCAGGCGGGGTATTATCTTGTACGCGTATCGTACAAGTGCAGGTGTTTCCGGAGGGCAAATGAGTTACCCTAGCCAGGTATTCACCACCAATATGGCTCACATCCACAATACCTGGAAGCCAGGGACCATTTCCCAGAGGCAGGGTAAAATCAATATCAACCTGATATTCATTGTAGTTCTGGTAAGTACCTTCCAGAATCATATCCGGGTTGATTTCTTCTATACAATCATCTCCTAAAGCAATATATATCAGATCATTACAAATCAGATTTTCAGGGGCTCCGCCATGCTGGCCAGGGCGGTGATCCGGTATCGGATTCAGGTTCTTTTTGGGCACAAAGACAAGATCCTGAGCCATAATGGTTTCAGGATAGAGGCTGGCCAATATCCCCCAACATATCAACCAAATGCCCCTGTAAAAACCAGGCTTTTGTGTGGTTACAGGTTTTACAGTGTAAAGTGTTTTCATCATTCCTTCGTTTTTTCATAGTGAATAATAAACAGAGCTACCTCACTGGATAGGATCACCAATCCAGTGCAGGGCATACTCCTTTGATGATGCAAAAGTGAGGTAGTAAATTCAAGCTAAACAGGACAGGAGCAAGGGCTATATTACCTGAGTCTGGAAGGTGCTAACAGCAGGTATAAACCAATTAATTAATTGATTTACAGCAATATATCAAAAGCAAATTTTACATTAAATACAAATAATAAATAATGTGTATTATTGATCTTCCCCATCCGTTTATACCATTTTTCACTTGTATTCTGTCACGTAGTTCAGGATATGCTTTTTAAAACACGCAAAAACTGACGAAAAAGCTCATTTTTTCATCTCCTAAGTAAATTCCAAACATGCTTTAAATGGTATATAGCATTCCGAAACCTGTACATACCGGCTATCTTGACTACATTTGCCAATATCTTTGCTTTCCACCAATCCAAGTTTATGCTGCAATCTGATCTCCTCCAATTCCTCTATGAACTCAGTCAGAACAACAATCGGGACTGGTTTGAAAAAAACAAAAAACGGTATGAGGCAACGGTCAAAAAGCCGTTTGAACAACTCGTAGCGGCACTTATTGCCAGATTGCAAAACATAGAGCCAGGCTTTCATATTCAGCCCAAGGATTGTATACACCGGATTTACCGGGACACCCGTTTTTCCCAGGATAAAACACCTTACAAAACACACGTTTCGGCGGTATTTACATCCAGAGGCAAGCAAACAATGGACGAACCCGGATATTATTTTCACCTGGAGTTTGGCAACCTGATGTTGGGTGGAGGCGCCTATTTTCTGGATAAAGAGCCCTTGTATCTGGTTCGAAAAACCATTGCCCAGGACATTGATGCCTTCCGTGAAGTGGTAAATGATCCGGTTTTTGTGCAATACTTCGGCGGCATCCAGGGCGAAAAGAACAAAATACTACCTCCGGAATTCAAAGAATTAGCAAAACAAGAGCCGCTGTTAGCCAATAAGCAATTCTACTTTATGGCAGAAATGGACCCTGAAATTTGCCTTAGCCCGGATTTTGCAGATTATGTGTTATCCTACTTTTCTGCAGCCAAACGGTTCAATGACTATTTCCGTAAAGCATTGACTTCGAAACCCTAACTGAGCATAACCATGAACAGACTTTCCCTGTATGCCTATTTGCTAAGTGCTGCCATTGTGGTGCTTTCTTCAGCTGTTTATTACCCCAAATGGGAAAAATCCGGCACAGAAGCTACTTTAAGTTGGGATGTATCAGGCTACTACTTGTATTTGCCGGCAGCACTTATTTACCACGATGTCAAGGAGTTGCGCTGGTGGCCTGATATTGAACGCAAGTACCAGCCAGGGCCAGGTATGGGGCAGGCGTTTAAACACAGCTCCGGGAATTATGTCATGAAATACCCCATGGGTCAGGCTTTGCAGTTTATGCCCTGGTTTCTAACGGCACATGTTCTTGCATCGCCTTTAGGATATGCTCCTGATGGCTTTTCCAAACCGTATCAGGTGGCCATTGGCATGGGAAGCCTGCTCATAGCCTTACTGGGCTTGTGGTTGTTGCGGAACATCTTGCTCCGATATTTCAATGACCGGATCACGGCTATTGTGCTGATTTCCATAGCATTAGGCAGTAATTATCTGGAATATGCAGGCATTACCGGGGCTATGACACATAACTGGTTGTTCACCCTGAACTGCTTGTTGATTCTGGCGAGCATACGATTTTACCAAAAGCCTGGTTACGCTATGGCAACAGCCATTGGCCTGCTGGTAGGTTGGGCCACCATTACCCGCCCAACAGAACTATTATCTGCCCTGATTCCGCTGCTTTGGGGCATTTCCACCTGGAATGACCTCCCGAAGCGGTTACAATTGTACAAACAATCATGGCCAAAAATACTTCTGGCAGGAGGCGTTGCTTTGGGAGTTATGCTTTTGCAACCCTTTTATTGGAAATACTCCACCGGCGAATGGATCGTGTACAGCTATGAAGAACAGGGATTTACCTGGTTCCCGCCACATATTGAGGATGTATTGTGGAGCGCCAAAGCCGGCTGGCTGGTTTATTCCCCCATCATGCTGCTGGCTGTTGCTGGTTTGTTCATGTTGCGCAAACAATTGCCTCAGGTATTTCCGGCTGTTGCCTGCTATTGCCTGCTTGCCCTGTATGTCACCTCAGCCTGGGATATCTGGTGGTATGGTGGCAGTTTGGGGCAAAGGGCCATTGTCCAGGCATATCCGCTCTGGGCTTTCTGTATGGGCGCCTTCTGGGTTTGGGCATGGAAGCAATCCTGGAGCAGGTGGCTGTTTTCCGGCATATCCCTCTTGTGTATTTATCTCAGTATCTGGTGGTGTCATCAGGCACACAAAGGCGGACAATTTCATGCCGAACAGATGACCCGACGCTATATTCTGACCGTTTTGGGCAAATGGAACAGGCAGACAGACGATTTGAAATACCTGGATACCCGGGATAAATTCAACGCACCCCAACGACAAGACGTGAAGCTGTTGGCCATGCAGGATTTCGAACAGGATTCCTCTGCGGTGATCACGGAACAATCGCCCATTTCCGGCAAAAAATCTGCCCGGTTGACTGCTGAACAAGCCTTTACGCCAGCCATTAGATTGCCTAATCCGGGACTACCTTATTTCTGGCTACGTGCCAGTGCCACCTTCCGCTGTGAGGCCAAGGAATGGGAGCTCTGGGCCATGACGCAATTTACGGTGCGCTTTAAACAAGGCGACCGCATTCTAAAGGATAGAATCATTCGTTTACAACGCCATGTGGAGGGAGGTGAAGTAAAAACAATCGATTTTGACACCTTTATACCCCGGGAACCATTTGATCAGATTGAGGTTTTTCTCTGGAATCCGGGAAGCAATAAGGCTGTTTGGGTGGACGATATCAAAGTGGAAGGATTTCATTGATTTACAACCACTTAAGCATCCAAGATAGTGTAAAGTCAAATACCTCTTCCTTTTCTTTCTCGTTGTGGATTTCATGGTACAACCCAGGCCATTCCCGGTGCGTAACCTGCCCTTTCACGCGACCAAAAAAGCGTTTGGTTGCCTCGGGAGAAGTTATTTTGTCACCACCACCGTGTTGCAGCAATACAGGAATACGAAATGAGCCGGACCAGTTATCCAGCCAGTTGGCGCCATCCAGCAGCGCAATACCCGCAGCAGCACTCAATTTGTTGTGTACCAGTGGATCTTTCAAATATGCCTCCACTACCCTATCATCATGAGAAATGAAATGTGCTACAAGTCCTGTTGGCAGAGTAAGGGCAGGCATGAATCGTTTCAGGATTCGGCCAGCTACCACTTTCAGGGCTGGCGCCTCGAATGCCAGGCGTATCCAGGGCCCGGTTACTATCAGTCCGGTCAGATCTGGATCCCTGCGCGTAACATAATTCAGGCACAAACCTCCGCCCATACTATGTCCGTACAGGAAAAGCGGGAGCCCTGGATTGGCTTCCCTGGTTTTGCTCAGCAATAAACCGATATCATCCAGTAAGACATCCAGATTGGGGGCATGGCCTTTTTTGCCGCCGCTTCGTCCGTATCCCTGATGGTCAAAACCCAGCACAGCAAAGCCATGTTGGTTGTACCATTTGGCCATGTGATCGTACCGGGCAATATGCTCGCCTTGTCCGTGCACCAATGCAATGACGGCTTTGGGGTTAGGTATTGGCCAGTGTGCGGCAAATAGCGACAATCCCTGAGCATTGGTCCAGTGCAGTTGTTCCATGTGTCAATTAAGGTATTTTTTCTGATTTCGGGCAATATACACCAGTTGCGCCATATTTATTATTTCCATGTTTTGAAACGGATATTCAGGCTGTATGGTGGCGCGGTTTGTTCGAATGCCGTTTCTTTGCCGGGCCAATCCCTGCTAATAGGCGTTAGCGCCTGGCAAACAGAAGCCCAAAGAAAAAAGACAGGGAAAAACAAACGTACCATATTTCAGTTTTTTGCAAACAAAAATAGCTCTCTGTTTGCTTCAACCAACAGCACTCGTTCAGAAACATTTTGATCATGCGCATTATCTACATGGGCACGCCTGAGTTTGCAGTTCCCTCACTTGAAATATTACTGGATCATGGCTACGAGGTGGTAGCGGTAGTTACAGCCCCTGACAAACCTGGCGGGCGTTTGGGCATACAGGAGTCTGCCGTTAAAAAATTTGCTCTGTCGAGAGGATTAACGGTCCTGCAACCTGAGAAATTAAAGAACCCAGATTTCATCAATACACTCCGTGATTTGAAGGCTGATTTGCAGATTGTAGTGGCCTTTCGGATGTTGCCGGAAATTGTATGGAATATGCCACCCATGGGTACCATGAACCTGCATGGATCTTTATTGCCCAAATACCGCGGCGCGGCGCCCATCAACTGGGCTGTAATTAACGGCGAAAAGGAAACAGGCCTGACCACCTTTCTTCTGCAACATGAAATTGACACCGGAGACCTGCTCATGCAGGAAAAAGTAACCATTGGTCCGGATGAAACAGCCGGAGAATTGCATGACCGAATGATGGCAATTGGCGCCGGACTGGTACTCAAATCTGTTCAGGGACTTGAAAGTGGAAGCATAAAAACCTTCCCTCAGGATGATTCAGAGGCTACCCACGCACCCAAAATTTTCCACGATACTTGCCGTATTACCTTTGAAAAATCAGCACAGGAAGTCCATAACCACATCCGGGGTTTGAGTCCTTACCCGGGCGCATGGACTACTTACGAAAACAAAACAGTAAAAGTATTGCGGAGTACTCTTGTGCCTAAAATGCCGGCGCCTATGGACACCCTGGCACCCGGCGCCTGGTACTTTGATGGAAGGAATCAACTTCTCATCCGAACCGGAGATGGCTGCATATCCATACTGGAGTTGCAAATGGAGGGTAAAAAAAGAATGGCTGTCAGGGATTTTCTGAACGGGTTTAAGTTGGGGTAGGTTTTTGGTATGGCGGCTGAATAGGTTCGGCGGTTGAACCCAAGTACGAGGATGCGGCGGCTGAACCCGCCGGTACAGTACGGCATGAAAAAAAATTGCCCACTGCCCAGAGGAGCAGCAGGCAACCATAGAACCATGAAAATTCTTGAAGTGCGCTACATCAGAGGTGCAAACGCTCTTTTTTGTGCAACAATTCATCTTTTGTTTCTACCCGATCCGGATCCGGAACACAACAATCTACAGGACATACTGCCGCACATTGAGGTTCTTCGTGAAATCCGGTGCATTCTGTGCATTTATCCGGCACGATGAAATAAAAATCGTTGGATACCGGAGTGTTTTTTTGGGCTGCATCTACCTCTCTGCCGTCTTCCAGAAGGTATTTTCCTTTTACTGTATTTCCATCTGAAATTGCCCACTCTACTCCGCCTTCGTAAATAGCGTGATTAGGGCATTCCGGCTCACACGCGCCACAGTTGATGCATTCGTCCGTAATGATAATAGCCATGTCTTTGAGCTCTTTAAATGCTGAACAAGGGAAAACAAATCAAGTTCCCGAAAGTTGCCGCAAAGGTAAAAAGACCTTGACAATCGTACCATTCGGTTTCCCTTAATTCAAATCATTCCAAAGAATGACCTGAATTAAGGGGTTTGTATTTGATATGCTATTGAACCGCCCGTACAAAGGCGTCCACTTTGTCTTTATCCAGTTTTTTCTTCAGGGTAGTAGCCTCTTCGCGGGTTTTGAACTTGGACACGCAAACAGAGAAGAAATTAGAGTTAGGGAAACGTACAATTTCGGCTTCTGCATAACCACGAGACTTGATACGCGCCAGCTGTGCAGTGGCACGCTCTTCCATGAGGAAGGAGCCTGAGATCACATAGTACGTATCGCTTTCTGCGTTAGATACACGTACATTTCCGGAAGGAGGTACATTTACATTGCCCCCTGTACCGGATTCGGAAGCCGCGCCATTGGTCAGTTTTCCGTCTACATAAACCATGCCGCCACCGTTCAGGTCGGTCACCATGCGTACTTCAGTGCGGCGGTTGCGGGCATGCTCCTGTTCGGTGCAGTTGGAACCGTCGCGGCAGTTGTTGCGCAGTTCGCTCTCGCCTACCCCAACCGGAATGAGGCGGTTGCGCGGAATGCCCTTCATTACGAGGTACTCCACAACGCCATTTGCACGGCGCTGGCTCAGGTCCTGGTTGTACTCATTGGTACCACGGCTATCGGTATGGCTGCGAAGCTCTACCGTAACCGTAGGTTGTTGTTTCAGCAATGCCACTACCAGATCAAGGTCCTTGCGTGCATCCGGGCGCAGGGTTGCGTCGTTGAAGTTGTAGTAAATATTCGGCAGTTCAATGGCAGAACCTGGCATCAGAGGCGCTACAGTGATATTCTGGTACATAGGCTTGGTGATATCCGGCCAGCCCACGGTATTCACTTCTGTGCTGCCCAGTACACGTCCACCCTGAATGATATCTATTTTGTATTTACTTTCAGGATTAATGTAGTGTTCCAGGGTACCATTGGCATCGGTTATCAGAGTATCCTTAACACCATTTTTATCTGTCAACACCAATGTTGCGCCTGCAAGCGGTGCATTGGTGGTATAGTTGAATACCGTTGGGATCCACTGAATTTTCCCGGTAGCAAGACTGGTTTTTTCCAGTTGTGCTGCCAATTCATTGCCAGGTTTGGAAATGGGCAGGCGAATTTGTTTGGTTTGGTAGCTTTTTTTGGTAATGATTACCACATAGTTGCCAGGTTTTACATCCGTGCGGAAACGTCCTTTGCTGTCGGTTTCGCCATTGATGCCATTGTCTGGCGGCATGGAACCAATCACCTCTTTACCATCAATAGTTTGAACGGTAATCAGGTTGCCCTGCTCGTCGCGACCAATGACATTGGCGCCATCGTAATTCAGCACCTGAATTTCAGCATCTTTAATTGGCGTTCCGGTAGATTTATCCGTTACCACAATTTTCAGGTCCAGATTGCGATCCGGAACCCGTTTGTTTTGCAGCAAATAATCGTCCAGATTACCATTTTCGGTGTGGAAACTCATGATGTCATCGTTTCCTGCACCGCCTGCACCGTTGGTGGAATAATAACCGTTGATCTTGTTCAGATCCACAATCATACCGATATCATCGCCGGATGTATTGAATGGTTCGCCCATGTTGATAGGTTTCGTCCATTGAGTTCCTTCCGGAATGGAGTAATACAAATCAAAACCACCTTTGCGGTCGGGCTGGCCATCAGAAGCAAAATAGAGGGTATTATCTGCGTGAATGAACGGGAATGCATCGCGGCCGGTAGTGTTTACGGTTGGGCCCAGGTTAACAGGTTCGCTCCAGGAATCGCCAACTTTATAGGACACATAAATATCTGTGCTACCCATAGATCCCGGACGGTTGGAAGCAAAGAAGAGCTTGTCGCCATCAATGCTGATGGCCGGGTGAAAATCGTCGAATTCTCCGTTATTGAAGGGCAGCGCTACGGGTGCTCCCCAAACGCCGTTCACCTTTTTGGAGGAATAAATACGTGTGTGTTGCACCTTGTCTTTGGCAAACTGGTCTTTACCAGCTATAACAGAGTTGCTGGAAAAATACACCGTTTCGGCCGTACGGTCAAAGCAAACCGGACCTTCGTGGTTATTAACGGAGTTCAGTTCCTGAGCAAATACCTCAGGCGCCTGGAGCAATCCTTCTGCATTACGGCGGGAACGCAGGATTGACATCATCATTTCCTGGTTTTGGTCCACCTTTTTCTTCTTGGAAATCTCCATGTTATTGGAAATGAACACAATGCCATCCTCATAGAAAGTTGGACTGAACTCATATCCAACGGAGCTAACCGCGGATTCATTTTTAATGTCCACCTTCACAGGTGGCGGATTCACGGGCGTTGTTTGTGCAGTCAGCGCCCAGGTCCACAACAGGCCGATTATCGTCAGAGTATTATGCAGATAGGATCTCATGGTACGATCAAGATTAAGTGGTGAAGGGAGTCTCATGGGATTTGAGGATGCTTCTTACATGAAGAAGCGTGGGTTGGTCATATTTTTCTTTTTGCTTTTGCCTCCTGCACCGTCTACCTTTTTGAGGTCGTACTGGAGCATCAGTTCCACAGAACCTGAGTTGTAATCTTTCAGGCTGCTGAGGGTAAAATCGTATGCCGCGCCCACAGCGAACTGCGGAGCAGCCTGCCAAAGCACCAAAAGATCCACAGACTCGCCAGATCCGTCGCCACCCATACGGTAGGAAACACCGGCGGTAAATTTGCGTTTGATATCCAGATTCAGGTTGATATCGGCATCAAATGGGGCATTTTTTACGTATTTCAGCAATACAGCTGGCATCAGGTTGATATCCTCGCTGAGCGGAATAATAGCGCCTGCCATGCCATAGAAGTGCTGAAATTCTTTAGCCAGTACGGTTGCATTACCGTTGGTAATACCAATGGCGTTGGAATACAGGCGTGGCACAGACAAGCCGAAGTAATACTTACCCATAATGGTGCCGTACACGCCAGCACCTACGTTTCCATAAAAGTCGCTGATGCGTTCATCTTCCACGGACTGGTCGCCGCCCTGCAATGGCTGGGCATCGTTGTACGCAAAACCGAAGGAACGCAGTGAGCCGGAAAGGCCCACACGCATGGAAACGTTCTCCTGCGCTACCAGGTCGTAGGAATATGCCAACGAACCCTGGAAGTCGCGTTGCAAGCCAATTTTTACGTGGGAAACATTGACGCCGATCCCTACCCTTTTGGAAAGAAACGGGCCATTAAAACTGGCCAGCAGCGACTGTGGAGCGCCATCGAAACCAATCCATTGGCTGCGATAGATAGCCGTCAGGCTTGGTACTCCGCGTGCGCCGGCATACGCAGGGTTTATATACAACTTGTTGTACATGAACTGCGTATAGTGTGCTTCCTGCTGTGCGTTCAGCGAAGCAGAAACAGAGACCAGCAATGCAATGAGATAAAAAAGTTTTTTCATTGTAAAATTTGTTTGCAAGTGGAGGTTATGGTGGTCAACAAGCGGTGGCCGAATCGTTTTTTAGCCACCGCTTGTTGACCCGTTCATCAACGGAATATTTCAAGGAAACCTTTCATAGGCGCCACATTCGGACCCGGTTTGAATATGTAGAAATACACACCATCCGGGAGATCCTTACCATCCTCTCCATTGAGGGTTCCGCGCCAGGCTTCCAGTGGATCATTGCTGTATGGGGAGGCCTCGTAAACCTGGTCGCCCCATTGGTTGAATACAAGCAGCGAGTTCTCACGGAACAAGCCTGTATCAATGCAAGGAATCACAAAGTAGTCGTTGGCATCGTCACCGTTCGGGGTGATGATGTTTGGAATGAATACGCACTTGGTATCATTAATGGTAATGGTAACCGCCGCTTCTTCAGACAAAGCACAGGTTCTGGAACATACCGTGTAGAAGAAGGAAACCATACCGGGTTCTTCTCCTGCCGTATAGGTAAAGGTTCCATCGGCATCGTTGAATTGCAACCCGGCAAGCTCCGGAGAAATATTGCAAATGCCGAAGTCAAACGCAGGTGTCAGCACGTCGTTAGCAAATACCGTTGGGAAAGTGATGGTTTCTCCAGGATTAATGGAATAATCCAAATCATTTTCCGCCATAGGCTGCTGTACCAGGAAAACTTCTGCGGTATCAGGCGCCGTCGGGCAACCGTTTACCAGTGCAGAAACGATGTACTGGCCATCATTTTGCGCGCTTAAACCATTGATTGTCAGAACGTTTGTCGTAGAATTGTTCACTGGTCCCGTCCAGGTGTATATCGCACCTGCAATATTGGACGCAGTAAGGGTGATTGTGTCACCTGCACAACCCGGACTTGGGCTAACTACCGGATTCAAACCGGCCAGTTCAACCACCTGTACAAACACCACACACTCCACGGAGTTGCCTGAAGAGTCGGTTGCAGTGAACATCAACTGGTTGAAGCCAAGCTGGAATACAGAACCGGATGCCGGACCCATTTGAGTCAGAATCGGCGTTACACAGTTGTCTGTTGCATTCGGATTGTTGAAGAACACCTGCAAACCGTTGCAACCTGCCACTGTATCGGTAGACACGATGAAATTATCCGGATCAGATTCAATCCCGCCACCTACATTGACTACAATCGGGCTTTCCGGACATGCAATTACCGGATCAATGTTTTCAGAAACCACCACTGTGAAAGTAGCTGTAGCTGAATTACCCAGAGCATCAGTAGCTGTGTAGGTTACCACAGTGCTGCCAAATGGGAATATGCTGCCAGGAGGCAATGGAGTCACTGTTTCCTGTACCGGCGGACAAAAATCTACCGGCGTTGGTGGCGTCCAGTTTGCTGGGGTGTTACAATCCGTGATGGTGATAACCGGCCCTGGCACATTGATGTATCTGGGCAGGATATTGTTGTTGACAGTTAATTCACATTCCGCGAAATTGCCGCTGGCATCTTCTACCCGTACAATGAAGGTAGTAGTGCCGGCCGGGAAGGTATCCCCTGGCTCATACGCTGAAGTAATGATCAGGTCGGCCTCCGGTGTGCAGTTGTCTGTTGCCGCTGGGAAATTCCATACCGGTGTTACACCACAAGGATCAGGGGTGGCAACCGGAATTGGCGCTGTAGGACAATCAATCACCGGCGGAACCACGTCTTTCACAGAAATAAAGAAAGAACAGGTAGAGGTATTACCGGAGGCATCCGTTGCGGTATACACAACAATGGTATCGCCAGTAGTAAACAATGCCGGAGGAGTGATATTGGAAGTCAATACCACACCTGGCAAACCGCAGTTATCACTCACCGTTGGTGGCGTCCAGTTCAGCGTTGTATCGCATTTGGTAACCGGAAGCACAATAATAATCGGCAACGACGGGCAGTTGGCCAAAACCGGTGCAGTTCCATCTTCTACCAGAATACTGAAAGTACAGGTGGCTGAATTGCCCTGATCATCAGTAGCAGTGTACGTGATGATGTGTGGCGCTGGTTGTGCTGCCAGAAATCCACCCGGATTGGCGGTGGAAGTAATGGTCAGCGTTGCATCACAGTTGTCTGTAGCCTGTGGAATAGTCCAAACCGGATTGGCGCCGCAGTTGCCGGAAGCAGAGCTTACGGTATCATTTGGCGGACAACCATTCGGGAAAACCGGCTCAATAGTATCTCTCACGGTGATAGTGAAAGTACACTGGCCGTTGTTGTTCTCATCATCTACTGCTGAGCAGGTTACTGTGGTAATTCCGGTAAACAAGGAGCCGGAAGTATGAGAGTATACGATATTCAGCGCGTTGTCACAGTTGTCAGAGGCTGTTGCTGCGAAGTTTACCTGAGCTTCACAGTTGCCGGTGGTTGGCTCAACAATGGTATCATTCGGGCAAACAATTACCGGTGGTGTAACGTCCTGAACCATTACCTCAAACGTACAGGTAGTCTGGTTGTTGGATGCGTCCGTTGCGGTGATATTAACCAGCGTAGTGCCTGCGGTGAACAGGTTTCCGGGCAGATAATCCGGTACCACAAGCAGGTTTGGATCGCAGGCATCCTGGAATGTAGGTGGCGTCCAGGTAACAGCAGCCTGACAGTTTAGATCGGCATCAGCCGTGATCGGGCCCACAGGGCAGCCAGTCATCACTGGTGCAGTTACGTCGGTAACGGTTACATTAGTCACACAGGTGCTGGTATTACCGGCCTCATCTGTAACGGTGTAAACCAGAACAGTTGGCGCGCCTGTATAGAAAATGGTGGTATCCGGATTGATGGCAATATCTGTGATCGCGCCACAATCGTCGGTTGCAGAAGGCGCCAATGGAACAAAGTCCACCTGGCAGCTATTGGCTGCAGCCGTCAAAACGGTATCAGTCGGACATTGTACCGTTGGCGGCACATTATCTACGGTGAAAATGAAGGCGCCATTGATGGTTAGCACTGGAACAGGCTGGAAGTTTTCATCCAGCGCATCGAAAGGCGCTACGAAAATCAAATTGGCGTTGCTCAAATCTGCACCTGGAACCACATTAAAGGTCAGGTTCAGGATAGCGTCTCCATTAGGCACATCGGGCCATGCCGGGTGACCGCCGAAGAAGGAAAGGGTACCTCCAGCGTTGGTAAATACTGGTGGAGGACCAGCCGTGATGTAGTTGATCGTAACCGGCGTAACCAGTTTGATGATGGATGTATCCCATTGCAAACCAAACTGGAGGCCAATGATGTTGATGAAATTTTCAACCGTCAGGTTTACGGTTACCTGCGTTGGCATGCCAGAGCATCCCAAATCTACGGTATCCAATTGCAGCACCACCGGATTGTCGGCATTTACCACCACCTGGAATGAGCAGGTAGCTGTGTTACCGGCATCGTCGGTTGCTGTGTAGATAACAGTGGTTGTTCCGGCATTGTAAACGCCATCGGCATTACCCGTGCCTGAACCCACCGTTGCTCCGGATTGGGTGTACGTTACCGCAGGATCCAGATCACAGTTGTCGGCTACTGTTGGCTGCAAACCCGTTACATTAGCTGTAAGCTGCCCCTGAGGTGCATCAACCGGCGCCGGATTCGGGCAAGTGATGGTTGGCGCAACGTTGTCGGTAACAGTTACATTACCATCCACCGTTTGCATCGCAATCTGATCGAAGGTACCTCCATCAAATGCCAGCCGTTGGGTAGGCAAATCGCTGAAATTAACGGTACCTGAAGCATTAGACAGCAGGTCGAAATTCAGAGAGAACAGCAGATCGTTGTCGGCAGCATTAGAACCATTCAGATCGGCGCTGGTCCAGGCGAAAGTGATAAAGCCCACGCCGGCACTGTCTACGCCAAAGTTGCTGATATTAATACCCAGCGGAACGTTGAAGTTGGAAACAGAAGTAAATTGGAACAGGTTAGGGTCCCAGGTTACGGTGAACTGCACACCAGCCACAGTTTCAAAATTCAGCGTGGTGAAATCCATGCTGAAACTTCCGCCGCAGGCTGCGTTGGCGCTGTTGGCCACAATCACCAGGTCGTCTGTATTAATACCGAATTCAACGGTAATATCAAAAGAGCAGGTAGCGCTGTTGCCGGAGGCATCTGTAGCGGTGTATACCACTGTTGACGACCCCAGATTGAACAAGGAGCCACTGGCATCCGGATCGTTCGGGAAATCTGCCACCGTTGCGCCGGTGCTGCTCCATCCAACATTGGGAGATGAGCAGTTATCGTCTACAACCGGAGCAATACCATTCACCACAGCTGCGCCGGGCGAGGTTATTACCTGGTTAGCCGGGCAGGTGATGGTTGGTGCAATAGTATCGGTAACATTGATGATGGCATCAATGGTTACAAAAGGTACTTCCTCTGGCGGGAATACGGTACCGGTAAAGGCCAAAGGAGCTGTTGGATTGTCTGTAAATTGTACAGATCCGCCGCCCAAAACGTTGTAGGTCAGCGTGAAAAGTACTTCGCCATCAGGCACCGTAGAACCAAAAATATTGCCGCTGGTCCAGGCAAACGACAAAGCGCCAACACCGGTTGAATCCGTGTTGAAATGGCTTTGATCAATATTCAGGGTAGCATTGGTGTTCGTGATGGAAACATATTCCAGGTTTGCAGGAAGCCAGTTCAGGGAGAATTGAAGCCCGGCAATGCTGTCGAAGTTAAAGGCCAGTACGTCAATTGTTACGGATTCACCGCAGGAAGCGGCATTATTTGGGCTGGCAATCAGGGTCAGATCGGTGGAAGAGACCGCAAATTCAACCAAAATCTCAAAAGAGCAGGTAGCAGTATTACCTCCGGCATCTGTGGTAGTGTAGGTTACCTGGCTTGCTCCGATATTGAATACGGCGCCACTGGCGTCCGGGTCATTAGGGAAGTTAGCCACGGTAGCTCCTGTGGAAGCCCAGCCTGTGCTGGGAGTGCCGCAGTTGTCGGCAGCCACAGGTGGAATGTTGGGCACAGGAACTGAACCAGGTGCGCTGACCGTCACATTGGCCGGGCAAGTGAGACTGGGCCCCTGATTGTCGAGCGGTTTTACCAAACCATTAATGGTCTGGGCGTCTACCTGATTGAATTGGTTATCGAATACCGCAATGTCGGTTGGGGTATTTACAAAGGAAACAGGTGTTGGCGGACCACCAATTCGGCGGAAAGCCACCTGAAACAAAATGGCATCATTGGGTACACTCACACCGGCCAGGTCTGTCCAGGCGAAAGTGAGTTTACCTTCAGCTAAAATTGTTGCAGAAGTGTCAAATCCCACACCTACAAAGTTGGGATTCAACTGAGTAGTGTAGGCATAATCCAGGCGGGCAGTGTCCCATTGCAACGTGAACTGCAAACCTGAAATATTGGTGAAGTTATCCAGTCTGATAGGTACCAGAAATGTGTCGCTGGAAGTACAGGGCACCTCAATGGTATCGGCTTTCAGGATTACTGTTTGCGCTTGGGAGCGATTTGAAAAAACGCCCGCCGCAATCAGCAATAGGATTAATAAAATATTTCTCATGGTGTTCAATGTCAAGCTATTAAAGATGGAGGAAAAGCCTCATAGATTCTATTATGGAGTGCCGGGGCAACCAGTAGTCGCCCCGGCACTTCGCATTTTAGAATCAATCAATCAGGATCATCTTTTTGCGATCGCTGTGCTTGGATGTTTCAAGCTCATAGTAGAACACACCTGTTGCACCCAGATCATCCTTGCGGAAGTTGATGGCATTAATGCCTTCAGAGAATTCACCAACAACCGTTTTCACCAAACGACCTTCTGCCGTAAAGATGCGCAAGGTTGCACGACCCGATTCTGGCAGGCGGAAAGATATGCTGGTTTCCGCAGAGAATGGGTTTGGTTGGTTCTGATAAAGTGCAAAGACTTTGTTTTCTACCTCACCAGTTGCCACTGTTGTCACAAATTCAAAGTCAACTGGCACCGCATTTCCGGTAGCGTCGATAGCGAGCGCTTCAGTCACCGCAGAACTGCTGTGCAGAACGCTTGACAAGCTGGAAACAGGTTCGATGGCTTTGAATGTAAGTGCAAACAGCGTTTCGTTGTCATTGAACGTAGTTGGTTTGCCACCTACCCAAAGGGTAGTGAGCTGACCGTCAGCCAGGTAATTCGTGCCGAAGTTGTCCTGGGTCAGACCTGGCAATACACCAGGCTGAATGTCTTGCAATTCAAACACTTCCGGATCGAAACCAACAGTCAGCTGGTATGCCTGAGCACCCGTGAAGTCAACAGATTTGAACGGAATGGTTACCAGTTCACCTGCCTGAACAGCGCGGTCTTCCAAACGGAATTTAAGTGGGTTGCTGTTTTCAGCGCCACCGTTGCCACCGCTGGTGAATGGAACCACAGAACCGTTCACATCGCCCATCAATACACCTACGAAGTCGTCGTCCAGAATATCCATAGTCACATTGTTGTGCAGGATATTGCTTGGTGGCACAGGGGTATTCAGCGGGTTAGGCTGAGGCGCCTGTGGGTTACCAATTGGCAACGGGCCGAAGGTGAATGACTCAGGAATGAATTTCCAGTCTGGACCAACCTGGTTGCCCTGGTTGTCGAGGAAGTGTGCATTGTTGCTCAGAACGTATTTCTGTACCAACGCGTAGTCGGCCAGGTTCACACGGAAGTCGAGGTTAACGTCAGCAGCTACCCACTGGTAACCGCTGGTGAACGCTACCTGTTGTGCAGCATGTGCCTGAATACCCAACATATCACCTACGTTAATCTGCTGGTTTTTCTGCGTGGCAATCTTGAACGCATTGGTGATGGTATTCGCACCTGATGGAATCAGGAATTCATACTCAGCCAGCGGAGCTGAAGTAATATCTGTTCCGGTAGTCGTACCATTCAATTGTACGGTTACATCAGGAATGGCTTTCACCGGAGCTTTCCAGGTGAATACATCACCCTTGAGGTTAACGTCGTTTGCCACGCAACTGATGGTTACAGCACCATTGTTGAAGATTACTTCAGGCGCCTGTTGAGTACCGTCCTGCAGGAATACAAGTGCAGGAATAGCTGCTGCAATAATGTTGCTGGTAGTTCCCTGAGCTGCGTTGCTCAATTCAACCTCCAAATTAAACAGCACTGTGCCATTCGCCAGAGTCACTGTATCCAAGGTAGGATGTGTCCAGAATACTGTATTAACACCAGGGGTCAAACCTACCAGAGCAGGGTTTACGTTGGTAATTCCAACAATAGCACCTGCAGCGGCATTATCCAGTGAAAGACCGAAGGAGAAGCCAGAAACCTGAATGAAGTTGTCGGCTGTAACCGGGATGGAAAGAATTTCACCCTGGCAACCATCGTCTGTGCCTACAGTAATTGTCACTTTAGGGCCTTCAGCAATCACAACTGTGTCTTTTGCAATACAACCGCTATTTACATCAGTAGCAAGGACAATGTAGATGCCTGCTGGCAGGTCAACTACAGCTGCTGTAGTATCTGCGTTTGGTGTATCCCATTCGTAATCGAACACACCTGTACCACCAGTTGCTACGGCTGTAGCTGTACCGTCGGCTGCGCCGAAGTAGGTTTCAGATGTTCCGGTAGCGGTCAGGTTGAAGCCTGCGTTGTTACCCAGGGTTACCTGAACCTGAACAGCGCAGGAGTTGGTGTTGCCATAAATATCTGTAGCCGTCAGGGTGATGTTCTGGAAGCCCAGATCACCGCAATCAAACAGGCTTTGAGACAGTACCAGCGTATCCAGTGCGCAGTTATCGGTAGTACCGAGGTCGATATCCTGTGCATCCAGGGTAGCTTCGCCGTTGGTACCCAGGGCGATTACTACGTTGTTGTTGCACACCAGGGTTGGTACGCTGTTATCGCGTACTTCCACATACAGAGAGTCAATACCTACGTTACCACAAGCGTCAACTGCAGCGAAGAAAATGTTGTAACCACCAATTGGATAGTTACCGCTTAGATCCAGTTTGCCATCGCCAAACGGACTGTCGTTGGTCACCAAAATGATGCTGTCAGGAGAGCAGTCTTCGAGGAACTGACCTACGTTGAAGCTCCATGGCACTGTGCAATCCAGGTTTGGAGGGAACTGTGAGGTATTCAGGATAATAGTATCAGGCATACCGAGGAATGCAGGCTCGGTGATGTCTTCTACAATGATCTGACGGGAGTGTACTTCGGTGTTTCCGCAGTCATCAACAGCCGTTCTGGTACGAACAATGGTATAAGAGAATTGTCCGCAAGGTCCTTGGGCCACGTTGATGGTATCCTGGCTGAACTGTACAACGATGTTGGAGGAACAGTTGTCAGTAGCGGTGATCAGAGCCGGAGCTGGCAGCGGAGTAGCGCAGCTGATAGTTTCGTCCGGAGGATATGCACTCAGCACTGGTTTAACTGTGTCTCGCAAGCTGATCAATTGTTCGCAGGTTGCCGTGTTATCGGCAAAGTCAACCACAGACCAGGTACGAACCAGCAGTTCGCAAATAATACCTGCGCCATTGCCCAGTACATCATCGAATGTGATGTCGAGGTTGGCCGGGCAGTTATCTACTGCTGTTGCGAAACCAAGCAACTGTGGTGCAGTGTTGGCTGCACAATCCAGGGTATCGTTTGGTGGGCAGGTGATGGTTGGCGCTACATTGTCCTGAATAACAATGTAGGTCTGGCAGGTAGACATATTACCGTTCTGGTCAGACACAAACAGTTTCACACCATGCTGGGTTACGCCGTCGGCATCATCGCAGTCGTACTCCAGAGTAGCAGATGGAGCAGCCAATGGGTTGGTATCCAGACGTTGAATCAGAAGGCCCAGGGTGCTTGAGCAGTTGTCGTAGCTGTTGTTATTAAACTGGTTCACAGTAACAGTAACCGTACCGGAAGGTTGCAGAGAGGCACTTACACCGTTGATACAAACAGCCGTTGGTGGAGTAGCGTCTTTCACCTGAACTGTGAGGTCCCTGGTGGAGCTGTTGCCACATTTATCGGTAGCTGTGAAACGGATGATATATGTACCAACCGGATAGTTCGGAGCGCTGATATTAGCTCCCGAAGGAATTACAAATGTGTTTCCAACAGGTGCAGAAATCAGGGTGTTGGTGATAGTAAGATCCACAGAATCCTGACAATCATCCACGAAATTAGCCATATTGAAGTTCACCGCAGCATTGCACACGAGTGCATTTGGCGCTGTGTTGAACGTAGCCGTTGCAGGCGTATTAGCCGCAAAAACAGGAGCTTGCGTGTCTGTTACAATGATTTTCTGCGTACGCGTGGTGGTGTTACCGGAATCATCTGTTGCCGTCCATTTGCGGTTAATCACATAGCTGTACTTGGTGCAACCGCTGGCTGTTTGTGTTGAATCGCTAACCAGGGTAATGTTCACTGCTACGTCGCACTGATCAATTGCCGTTTGTGGATATGCAGATGCCGGAGGAATGGCATTGCAAGCCTGAATAACGGTATCCTGCTGACCGGCAGTCCAGCCATTTACGAAGGTGGGAGCCGTAACGTCTTTAATGGTAACCGTTGTTGGGAAGGTTGCCACATTGCCATTGTAGTCAATAGCGGCAAATACGATATTGTTTACACCGTTGTTGGCCAGGTTGTCGCAATCAAAGAACAGGGTGTCAACGTAAACGAAGTTTGGAGAGGTGCCTGTTTGGAAAGCAATTTCCATTGGACCGCACTGATCCGGGTCGAAGCTTCCGTTGTTAACCTGTGTAGCTGTTACAAACGCCGTTCCGGTAGCGCTGAGGTTCAGGGTAGTTGCCTGACCGATAGCTACTGGAGGAGTGTTATCCACTGTAATAACCACATTCTGTGGCTGGGTGGTGGTGTTGTTCTGTGGGTCTGTGTAAGACCAGGTGATGACATACGTACCTGGGTTGAGGATATAGCGTGGTGGGCCACCTGGTACCAGCGGAGGCAGAATCATCATTACAGGTACAGATGGCGTACCGTAGATGGTTACGATGTTGGTGCCGTTGCAATCCGTAGCTGCCGGAGCAAATACAGTGTCTTTGGTACAGTTGCTTACAAAGTCAGGCAGTGAGTTGATCACTGGTTGTGGCGCCTGAGCGTCAATCAGCGTAACGGTGAATGAGCATGGAGCCGACATCAGGTTGTTTGGCTGGCTGTCGGTAGCTTTCAGCGTTACCGTGAAAGTATTGCCAGGAACAACCGGAACAACAGAGGAAACCAGCACACCGGAAGCCGGAGACTGAGATACCACAACGTTGTTGGTACAGTTGTCAGACAGGGATGCTGGCAGGTAGGTTGGTACCGTTGCAGCAGCAGCACAGCTGGTAGAGATATTCAGGTTCGTATTGGACGGGCAAGTAATAGTTGGCGCCTGCGTATCCAGAATCTTAACGATGAAGGAGCAGGTGCTCACGTTAGTGCCCTGAGTAGCCGTGTAGGTTACCGTGGTTTCACCAACCGGGAACTGAGCCGTTACTGCGCCGTGTGGATTGGAAGCGTAGGAATTGATCAGATTGATGAAAGATTGTACGGAAGTATTGTTGATGGATTCCGTGATCGTCATCAAACCGCAATCGGTGATTTCGCTCACCAATGGACGGTTCCACACAAACAGCTGGTCGCAGTTGTTGGTAGTGTTAGGCAGGGTATACACCTTGCCACAGTTGCCGGCCGGAGCAGCGGCATAGTTGCCGGAGAATACCGGAGCCTGGTTATCGGTTACCACAATGTTCACCACTTTAGTGCTGGTACGGCCGCAGCCGTCGGAAGCAGTAAGGGTAACTACGTTAGTACCAATCGGGAAGGAAGAAACCGGAAGTGTATAGGTGCCGGCAGCATTGGTCAGGTTGCCGGAAGAGGCTGCACCAATAGCTGGAACAAGGTTATACGTGATGCCTGAGATGCCATTACATGCATCGGTTACGTTTGGCGTAGCACCGGTGGTTGTCACCGTGAGCGTGTAGTTACCCGTGCAAATGCTTGGGCCAGCCACGTTGATATTCACCGGAGTTGGCAGGTATGTAGCATTGAATACCGGTCCGGTTACATCCTGCACCGTGATCACCTGACTAACAGTGATGGTATTGGAAGGAACAGCGTTGTCTGAAGCCAACCAGGTGCGGGTGATAGTGTAAAGGCAGGTACCTGCGCTGAAGGTTTGACCCTGGTAAACCACATTGGCTGTGCCGCAGTTGTCGGTAGCAGTTGGGTTGGTTACTGCAGGGATAGCATCACAGTTTACGGTTACGTTAGCTGGAACACCAGCAAATACCGGAGGCGTTACGTCGCGTACTGTTACAGTGAAGGTGCAAGTGCTGCTGTTGCCGGAAGCATCAGAAGCGCGAAGTGTAACGGTGGTAGTACCCAGGTTCATGGCCGGGATATTGGCCAGGTTACCAGTTACGCCGTTATTCAACAGAGAGAAGTTAACGGCAGCTGGTGGGTTGAGGTCGTATTCGTATTTGGTGACGGAGCAGTTGTCGGTAGCAGTTGCCGTACCGGTAATACCGCTTTGGCAAACTGCGTTGGCATTCACTGTTACGTTAGCCGGGCAAGTAAAGGTGGGGGCCGTATTATCTACCACAGTAACTACAGACGTACAAGTTGCCTGATTATTGGCGTCGTCTTTAATTACCAGGGTGTAGTTGTTGGTACCTACGTTAGCGCAGGTATAAGTTGCATTGGTGCTAACATAAGAGTAGCCGCAGTTGTCGGTGCTTACGTTATCTACCTGAGCAGGTGTGATGGTTACAGAACCTGCACCTGGAGTAGCGCTTAGGTTTACTGTAATGTCTTTACACTTGGCAACCGGGAACTGGTTATCTACCACCTGTACATTAAAGGTGTAGTTGTAGAGGTTACCAGCTGCATCTTTCACAACGTATGTCACAGGAGTGATACCACCATTGTCTGCGCTGAAAATGGTTACATTAGAGAAGGCAGACTGAGAAACGATGGTAACGGCGCCAGGGCAGTTATCAGAAAACAGTGGAGTATTCCAGATAGCTTTTGCAGAGCAGGAGCCGATATTTGGAACGTTGGCAATGATGGTTGAACCTGGCAGCGGGCCAGGGTTAACGCCTGATGCATAGGTAGGAGGCGTTTGGTCCTGCACGTTTACGGTAAAGTTACAAACAGCAATATTACCAGCATCGTCTGTAGCGCGAAGTGCAACGGTGTTATTACCAGCAGTAAATACCACAGCGCTCAAATCAACAGGGTCTGAAGTAAAAGTACCGAGGTTGATAAAGCTTCCCGCGTTTACTTTATACTCAAACACCAAACCACATGGATCTGCTGTGTTGTCGTAGTATTCCAGGGTGGAAGGAGATGGCGGGAAATTCACTGTAGAGTTGAACACCAGACCTGGTACAGTAGCCTGGCAGTTGATATCCGCAGGCACTACGAATGTAGCAGGGCAGCCAATTTGTGGCAGGGTGTTGTCTACCAGGAAAACTGTAGCGGTGCAAGTTGAGGTATTTCCTGCGTTATCGGTAACGTAAAGGGTTACTACATTATTACCCAGTTGGGTACATGGCAGCACGCTTTCGTTATCGAATGGAGTGGCAGGATTGTCTGTTGTCATATCGGCAATACCGCAGTTATCGGTTGAGCCGTTATTAATGAGAGCAGGTGTAACAATACCTGAGTTGAGGTAAGGATCTACAGGCAGAGACACTGTAGTACCTACACAATTGGCCACCGGTGCTTCGGTTTCTGCCACATTTACTGTAACCGTTACTGGTGTGATATTGCCGAAAGCATCTTCGAACTCATAAGTAATAACAGTTGTTCCTACTTCAAATTCTGCTGTTACCGGAGTAACCCACTGCAACGGGTTGTTGGCATCGTATGGATATGGGGTCACACCGTTGGTGGTGAAGAAGGTTGGATCTTCATCACAGGAAAGACCAGGGCAATTGATAGATACCGTGTCGTTTTCCGTGAGGGTAATAGAGCCGCTGCAATCAGAAGCGCTGTGTGTCAGCGGGCTTGGGCGGTACCAGGTAACAGTTTGTGAGCAGGAACCAGGAGCGGTATTCACATTGAACACCGGCTGGAAGCTAACAACACCCGGAGGCAATGCTACTACCGTTGGAGGAGTTACGTCGTTTACGGTTACAGAGAATGAGCAGGTAGAAACCAGACCGGCATTATCCGTAGCACTCCAGGTAACATTGGTGATACCAACGGCGAAAGACTGACCATTAAGGGTCAGCAGGCCATTGTAACCAGGAGTACTAACAATAACTGGTTGGTTAGCCATCAAGCCACAATTATCTGTTGCTGTGGCATCGTAGGTGTTATCTGTAACGGTAAAATTGCAGGCAGGGGAAGCTGCTGCATTCACTACTTTATTGGTTGGGCAGGTAATTACCGGAGCATCATTATCATTTACTGTAACGGAGAAATTACAATTCACTGGTGCATTTACACCATCGCTTACAGTATAGGTAACAGTTGTTACACCCAACTGGAATACTGTACCACTGGCATCGTTAATGCCGGTTGGTGCGGAAGACAGAGAAGTTGGTGCAGAAGCCGACCAGGTTACAGAAGTAACAGAACAGTTGTCGGAGTATGTAGCGCCGATACCCGTCACTGCGCGGGAGCAGGTGTTGGATGGATCGGTGGTGGTGATTACGTTTGCCGGGCAGGTTACAGAAGGAGCTGTTGCATCGCTTACGTTTACGCTGATCAACGGCGCCACGGTTTGGTTGCCGGAGGCATCCGTCATACGCCACTGAATGGAGTGCGCACCTACGCCTGAAAGCACCTGGCCTACCACAGTGGAGCCAGTAATCCAACCAGCATTATCGATGTTGTATTGGATGACAGCACTTGGGCAATTGTCTGATGCTGTCAGAAAGTCCAGGGTAGCTGCATCACCAGCCACGATGGTGTACTGGCAGGAGCCTGCTGGTGCAGCATCCGAATTGCGCGCATGAGGGCCAGCATTAGTGGTAATAGTTGGGAAGATATTGTCAATAACATTGACCGTGATCGGAACAATCGTAGCGCCAGGGCCCATATCGTCTGTGATCAGTGGCAGACCACCTGTACGCACATACCAGGTATGAGGCGAGGTGGCTACATCATTGCAGTCAAAGCTAATGGGTGTGTTATTGAATGATGCCAGATTTGCAGGCGTCTGGCTGAGCCAGTAATCGCAAGCTGCGTTTTTGGTAAATCCGTTACCATTCAATACTGCATTGGTCAGATTTACATTTCCGGTACCATCCAGTGTGAGGTTGATAACAACCGGCCCGGGAGGGTAAGAAACGAAATCTTCGCACTGAGCGTTCGCACTGGTTATTGTAAAGAGCGATAAGCACAGCATGAGCAGCCCTTGCGCCCATTGGCGCTGAGTTGTTGAGATGTTCATGGTCAAAAAATTAGTGGATGAGGAAAAAGGTGAGGCGAGCAAGGCCTTTGAGAAGTAGTGTAAGGGACTCTTCATCAATGTAACTCGGTTTGGAATGGAAAAATGCGGTTTACAGTTCAAGTTTCGAGTATTTCGTTAATGTTGTTTGTTGAAATTATGCCAGACCAGTCGGTAATGGAACGAAGCTACAATGGACACTTCCAGTCAAATACCACTCCTAGTCTTGAAAACTTTTCAATAAACGATGGGAAACACCTGAAACCTACCATAAAGGCGGCAAGGATTAGGGATTAAAACAAGTGGTCTTTTTAAAGCGCGGTTTCCAAGTCAAGTATGATCCCGAAAAACCGAACCCATTCCGAAAAGACCTGATTATTGTTCAGATAAAAATCGCGCAAGATTACGGCTAAAAACACCAACCTGGGTAACGATTTTTTACTGGAATTTTGCTCATTTTGAACATAAGTACTTATCAACCAAGTACTTCTGTGTAAAAAACACTACAAATGAGTTTGAACAATTATGCAGTTTCTTTGGCCTTTTGTCGTCTGGATTGCAGACACGTCTAATACTTGCCAAAAACCATACCAATTTTGGCGTAGATATTTCCCAAAGTTTCCGGTTTGATGGAATCAAATATAAAAATGCTTTAATTTCAGTGTAAAATGCCCTTTTTAGGAAATTAGTCCGCCTGAAATAATTTTCATTTTCTCACTTCAAAGCTACATGGCAGATTGCTGAAGCTTATTCCCGCCATACATATTAACTTTTTTTCAGACGATGGTAAGCAGTATTGGTCACATCTATTTATTTTTAGTCGGGGTAAAATCCTACGTATCTCTACACCATAAAAAGCCTGAGCCACCTCCAACGTGCGGGGGTGGCTCAGGCTTTTGACAAATAAATATCGGATTAACAAGAATGGAATTAATCCATCGTAATCATCTTAATGGTGCGTTTGCCCTGAGGCGTTGTCAGCTCGCAGAATAATATGCCATAGCTTCCTGCATGCTCCAAACGCAAATCCAGTTCATGATAGCCAGCTGCAAACTTGCGGTCAAATGTGGTTATCTCTCTTCCGCTAACATCCATTATCCGGATGTGTGCGTCACAACTTTCCGGAAGGATAAAGCTGATGCGGGTTTCTTCCTTGAACGGATTAGGACGGTTTTGGAACAATTGCAGATCCGCTGCATCCTGCTGCGCCGGAGTAGCGATAGCCGTTGTTTCTGTAAACACCAATCGAAGTTCAACCGGTACTAACATGGTATTGAATGCCTTGCATTCAATCTGAGAGTCGTCGAGCCTCAACACATCGCTCAATTTTTTACCTCCCTGAAGCACCTTGAACTTGGCCCGGAAAACAGCAGTACCGTCTTCCAGTTGCTGACCACCCGAAGTAGACCATACATGACGCAACTCACCAAAGGCAGCATCGTATGCACCGAAGTTGTTTTCAAGCGACAAAGGCAGGGCCGTCAATGGTTCGAAACCTGCGAATTGCATTACTGAAGGATCAAAATCCAACGCAAACTGATACGCTGCTATGTCGTTGAATTGCGAAACCCTGAATGTAAGTTCCAGTTCCTGTCCATCTTCCAGCCATTGGTCCTGTACCATCCAAACCAATGGAGCCATAGGAGCATTCTGCGGATTTGCCCAAGGCGCAGCCACATCTCCAATCTTCATACCGTAAAAATCTACACCCAGTTGGTCAAGCATGCTCATGGCAACACTTTTAAATTCCGGGAATGGAGGCACCGCTGAGTGTGGCGTACCGGGCATACTGTAATCGGTAGGCACAAACCGCCAGAAAACATTGAAAATATTCAGGGCATTTGGATTACCGGCAATACTTTGTGTGATCAGTACTGCATCCTGTCCGGAAATTGTTCCACTCCTGTTCACGTCAGCACATACCTTTTTATAGGGGTTTGTGATAGGCGCGATGAATAAAACGTGGTTCTGAATAGCTGTTGCATCTGCTGCCGTTACACCGTTCAACCTGTTCACATTTTTAACCGGACGAACCAGATAGTTACCCGGAGACGGAACAGTTACATCGTAATCGCCATTGGCATCAGACAAATCACTGCCATTGAAAACAGGTGCAGCACTAATTACCTGAACAGTTCCATCTTTTACACCAGAAACCCCGTCATGCTCCCAAATCAACCTGCCTTTTACATCAAGACAGTTGACGGTTACTGTAAAGGAGCAATTGGTCACATTACCAACCGCATCTGTCATGGTATAGGTAACTGTAGTGACACCTTCCAGGAAAATCCGGCCATTTATAGACCCTGTACCAGAAGAAGGGCCATCAAAAGTTCCTGCTAACTGATAGGTGAGTACCGCTCCAGGGCAGTTATCTACCAGGGGTTCTGTTGGTAATCCATTAGCTGCCCAGGCACATTTGAAGTTTTGGTTGCCAATTTGCAATGGAGCACCAAGATTGAACAGATTGGATGAACAAGACTGTGCCACAGGAGCCATTTGATCCAAAACTGTAATTGCCTGTGTACGAGGTATGGCTGAATTCCCGCAATTGTCAGTCAATGTCCAGGTTCTGAGGATCAGATATTTCACTTGTGGTCCTGTGCCTGGTTGTACCACATCAGTGAACAAGGCATTCAGGCCAGTGCTGCAATTATCCTGTTCGTTGGTAACATCACCTGTAATACCAACTGAAGCGTTATAATTACAATTGGCATCTACGCTAATGGTAATGTTAGGTGGTGCGGTAAACGTGGGAGCTACGTTATCTACCACTGTAAAGAGTTGGTTCAGGTAAGTGGTATTGCAGTTCATGTCTGTAACTGCATAAGTATGCACTACAACCAATGGGCTATTGGCGCAACCTGTTCCGCCGTTGCTGGAGGTAGCAAACAGGGTAACTTCAGGACTCGGATCACAATTGTCAGATTCCCCAGTTACAACGCTTGGGTTTGGCACAGGAATTTGCGTTATACAACTCAGGTTTACAGGCAACAAAGGATCAGCAGTAGGGGCAACATTATCCAGGAAAGTCAGTGTCTGACTCACCGAACTTTCATTGCCACAAGCATCCACAAAGGTCCATGTGCGGGTAATGATCAGAGGATCGCCCGGACAGCCGGAACCTCCATTGTTGGTATCTACACCAACGACCGTGATTTCGCCGTCACATACATCCGTTGCTGTCAAAGCGCCTGCAGGAGGAATGCCATTCAGGCAGTCCACCAGCAAATCATCCGGTGCAGCTGGTGGAACCGGTCCTGCATCCGGGGTTACTTCAAAAGTAGCTGAACAGCTAAGGTTCTCTCCACAAGCCGAAGTAGCGCTATACACTACAGTAACACTTCCTCCACATGCATCCGGAGCCAGGTAATTCTCCTGGAAGCCCCCTACCCCATTACAACCTCCACTGAAACCAAATTGATCCAACCAATCATTAAAGGCCTGTTCAATGCTGGCCTGTTCCTGACAGGATGCCTGAACATTATTGGCAGGGCAGCTCAGGGAAACCGGTACGGGATTTATATTATAAGTGTAAGTCCAATCGTGGGTATTTTGCTCACAATCCGTGTACGTCCAGGTGTACGTAAGAGTGCCTTCGCATCCGTTGAACGTTCCGCCTTGTACCGGACCCGTTGGTGTGAGTGTGTTACCGCAATTGTCGGTCACCGCCGGTGGCGTTGGTTGAACGGCATCAATAGCACAGTTTACAGTCGACCCCTGGTTTGCAGGCACGGTGAAATCCACAACCTCTATATTATAGGTGTACGTCCAGTCGTGGGTATTCTGCTCACAATCCGTGTACGTCCAGGTGTAGGTAATGGTGCCTTCGCAACCAGCATAAGTGCCGCCTTGTACCGGACCCGTTGGGGTGAGGTTGTTGCCGCAGTTGTCGGTCACCGCAGGC
>DATGWL010000059.1:0-36141 GCA_035299505.1 Saprospiraceae bacterium | reverse complement strand
CGGTCACGAGCGGTTAAAGTGGTGTAAAATGTAATTATTGCCCCAGAGGTAAAGACGCATAAACAATTGACTGTTAAGTCCTCGGTGTTAAAAATAAAACAGCGACTTGTGAAGCCCCCCCATCTACCGCTTCACAAACTTGCCGCTCCACACCTTTTCCTTACTCCGCAATACCAGATAGTACATGCCGCCCGGCAACTGCCGAATTTGCACGGTTGCGCCTTCTTTTGACTGCGTAACGGAAAAAGAGTGCATTTCCCTGCCGGTAGCGTCAAAAATCCGGAGTGTTTCAATGGCCGTTTCTGTTTGCAGGTGGAGGGTTTCGTTGGCGGGATTGGGATATAGCACCCCATGGAGGCTATTGGCAGATTCCTGAACAACCACCGTTGTTTTCAGTTGCATACTGTCAATGATCATTTCAGTATATCCGGGATTGGTAAAGAGGTCATAATTATTCTTTGCCCAAATTTCAATCAAGAGCGTGTCAAGGCCAACTTGTTCGATGGGCAGAACGACCTGCACCACTCCGTTGGTGACTGCTGTTTCTTTCCAACTGCCAATTTTTTCAAACAAGGCATTCGCCGGCAGCCATTGTTTGACACGAATGATTACCTCTCCGTTTGTATCTACGGTGTCAACTTTGACAGATGCAGTCAGGTATTTATACACTTCTGTGGGTACAAACTTGACGTGAGCACATCCATCGCCAGTGGCATTGCCTCCAATATCTTTTGCGGTACTGGATATTTTCAAGGAATAATTGCCTTGTATCGCATTTTGCGTTTTGGCAACTGGAAAGTAACCAACATAATAATTGTTCGTTTCCCAATTTACCGGGTTTTCGATGCTATCAACAGTCTGCCATTCTTCAAAGTTGCCGTTTGGGATTTGGGCAAAACTGGCTGACACAGCAAAACAAAAAGAAAACAAACCGAGTATCTGTTTAATGCTGTTGTTAAAATTGACCATAACTATAGTTTTTTATATGACAGAGTCCGTTAGTGCCCAATTCAGTCGGATGTTGTCAATATTTCTCGATTTCGGCTTTGAATTTACCGTTCAGAAAGTTAATCCGTTCAGAATACAAAATGCCGTTTGTTCCTTGTTCCTTCATTTTGAGATGTATCTCAAACCGGCCCTCAACTTCCCAGTCTTCTAAGTCAAGGCGGGTGATTTCAAGGTAGTTGGTGCAATGAGTGTCTGTGCCCCATAAACCGTCCGAAACATCACCGTCGTCCCAGGATCTACTGTAAGAGCCAAAACTTTTTTCCGGGTCTTGTGCCCAATTGACATAATCAAAAACTGGGTAAACACCTACATTCATAGGAATATAACTAAAGGCGAGAGATTCTCTTAGCAGGAGTTCTTCAAAATAAGGTTGATAAGTATTGAATCTAAATTCCAGGATAGAATCTGCAATATATACTTCGCAATTACCTGTCCACGGAATTTCTCCCAAACCGGGCACTTCTTTGACAGTAGCACATGAATAACAATTTTGGAGATACGCCAGCGGTTGCAAGTCCACATTGCTTTTGAAGGCGGATGTATCATCACAACCTGTCAAGTCGGTCCCGATGACCATGTTCGTGGAGTTAGTATTGAGCGGAATTGTCTGCCTGATCCCGGTATCTTTTTGACACCCGTTTAGCAAAATCAATAATACAACCAAGAATGGAAAAGTTGAATTCATTGCACTGTCTTTTGTTTGACTTGAAAAGAAAAAGGCCGTACAGGGTGTACAATCACCACGCTGCACGGCTCACGTTTCTATGCGCAAGTTGAAGAATAAAATCGAAACAAAAGTTAAACGAACAAGTATGGCGAGATTATTTAACATATAGCTCTCCTGTCACAGGACCATCTTTTTCCCGAATAAAAACAGGAGGCGACGATCAAACCGATCATCGCCTCCATCCTTTTATCCGATACCTAAACCGGCATTATTCCGCACAGCAGGGAATATCGCAGCAAGGTTGGTCGTCTCCGCAACAAGCCTGTTGTTCCGTTTGAGCGGATGCTCCGCTTGCGCAACATGGTTGAGAAGAGCCTACAAAGGCAAATGCGATACCTGCAGAAAGGAGAATGGCAGCCGTGAAGGCCAATGCTTTATTTTTCATGATGTTGAAAATGTCGTTAGAGTGAATGTACCGGCGGGTTCAGCCGCCTAAATCGAAAACCTCCTGTACCGGCGGGTTTAGCCGCCGAGGTTTGAGGAGTTTGAAGGGGTAAAGCCCCCTTGGGGGGTGGGGCTGGGGGCCGGGGGCTTCCAAATTGAAAGATCCACTTCCTGAGGGTAAAAACCCTGATAATACCCGGGTTTTACCCGTTTTTCCTGTATCAAAACAGGGCGACCACAAATTTGCGGCTGCTCCGGAACCAGGCACAAACAACAGCAGGGACCCGAAACACAACAAGCCGGCATGGAACATCCGGAATCTTGCTCTTCTGTTTCATTTTCTTCACTGCAACCGGAAAAAAGACAACTCGTGCTCTTTTTTACCGCCTTCTCAACAGTCGTACAAATCCCGCCGGAAAAATTGCACTCCTCCGATGCGCCGCGCGGAGCCGCAGTGGCAATCAGAAGGGTTACAGAAAAAAGCAAGACAAGCAAGCGTTCCATGTAAGAGGATTTGCACAGCAAATTAAAAAAAACTTATCGAAACCACCCACACTTCAGCCACTTCATTAACATAAGCTTATGCACTAACTTTACCTTTGCCCCGCCCCCGCCAACCTCCGCCCCAAACCCCCAAGGGGGCTTGCCCCCATCAAACCCTCCAAACCTCTCAAACCCATCAAACTCTTCAAACCCACACTATGCACATTCTCCTTCTCGGATCCGGTGGACGCGAACATGCCCTTGCCTGGAAACTCACCCAAAGTAAACGCTGCGATCAATTGTATATCGCTCCGGGCAATGCCGGCACTTCAGCGCATGGAAAAAACGTGGCCCTCAATCCCCTGGATTTTGAAGCAGTAGGCAGGTTTGCCCTGGAGAATCAGATTGAAATGGTGGTAGTTGGCCCGGAAGAGCCGCTGGTGCGCGGCATCTGGGATTACTTCCAGGAAAACGATCAACTTCGGCATATTCCGGTCATTGGCCCATCCAAAGCCGGCGCCATGATGGAAGGAAGCAAGGCATGGAGCAAAAAATTCATGCAGCGCCACAGCATCCCCACGGCCGCCTATCGGGAATTCTCCGAGCAGGAAATGCCGCAGGCCATTGAATACGTACGCAAACACAGCCTGCCCGTGGTACTAAAAGCCGACGGGCTCGCTGCCGGCAAAGGGGTGGTCATCTGCCAGTCGCACGAAGAAGCCATTGCGGAAATTCAGGAAATGCTGAACGGCAAATTTGGCGACGCCAGCGCCCGTGTGGTGGTGGAGCAGTTCCTCAGCGGCATCGAATTCAGCGTGTTTGTGCTTACCGACGGAAAATCCTACAAAATCCTGCCCGAAGCCAAGGATTACAAGCGTATTGGCGAAAAAGATACCGGCCTGAACACCGGCGGCATGGGCGCCGTAAGCCCGGTGCCGTTTGTAGATGCCGAGATGTGGGAAAAAGTTGAAACCCGCATCATCCAGCCTACAGTAAAAGGTCTGCGCAAAGAAAAAATCCCGTACAAAGGCTTCATTTTCATCGGTTTGATCCGGGTAAACAACGAGCCTTACGTGATTGAATACAATTGCCGCATGGGCGATCCGGAAACAGAGGTAGTGATGCCGCGTCTGAAAAACGACCTGGTTAACCTCTTCGAAAATTGTGCAAAAGGCACCCTCGGCCGCGTTAAAATCCGCGCCGATAAACGCACCGCCACCACCGTATTCCTGGTTAGCGGCGGTTATCCCGGTGATTATGCCAAAGGAAAAACCATCACAGGCCTGGAGGAAGTGAAAGACGGCATGGCTTTCCACGCCGGAACGGCCCTGGATAAAACCGGCCAGGTGATCACAGCCGGCGGCAGGGTTATTGCCCTCACCAGCTTGGGCAAAGACATCCCCGGCGCCCTCAAAAAATCCAACCGGAATGCCAAAAAGGTGCAGTTCGAAGGCAAATATTTCCGGCGGGATATTGGGAAGGATTTGTTGTAATTCTAATTTTTATTATCATGAAATACATCCTGATTACCCTAAGCCTTCTTCTCGGCGCCATCGCTCTTTTGCCAGCCTGCAAAAGCAATAAGTACGCTGCCGACAAACTTCCACCCAAACAACTGCGCTGGGGCTCCGGCGGAGGCTTTGTGGGCAAAGAAACCGCCCATATCCTCTGTGACAATGGCCAGATTTTCGCGCGCGACATGATGGGCGCCATCACCAAATCGGGCAGAACCAAAGGCAGCAAAGCCAAAGCGCTCTTCAAAACCGCAGAAACCCTCAGCAATCTGGATTTCCAGCACCCGGGCAACACCTATTCTTTCCTGGAGTGGCAGGATGGGGATATGGTACGCCGCATCGTTTGGGGAGATAAGGGCATTCCGGTAGACAAGTCCGTGCAGGATTTGTACAATCAGCTGAATGGGATGTTGAAATGAACGATGGACGATGGGGTTGGGTGGGTATTTAAAGTAAAGTGGATTGTCATCCCGCTGCGCGGGATGACAATCCACTTTACTTTAAATACCCACCCAACCCCAACCCCATCGTCCATCGTTTATTTCCTCGCCAAATACACGCCCAGCAGAATAATGGCTGTGCCCAGGATATCTATCCAGCCAATGGCTTCGCCATCCAGGGAGCCTATGGCTATAGCGCCTATGGGCAACAGGTAAGTAACGGAGGTGGCAAAAATGGCGCTGGTGCGCTGCAACAGCAAAAAATACAGAATTGACCCGAGAACGGTGCCTATTGCCGACAAGTAAAACACATATCCAAGCCCTTTCATGCCTTCCGGGTGCTGCCAGGCTACTTCCCAACCACCGGAATACCACAAACCGCCCATAAACAACAGGCCCGTAACCATAAACGCTGCAGAAGCGATGGCCGCCGGATGTAAATCGCGTAAATGGCGGTTCACCGTATTGGCATTGATGGCGTAACAAACCGTTGCCAACACGCACAAACCGGCATAAAAGGCATTTCCGGATACTCCTCCGTGCCCGTTGAACAGCACCAGCATGATCGCGCCGCCTAACCCGATCACTACACCCAGTACCTTATCCCGCGAAAACGCCATACCAAAAAACAAAGCGCCGATAACCAGCGTAAACAAGGGCGTCAGGGAGTTCAGTACCCCCGCCAGACTACTGTCTACATGCTGCTGCGCTACCGCAAAGAAGAAATTGGGAATGGCCGAGCCACAAAACGCCACGATTACCAGCGGTTTCCAGCGTTTCCAGTCAATTTTTGACCAATACGCTATGGCAATAGGTATGTACACCACAGTGGCCAGCACCATACGCCACATGGCCATCTGAACCGGACTAAAAATAGCCACCGATTTTTTGATAAACAGGAAGGACGCCCCCCAAATGGTTGCCAGAAAAATCATCAGGAACCAGTCGGATGCAGAGGGTTGGCGATTAGACATGTATTGTTTTTGTTTTCAGAAGGGTTTACACTGAGAGTCTCACTTTAAGTGAGACTCTCAGTGTATTACCGGAAATTACTTACCCGAAAAAGTCCTGAGTACTTTTCCTGTGAATTTTTCACCCACGAACGGGGTGTTTTTTGATTTTGACCGGATATGGCCGGATTCCAGCACCCATTCAGACTCCGGATCGAACACGGTTAATTCGGCGCGTTCGCCCTGGGCAATTTTTGGAACGGGTATCCCCAGAATGCTTCTTGGCGCCAGGCACAGTTTTTCCACCAGCTGTGGCGTTGTCAGTTCTTTATGCAGATAGGTCCGGCACAAGGCAAATGCGGTTTGCAGGCCTATCATGCCCGATTCTGCGTACGGGAACTCCAGGTTTTTGGCTTCTTCGTGCCACGGAGTATGGTTGGAGCAGATAAAATCGATGGTTCCATCGGCGAGTCCCTCCCGCAAGGCATACATATCGGAGGTTTCGCGCAGCGGTGGCAGGATTTTCCAGTTGGAATCAAAATCCACCAGCTTTTCATCGGTAAAGCAAAGATTGGCAACCGCCACCGAGCAGGTAACCGGGAGCCCGGCTTTTTTGGCCGCCCGAATCAGGCTGACACTTTTGGCCGTTGAAATCAGGTGGATATGCAGCCTGCCTTCCGAATATTCCAGCAAACTCAGATCCCGTTGCACCATAATTTCTTCAGCCAATGCCGGAATTCCCTTCAAACCCAGGGAAGTACTCATCAAACCCTCATGCATTTGTCCGCCGGCCGCAATGGTTTTGTGGTGAGGCGTATTGATGATCAGTCCGTTAAATGCCCGGGAATATTGCAGGGCCCGAAGCAGGAGTCCGGCGTCCTGAACCGCTTTTTTTCCATCGGAAAAGGCGGCTGCACCGGCGGCATGCATGTCGTAGAGTTCTGCAAGGTCTTTACCTTCCACATGCTGCGAAATAGCGCCAATGGGATAAATATGCACTGGCAGCCCGGCTGACTTACTTTTCACATACAGTATTTCCGACTTGGTATGCAGGGCTGGTTCGGTGTTGGGGAAACAGGCCATGGCCGTGAATCCGCCCGCTGCCGCTGCCGCCGCAGCAGTAGTGAGGTCTTCCCGGTGTTCATAACCCGGATCGGCCACTTGCACACCTACATCCAGCCAGCCTGGCGAAACGCAGAGATGCTCTGAAGAAATAACTTCGGCACCTTCCGGCGCCGGAATTTGCTCGGCCATAAGGGCTATACTTCCATTTTGGATCAGGATATCCCGTTTTTGACCTTCACTAAAACCATCGTAAACGCGAACGTTTTTTAAAAGCTGCATGATGCGGAAAAAGTTGATCGTATTTGCTGTTTCAATTGGCTGGCAGTTTATACCAGAAATTATTGTGCATGAGCCAACCCGGCCGTTGAAGATACAAGTGTCGGTTTTGCGCCATAATCAGGGCTTCATCGTACCAAAACGGCATTTCTATGTCCTTTTTATGCAGGAAAATATCCACCGGCGCATCGGTCTCCAACTCAAATACCACCCTGCACAAGGCCCAGCCCTGCACAATGGTTTGTACCCGGCTGCCCAGGTTGCCATTCAGTACCGTATTGGGTAACCGAATATGGTATTCCTGCGGCAAACCCATATCTTCATCGGCTTTTACCCAGATACTGAAACTGTAAACGCCCTTGGGCATGGTCCCGTTCCAGATGCGGGTGGTATCGCTGAGCATACCGCTGCCAGCGCCTTTCCCCTGAAAAATATATGGTTTCTCCTGCGTCAGGGTATCGTACTGCCAATACCGGTGCCAAATGCCGGTTTGATCGCCGCGCAACCCACTTTCCTGATTATATGCGGCATTTTGGGCCATATTTCGCTGCTCCAACTGGATTTTATCCTCCCACCAGGTGCGTACACTGTCGGGAATCAGCGACATGATGGTCATTTCCGGTCCCTGATACACCGTGCGGGCCTTGTCCGTCAGGTGGGCATAGTTTTTCCGCACTGCTTCCCATTCGCTGTGTTTGATCATGAGCGCAATGGGGCGGTTGTCTGGCAATTCAGACAACATATCCGGAATTTCGCAGGGCGTAAGCGAGAATTGCAGCGATTTAACCATTCTGCTCACCGAGGTTCTGCTGAGCATAACCCCCATATCCGGCACGCCGGTGTGGTAGGCTGTGGTTTGAACCCTCTGAAACAACTCAAAATCAAAGTTCAGCCACATATTTTCCGACCCAATGTGATAATAGGGCAAGGGCATCAGGGATTGGTACCTGCCAAAATCCACTTTATTCAGCCAATGGCCTGGCTCCGCAGCCGCTACCTCACGTTTCGCAGGGCTGGGTACCAGTTGGAGCGGGTTGTTTTTTTGAAACCAAAAAGCTTCAGCGCTTAAAAGGCAAAGTGGCAACACCAACATGCCGTACCTGGCTGTTTTAACCCAGTTGTTTGCAAAAAACGGCGCACGTTTTTGCCAAAAAGCCATCCATGCTGCGCCTGGTATGTACCGCGCACTGCGGTTCCACAGCACATAAAACATCAGCAGGTTGATGACATAAAAAAATACCCAGGTAAAGCGGCCTAATCCACGGAATTGCCGCAGCGGACCCATGTAATTCACCAGCCATTCCAGCTCATTAAAGGCAAATGGAAAGCCCAGTCCGAAAAGCAGGGTGGCAAATGCCGCAAAACTGATGCCTCTGAGGTAATTTTTGTGTACCCGGTGATACGCCGCGGCCTCCCATTCTGGCTCAAAAGCTTTCGTCCGGCGCCTGAACAGATACCAAAGCGTAAAAAGAGTGGCAGAAAAGCCCACATATGCCTCCGCCTCAAAATCCAGCGAGCGTATCGGTACAATCCATTCGCTGATCCAGCGGTGCAGTGCAAAATAAGGGTAGGGCAAAAACACCCCTTCCCAGCGTCCAATATAGTCTGTAAAACCGTAGGGCGACATTGGTCTGTCGGCAAAATAATCCGACCAGTGCAGCCACACATTGAGCAGGGCAAACGGCAGCAGAATCATTACGGTGAAATGGCTGCCGCGGGTCCAGATATTCCGCCAGCTGGGATTGATGCCTATTTGAAACAAGGTATAAAAGCCCAAAAACACCGCCGATACTCCGAGGTTGTAAAAATGCAATTGCGCAGCCACCCACACCAGGGCGCCTATGAGCAAACTTTGGTAACGCCGGCTTTGTCGTTCCTCGTACCGGCACAACAAAAACAACAGCATTGGCAACACCCATATGTGCGCCATACCGAAATGACCGTCGAAACGACCATATTGGGGCGACAAAAAGGCCATGCCCAGGGCTGCCCAGCCGGCCACCCAAACCGGCAGGTGTAGTTTGCGCAGCAAAAGATAGATCATGCCTGCGCCAAAAATCATGGAAAGCGCCAGCATAACGTGCATAAACCCGATTACCCGGTCTTTAACATCCCACATATTGCCGCTCCACCATTGCAGGGCGTTGCACACAATGGGCTGGTTGTCGGTAAACAACACATGCTCACCATAAGGGTAGTTCATGCCGGCATAATGCACATAGCTCGAATCATGTTTCACGTGCCAGATGGCCGTCATGTAACTCTTAAACCCGTCGCTGCTGTTAGCAATAATGACCTCGTTAGGCGCCCGCAATAAATCCTGGTGTTCCAAACCAATGAGTAATGCGGCACAGGCAAGCACCCCCACCAGGCCCCAAAAGGTATGGCCCCGCTTGGGCGAAGCGATGTTGTGGAGGGTATGCTCTATTTGTTCAACGCCTTTCATGTTGTATTGGGCCCGCGCCGGGATTGGCGGGAACAGGAACCTGGCGCCCTGCCATTCCGGAGAATTCCGGATTTTGAAGGGCAAAAGTAGGGAAAAGGCCACTACCGGGGAGGGCTAAAATTGATCGGTGGAAAAGATGATGTTAAAATTGAAAATAATCTGGCCGGAAACGCAATATACCCCGCACGGAACGAGTTTTATGCACGATTTTATCTTTTTCACCTTACAAACATTTGGCAAAACGCCTATGGACGAAACCTACACATATGATGCACAAATGGTGCAATTCCTGTATCGCGAACTTTCTGCAAGTGAAGCTTTCGAGATGGCGCACTTGATTGAAGACGACGCCGAGTTGAGCGCCGATTTCAATGCGTTGCTTTTCGCAAAAGCACAACTGCCCAAGGTTCAGTTCAACCCATCTCCCGCTGTTCTTCAGAACATCTTGCAATACAGCGCAAAAACAGCTCTGGAAGCGCATATCTAAGGATTTGCTTCCTGCATTAAACACATGAGTCATCCCGAAATTCGGGGTGGCTCATGTTCATTTTAGCCCACCCCCACCAATCCCCTGGGGCGTCAGCCCCAAAAATGTTGGTAGCCTTTTTTTCCAAAGTCCTCAATATTCAATCCGCTCCAAAAACAAACCGCTGGGTGGAGCTGTGTATTTAGCGGGTTCTCTGCTGTCTGTTTTCAGGAATGTTTCCACATCCTGGCCATTCATCCGGCCTCTGCCAACTTCCACCAGCACCCCAACCATACGGCGCACCATTTTCCACAAAAAGTGAGAACCGGTAATGTGAATGTAAATACGGTCTGCTTCCTCCCTGATTTCCACCTGATCCAGGTCTACCAGGGTGCTCTGGCCGGCTTTTTCTGTTGCGCCAAAGGATCTGAAATCGTGAAAACCTTCTAATCTGGCAGCTGCATCGCGCATGGCGCGTATATCCAGCGGATCGCGTACCCACCACACGTATTTTTTACCGAAGGCATCTCTGCGCTTGGATATCTGATAGGTGTAGCTTCTGCTGCGGGCATCATGCCGGGCATGAAATTTCGGATGCGCCTTTTCTACCCGCAGGATATTGATATCGTGCGGCAACACATCGTTGAGTCCAATCCGTATTTGATCAGGATTTAAGCGCGTTTCGGCAACTTCCAGGTGAGCTACCTGCCCGCGCGCATGCACGCCCGCATCTGTCCGGCCGGCGCCATACACCTCTATGGGTTGATTCCCGAAAAGCTTGGCTGCCGCATCCAGTAATTCGCCCTGAACGGAGCGATCATTTTTTTGCAATTGCCAGCCTGCATACCTCGCCCCGTCGTACTCCAGGGTCATTTTGAATTTTGCCATCTACTTCTTCTTCAGGTAATTTTCTTCGTAAAACTCGCGGTAACCATTCAGGGTCTTATTCTTCAGAATGCGGCGGTAGTTTTCCTGGGTAACGGCAAACATCTCCTTACTGAAGGTCTTTTTGGCTGTTTCTCCCAAAAATCCTTTCTGATTTTTCACCTCGTTGTAATACCGCATGGCCTGCTCCTTGTTGTCGAACTTACGGATAACCACAATAGGCATATTGGTATCTGTGCCCAGGAAGATATTGGAAATACGCAACTGCTCGGCTTTGTGGAACTCGTTGTTGTAATCCGTCACTGCCGCTTTCACCTCATCCAGACGGAAGTTTTCGCCGGTAAGTGCCACAATGAAATAGTGCAGCTTGTCGTCCTCCAGCGTAAATCCGTCGTCAATTGGGGTATCGGTCTTTTTCTTTTCGTCAATTTCAAAGCCTTTGCAAGAGAGCACCCGGGCAATTTCACGGGCCCTTGTGGCTTCCGGATAATCAGGGTACTGCTTGATTACCTGACCCAAAGCTGCACAATATGCGTCGTTTCCACTCAAATTGCCGGTACAAAGTGCACTCAACAAGGCAAATTTAGCCACTAACGGATTTTGCGACCCGAATTTTTTGGGCGCCTCCTCACAACGGGTGTAAGCATCCTTGTACACGCCTTTCTGGAACAAATCGTAGGTTTCCTGATAGTATTTGTTCAGGTCGCGTTCGCGTTCCTTGGTGGCGTTGAGGAAGTTCGGGTCTGTGAGCGTGCGGGCGTATGCGCTTTTTGGGTATTTTCCGGTGAGTTTATCGTAGTAAACCTGGGCTTTTTCCGCGTTTTTCAAATCGGTATAGGCCAGGTAACAGTAATACCAGGTTTCTTTTTCATAACGGGCTGTATCCGGGTAGCGAACCTGCAACTCCTCTAGTGTACCGGTACAGCGACGGTTGTTTTGAAGGCGGTCGCGGTACAAGGTACCCAGCTGGTACATAGCTTCGTAAGTGGCCATGTGGAGTACCGACAGTTCTTCCACCGATTTGGGGATATTGGAAAAGATGTCTTTCAAATCGGCATCTGCCACCACATTGGTTTTAGAGCTGTCGCCGCCGGCTACGTCATCAGGGCCGCCGGCAATAATCCGGTTGCTTCGGCGCCAGTTATCGTCGAGTTTGCGGTCACCCCAGTTTCGGCCGAAGTCTTTGCGACCTTTTTTCAGGAAGCTTTCATTGTAGAAGTAGAAAGAAGAGGGTTTGCCACCAGCAATAGGTGTTGGCGCCTTTACCGGGCCTGCGGGCTGATTGGCTGCGTTCCGAATAGCTGCAGCCTGCTCGGCATCGCGTTGTTTTTTGATGCTTTTCGCCAGTTCCTTGCGTTGTTCCTCGTTCATACCGAATATCCGCACAATACTGTCGTTCGCTTCGATGGTTTGGATCAGGCGGGCAATGTCTTTGAGGTTAGTGGCATAGTCGGTGGTGCGTTTGTAGCGCGGATCATCGGCTGTCAATACGGTGAGGGTGCTATCGTAATATGATTTTGCGAGTACGAAAGCCTCATCTTCAAAGTACAGATCGGCCAGTTTGAGGTAGGCGTCTGCACGTTGGGCGGTATTATTCTTGTTGTAAGACAGCGATTTACGGAGGTAGCTGATTCCTTCCTTTTTTTGATTGTCGTGCAGGGCAATCATGGCCATGGAATAGTACAACTGATCGCGGTATTCCTGGTTTTTGGCATCGGAAGCCATCCGTTCCAGGTTTTTGAGTGCAGATTCGCTGTTGTTTTTACCGGTGGCCCAGGCGGCGGCGTTTTGCTGCATCCGCGCATTGAATTCCATTTCATAGGCCGGTTTGTTGTTCAATACCTTTTCATAGGCTGCATAGGCCTCCTGGTAATTTCCTGCACGTTCGTACAGCTGTGCCAGGATGTAGGAAAGGCGCGCACGGTGTTTTTTGTTATTGCTCAGGGAAATGGCCTTGGTGAGGGGTTCGATGGCCTGGTCATATTTTTTCTGCTTGATGAAAAGACGGGCTTCTGCGGTGGCCAGTTCATCTTGCAGCGATTTAGGGAAATAGCGGTCTTCCCAAAGATCGCGGAATAAAAACTCCGCTTCTTCGTATTTGTCGCGCTCGGTCAGAGTACGGCCGTACCAAATCATGGCCGACGGGTAATCGTGGGTTCGGCCCATAGGCTGGGCATACGGGCTGGCGCCGGTGAGTTTCAGCTCCTCGCTATTCTCCGGTTTTGGAGCGGTGCCGGGGGCTGGTGTGGTGGTTTTTTTAGTATCAGTTTTAGATTTTCCGCCCTTCTTTTTGTTTTTGGCGGCTTTTTTCTTCTCGGCTGCTTTCTTCTTGCGCTCTTTGGCAGCCGCTTTTTTCCTGGCTGCTGCTTCTTTTTTCTTTTTTGCGGCGGCTTTTTTGCGGTCGGCTGTTTTTTCCTTGGAAGACTTTTTAGACTTCAGTTTAGATTTGGAAAAACGACGTGGATCTTCTTCTTCCTTGATGTATTTAAAGGTAGCTTCGGCCGTTTCGTAGTCGCGTTTGAGAAACTGGGCTTTACCCATCAGGCCGTAGTTGTCATCGGTCCAGTTGCCCGGGCGGTGCAGCGAGATACCTTTGGCCGATTTTTGAATCACATTGTCCAGATCAGCACGTACGCCGGTGGGATCGGCTGCTGCTTCCGGGTAAATTTCAAGAATTTGGGTGTAATTATCCTTGTGCTGCTCCGCAAGCTTGTCGGTAGTAAGCCGAAACAACTCATCGGCATTGAACCAATAGTTGTATTTATTGGTGAAGGAGTGGTAAAACTTCTTGCCTTTGCTGGTTTCCTGCCCTTTTTTCTTGGTTGTAACGCAGGCTGTGACGAATACCATGCACAGCAGCACAACAGCCGAAAGGGCTATTTTCCACATATTTTTCATGTCAAAATTCTTGAAAAGCAGGTTTGGATTCAAAAAGTCCGGACTTAGCCGGCGCTACCCGATACTTCGGGTGGGTTATATGGTGTTGGATTTGCAGTTTTGGTTGCCCGGAAAAGCAGAATACTGCAAAAACTATTCCCCAAATACTGCGGTGGCTCTTTCTTCCAGCTCAGCCATGGTAAAAATATCGGTTAGCCGGGCTTCTACCTTAAACGCTTCTGTGCCGTAGCTTTTCCTGTAATACACCAAACCCAGGCCTTTGGCATACCATTCTTCTCCCTGGCTTTTGACCGGCTCGATGCCCGCTTTTTCATTGCCTATGGTTTCTTCCAATCCAAACCGCACACAAGGGTATTTTTTGCCATCATACTCAAAATCCGGGGCATCCCCGAGAAACCTCCGTTTTCGTTCCACAAAAATGGTGCTCTCCGGATCGTCTGGCGGATGAAACTGCAATTTGAAGACAAATGCTGCACTTGAATCCGTTACAGAATACGGAAATTTGTTAGGCAAATCTATGATAGTACGGGTATGAATCTGGCCGCCTTCCACTTCCGGATCGGGGTCTGCTTCGTACAAATGACACTCTTTGGCCAAAGCACCACTTTTTGTAATTTTTTCCCGAATGATCTGACCAATCTGAAAACGGTGATCATAGTAGGTTCCAACCAGAAAAAGACCACTATCGCGCACAAAAGTGCGGTAAAACCAATACTCCGGCATCACCGAATCATTTTGCGATACTACGTACTCATAAACTTTTCCGCCTTTTAGGTCTTTAACAGGAAAGTAAAAAGCACCAATATCGCGTTTACTCCCGTTGCCGCAAGCAAACAGCAGACATACTCCTAACGACCAAAAGAAACCTGATAATTTACGCACAGGAAAAATTTTGGCACAAAGAAAGCGATTTTACACAGGCAACCCACGAGCCTTGCTTTGCGCCATTTCACTGCACCGATAAAAACTGGATTTTGATCATGAAAAATCAGCTATTACTCCTCCTTCCGGCGCTTTTTTTTACCGCTAAACTGTCGGCCCAATCCACGTTCCCCGTGGAACGTCAATTAGTTTGGGCCGATAAAGCAGCTACCTATATTCAGGCCGACGGCACGCCCGTGGAAGTCTGGAAATTTGAAGGTTGTTCTTTCGGTGATGAAGCACGCAGCCTGCCTGTATTTTCGGAACGTTTCGATATTTCCGGCCCTTCCGACATTCAGGCCAGCCTGTTATCGGTACAATGGGAGCCGTTTACTAAAAAAGCATCGCCCGATGATGCTTACCTGAGCACCGATATTGCCCTGAAAACCCTGGTTGAGCAAGAGCGCAACCGTTTTTTCGGACGTGTAAAGTTTATTCCTATCCGCAAAAACGGCAGTTCCTTCGAACGCGCCAAAAGCTTTACCCTGCAAATTCAGATTACGCCAAAGCCCATTCCTCCCACGCCAGCCCTCGACCGAGACGGATTTACTTATACCTCCGTGCTGAATTCCGGCAATATTTACAAATTCGGCGTTGCACAAAACGGTATCTATAAGCTGGATTACAATTTCCTCAAAAACGAACTGGGCATTACTGATCTGGACAACATCGACCCGCGCAGTATTCGCCTGTATGGCAACGGGGGCTACATGCTGCCGGAAAAAAACAGCGATACCCGGCCCGACGACCTGATAGAAAACGCCATTCAGGTGATAGGTGAAGAAGACGGTAAGTTCAATTCCGGTGATTATATTCTGTTTTATGCCGTTGGCCCACGTCCGTGGATACACCGTCCGCATGCTACAGACCCGGAACTGACGGTTAGGTTGAACCTTTACGACCTCCATGCCTGGTATTTCATCAAAACAGGTGATGGTTTTGGACAACGTGTCAATCAAAAAGCCAGTGTATCGGCTTCCTACGTAACCGAAGAATTTGACGATGTACAGCGTTTGGAAGAGGAAAAAACCAACTTGCTGAACTTTAACCCTACTTCCCAGGGTTCCGGAAAGCGTTGGTTTGGCAGCTATTTCTACCAATCCAGGGATCAATCCTTTGATTTCAACTTTTCCAACCTGGTAGCTGGCAGCACTGCCCGTATTCGCGCCGAATTTGCCGGCAGAAGCGCCGTAAGTCAGACCGTTCGGATGGAGGTAGCCGGCAGCACCTTTTCGCGCACCCTGGCCAGCGTAGCGGTGTCTAACAACGATTACAGTTTTGCTTCCAATGCCGCGCTGGTAGGCAGTTTTCAGCCTGCTTCCAATGATATCAAAGTGCGTATACTTTACCCGGAAGTAGGCGCACAGAGTGAAGGCTGGCTGGATTACATCGAGATCAATGCCCGCCGGCAGTTGAAAATGACCGGCCCGGTGCTGGAGTTCCGCGATCTGAGCACGCTGGCACAACCTGCTGCCACCTTCCGTATTTCCGGCGTGAGTGGCAATGCCAGCGTTTGGGATGTAACCAACCCGCAGGTTCCTATGGTGCAGGAAAAAACACAAAGCGGTTCCCAGGTTGAATTTGGCAGCAATACCTCCGGCACCCTGCGCAATTTTGTGATCTTCACGGATGCCGGCAGCTTCCCAAAACCCGAAAAAACAGCCGGCAAAATTGCCAACCAAAACCTGCACGGACTGGATAATGTACACTTCGCTGTTATCTATCATCCTGATTTTCAAGCAGATGCGGAGCGTTTTGCCCAACATCGCCGTACTTATTCCAACTTGGACATCGTTACGGTAAACGTGTTGCAGCTCTACAACGAGTTCTCTTCCGGCGCCAAAGACCCAACTGCTATCCGCGATTTTGCCCGGATGCTGCTGGAACGCAATCCGGATAAATTCAATTTCCTGTTGCTGTTTGGTGATGCCTCTTTCGACCCGAAAAACAACACCAACAGTGAAGATAACAAGGACTTTATTCCGGCTTTTGAAACAGCCGAGTCCTTCAGCCCCATTGATGCTTTCCCTTCTGACGACTTTTTTGCCCTGTTGAGCCCTGATGAAAGCGGTGCTTTAACCGGAGCATTGGATATTGCGGTTGGTCGTTTTGTTTGCAATACCACGGATGAAGCCCGAAATATTGTGGATAAAATCATTGCTTACGATCAGGATCCGGCCACCCTGGGCGATTGGCGCCTTCGTTCGGTGTATATTGCAGACGATCAGGACCACAATGCACATATTGACCAGGCAGACAAACTCGCCAATGAAAATGCTGCTGCTGAATCCTGGTTCAATATCAGCAAGGTGTACTTTGATGCTTACCAGCAAATAGCTACCTCAGCTGGCCAGCGTTTCCCGGATGCCAAATCGGCTATTAACTCCGAGATGTTCAAGGGTATGGTAATTGCCAATTACATCGGTCACGGTGGCCCAAGGGGCTTGTCGCAGGAACGTGTGGTGGACAATAACGACATTGCGGGCTGGGATAACCCCAACCGTTACCCGCTCATCATCACGGCTACCTGCACCTTTGGCGGGTACGATGATTACACCACATTGACAGGCGGAGAACAGGCCTTTTTGCGGATAAATTCAGGCGCAATTGCCTTGTTTACAACGGTTCGTTCTGTGTATATTGCTGGTAATGAGGATCTTACGGATGCAGTGCAGGATTATATCTTCCAACGCATCAATGGTCAGTACCGCAGCATTGGCGATGTACTGAAGGATGCCAAAAACGCCCTCACCAGCGATGTGCGCAATGCCCGCCGCTTTACTTTGCTCGGCGATCCATCCATGCATTTGGCATTCCCGGAACACCGTGTGTTTACAACCAAGGTAAATGGCCACCCTGTTACTCAGGGTCAGCCAGACACCCTGAAAGCCCTGATGCCGGTGGAACTGGAAGGAATTGTGACAGATATCAACAGCAATTTGCTGAATAACTTCAATGGCCGGGTTTTTGTCACGGTTTTTGATAAATCTCAGACATTGCAAACCCTCGGACAGGACAGCGACAGTAAGGTTAGAAGTTTCAAAGTGCAGCGCAATATTCTGTTTAAAGGGAGCGCACAGGTAACCAACGGTACGTTTAAGGTTAATTTTGTGGTACCAAAAGACATCAACTACGCATTTGGTACAGGCAAAATCAGCTATTATGCTGAAAACGGAACCCCGCTTGATGCTGCCGGCGCTGATGAAAACATCATTATTGGCGGAAACTCCGGTTTGGTGAAAGACGATACACCTCCATTGGTTCAGGCATTTTTGAATACAGATGCCTTTGCTTTTGGTGGTATTACCGACAACAATCCCAAGGTTTTAGTTAAATGCTCCGACGATTACGGGATGAATGTAACGGGCACCAGTATTGGCCACGATTTAACTGCTGTTTTAGACGGAAATGTGCTGGAGACATTGATTCTCAATGAGTTCTATGAAAGTTCGCAGGGCGATGCCCGTAAAGGTCAGGCTGTTTACCCTTTGCGCAATCTGGCTGCCGGCAAGCATACCTTGCAGGTTAAAGGATGGGATATTGCCAATAATTCCGGTGATGGTTACACAGAATTTGTAGTAGCTGAAGGAGGAAAAGCCGCTTTGGCTCATGTGTTGAATTATCCAAATCCATTCACCACCAACACTTACTTCCAGTTTGAGCACAATCTTGCCGGACAGGTGTTGGATGTACAGGTTAATATTTTCAGTGTTTCCGGCCGTTTGGTGAAAACCATCCAGCAAACTGTAGCGAATAACGACGGTTTTCGCATCTCAGACGAGATTCAGTGGGATGGAAATGATGATTATGGCGACCCTCTCGCGCGAGGTGTGTACCTTTACAAGGTAAAAGTGCGTGGAACGGATGCATCCGGAACAAGCAGCACAATTCAAAGTGATTTTGAAAAACTGGTCATCTTAAAATAATTTGTGGACGAGTTCCTGTTAAAAAACGGAAAGCCACAACTCCAAAACATTACAACTAAATTCACCGCTTATCATGAAGAAATTACTAGTTCAGTCGCTTTTCATGGCGACTTTGACACTAACCGGGACGGCAGTTTACGGCCAGATTGAGCCCAAATGTGTCAACGGAAATAATCCGATTACAGGAGAAAAATGCGCAAATGCCGTTACTTCTGCGGTTCCATTTCTCCGTATTGTACCTGACGCGCGCGGCGGCGCTATGGGCGATGTAGGTATTGCTACCTCTGTTGACCCGAACGGAATGCACTACAATGCCTCTAAGTTGGCATTTGCTGATAAAAACGTGGCCATTTCTGCTACGTATACGCCATGGATGCGTAACCTGGGTTTGAACGATGTTTACCTGGCTTATTTGTCTGGTTATTATCGTATTGACAAGTTTCAGGCTGTGGGTGGTAGCTTGCGCTACTTTGCCCTGGGCGATATTGAATTCACCGACGAAACTGGTCAATCTCTGGGCCAGGGTCGTCCGAATGAATTTGAGCTGAGTGGTGCTTATGCGCGTAAACTCACGCCTAAATTCTCTGCATCTGTGGGCGCCAAATTTATCTACTCCAACCTGGCAACGGGTCGTGTAGTAGAAGGCAACGAAATCAAGCCTGGTATTGCCGGCGCTGCTGATATTTCCATGACCTACAAAACGCCGGTGAAATTTAACGATAACAAAGGTGAATTTACTTTCGGTGCGGCAATCACGAATATTGGTTCCAAAATCACTTACACCAACTCAGTTAATCGCGACTATATCCCAACCAACCTGGGTATTGGCGGTGCGTTGAAAATTCAGTTGGACGAGTACAACTCTATTACCCTGAGCACCGATTTCAACAAGCTGCTGGTACCAACGCCTCGTCCGGATCTCGGCGATGCTGACGGCGATGGCCAGGTAGACTACAAACAGTATTCTCCGGTTCGCGGTATTTTCAAATCATTCGGCGATGCTCCGGGCGGTTTTTCTGAAGAGATGAAAGAAATTACCTTGGGTGTTGGCGCCGAATATTGGTACGACGATCAATTTGCCGTGCGTATTGGTCACTTCCGCGAGCACTACTCCAAAGGCAACCGCAAATATTTCAGCGTAGGTCTGGGTGTGAAGTACAACATCTTTGGTTTGAACTTCAGCTACCTGGTACCAACCAGCAATCAGCGCAACCCGCTTGATAATACACTTCGTTTCTCTTTGCTGTTTGATTTTGCAGCATTTGAGGGCGATGATGAATAAGAGCATGTTGGGGATTTTCTGACGGAGTCAAAAATTTGAGTTTTTTTCGTCAGTTTTTGCGTTTTTGAAGAAGCATAGCCTGAGTTACGTGACTGAAAAAAGGTAAAAAATGGCGGAAAAAGGACAATTTTTGGCCCGGCAAGAAAATCCCCAACATGCTCTAATAGTCTGATCCTTTCGTTCGTTTGAAAAGCGAGCCGTCTTTCTGGTAAAGACGGCTCGCTTTTTTTCTTTCTTTGTGTATGAAACCAATATTATTATCCAGCTTACTGCTTTTCACCACCAGCCTTTGTTTTTCCCAAAACTACCATTACTTCGAACTGGAGAAAATGCCTTCGTTCATCAATTCTCCTTACGATGAAATCACCCCCGTGCCGAGCAGAGATGGTCGGACGCTTTATTTCACCCGGGTGGGCTATCCGGAATTTGACCGCACGCTTTTGATTGACAGTGTAGACATGGCCGTCAAACTTAGTCAGGCGCAATACCCTGCTGCGCTCTCTGATGTGTATTCCCAAATTGCGAGCAGAAAAATCATCAATCCGGAGCGTTCAGCCTTTAACCAGGACATCTGGATTGCGCAGGGTGATTCTTTTGATTTTCTGGAGGTGTCGCACCCGGGCTATCCGCTCAACAATGCCCTGCCCAACAGTATGGTAACCATTACTCCGGACCCCAATGCTTTTTACGTGATCAATCAGTTTGAACGCAATGGCAACATGGACCGGGGGTTTTCGTTGGTTCGGCGCACCGCTGATAGTATCGGCTGGAGTTTTCCAAGCCCGATCAATATCAAAGACTATTACACCATTACTTCAGATGTAAGTCTTACGATGAGTTTCGACGGGAAGGTGTTGATTCTCTCAGCTATTCGTTCCGACTCCCGGGACATGGATTTGTACGTATGTTTCAAGGAGGGCGAAAACAAATGGAGCGCTCCGCAGCATTTGGGTAACGTGATTAATTCCGACCGGAGAGAAACCACACCGTTTTTATCTGAAGACAATGAAACCTTGTTTTTTTCCTCGGCGCGTGCTGGCGGTGTAGGTGGTAACGATTTGTACACTTCCCGCCGCCTGGACGACACCTGGAAAAACTGGTCGTCCCCTGCCCTGCTCTTTGATCCCATGAATTCCAGGTTTGACGACAGTCAGCCTTATTTCAATATGAGTTCCGGGTATTTGTATTTCAGTTCCAAGCGGGATGGCAACAGCGATATTTTCCGGGTGCGTATTGCTCCGCCGCAAGCTACTGAACTGGAAGTGGTGGGCAGGGTGCTCAATGCCAATACCCGTGAGCTGATTACCGGATGCCGGGTGTATTATGGCGCCAAAGGAGATCCGCACAATGTTTTGATTGCGCCAGACGGGACATTCCGGTTGAAAATTCCCAAGGGCGTAAAGTTCGACCTAATCCCGGAAAAGGGTGGTTTTGCAGGGCAGACAGAGGAAATCCTGTATCGCCGGGATTATTATTATTTCCGGGAGCAGTATATAGAGTTGTTGCTAAACCCGCTGGAGGTGAATGCCAAAATTGAGATCCGTCCCATATACTTCCAGCAATCCAAGGCGATCATTCTGGAAGAATCTTATTCAGAAATGGAACGTCTTGCCACTTTGCTCATGGAAAGTCCCAGACTGCACATCCGTATTGAAGGTCATACAGATAACATTGGCAGGGCCGAAGACCTGCAACAACTTTCAGAAGAAAGAGCCCTTGCCATGAAAAACTACCTGGTACAAAAAGGCATTGCAGCATCCAGGATTGAAACCATAGGCCACGGGGCCAAATTTCCCATCAATGGAAACGATACCGACGAGCTCCGGGCTAAAAACCGAAGGGTAGAAATTGTGATTACCAAAATCTAAACTCCAGCCATGTTCCACGTGGAACACGCGTAAGCGCTCCACGCACTATCTTGGTTCCACGTGGAACATGGCCTCTGTTTCACGCCTGATTCTTTTCCTTACCTTTGCTGCAGCAAACCTTGTTTTCATGCAGATTATTCAGAATTACATCAACGGAAAGTTCATCCCAGCACAATCAGGCGCTACTCTGGAAAATATAAATCCCTCCATTGGTGAACCACTAGGCACCCTACCCGATTCAGATATTGCAGATATTGAAGCTGCTTATCAGGCAGCAAAAGCTGCGTTCCCTGCATGGTCGGCTATATCGCTGGAAGAACGGCACGATATTCTCCGGGCCATTTCCGATGGTATTTTACAAAACCTGGACAAGCTGGCTGAGGCGGAAAGCCTGGATTCTGGCAAAACACTGACCACATCCAGAACAATCGATATTCCCCGCTCAGCCTTGAACTTCAAGTTCTTTGCTACAGCCCTGATGCATTATGCGTCAGAAAGTCACCACACTCCGGAATCTATCAGCTACACCTTGCGTCAGCCTTTGGGTGTAGTGGGCTGTATTTCTCCCTGGAATTTACCCCTATATTTATTCACCTGGAAGATAGCGCCAGCACTTGCTGCCGGAAACTGTGTTGTAGGTAAGCCATCAGAAGTAACACCACTCACTGCATATCTGCTGGGAGAGATTTGTAATACGGCCGGGTTGCCTGCAGGTGTGCTCAATATCGTGCATGGTTTGGGACCCAAAGTGGGAGAAGCCATTGTAAAACATCCGGGTATCAAGGCAATTTCTTTCACCGGAAGCACTCGTGCAGGTGCAGAAATTGCGCGTATTGCCGGACCCATGTTTAAGAAAACAAGTCTTGAATTGGGTGGTAAAAATCCAAATCTCATCTTTGCTGATTGCGATTACAATAAAATGCTGGATACCACTGTGCGTTCTTCATTCAATAATCAGGGACAAATTTGCCTTTGTGGATCCAGGATCTATGTAGAAAAAAGCCTTTACCCCAAGTTCAAAAAAGACTTTGTGGAACGGGTAAATCAGTTAAAAGTGAGTCACCCCATGGATCCGGAAGCCCGGCTTGGCGCCGTAGTTTCCAAAATGCACTTCGATAAAGTGATGGGTTGTATAGAACTGGCCAGGCAGGAAGGCGGGCAAATACTAACCGGTGGGCATGCGCTTTCCATGCCGGCGCCATATGATAAGGGCTGGTATATTGCTCCTACCATCATAGAAGGATTGACAGAAGAATGCCGAACTAACCAGGAAGAAATCTTTGGTCCGGTGGTTACCATACAACCATTCGACACAGATGCAGAAGCGCTGGCACTGGCCAACTGCACCAACTATGGTTTGAGCGCAACTGTTTGGACCAACAATCTGGAGCGGGCCAACTACTTTGCCCGCAATCTACAGGCTGGTATTGTTTGGGTAAATACCTGGATGTTGCGCGATTTGCGCACCCCCTTTGGAGGGGTAAAACACTCCGGTGTTGGTAGGGAAGGCGGCTGGGAAGCCATGCGTTTTTTCACCGAAACGAAGAACGTAACCTTTGGGTTGTGAGGCACGGCGTGAAAAGGGCTGCCAAAATGTCTATGGCATAATTATCGCCATAGGTATATTCTGAAAGTACCGCCCTGATTTTTCACCCATTCTCATTAGTTATCATGCTCGAATTTCTTTCTACTGAAGCAGTATCCAATAATACTGTTTCCGCTTCAGGCTTACCTGCAGATAAGGACGGTGCTTTACTGGATACCTATTCCAGAACCGTTTCCGGGGTAGCCCGGCAAGTTAGTGGCGCAGTAGTGCACCTCAAAGTACAGAAGCCCCAACCCCAAAATGCGCGTCAAACACAGGCTCCAAACCAGCAAAACGGCGGGTCGGGAAGTGGCTTTGTAATCAGCACTGACGGTTTTGTCGTGACAAACAGTCATGTTGTAAATGGCGCATCACACATAGAAGCAAGTTTGCCGGATGGTCGGAGTTTCCATGCAAGGCTGGTTGGCGACGACCCATCTACCGATATTGCTGTAGTAAAAATTGACGGCGACAACCTGACTCCCACCCGTTTTGCCGACAGCAGCACACTACAAGTTGGACAAATCGCCATTGCCATTGGCAACCCTTTCGGGTTTCAATACTCTGTTACTGCGGGGGTGGTTAGCGCGCTCGGACGCACCCTTCGCACCCAAACCGGCCGGTTGATTGATGATGTTATACAAACAGATGCCGCTCTTAATCCGGGTAATTCCGGAGGTCCGCTGGTGGATTCTTTTGGTCAGGTGATTGGAGTAAACACAGCGGTAATCCTGCCTGCACAAGGATTGTGTTTTGCAGTGGCATCCAACCTGGTAAAATATGTAGTGGGAAAACTGATCCTGGAAGGTCGGGTGCGCAGAGGCATGTTGGGCATCGGCGCCCAGGCGGTACCACTTCCGGCGAAATGGTTGAATGCACTGGAGATTCCTACCAAGGGTGGAATTCAGGTACAGGCTGTTGAGTCTGGTGGCCCGGCCGACCAAGCCGGACTTCGTGCCGGAGACATCATTCTACAATTTGAAGGAAGGCCGGTGGATACCATTGACGCCTTGCACAAGGCCCTGGACGAATCTACCATTGGCAGAAATATATCCCTTTGGATACTGCGCGACGGACAGTTGAAAAGTCTGGCAGCAGTTCCGATGGAGATGAAGTAGAGTGTCTATTTTTACGGCAGTTTCACCACCATCACATTTTAGAAAATGCCGAACAAAATTAACCGCCGATCCTTTCTCCAAAACACAGCGCTGGCCGGAGCTGCATTGGCTTTGCCCAATATGACATCAGCCGAAAACCCGACAGCTCAGGCAAACATCCTGCATGCATCGTCCTTTAAATCCAAACTACGGATTGGTTTTATAGGGGTGGGATTGCGCGGACAAAACCATGTGGAAATGGCACTGCTACGAGACGATTGTGAAGTGGCAGCCATTGCCGATCCTGACCAACGCATGCTGGCCGACACCCTTAAAATGATTGACGAAAAAGGGAAGAAAAAGCCGGATGTATATGACAAGGGGGTGTATGATTATCAGCGTTTGCTGAGAGATAAAAGCATTGATGCTGTAGTGATTGCCACTCCCTGGGAATGGCATACCCAACAATGTGTGGAGGCCATGAAGGAGGGTAAGTATGTGGCCACTGAAGTGTGTGGTGGGTTCTCGTTGGATGAGTGCTGGCAATTGGTCAACACCCATGAATCAACTGGCGCGCATTTAATGTTCCTTGAAAATGTGTGTTACCGCAGGGATGTGATGGCAGTATTGCAAATGGTACGCGAGGGACTCTTTGGAGAACTCATTCATTTGGAGGGAGGGTATGAGCACGACCTTCGTGGGGTGAAATTTAATGACGGGGTTACGCCTTATGATTCCGGAGTAGAGTTTGGAGAGAAGGCCTACTCGGAAGCCAAGTGGCGAACCAAACATTCTATTCACCGCAATGGAGATCTCTACCCTACTCATGGTGTTGGGCCGGCAGCCATGATGATCAACATCAATCGAGGAAACCGCTTCTTGTACCTAACTTCTATTGCGAGTAAAACCAGAGGATTGCACGACTATGTAGTGAACCATCCGAAAGGCGGACCATCGCATCCGAGCGCTCAGGTACAGTTCAATCTGGGCGATAAAGTAACTACCATGATCAAGTGTTCCAATGGAGAAACGGTTATGCTCTCGCACGATACCAGTTTGGCACGTCCGTACTCCCTGGCTTTCCGTGTACAGGGAACCCGTGGAATCTGGATGGACGTGAATAAAAAATTATTCATCGACGGACAAACTGAAGCACACCGCTGGACCGATGCCAAGTCGTGGCTGGAAAAATATGATCACCCGCTTTGGAAGCGTTACGGCGATGATGCCAAAGCTGCCGGCCATGGAGGTATGGACTTTTTTGTGTTTCACCATTTTGTGGAGTCGGCCAAAAGAAATCAGGCGCCACAGCTTGATGTATACGATGCTGCTACCTGGCTGGCCATAACGCCACTCTCAGAAGCCAGCATAGCCACCGGAAGTACGCCTCAGGCATTCCCAGATTTTACACGAGGCCGCTGGACCGAACGCAAACCAGATTTTGCGTTTGGAGATTCTTTCTAAACCAGGTGGAACACGAATTTAGGGGATGATTTTTTATGCAAAGAGTTTTGAAAAAAAATCTGTACACCCAATCTGTGTAAAATCTGTGCGAGAAAAACTCCATGTGAAATACATCAGCAAGCCTGATTAACTGGAACTGTAAAACTGATCCGGTTGATCAGGCTTTTTTGTAAAAACAACCAAATGATAAGTAAAAATAGGGAATTGTTTTATGTTTTTCAGAATATTATTCTCTTTAAATTATATTATTCAGATTATTATTCCTAGTAAAAAATATAAAATATTGATTATCAATACATTAAACACCTAAACGATTTGTATCAAAACTTATCCACACCCCTATTTCCTACACTACCTAATACCTTGATAATCAAGCTTATTCAGAAACATGGATTGTGGGTAAACGCTGTGTATAACCATAGGAGTCATGCACAGTATTCCACACCAGTACAGTAGGAAAGGATAAAATCGGGGTATAAACGCCTGGAGTGTGTGTAAAAGCCTGGAATGGCAAACGTGAATTCACAACGTTGGTAGTAGCGAAACGTCCAACAGCAGGTTTCTCAACGTTTTGCTGTTTTGATGTGGACAACTTGCTAAGTCTTTGATTTTAAGAACACTTATTTGTGGGCAACTTGTGTAGAATACTGGTAACTTTTATGGATTACACCTTTGCTAAATACAGTTATAACGTTTTCCACAAACTAACAGTCCTTATGATGCCCGTAGGGGGGAATTTTTTAAACCATCTAAATTTCATAGAAAGGGGCTAAGGATGGAAAAGTGTAGATCTATTCCTTGGTACTTTTGTTTTAAATTTTGAATCAGCCCTCTTTCAACATGTTCAAGTTCCAATATGCGGATGATCTGAAAATTCCGCGCGCCGTTCAACTTTGGTTATTAACAGGTTTGGTGATGATTTTTTTCCAGATCGTCATTGGCGGCGTGACGCGGCTCACCGGGAGCGGGTTGAGCATCACCCGCTGGGACATTGTCACCGGAGCCATTCCGCCGATGGGAGAAACAGCGTGGCAAGCGGAATTTGATTTGTACAAACAAACCCCGCAGTATCAAAAGATCAACCAGGGTATGGCACTGGAGGATTTCAAGTTTATCTACTTCTGGGAATATTTTCACCGACTCTGGGCCCGGTTGATGTTGGTGGTATTTATCATTCCTTTTTTCTGGTTTTGGTTCAAAGGAATGTTGTCTAAACGTTTGATGCCGCGCTTGCTGATGGTGGTTGGTTTGGCCGGATTGGAAGGATTTTTTGGCTGGATTATGGTGGCCAGTGGTTTGATCAAACGTCCCTGGGTAAACGCCTACAATTTGACTTTGCACCTGTGTATGGCATTGGTTATTTTTACTTACCTGATGTGGACCTGGTTTATGACCATCTCACCGGAACAAAAAGAAAGCTCGATGCCTGGCATGAGGCGTATGTCGTGGACCCTGCTCGGGTTAGCTTTTGTTCAGATCGGGTTGGGGGCTATGATGTCTGGGTCCAAAGCCGGTTTGTTTTTCCCAACCTGGCCAGACATGCACGGCGAATACCTGCCAACGGTATTGCTTGACGGCAGCCATTGGACGGGCGATAGTTTTATCCACTATGATACCAATCCGTTTATGCCGGCTTTGTTGCATTTTCTGCACCGCAATACAGCCTATGTGCTTACGGCACTGATTGTGTATTTCGTGTGGAAACTGCTGAAAGAAAATATCAGTGATCGGCTCCGCCGAAGTGCCTGGTGGTTGGTGGCAGCTGTGAGTGTGCAGGTATTGCTGGGCATTTTTACCGTAATCAATTGCAAAGCACAAATTCCTGTTGATCTTGGTGTGGCTCACCAGGCAGGAGCTGTAGTATTGTTAAGTGTGGTACTCTGGATGTCGTATCAACTCAGGGCACAGAGAGCCTAGCCAGGTTTCACGAAACATTCATCTTGTCTGAACCTAAATCTCTGTGAAAATCCCCGGGGTTAACAGGATTTTTCTACTTTTGCCCATAGCATCTATTCCTGCATCATTCAGAACATCCCGCGCATGAATTTTCCGATAAAAGAAGAGCAAGGTTTTAAATACATAGAAACAGGTGGCGAGGGTACGCCACTCATGTTATTGCACGGCCTGTTCGGCGCGCTCAGTAATTTCCAGGATTTGACCAATCACTTCGGAAGCAAGTACAACGTAGTGATTCCTATCCTGCCTATCTATGAATTGCCGATTCTTCAGGTTTCCGTTTCCGGACTGGTAGAGTTCGTTACCAACTTTGTGGAATACAAGGGGTATGATAAAGTACATATCCTGGGTAACTCACTTGGCGGACACGTAGCCTTGCTTTATGTAATAGCGCATCCGGAACATATTGCATCGGTAACCCTTACCGGCAGCTCGGGTTTGTATGAAAGTGCTTTTGGTACGGCTTTCCCCAAACGCGGTGATTACGAATACATCAAAAACAAAACGGCTCAGACTTTTTACGATCCGGCCGTTGCAAGTAAAGAGCTGGTAGATGAGGTATTCGGAATTGTGAATGACCGAGGTAAAGCCATTCGTGTAGTGGCCACTGCCAAATCTGCTGTTCGCCACAACCTGGGCGATAAGTTGCACAAGATCAAAGCCCCTACCCTCCTGATTTGGGGTAAGCAGGATATTGTAACACCACCTTTTGTTGGCGAAAAATTCCATGAGCTTATTTCAGACTCGCGTCTGCACATGCTCGATGAATGTGGCCATGCTCCGATGATGGAAAAGCCGGGTGAGTTCAATCAGATACTCGAGGCTTTTTTGAGAGAAGTGGATGGGCGGTAACGATTAGTTGCCAACCTGAATCAACACCTTCTCCACCGCCTTCATTTCAGGCGTTTCCATTTGTACAAAATAAATTCCTGCCGGAACTCCGGAACAGGCCAGGTCAAGATTGGTTAAACCTACAGGTAAAACCTGCGATCCAAAAGTATGCACGATACGGCCTTGCACATCGTACAAAAGAAAGGACGCGCTCGTAGGTTGTGAAAGCTGTAGGCGGATTTTGAGTTGATTATCTTCTATAGGATTTTGTATCAGTTGCATGACGGGAACCATTGAATCATCAGGTTCTGAAACTGGAGTAGCAAGCGAGCCAAATCGCATACCATTCCCGAAACTGGCAATCCACATTTCTTCGGGCTTGTATGGATTAAAATAAACCCGCTCCGGATGTTGGAACGGATATGAGGAAACCAGGCTCCATTGTGGCTGTGCGGCACTTTTTTCATGAGTTACCCAAAGGCCATTTGTTTCGGAGCTCAGGTACATGGTTTCCGGATCCAGTGGATCGATGGTAACAGAGCTGACACGCAGGAACTGATCATCGGCTGTAATGGCCTGCCAGCTCAACCCCCGGTTGGTTGTTCGGAACAGTCGACCCAAATCATTGGCTGGTCCTCCCCATCCGCTCCAAACACAGGCATACCAGGTATTCTGAGTAGGGTCTGAGGGGTCAATAACCAAATCTTTAGTCCAGTAATTCATATCCGGATGGTTTCGTTTTTGCCAATTCTGGCCGCCATCCGTGCTGACAAATACGCCACTGCTATCGCTGAAGATACTTCCGCTATTGGATTTTCTGGCCGACCAGGTTGTTACCAATGTTCCATCATTTAAACAATGGATGTTGAAAATGCGACCATTATTGGCGGGTGGATTGGGCAAATGGCTCCAAATGGTGTTAGACGGATTGGAAATTCCCTGTGCTTTCCACACACCACCAACAGCCGGGTTGGTGGATATGACACCGGCATACAAGCGGTCATTGTCAGTTGGATCTGTGGTAACCCAGATTACCGGATAATCAAAATCGCGCAGAACCGACCAATTTTTCCCCTTATCTGAGGAATAAAGTACTTGCCCGTCCTTATAGGAAGGTTGCAGGCGCTGATCGGTGATGTAGGTTGTTTGGTAAATATCGTGAACGGATGAGGTGGCGCCATACCAGATGTCTTGCGTATTATGTTTGGCAATCCGGTACATGGTATTCAGGTTGTGCCCCGTGTAGTCAAAACTCCAGGACTTACCTGCATCCTGAGATCGCACGCCGCGAATGTCAGTGAAACAGCCAAAGATGTTATTGGCATCAAACCAATATACTTGCCAACAGGTTGTTTGTTCCATGCCAACTCCATGGTAATATTTTTTCTTGGGTGTGGGGGTATTGGCCGGGTTTTCGTCTGCGGGTTGTAGGTAAGCCTGGTGCCAATCCACACCGCCGTTGAGTGTATGATGGATAAATCCAAAATCGGTCAGAACAGCATGCTGGCTGTTCAACCGGTTTACAGCAAATCCCAGTGCAAAACCACCCCAGGAATATCCAAAATCACCATTGGCGCCCTGGTAACCTGTGTAAATATTCTGATTGTTGTTTCGGAGGTATATATGTTCCCAACTCGCGCCTCCATTGGCGGTTTTCATGACGATCGCTTCTTCGAATGGAGTACTCCCTGCCAGGTAACAGGTATTGGGGTCATTATCTGCCATCGCCAGGTAAACGGCATAATCTGCATCCGGATCAATACCGTTCATAGAGGCCAACCAGGCTCCGGAAACATTATCCATGGTATAAACACCACGGATGGTTTGCCAGTAATTATATCCCATATTCGTAGCCCAGATATTTGCGGGATCACCGGTTAGGGCATAAAAACGGGTTGTATTACCAGATTTTCCACCGCCAAAACCCATTATTACCTCGTTAGCCGGAATTCCGGTAAAATTGGCATTACTGAAAGAACCACCTCCGTTGTGTGAAACGATTACCCCTTCATTGGTCCCTAACCAAATATCATTTCCATTAAAAAATACACCAGACAATAGTATGCCGGTCCCGCTATTGGCAGCAGTCCATTTCAATTGGGCTGTTTGCCCGCCATCTGCAGAATAATAAAGGTGGTTGTAATCAGTCCAAAGCACCCGATTAGGATTGGTGTAGTCTGTATATAAAAACAGCTTTTCTTCACCTGAATCTGTATCGCCGGGCAGGAAATTCCAGGTATTGCCGCCATCAGAACTTTTGGCCGGACGAGTAGCATAATGGGCTTCATCCCATATTAAAGCGTATCGAAGTTCGGTATTTTGTGTAAAACAAACTTTGCCATATGGATTGACAACAGCTTCCGTAAAATGTACCAACTCATAGGAGTTTCCACCATTTCGGGTGGTATAGAGTCCACCCAGATCACTGGCAAAATACATTTCCTGATCGTCTGCCGGATTGATGGCCGGACTAAACAGTGCTCCACCCCCTCCTATACCTGTAGATTGAAAGGAAAGTGGTTGAGAAAAAAGGCACGTTGGGAGTAAAAGCAGGAGAAAAAGGGAAGCGTAGGGCATAAAAAACCGGAATTAGGTGAATAACTCCGGTCAATTTAAGGCTTTTTGGTGATAAATTAACGATATATGCCCAAAAATGCATGAAATGGGCCTACTTCCTGCTCATATTGCTTCGACATAATCCGGGAAATCTGCCACAGATGGTTGAGATCATGAACCACCCATGTGGCTATCAATTGTTGGAGCGTTACTATGCCCAGCACCGGATGTATGCCTGATTTTACCAGATCTGATTCTGAAAGATTCCAGCCTTTGAGCGTTTGCAGATTTTCCATGCGGGCCTCCCTGAATTCCAGCAACAACATTTCCAGTGTTTTACCCTGATGCAGATGTAACTGCGCAAACCGGTCAAACGGAGCAAAGGTTTTATCCTGTGCATCTGAAAGGATTAGGGTAGCCCGGGTTATCCAGTCGGTATGTTCTCCATGGATCAGGTGTCCGATCACTTCAAATACATTCCAGCTGTTCTCACCCTCATTTTGATGTGTCCATTCCGGAGAAAGCCCTGTCAGCATATGGTCCAAGGTTTCCGGTGTGCGCCCGAGTATTTCGATGCAATGGGAAAGTGAAAATGCCATAGCGTGATCAGGGTTTTGTTTTCAGGGATTCGTCTGTAAAATGTTCGCGGTGTTTCGGTTGTGCAAATTTTTCGTCGTTGAACTGTTGGGAATTGCCCTTTGGGATGGAAAGCGAATCCCATTTTTCTGCAGCCATTTTACCAATAAAAACAATCTGCCCCACATGATATGGGTAGTGGGCTAATTGCCGGTTGATGGCTTCCATCACGGTATGGCCCTGATTCCGGATATAGATAATGGTATCCAGGTCTTCTTCCCGCAGCGATTTCAAGGCATGGAAACAAACCTCCCAGCCTTCGTTCCAGATCCGTAACAGTTCAGCGCGGGTGCTGATGTCGTTTTCAAATTCGGCATCCCGGTTACGCCAGTCTTTTTCCCCATCGGTGGTGAGAAAATCAGTCCAGCGACTGCGCATATTTCCCCAAAGATGTTTGACGATGGTGGCAATGCTGTTGCTGTCGTCGTGGTATTGCCAAAACAGTTTTTCGTCTGAAACCTGAGCGAAGGTTTTATCGCCCAGACTTTTGTAGTACTCCAGTTGTTTGATGGCGCTTTCCAGATAATTTGTTTTCATACCTTAATTCTGAGTTGTTTGATTCTTTCTTCAAAACCAATGTCGGTGGGTAAAGGATCAACCACTGCCGAAAATAAGGACAAAAATTCTTCTGAATGGGTGTGGCTGCGCATGGTTCGTAAATTGAAGTGTGCCAGCCTGGTCCACATCAGGGTTTTCAACACGGTTTTATCCTGATTCCACATCAGGGCTTCGATCTGGATAATCCGATCGGTGAAAGAGAGCATCCGGGTTTGAATCACCACTTCTTCCATAAGCATGGCGGGAGCCAGGTAGGCAATTTGGTGCTGGGCAATTACCCAGGCTAATCCGGTTTCCCGCGCAATGGTGTGCGAGTCAAACTGGTAAGCCTCCATGATCTGATCTTCCCGTGCATTGATGATGTAATCCAGGTAGCGGGAGTTGTTGAGGTGGTTGAACGGATCGCAATCCGGGAAACGGATTTTAACAGTACTCTCGAGAAGTTTTGGCAGTGTTGTGTTGGACATGGGTGTGGGTTGTTTAAGAGTCATTGGGGTCATTTGATAGGTCATTTAGGTCATTGGGGTCATTTTGCATGTTTTGATAGAATTTTATATAAAAAATACCGATCGGTATATATATGTGCAAAAAAATTTTGCTACTTCTTGAGGCTCATAATACAATCGCTGAGGTAGTCCATGGAAATATGCAGCGGGGCATTTTGGCCGGTGACTTTGGCTTGCATGACAGCTCCTTCGATGATGGACATGAGAATTATGGCGAAGTTGGAGGCGTTGGTATCGGGTTTTATTTCCCGTAGCTCTATGCCTTTTTGAATGAGTCGTTCCACGGAATTTTTCCAGAAGGCCAGGGCGTTGGCTGCTTTTTCCCGAAGGAGCGGATGGGTATCGTCGGCTTCGGTAGAAGTGTTTAAAACGGGGCAGCCAGCTTTCAGTATGGGGAGCTCCAGGAAATTCCGGTAGATATCCGGATACACCAACAGCTTTTCAATGATGGTTTCCCGGGAGGCCATTTCCGTTTTCAGGAAATTGACTACATGCGCAAAATTATAATCGAAGGCGGCGAGCGCTACTTCGTCTTTGTTTTCAAAGTTGCCGTATATACTGCCTTTGGATAAACCGGTAACCTCGGTGAGATCGTGAATAGACGTACCGGCAAAGCCCTTGGCGTTGAACACCGGGGCTGTTTTTTCTACAATGTATTTTCGGGTACGTTCTGCTTTGGATAACATAGATGGAGCAAAGGTATGATAATAAAAATACCGATCGGTATTTTTATTAAAAAAAATTTTATTATTCCCCCTCCACAAACAACTCCATCGCAATCCGGTCGGCCAGAAGTTTGCCGGAATGGGTTAATTTGAAAAAAGAGCCCTCGCGCAGCAGATCGCCGGAATGCAGGAAACTCTGTGCGTTTTTTTCAAAATGGGCTGCAAATCCCATGGCCTGTATGCGTTCCAGATCAGCCCCCCACATGGTGCGCAGGGTAGTCATCACATACTCATTGTAGCGTTGCTCCGGGGTGAGTATTTCCTGCTCAAACGGTACACGACCTTCTTCCAAAGCCTTGATATACAGAGCATTATTGGCAATATTCCATTGCCTGGCTATACCGTTGTACGCGTGTGCTGACGGGCCAATACCCAGGTATGGTTCGTTGCGCCAGTAATTGGTGTTGTGCCGGGCATACCGGCCGGGCAGGGCAAAATTGGATATTTCGTAGTGTTCGTATCCATGATTGGCTGCGGCTTCGAGGAGCATGTTGAACTGGGTTGTTGCCCGTTCCTCGTCTACCGGTGGTTGTTGTCCGCGCCGCACAAAAGTACCCAGGGCTGTGCCGTCTTCCACCGTCAGGCAATAGCATGACAGGTGCGGAATGCGGTACTGAAAAGCGATGCGCAGATTCTCAGCCCATTGTTCATGTGAGGTGGTGGGAGAACCATAAATCAGGTCGATGGTGAGGTCGCGAAATCCGGCAGCCAGGGCCTTGTCCAGGCATTCGCGCGCGTGTGTGGCCGTGTGTGCGCGATGCATCCAGCGCAGGTCTTCTTCCGCAAAGGATTGAATGCCAATGCTTAGTCGGTTTACGGGTGTATGTTGCCGGAGTTCTGTAAGCTTTTCGGAAGTCAAATCATCGGGATTGGCTTCCAGGGTAATTTCTGCATCAGGTGAAACGCGGTGCAGCCGGTGTATTTGCTCAAAAATCTGCACCAGCTCGGAGGTATCCAGCAGAGAAGGAGTACCGCCGCCAAAGTAAATGGAGCCAAGTTCGGCGCCGTTGAGAAAATGCTGTTGTATTTCCAGTTCTTTCAGGATAGCCTGCACCATTTTTCCTTTTTGCCGAAGGGAGGTGGAAAAATGGAAATTACAGTAATGGCAAGCCTGCTTGCAAAACGGGATATGGAGGTAGATTCCTGGCATTAAAGGCAAAGGTATGTTCATTTAGGCCTTTATGCCTTTGTGTCACATCTTTCCGGCTTCAATATGTATCTTTGCATCATTATGAGAATATTACTTGTTGAAGACGAAGCGCACATCCGGGATGCGGTGAAACTCAACCTGGAATTGGACGGTTACGAGGTGGTTGCCACCGGCAATGGCCGAAAGGCGCTGGAATTGTTTGCCGGGCAGCATTTCGATTTGTTATTGCTGGATGTGATGCTGCCGGAAGTGGATGGTTTTGACATCACGGAAAAAGTACGCCTAACCAATACAGAGGTGCCTATTCTCCTGCTTACAGCAAAGGATATGAGTCAGGATCGGGTGATGGGACTCAAAAAAGGCGCAGATGATTACCTCACCAAGCCGTTTAACCTGGAAGAATTACTGCTCAGGGTAAGCAAACTCTTGCGCCGGAGTCAGCGACAAAAAGGTGAGAGTCCGGTGTTGTTTGAATTTGGCGGCAACAAGATCAATTTTGAAACGTTTGAAGCTGTCACGTTTCGCGGTGAAGAACTGACGCTGACCAAAAAAGAAACCATGCTGCTTAAGTTGCTGGTAGAACGCAAAGACGAAGTAGTAAGCCGCAACCAGATTTTGCAGGCTGTTTGGGGATACGATGTTTTTCCCAGCACCCGAACCATCGATAACTTCATCCTTTCCTTCCGGAAATATTTTGAAGAAGACGCCAAAACACCGCGTTTTTTCCATTCCATACGAGGAGTAGGGTATAAATTTGGGTAATTGGTAAATGTGGGTCATTAAACAAATCCTGATCCTGTTGGTAAAACTGTACCGCGTAACCTTGTCGCCATTATTAGGCCCCAACAAGTGTCGCTACAAACCCAGTTGTTCGGAATATGCCATTGAGGCGCTTCAGGAATGGGGGCCTTTTACCGGAACTTACATGACGGTTAAAAGGATTTTGCGGTGCCATCCGTGGAGTACGCACCCCATGCACGATCCGGTGCCCAAAAAAGACGAGGTCTGAAGAATCAACAACCACACAACATAGCTCACCATGAAATTATCCCGCATTCTCCCCCCTGCCCTGCTGTTTATTTTTGCCGTTGCGGTATTGGCTCCTGCCTGCAGCCGTAAATCCGGATGCCCGCAGGCTACCCATGCCAGCGATGTTTTTGCCAAAGACGCCAAGAAAAAGGGCAAGAAAAACTGATTTCCCATGCGTCGATATTGTTTTTTTGCGTTTTTCCTGGTTTTAACGGTATCCCTTACCGCGCCTGCATGCAGTAAAAAAAGCGGTTGCCCGGCCGAATCCAGTCTCAAAGCGCCCAAAAAGAGTAAAAAAAGCAAGCGTCAGGAAGGTTTGATGCCGAAGAAGACACGGAAGAAAATCGGGGGGTAGAAATTCACCGCAAAGAACGCGAAGTACGCAAAAACACTCTTAGCGCACTTCGCGGCCTTCGCGGTGAAAACCCCGGGTGCTAGAAATTCACCGCGAAGTACGCCAAGTACGCAAAAACACTCTTAGCGCACTTCGCGTACTTCGCGGTGAAAAC
>DATGWL010000058.1:0-23527 GCA_035299505.1 Saprospiraceae bacterium | reverse complement strand
GACCCCAAATGACCTCTAAATGACCCCAAATGACCTCTAAATGACCCCAAATGACCTCTAAATGACCCCAAATGACCTCTAAATGACCCCAAATGACCTCTAAATGACCACTAAATGACCTAAATGACCCCAAATGACCCCCAATGCCCCCAGTCCCCTCAATATTTGGCTTAATTTTGGCTGTGTATTTTTGATTACAAAACCGATTCGATGATGAAAAAAGCAATCTTGTTGATGGCTGTTATTGCCGGCTTGTTTTCCTGTGGCAGAAACACTTTGCCTAAAAGAGACAGACTGAGTGAAAAGGCCAGACCTCACGACATGTTTGCTTTCCAGCGTTCGTATCCTTTTCCGGATTTCGACTGGCAGGGCTGGCGGAATACGCTACAGCAGACCCGTATAGCTGAAACGGCTCAAAGAAGAGGAAGCGGTGGTTGTGGTTCCAACCTAACGCCCTGGACCAACCAGGGACCAATGAATGTGGCTGGCAGATGCAATACTCTTGCCGTTAAACCGGATGATGAGAACACTTTGCTGGCAGGTTTTTCCGGCGGCGGTTTGTTTAAATCCACTGATGGTGCGGTAACCTGGACGCCCGTTTTCGACGATAACCCCGAACTAAGCATCGGGGATGTAGTGTTTGCTCCAACACAGCCCAATCTGGTTTTTGCAGGCACCGGCGATCCCAATATGCCCTCCCTGGTTTTCAACGGCAACGGAATTTACAAGAGCATTGATGCCGGCGATACCTGGCAACATATGGATAATGCCCCCTCTGGTATCATCTCCAAAGTGCTGGTACACCCCACCAACCCGGATATTCTCTGGGCGGGAGCCATGGGCAATCCGTATGTGCGCGATAACAATCGGGGAGTGTATAAAAGCACAGACGGTGGTAATACCTGGACACAGGTGTTGTTTGTGAGTAATCAGGCTGGCGCCAGCGATTTGGTGTTTTCACCGGCCAACCCAGACATCCTGTATGCTTCTTTCTGGGATCGAATCCGTAACAACTTTGAATCGGTGGCTTATGGTCCAAATGCCAAGGTGTATAAAAGTACCGACGGCGGTAATACCTGGACACAACTCGGCGGTGGTTTACCTACCGGCGTCATGAGCAGAACCGGATTGGCTGTTTCACAAACCAATCCCGACAAGGTTTATGCGATCTATATTGATTCCCTGTTTACCCCTGGCGGCTTGTACAAATCTACCAATGGCGGTTCTACCTGGACGGCACTGAACATACTTCAGCTGGAAGATGCCTGCGCCGATTTTGGTTGGTATTTTGGCAAAATACATGTGAACCCAACCAACGATGAAGATCTCTATTTTCACGGGATTCACCTGTGGCGGAAAGCCATCAACGGATCAGGATGGGCTATTGCCGCAGGCGGACATGCTGACAGCCACGACCTGATATTTACCTCCAGTGGCAGGCGCTACTGGGCCAACGATGGCGGCGTTTACCGCAACGACGGTCAGATGTCGTGGGCGAAATCCAAGAACCTGCCAACCACCCAATTTTACCGAACCACCTTCAACCCGCATGAACCTGACAAATATTTTGCCGGCGCTCAAGACAACGGGGTGCAAAAAGGCAATGGATTGAACCCTAATAACTGGGTTCAGGTATTTTCGGCAGACGGCTTCAGTTGTGCCTTTGATCCGAATGATCCGGAACACTTTTGGGTGGAAATTCAGAATGGTACCATCCACGAAACCACGGATGCCGGCGATACCTGGCAATTTGGAAGTGCAGCACTGGGTACTACCGACCGGACCAACTGGGATACCCCGTTTTTCATGAGCAGTCATACCCCTAATCGGCTGTATGCCGCTACCTATCGCGCTTATGCGCGAGATCAGGGAAGTGGCTGGGGCGCCATTTCAGGCGATTTGACGGATGGACTTATATTGGATGCCCGCTTTCATACGGTTTCCTGTTTAAATGAATCGCCGGTGGTGGCCAATAAACTCGTGGCTGGTACCTCCGACGGAAATGTGTGGCGCAGAGAGGCCAATGGCACCTGGGCCAATATTTCACAGGGTTTGCCAGACCGGTACGTTACCTCCGTACATTACTCTCCAACGTTCTCCAATCGTATATTCGTAACCCACTCCGGTTTTCGCGACAACCTGAATACGCCGCATATTCACCGGTCTGACGACAATGGCAATACCTGGCAAAATATCAGTTCTGATTTGCCACAACTGCCTGTAAATGATCTGTTTGTAGTGCCCGGTTTTTCAGATCAGGTATTGATTGCAGCTACCGATGCCGGCGTATATTTCAGCACCAATGCAGGAGATAACTGGAACCGGCTAGGCGGTAATATGCCTTATATCCCGGTTTTTGATTTTACCCATAACCCCGTGAAGAAGGAAGTGGTTGCGGCTACGTTTGCCCGCGGCATCTGGACTTTTCCGCTCGATTCCATTTTTGCGCAGCAAGCGCCGGTAAATGTTTCAATGTCTGGCAGCATTTTGGATGAAATGGGTCAGGGGGTAGAGGCTGTAGAAGTTTATGATGTATTGACAGATGCTGACGGGAATTATCAAACCCAAAACGTGCCGGGATGCGCTACATACACGATTGTGCCCGGGCGCGATGATAACCACCTAAACGGGTTGACTACTTACGATCTGGTGTTGATTTCCAAACATATCCTGGCACTGGAGGCACTGAATTCGCCTTACAAAATGATTGCGGCAGATGCCAATAAATCCGGAAGTATCACTACGTTCGACATTGTACAATTGCGAAAATTGATTCTGGGCATTGACACGGCTCTGGCCAACAATACTTCCTGGCGTTTTATCCCAAATAGCTACACCTTCCCGAATCCTCAAAATCCTTTTCAGGCCACCTTCCCGGAAGGGGTGACCGTGCAACTGCAGACTGCCTCGGTAACAGATCAGGATTTTACAGCTATCAAAGTGGGCGATGTAAACAACTCTGCAGTGCCAGGTTTTGGTGGTCAGTCAGACGACCGTGCCACAGAGCCATGGCCGCTGGACATTCAGTGGGAGCGTCGGGGAGACTTATGGGTTGGCACATTTACAGCGCTGGATCCTCATTTTTCTGCATTTCAAAGCACCTTTCAGTTTGATCCGGCGAACTGGCAGCTGGAGTCGGTTCAAACGCTTTGGCAGGAGCTTACGGAAGACAATTTTGGGCGGCAATATCTGAAAAACGGACAGTTGACTGTGGCGCACGGAGCTGCATTGCCGGTATCGCAGCAAGAACCGCTGGGCCTTTTCAGGCTCGTTTTCCAAGGCAATAATACGGCAACCGAGCCGCCCGTGTTAGGAATTGAGCAATGGCCTACCCGGGCTGTTGCCTACCGGGAAAATGGCGCCGCGATGACGCCTGTATTTGCCCGGAATCCGTTGGCGGCAGTTCAGGTATTCCCCAATCCATTTGGCCGAAACGGTTGCCGGATACAGAGTCGGGAGGCTGGTCAGCTCGAAGTGACGGATATGGACGGCAGGGTGGTTTTGCGCAAAAATGTTCCTTCAGGAGAAAATATCGTACTGGAAGCGAGTCAATTTCCCGCGGCAGGTACATACTATTGGAAACTGGGTAAAAACTCCGGAAAAATTTTGTTTTTACCTAGATAACAAGCAAAATCGGCTGCTTTTGAGCTCATTTGAAAATGTCTTTCAAATGACGAATTTCCTAATGAATTGTAATTTTAACATCAAGGGTGTTCCATACCTGAAGATTGTGTAAGATTTTTGCCGTCCCATTACAACTTTTTTAATCAGTTGGTCGTTCTTGGCCCGCTCTTACACGCCTGATTTATAAACCGGTTATAAGGCGCCTGGCGTCTTACTTTTCCAGCTCAACCAAATTAAAGTTCATGGAATTTCAGGGTTCTGCCCTGATAAGGAGGCTTTTTTTTTAAACAAACCTCTTCCGCAACGCAAACCGTAAAGAAGTTGAACAAGCCATGCAGTTAAACAAAACCGTATCGTACTGGTTAGCGCTCGCCCTGATTCTGTTGACCAATGCAGCCCTGATTGCCCAAAAAGAAGATGTACAACAAATTTCTGATCTCGAGGATCCAATTGATACCACCGATATTCTCGTAGCCAAAGGAGGAACATCTGTAGTAATTACGGATGAACTGCTTCGGTCAAGACTAGGTGAACTCAGCAGCTGCCTGGAATTGCGGGCAACTGCTGTGGTAAAAGGATATATCAAAACATACGTACAGGCGCAAACCACCAAATCCCAGAATATGCTGGGTAAACGCCTGACTTACTTCCCGCTCTACGAAGCTAAAATGCGGGAATATGGTGTGCCGGAAGACCTCAAATTCCTATCTGTAGTAGAATCTGCCCTGAATCCAAAAGCTGTATCGCGCGTTGGCGCCACCGGACTCTGGCAGTTTATGCCCAGCACTGGCAGCGAATATGGCCTCAAAACCAACAGCGCTGTGGAAGACCGCAGCAACCCGGTTAAGAGCACAGATGCCGCAGCACGTCACCTTAGGGATTTGTACAAGCAGTTTGACGATTGGGCTCTTGCTCTCGCTGCTTACAATAGTGGCGCCGGCAGGGTAAATGCAGCCATTCGCCGGGCAGGAAGCCGTAATTTTTGGAGCATCCAGCGCTTCCTTCCAGCCGAAACCCGCAACTACGTTCCGGCCTTCATTGCTGCAACCTATATCTGCAATTACTTCCAATTGCACGGCCTCACGCCAAATGAGCCTGACCTCGACCTCCAACTCACAGATTTTGTCAACGTATACGAAGGCATATCCTTCCGCGATATTGCCGATGCCACGGGTATTTCTTACGAGGTAATCAAGGAGTTGAACCCGGGTTTCAAACGCGATTATGTGCCGCCTACTACCGAAGGTCACTATGTCATTGTTCCACAACGCGTTATGCCAGCTTTTATCCGCTACCTCAACTCTGTGAGCAGCGCGCGCAAATACAAACTGGAAAGCATTGAAAAATACACCAGCGCCGATAACGGCGATGGCCGCTACTGGATCAGCAAAGCTAAACCACAGGAAGTAGAGCATGTGGATCAGTTCGCTGCCCGCCTGGGCCTTTCCGGTGTACAGATCAAATCCTGGAACGATATGGAGTCCAACTTCGTACAGCCCGGCCAAATGATCAAATTGTACCGTCCGGTGTATGTACAAAAACACTCCGGCCTCCGTATTGAAGCGCCTTCCGGCAACACTGCTCCGGTTGCTAAACCAACTACCAACACCAAACCAAGCACCGGATCCGGTGGCAAACCCAAGCCCGGCAGCCAGTCTGCCGCTATCCCTCAGGAGGAACAACCTGCGGTGCCCAAACAGTACCAATACCATACGGTGCGCAGAAACGAATCGCTGGAAGATATTGCGCGACTCTACGCTACCTCTGTGGAAAGCCTGCGAAAATTGAATAATCTTGACCAGGTCCGCTTTGGTTCCAGGTTGAAAATCAGGGAATACTAAGCTAATTCCCCCAAAAGACGCTACATTCAGGCCCGTCGAAGTTAATCTGGACTTCGACGGGCTTTTTTTTGAATAAAAAGTGGATTTTTGCGCTACCCTAATCTAGTGGTGAACCAACGTAGTATCTTTCACCCCCTTCATCGATTAACAATCAACCGCCTACCAACATGCTCACTCGTGCTCTTATCATCGAAGACGAACCCGAAGGCCTCGAAAACCTGAAAAACCTCCTGCGTATGTGTTGCCCGGAAGTTGATGTGGTAGCCGAAGGCGGTTCAAATGCCGATTTTCTCCGACTTGCGGATGACCGCGACAATCGTTTTGATGTAGCATTTTTGGACATCAGCCTGCCTGATGGTCTGGTTTTTCAGGCGCTTCAACAATTGGAAGAGGCCCCCTTTGATATTATTTTCGTTACTGCCTTCGACAAATATGCCATCCGGGCATTTGAGTTTGCAGCCATTGATTATGTAACCAAACCGATTGAACGCGAGGAATTGATTCGTGCCGTGAGCCGGATTAAGCCACGTAATACCGAAACCAAGGCCCGACTGGAGGTGTTGCAGCAGACTTACAATCCAAATGCGCCCAATGCTTTCAATAAAATTGGTATTTCGGCCATGGATGGGGTACATTTCGTACGATTGTCTGATATTACACGCCTGGAGGCAGAGAACAATTACACCCATTTCCTGTTGAACGGCGGACACCGGATTACCGCCAGTCGTACCATCAAGGCATATGAAGATGCACTCACCGGCTTCAATTTTGTGCGGGTGCACAAGAAGCATATCGTGAACATGAACTTCATGAAAACCTATATCAAAGGAGAAGGAGGCTATCTGATTATGGAAAACGGCGATAGCATAGAAGTATCCAGACGGCAAAAAGTAAACCTGATGGATGCACTGAAACGAACCCACGGTGAAACCTGGAAATAGCGGCGGAGCATCCACTGAATCAATCATAACAGCTTTAACCCCTGAATAATGGGCTTTTTTGACAAATTTTTTAGCAAAGACAAGAAAGAAGACCTGGATAAAGGCCTGGAAAAAACCAAGGAAGGCTTCTTTGGCAAGATTAACCGCGCTATAGCCGGAAAAAGTACGGTAGACGTAGAGGTGCTCGATGAACTGGAGAATATCCTTATTTCCAGCGATGTTGGGTTGGACACCGCCGTGAAGATTATTGAACGAATTGAAGAGCGGGCCAAGCGTGACAAGTACGTGAATGCAGCAGAGTTGAATGAAATCCTTCGGGATGAAATTGTAGACCTGCTGTCGGAAAACAACACCAGAGACACCGAAGATTTTGAATTGCCTGCCGGCAAAAAACCATATGTTTTGTTGGTTATTGGCGTGAACGGCGTGGGTAAAACCACTACCATAGGCAAACTGGCATATCAACTCAAACAGCGCGGCTATAAGGTAGTGCTCGGCGCTGCCGATACGTTCCGGGCTGCAGCAGTAGACCAGCTCAAGATTTGGGCAGACCGCGTGGGTTGCGATTTTTACTCCAAAGGCATGCAGGCAGATCCGGCGGCTGTGGCTTTTGAAGCTACCAAATATGCCATAGATCATCAGTGCGATGTGGCTATTATTGATACAGCCGGCAGGTTGCACAACAAAAGTCACCTCATGCTGGAGCTGGGGAAAATCCACCGAAGCATTGAGAAAAATATGCCCGGTGCTCCGCATGATGTTTTATTGGTTTTGGACGCCAGCACAGGTCAAAATGCCCAGGAACAAGCCAAACAGTTCACCGAAGTGGCGCCCATCACTTGCCTGGCACTTACCAAACTGGATGGAACCGCTAAAGGTGGCGTAGCCATCAGTATCAGCGATCAGTTTAAAATACCTATCCGATACATCGGCGTAGGTGAAAGCATTGACAAGCTGCAAATATTCAACAAACGAGCTTTTGTAGAATCCATCTTCGGAGGTAAACAACTGGGTGAGTGAGTGAGTGAGTGAGTGAGGCGAACGGCATGGCGAGCGTTGATGCATTTGGTCCCGGTGTACATACTTGTTAAATGACGGCGGCTAAACCCGTCGCTACTTCAAACCCTTCAAACCCCTCAAACCCTTCACCCCCTTCTCCAACGTATATGATCCAGGTATTGCATATTTCGGCTGAATGTTATCCTGCTGCCAAAACGGGTGGTTTGGGTGACGTGGTGGGTTCGCTGCCCAAATACATGACTCAGGCCGGCGTATTGTCGGGGGCGGTTATTCCCAAATATTCCCTGAAATGGATTAACCAGCAGGATTGGGTTACAGTGTACCATGGTGCGGTGCGCTCAGATTGGCGGACAATCCATTTTTCCGTACAGCAGGAGCAACACAGCAAACTGGGTTTCCCGTTTTTTGTGGTGGATATTCCGGGTTTATATGACCGGCCGGGAATTTACAACGACCCGGCAGGATGGCCTTATGACGATGAGGTGGAACGATATCTGGTGTTTCAGCAGGCTGTTTTGCAATGGCTGGTTTCCTTCCCGCAACAAGATCGTCCGAGGGTGCTGCATTGCCACGACCACCATACAGGTTTGATTCCGTTTATGGTAAAATACTCGCCTGATTTTAAGGATATTTCAGGCATCGCCACGGTGTTCACCATACACAATGGACAATATCAGGGCGCATTTAGTTGGAAAAACCACCATTTGTTGCCTTTTTATTACGCCGGCGCCAGAGGGTTCCTGGACTGGAATGGCACCGTAAACCCAATGGCTTCTGCTATCAAATGCGCCTGGGCTGTTACCACCGTTTCTGAAAGTTATCTGTTTGAATTACATGAAAGCAGTCTCGGACTGGAACCCCTTTTCCGGTCAGAGTGGCACAAACAATGGGGCATTATCAACGGAATTGACGCACAGGTATGGGACCCGAGAACCGATTCGGCACTCCATTTCCGCTTGCAGGATGCTTCGGAAACACCTTCGGTGGAGGCTATTCAGGAGTTTAAATACCGAAATAAACAAGTGCTTTGTGAGTGGTTCGGCTTGCCTATGGATGCCCCGCTGGTGAGTTTCATTGGCAGAATGGTGGGCGAAAAAGGTTCCGATTTACTCCCCGATGCTTACCGAAATTACATTCACGCGGGTGGATCGGCAAGTTTCCTGGTATTGGGTACCGGCGAGGCATGGACCCAAAATCAGTTCCGCAGCATGGCCCATCAGTATCCTGGCCGTGTAAATGCCGTTATTGATTACAACGAAGCGCTGGCGCACCAGATTTATGCCGGCTCTGATTTCCTGATCATGCCTTCGCGTGTGGAGCCTTGTGGCCTGAATCAGATGTATGCCATGCGTTATGGCGCTATTCCCATGGTTAGAAGTATTGGCGGCTTAAAAGATACCGTTCCGGATATTGCCTCACCCGGCGATGTAGGTCGCGGTATTCGTTTTGACCAGTTCAGCCTCAACGATATCGGATACGCCATTCACAGAGGCGCCGCTATGTGGCACAACGAGCCGGGAATTGTAGCGTTACTGCGTCAACGGATTATGTCTATCGACTTTTCCTGGGAAAAAGCGGTTGATAAATACTTCAATGTTTACCAAAAAGTAGGCGCCTGGATAGAAAAAGTGCGCCCTGCTGCTCCGGAACCTGAGCCGGAAAAAGCAGTTGCACCGGTAGTAAAGGAGGCAAAGCCTGCACGTACTCCAGGGAAAAAAGCGGTAAAAACAGCCCCTGAGGCCCCTGAAACTAAAGCTTCTGCCAAAGACAAACCGAAAAAGAAAAAGGCCTGATGATTGCCAAATGATATATTGTGCAGCGATTTGGGTTATTTAGCAAATAAGAAATGGTAAAATAGTTGGGGAACAATTTGGCTTGCAGTACGTTTGCTCTGAATCAAACAGAAAAACAACACCTGCCATGATAAAGATGATTTGCCTGATCCTCGGCGGCGGCGCCGGAAGCCGATTGTATCCACTTACCGAGACACGTTCCAAGCCGGCTGTTCCTATTGGCGGTAAATACCGCCTGATTGATATTCCTATTTCCAACTGCATCAATTCAGGTGTAAAACGAATGTATGTGCTCACGCAATACAACTCCGCTTCTCTGAATGCGCATATCAAAAATGCCTACAATTTCGACCATTTTACCCAGGGCTTTGTAGACATTCTGGCGGCTGAACAAACTCCAGGCAATAAAGACTGGTTTCAGGGCACATCGGATGCGGTGCGTCAGAGCAGAAAACACTACGACCGTCAGGACTTTGATTATATCCTGATTCTCTCCGGCGACCAGCTTTACCAGATGGATTTCGAAGCCATGGTAAGGCACCATATTGCCCAAAAAGCAGACCTCACCATCGCGTGCCTGCCTGTAGATGCACGTGATGCAACCGGTTTTGGTATCATGAAAGTAGACGACAAAGGGTATATCCCGCGGTTTATTGAAAAACCAGGGCCTGATGTGCTGCCTGATTGGGCTAGTGAGGTGAGTCCGCTCAACAAAAAACGGGGCCGCAACTACCTGGCCTCCATGGGTATTTACATTTTCAACCGCAAAGCTCTGGATCAGTTGTTTGATAACCTGCCGGAAGCTACAGACTTTGGCAAAGAAATCATTCCGGCGGCCATTGCAGAAGGTCGTAAAGTAGCAGCTTATCAATATGAAGGTTATTGGACAGATATTGGAACCATTCGTTCTTTCTTTGAGGCCAATATTGAACTGACCGACCATATTCCGTCTTTCAACCTGTTTGATTCCAGCAGGGTAATTTATACCCGCGGTCGTATGCTGCCACCTGCCAAATTTTACGGAGGCACGCAGCTAAACCGCGCCCTGATTGCAGAAGGCTCTATCATCCATGCCCGGGTGATTGACGGGTCAATCATCGGATTGCGTTCCAGAATTGGAGAAAATACAGTAATCAAGGATACCATCGTAATGGGTAACGATCATTATCAAACCCTTCAGGAAATTGCACTGAATCAGGACGATGTACCAATGGGCGTTGGACATTATTGCCATATCGAACATGCTATCCTGGACAAAGATTGTCGAATTGGAAATAATGTAGTGATCAAAGGCGGTCCGCACCTGCCAGATACGGATGCGGATGAATTTGCCATCCGCGACGGGGTAGTGGTTATCAAAAAAGGCGCAACCATTCCGGAAGGCGCAAGAATTATGTAATGGTAGAAAACAACACCATTAAGACAGCAAAACGAATTTTAGGCATAGACCCTGGCACTAACGTGCTGGGGTTTGCCATTATTGATGCCGATAAGAAACAGGTCAAAGTGATCGAAATCGGGGTGGTAACCTTTGCCCATATCAGCGATGACCACACCGTGAAGCTGCGGTATATTTTTGAGCAGGTTCAGGACCTGATTCGCCAGCATAACCCAGAAGAAATGGCCATTGAAGCGCCGTTTTTTGGCAAAAATGTGCAATCCATGCTAAAACTTGGCAGAGCACAGGGCGTTGCCATAGCGGCAGGTATGGTGAATAACCTGGTGATAACCGAATACATGCCCAAGAAAATCAAACAGGCAGTAACCGGGAACGGCAATGCCTCTAAAGAGCAGGTGGCCGGCATGCTGGAGAAAATCCTGCACACCAAATTCTCTGAAAAATACTTCGACGCAACCGATGCCCTGGCCACCGCTCTGTGCCATTGGTATCAGGCATCCTCTCCAGGACTTGCCGGAAAAAAATCCTATAACAGCTGGAAAGGTTTTCTGAAAGATAACCCGGCCAGGTTGAAATAAACCCTCATTAATTCCTCAACCTGTTCTTTTCTGGCAGTCCTTCGAAAAAGAAACTGTAACCACGGAAGATGGGGCCCATTACCCGGTCCTGGGTGAGCATAAAGTCTTCATTATTGATGTCAGTGAAATACCTGGCCACGTAAGGCGCGCCATCATCGCGGCGGTATTCCACTTCTACCGGCCAAAAGCGTACCTTTTTTTCTTCGCCGTCTGTTTTTTTCATAGTCACTACTGCAAAGGGTACCAGAGCCGTTACGGAGTCACGCAGTGGGTTTTGGGTTTCGAACGCTTCTGCCACCATGGCTTCAAACTGAATCAGGTAAGCTTCTGCCACGCCTTTTCTGCGGGGGGCTTTGCTGACGGTGGTAGTGGGGTAATAAGGCAGCACATTATAGGCCGCTTCTCCGGTTTTTTCCAGCTTGAAGGATTCGTTTTTGCGTTGCGGATATTCCACCCAAACAGATTGAATATCTTCCGGTTTTTCCCGGAAAACAGCCCGGTCGCGCCATTCATCATCACCCAGCAGGTAGCGTAGGCGCAGCTGACCAATAAATCCTGGCACATGCACCACGTAAGGTTGCTCAGAGCCATCCATGATCATGATGGTGCCACGCTCGTCGGTGGTTACACCGCCCACATAGTAGGTTTTCATGGGCTTGTTCTGACGGTCGTAAATTTCCACTTTGATACCCACAGCGGCAGTTTCTTTCACCATATTCTGTACGGCACCGTTGGGTGGGATATTGAGTACGTTTACGTTGGAGATGGTTTCCAGCAGATTATCTACAGCGGATGGTCTGGCCGGATATTTTCCATTGTACATCCAGCCTTTTTCCTTGCGCTCCAGGGTGGCAGTGCGCCCCTGACGGTCGGCGATAAAAATCTTGCCTATTTCGTTTGTATTGGTTACGGCAAACTGCATATCCCAAGACACATGGGAACCGGTTTGTTTATTTTTTTTGGTAATGACATACCAGGCTGTACCTCCCAGCACCAGAAAAAGCAATCCTAAAATCAGGGTTCTGTTCATAGATAAATTGTTTTGAAGGCCAATTTGAGCCTTTGCTCAAAAGCGGCGCAAAGCTACAACGTAGCGGTGCATCCAAGACGGGGAAAGCGAACAATTGGGTTGGCGTTTGGATATAAAAAAGCCGACCACTGCATTTCGCAGCGGCCGGCACATCAAAACAAAACGAAAAACCAACTTTTTATCTTGGAGTCCGTATCAAACGGATTTTTTGCTTAATTGTTGTTTCTGGTTTTCAACCTAACAGGAATTTCCTGATTGTCGCCATTGCGCATTACGTTGAGTACCAGTGTTTCACCTACCTTAGAACGTCCGATCAGTTCCATTAGTTCAGAGGTAGTTGTCACAGTTTTGCCATTTGCTTTCGTTACCACGTCATTTTCCTGAACACCGGCAATTGCGGCAGAGCCTTCCGGATCAAGGCTGGCAATAACCACGCCTTGTGTGAAGGGAATGCCCAGCTCTTTTGCCACGTGGGTATCCATGGTAGCCACGTTAACGCCCAGATAAGCGCGGCGGTATTCGCCGTATTTCACCAGATCGTCGGCAATGCGTTTTACCAGATTTACCGGGATCGCAAAAGAATAGCCGGCAAACACACCTGTTGGCGTAGCTATGGCAGAGTTGATCCCGATCAGTTTACCATTCACATCCACCAGCGCACCTCCGGAGTTGCCGGGATTAACAGCAGCATCGGTTTGGATGAAGGATTCTATTGCTTTACCACCTTTAATAATGTCAATATCCCGACCTTTGGCGCTCACAATACCAGCTGTTACGGTGGAAGTCAGGTCGAACGGGTTGCCTACGGCCAGTGCCCATTCACCCACCCGTACTTCGTCTGAGTTGCCCAGTTCAATGGCTGGAAGGTTGTTGGCGTCGATTTTGATCACGGCCATATCGGTGTTCGGATCCCGACCAACCAGTCTGGCCCGGAATTCGCGGTTATCATGAAGGGTAACTTCAAATTCATCTGCGAATTCCACCACGTGGTTGTTGGTAAGGATGTATCCGTCTTCGGTGAAAATTACGCCGGAACCGGTGCCGGACCGTGGCTGTTGTTCAAACCCGTAGCTATCCCCAAAGAAGTATTGAAACGGGTTGGAATAGCGGGTATCGCGCTGACGTTGCAGTGCGGCTTCGCGGCTTTCCGAGGCTTTGATGTGAACTACTGCAGGCATGGCGCGTTCTGCAGCTTTGGTAAAATCAAAAGGTACCGGAGCACCTCCATAGTTCACTTGTTTGGAGTAAGTTTGCTGCTCCGGGAGCGAGGTAATTTGAGGGTTTTCGAGCATTTTGGCTGCGCCCAACGTGATGATTCCGCCCGTTGCGCCAGCGAGTACCGTTGACAACCATTTATTCATTTGTTCAAAGTTTAATTTTAGTTGCAAAAATAACCTCTGTAAAACGTTCCCAAAAGGGGATTGCTGCCAGGAAAGTCGAGTTTAACGTGCTGTTAACCAGCGCATGTTTTAGAGGTTGAAAATGAAAACTATACCACGGAACGATCTGAGTTACAGGTTTGTTTTGTGCGCACCGACCAACCACACCAATCAGTAGACAAACAGTTGTGAAACGCCGTTTATCAACCGCCATACCGCCATTGCACGAACTTCTGCTGCCGGAAACGGAGCTGGAATGGCACTTGCTGGAATTGCCGGAGTTTCGCCATGGCCTTTGGTGGGGGGAACCCAGATTTGGTCACCCGGAAGGGAAAGTAGCGCTGCATGTCAGAGAGGTATTGGATAATATCAACCTGATTCCCGACCTGCACATTGAAGATCGCGCGCGCCTGCGCCTGATTGCGCTGGCGCATGATACCTTTAAACATGCGGAGAGTCGCACCCGCCCGCGCGATTGGACCAAGCATCACGGGGTTTTGGCCCGGCGATTCATGGAACACTACACCTCTGATGCTGCAGTGCTGGATATTATTGAAACGCACGACGATGCCTATTATAAATGGATGGCCCAACGCAGGCGTGCTTCACCGCATAGCCAGCTGGATTCGCTGCTCTCAAGGGTGGGTTATTGCATCCAGTTGTATTATTTGTTTTTTAAGTGCGATACTCAAACTGGCGATAAAACCCAGGCGCCATTGCGCTGGTTTGAGCAGGCAGCCCAAGAAATTCAGCCAGTAATGATAAAGCCTTATTGGCCCTGGGAGCGGTTAGCGCCCTGACAGAATAGATCGGGTTATTTTGAAATAGGACCTGGAAAAGCACGTTCTTTGCGGTGCAAAATCATTTCCATTCATGACTCGTAAATCGAAACGCCCCATCATGGCATATGTATTAGTGGCTATTTTGCTACTGGTAGCGATTGCTTACATAGCCAAACCATTTCTTGGCCCTAAATCACAAACCAACAAACCCTCTCCCAATCCTACGCCGGCTGCTCCGGTGAATCAGGTTGCAGTACCTGATTTTCAGGCTGATTCAGCCTTTTTGTTTCTCAGCAAACAGGTAGATTTTGGCCCGCGTGTGCCTAATACGCCCGCCCATAAAAAATGTGGTGAATGGTTGGTACGCACGTTTAAACAGTATGGTTTTACGGTAATAGAACAAAAAGTAAGTGCCCCTTACTATAAAGGCGGCTATATGAACGGCGTCAACATCATTGCCCAATACAAACCGGAGCTTGGAAAGCGCATTTGTATCGCAGCGCACTGGGATAGCCGCAATGAAGCTGATAAAGATACAAAGGACAAGAACAAAGCCATTGATGGCGCAGACGATGGCGCCAGCGGTGTAGCGGTGTTGCTGGAAATTGCACGCACCTTGCAGAAAAATCCGGTTGATATTGGAGTAGACCTGATTTGTTTTGACCTGGAGGACAACGGTGAGGATGGCGGCGCCAACGATACCTGGTGCCTTGGATCACAATATTGGTCCAAAAACCTGCACACACCTTCTTACATGCCTACCCATGCTGTTCTGTTGGATTTGGTAGGCGCAAAAGGCGCTAAATTTTACAAGGAAGGCATTTCCCGCAATGTGGCGCCACAGTTTGTAAACAAGGTATGGGCACTGGCCGCGCAACTGGGTTATGGAGAGTATTTTATTAACGAAGACAAGGGTGGTATTACGGATGATCACCTTTTTGTAATCCAGAATGCCGGTATCCCTATGATCGACATCATTAGTTTGCCCGGTGATGGAGATCATATTTTTGGTTCACACCACCACACCCATGCAGACAATATTAATGTCATTGATAAAAACGTACTTAAAGCCGTTGGTCAAACCATGACGGCCTTGATATACCAAATACACAACGGGATAATATAGAATGAGTGAGTTGGGGTTTACCACTAAGCCACTGAGGACACTAAGAGCGGTTCTCTTTAGTGCCCTCAGTGGCTTAGTGGTAAACCCCCACTCATTCACTCACTCACACCTGCCATTTATCTATGGCCCGATATTCGTAGGTTTCCATAGCCTGGAGTAAGTTTGGCACGGTGTCTGCGGCAATACAGAGATGGCGGTTGTCGGCTTTAAGGAAACCGTTTTCCACCATGTTATCCAGCATGTGAAGCAGTGGATCGTAGTAACCTCGGGTGCTGAGCAGACCAATGGGTTTTTGGTATTGATGCAATTGGGCGAGGGTAAGGGCTTCAAAAAATTCATCCATAGAACCGTAACCACCGGGCAGGGTAATGACACCATCGGTTCCACGAATGAGAAGGTCTCGGCGTTCTGACATGCTATCAACCACAACCATGTCTTTGACGCCGGGGTGACCAAGTTCCAGATCGTTCAGTTGGTGGGTAATAATACCGGTAATAGCGCCGTTTTCAGCAAGTACGGCATCGGCTAAAACGCCCATTAAGCCTACGCTGCCACCGCCGAATACCACGCGAATGCCCCGTTTGGCTAATGTACGACCCAGTTCTGTAGCGGCTTCTGCAAACCATGGATGAAAACCTTTGTTAGCTCCGCAATACACTGCGACTGATTTCATAGAAGAGGATTTGTCTGATGAATTTTCGGACAAACCTCGGATTTTTTACTCAAAACCGATTTACACATGAAATATTTCCATTTCCTGATCTTGTTTCTGACTATTTCAGGCTTCATTTCCTGCGATAAAGCTGTTATTCCACCTCCGCCGGATCCCGTTTATGAGATCACGGTTCAGAATGATATTTTCGAAATACAGGCTAAATATGCCTTGTTTGTATCCAACGAGGATGGGGAGGTCGTTGCTTTTCGTTGGTTGCCCGCCGAAGACAGTGCACAGGTGCAGGTGCCTGGCAGTAGTCAGGATGATCTGTTTGACGTTACCCTATTGAAGGTAACCACTCTGGAAGCACCGGGATCGGGGGTCAAGGATACCACCCTGACGCTCACAACGTATACACAGGTGGCCAGTGGGAGAAAAATCCATCTGAGGGATCAATACTTCCATCAGGTATCTACTTTGCGCTTCACGCTGACAGGGTTCACTACGCTGGATTCTATTGTGGTATCTGATGCGCTCACGCTTTCCAGGCCACAGGCGTTGAATAACTATTACGGGGAATACCTGGTCAACAACACAGGTCGCTGCTGGGTGCGTGTTTTGATAAACGGAGAACCGTTCTGGCGTTTTCTGACCTTCAATAATATGGGGCCCGTGGTAGATGCCAGTACCGTGGATGTATCTACACAATTCCTGGGCAACTTCTCACCGCCATTAAATCTGGGTTTCCCTTTTGTTACCACCTGGCAATACAAACTTGATGGGGTTGTAGACACTTCCAAACTGGAGTTTTTCCCTTTGTCTGAATATATCAGGGCCCCGGGGGGAGAGGTTCCGGCTTATAGTTCCAGAAAGGTGTTTGAGCCTGTAAATAATGATCTGTTTGACCCCAACCGGCCGTATATTGATCTTTTCCGGTTGAACGCTTATGGCCCAATTGGCACAGCAAACGGCTATTCCTATTACATCGATCAATTCTTCCCTGCAGTGCCATCAACACTACCTGAACCCACGTTTGATCTCGAAGCTACTACGCTATCCAACAACCGCGCTGTGGCCGTTACCTGTGTCGGGGGCTTTGATGTGCTGACTTTCTCAAGAATCAAAAACACCACACCCAAAATCAAATGGGAAGTGGTGACCAAACCAGCCAATGGTCCGGTGTTGTACATTCTGCCAGATGTGCCTGCTGCTCTGGGGCAACTGTATCCGTCGCTGTCCCAATACGACTTTGACAATCAGGTTCAGGCCAGGGCAGACAATTACCGCTGGCTCAACTATGAGCAGGCAGTTCAGAAAATGATGGAGAATGCTGACCCATTGTGGAGGGCCAGAGGAGAATACCTGGGGCGCGAGGAGCAGTTCTAGGTCATTTGTATTGCTCCCTGAGGTGCAACAACATATCCCGGGTCATGGCATCCAGGTCGTATTCAGGCTTCCAGCCCCAGTCTCTGCGGGCTACTGAATCGTCAATGGAAGCTGGCCAGGAATCAGCAATGGCCTGGCGGAAATCCGGCACGTAGGTTACCTTAAAATCGGGCACTTCCTTTTGGATGCTGGCCGTGATTTCGCCCGGGTTGAAGGTCATGCCGGCAAGATTGTAACTGGTGCGTACGGTTAATTGTTGTGCCGGGGCTTCCATCAATTCCAGGGTAGCCCGGATAGCATCTGGCATGTAAAGCATGGGCAGGGGTGTATCTGCGCGCAGGAAGCATTCATAAGGCTTGTTTTGTACGGCGTAATGGTATATATCCACGGCATAGTCTGTGGTGCCACCTCCGGGCATACTTTGATAGCCAATGATGCCCGGATAGCGCAGTGAACGCACGTCCAATCCATAGCGGCGGAAATAATAATTGGCCCAGTTTTCACCGGCTACTTTGCTTATGCCATACACTGTGCCTGGAATCAAAACGGTAGTCTGCGGTGTCATGGCCGGGGCGGCTTCCTGTCCGAAAACAGCAATGGAAGACGGGAAATAAACCTTGGCAATTTGTTGCTCCCTACTCACCTCCAGCACATTGAAAAGGCTGCGCATGTTGATATCCCAGGCCCACATCGGATTTTTTTCGCCGGTAGCGGAAAGAATGGCTGCCAGGTGATAAATTTGGGTAGCCTTGTATTTTTTTACCAATTCTGCCAATGCCTGGCCATCTAACGCATCCAGTATCTCTGTAGGCCCGTTTTGGTTTTCAAGCGGTCGTAAATCAGTAGCAACAACATGGTCGGGCCCAAAAGCTTCGCGCAAAGCTTCAGTCAGTACAGAGCCAATTTGGCCGCCGGCGCCAACAAGGAGAATGGTATCTTTCATGAATGTGGTGGAGTTGAATGTGGGGAATGTGGTTAATGTGGCTAATGCGGGGCGAAAGTATGAAGTGAAGAGGGAAAGCGCCAAACCTGTTTTTTATGTGGCGAAAATTGTCAAGGCCTTTACCTTTCGAGCGCATTTAACGCTATGGTAACATCTGTAATATAGGCTTTTTGCGTCAATTAGTGTTAAAAGAATAACATCGCGTACACTCTGTGTGCCGTTCAAACCATATACACCATGAAACGGATCATTCTTATCGCTACCCTGCTCCTCGCTTTTGCGGGCGGCCAGCTTCATGCGCAATACTTCGGGCGAAATAAACCCCGTTACAACCAGCAACCTTTCAAAGTGACGGAAACCGAGCACTTTGTGATTTATGATTACCTCGACAATCCGGAAAAACTCAAGGAAATTGCCGCGGCAGCCGAACAGTGGTATGATATGCACTCAAAGGTGTTGAAGGACACCTTTACCACTAAAAACCCGCTGATTATTTACAACGATCACGCCGGGTTCCAACAAACAAATGCCATCATGGGCGATATCAGCGTTGGAACCGGAGGTGTCACAGAAGGCTTGCGAAACCGGGTGGTTTTTCCGGTAGCGCCCACCAATCAGCAAACGCATCATGTGTTGGGACACGAACTGGTGCATGCCTTCCAATACAACAAGGTTCTGAACGGCGATTCAACTACCATGCGCAACCTGGCCAATATTCCCCTGTGGATGGTGGAAGGCCTGGCAGAATACCTCAGTATCGGTCGAATTGATGCCAATACCTCGCTGTGGATGCGCGATGCCGTCCTCAACGATCAGGTGCCCCGACTGAAAGATCTGGACAATGGCAAGTACTTCCCATACCGCTGGGGACAGGCATTCTGGGGGTACATTACCGGCACCTATTCAGATGAGGCTATTGAGCCCTTGTTCATGAATACGGCCAAATATGGCCTGCAAAATGCTGTGCCCTACACCCTGGGTATATCGCTCGATTCATTGTCCAACAACTGGCGCCGCACCCTGAAGGATCATTATGGCCGTTGGGCTATAAAGGGCAAAAAAGAAGATTTGCCGGGCAAAACCCTGCTGGATGATGATAATGCCGGACAGATGAATATTTCACCGGTACTCAGTCCAAATGGTAAATACGTCATTTTCCTGTCGGAGAAAAACCTGTTTTCCACCGATCTGTTCCTGGCTGATGCCAAAACCGGAAAAATGATGCGCAGGGTGTACAGCACCACATCCAATGGCGATACCGACCACCTGAATTACCTGGAAAGCGCCGGTACCTGGAGCCCCGACAGCAAGCGGTTCGCTTTTGATGCTTATGAAAAAGGGCGCAGTGTGCTCATTGTCAAAGACATATTCAAAGGAAGGAAAACCCAGAAAATAAAAATTCCGGGTGTGCCGGCGTTTAGTAACCCGGCCTGGAGTCCTGATGGCAAAAGCATCGTGGTAAGTGGCCTGGTGAACGGTCAGACAGACCTTTACCAATACACCTTTAAAAGCAAAAAGGTGAAAAAATTGACCAACGACCGCTACTCGGAAATCATGCCTACCTGGAGCGCCGATGGGAAATCGCTGGCTTTTTCAACGGATGCTCTGAGCATCGAACGGGGACGTACCAATGGCGCCTGGACCATGAACCTGGCCGTCATGGATGTAGCGTCAGGCACAGTGGAAAATGTGGACGTTTTCCCGGGCGCCGACAATATGAACCCGCAATACGATAAAAACGGAAACCTGTTCTTCCTGAGCAATCGCGATGGCCGCCGGAACCTGTATCGTTATGATTTCAGCACCAAAAAGGCGTACCAGCTTACGGATTTGATGACGGGGATTACCGGGGTAACGCCCTATTCGCCAGCCATCAGTGTTGCTGACGACCGTGACCGCATCCTGTACACCTATTACAGCAAGGGTCAGTACATCATCCATCAGGCCAAAGACTCAGACTTTGAAGCCCAAGAGGTAGATCCTTCTTCGGTAGATCAGGTGGCCGCGGCTTTGCCGCCTTTCAGCCCCAAGCAAAAGGATATGGTTAATACGGGTCTGCGTTTGATGGATTCCGAGACGGATAAGGAGCCTCAAATGACCCCTAAAAAGTTCAGGCCCAAGTTTCAGCTTGATTATTTGGGCGGTAGCACAGGGGTTGGAGTAAATACCGGAAACAGCAGCTTTGGCGCTCAAACAGGTTTGGCAGGTGGGGTAGATGCTTTGTTCAGCGATATTTTGGGCAACAATCAGTTGTATGCCGGGGCTGCCTTAAACGGGGATATTCAGGATGCCGGCGGACAGGTGTCGTACATCAATCAGAAACGCCGGATTGGCTGGGGGATCAATGCCTCACATTTTGCCTTCCAGAGCGGTTGGTATCAGTATTATGAATATGTGGATGTGAACACTACCTCCGGGGTGATTCCGATGCTCAAAAGTACGGTTGGGTTGGAGCGCGTGTTTCAGCAGCGTATTGGCGGTACAGTTTTCTATCCTTTCTCGGTCACCAAGCGGGTTGAATTGGGCACTTCAGCGGAGTTTTACAGCAGCAGAACTACTGAATACAATGATTATTACCTGTTGAATGGCGGTTATTACGGCTCTGAACGCAAACGCTTGCCTAAGGGCGGTACCCTAAACCTGAATAATGTACAGGCCGCATTTGTAGGAGATAATTCTTATTTCGGTTTTACAGCGCCATTAAAGGGCTGGCGCTACAGGGTAGGGGTGGAGCAGTATTTTGGCGGAGATTTCAATTTCAGCAGCTTTTTGGCCGATGGCCGGAGGTATTTCTACGCCAAGCCTGTCACTTTTGCAGTACGCGGACTTTCCTACACCAGGGTGGGCGGACGATCTACGGCATTCAGCTTGCAATACCCGCTGTTTGCCGGCAACTCCTTCTTTGTGCGCGGTTATGACCAAAACGTGTATAGCGCACCGGAAGACTCCCTGTTCATTTACCGCACTGTTGGTAGTAAAATGCTGATTGGCAACTTTGAAATTCGTTTGCCATTCACCGGGCCACGGCAGTTGTCGCTTATTAAATCCAATTTCCTGATTACCGACCTGAACTTGTTCTTTGACGCAGGCTTGTCGTTTTATGAATTGGACGACCTGAAAGATGATGCATTTATAAAGCACATCCCCATTTTCTCTACGGGTGTTTCCATGCGGGTAAATCTGTTTGGATACCTGGTGCTGGAGCCTTATTTCGCCTTGCCAATAACCGCTCCGGAAAGCCAGCGTAGCTGGAGATTTGGCTTGAACTTTATTCCGGGTTGGTGAGGAAGACCACTAAGCCACTTAAGGCACTTAGATTATGCTCTCTTAGTGTCTTAAGTGACTTAGTGGTATTCATTATCGTGCTACCCCAACTTTTTCCACCACTTTTTCTCCATTGGGCAATTGTATTTCCAGAAAATACAGCCCGGAAACTATTTGCTCGGGCAGGTTCCATGTAAGCAGTTCATTGTCTGCCAGCGTGCGCCTGGTCAATACTGTCTGACCATTTGCGTTAATCATACGAAGGTTGAGCCATTGTCCATCCCAATGGGCTACATCCAGATAGAGCGTGCCAGAAACAGGATTAGGGAATACCAGCAGATCGGGGGTCTGGATGGCATATTCCTCCAAACGTTCCTGCGTTGGTCGCTCGCCTGCAGGGGTAACGCCGATGGGGCAATAGAAGGTGTTCAAATGAGCTTCCAGGAAAATCTGAGGCTCCAAACGGGACACTATATTGATAAAAGTTACATCAGCCTGAGCCGGCAGTTTATACCTGAAAATTTCAGACTCCCCATTGGCAATACTATCCGAAACCGATTTGAAACGTACAGAATACATGGGCGAAAAGTTGGGGTTTCGAACCAGATACTCCCTGCCGGAGTTTGGGGCTTCGTAGGTAGCATTGTCTGCCGGGTACATAGCCGTCATGCCGTCTGGCACTTGTATGGCTGTGTAAATCAATCGGTTGGTGCAGTTATTGGTTACCCGAACGCGATAAGTCCTGTTCTTTTCGGCATCTGCTGTAATGGTGAGCAACTCATATTTCAGGCAGCCAGACACCTTTACATCGCAAGGTTCTTCCTCCCGAACCGTTACCACAAAGCAGCAGGAAGCCGACTGACCGCAACTATCTGTAGCAACCCAGCAAACGGTGGTATTGGTTACCGGGAAAAGACTTCCGGAAGGTAGCCCGGCGCTTAACTGCATTTCCAATCCCGGGCAAGGGCAATCTGTGGCGGCCACCGGCATGGCATAGTTTACAACTACCGGTCCGCTACCAGGCAAAGTAGCCAGGCTGATGTGGTTGGGGCATGCTATGCTGACATTGGAAGGTGCGGGCGTTAAAGATTCCAGCGTGTAGGTAGCAATGGTGTCGCAGCCGGTGAGAGCGGGCAATTCCAGGATTACCGTAGTGGGTTGTGTGTAATTGACGCCTCCCAGAGTAACGGTTTCGCCCGGGCAGAACTGGATGGTTCGGCTTACGGTGGGTTGTTGCAACAAGTTCAGCACATAAGTGGCCAGGGTATCGCATTCGTCGCCCTGACCGGCCAGGGTGAGGTTTATGGTGGCAGGCGCGGTGTAGGTCTGGCCGCCCAGGACAATGCTTTCGCCCGGGCACAGGGCCAGGTTTTGGGTGAAGGATACCTGTGGCAGGAGTCGGAGAATATAGGTGGCCAGGGTATCGCATTCATCACCTTGTCCGGCCAGGGTGAGGTTCACGGTAGCTGGCGCGGTGTAAGTCTGTCCGCCGAGGTTGATGGATTCGCCGGAGCAGAGTGGGATGTTCTGGGTGAAAGATTCCTGTGGTTTCAGCGTAAGCTGGTAAGTGGCCAGGGTATCGCAGGCATTGCCTTGTCCGGCCAGGGTGAGGTTCACGGTAGCTGGTGCAGTGTAGTTTTGTCCACCCAGGGAGATGGATTCGCCGGGGCAGAGCGGGATGTTCTGGGTGATGGATTCCTGCGGTTTCAGCGTAAGCTGGTAAGTGGCCAGGGTATCGCAGGCATTGCCTTGTCCGGCCAGGGTGA
>DATGWL010000057.1:0-18737 GCA_035299505.1 Saprospiraceae bacterium | reverse complement strand
GGCGGATTGAAGCGTTTTAGATTTTTATCAGATCGTTTACGCTGTCGCGATATTCAATTGTATAACCTCGTTGCAGGTGTTTGTGCCGGAATCTGGAACTTTTGCTTAAATGATTGATTATCATACCACAACAACTCTATTTTTTCTCCTATGAAACAACGGAGGCCCTGCACTTATCAGAAAAAGAAAAAATGATCCTGTTTGATTGCGTACAAAAGATAGAACAGGAGTTGCAGGAAAATATAGACAGCCATAGTCAGACCCTGTTGGTGTCAAACATAGAATTGTTGTTGAATTATTGTTCCCGCTATTATGGGCGTCAGTTCATTACCCGAAAAAATGCCAATGCAGATGTTGTGGGCCGGATAGAGCAGCTGCTGCAGGATTATTTTCGTTCGGGGTTATTGAAGGAACATGGACTGCCAACGGTAAAATACCTGGCGGAACAGGTGCATTTATCGCCCAATTATCTGAGCGATTTGCTGAAAAAAGAAACCGGCAAAACAGCCCAGGACCATATTCATTATCAATTGATTGAAGAAGCCAAAACAGTCCTGCTGCAGTCCGGCGCCTCGGTCAGTGAGGTAGCTTATGAATTGGGGTTCGAGTACACCCAATATTTCAGCAAGTTGTTCAAACAAAAAACAGGGATGACACCTTCAGCATACCGCAACCTGAATTAGGGTGTGTGCTCAATCATGCCGCGCAAACTCCATTACCCGGAAAATGTGCAGCAAATACGGGAACAGCGCATCCATGCTTTCCTGAGCGCCGCGGGTGGAGCCCGGCAGCGCCAGGATGAGGGTGTTGCCTTTTAAACCACCCAAACTACGCGACAACATGGAGTAAGGCATGTGCTCCTGTCCGTAGCTGCGCGCTGTTTCCCCAATGCCGGGTATTTCCCGGTTAAGCAGCGGCCGGATGGCTTCCGGCGTCACATCCCGGGGCGACAACCCCGTGCCTCCGGTGAGGATGATGAGGTCGAATTGCTGCTCGTGCAATGCCAGCACCTTGCGCTGGATGGCGTCTACCTCGTCGGGTACCACCGAAAAATCCTGCACAGACACTTGTTTGTAACCTTCCAGTTTTTCGCGGATAGCCAGTCCGGCGCGGTCTTCTTTCACTCCCGCCGCAATGCTGTCTGAGCAAACCACCACGGCTGCCCGGACGGCTTTGCTGAGTTGGTCTTTATATTGCGACTTGCCACCTTTTTTCTCCAGCAGCTTGATACTCAATATCTCAATGCCTTTATCAATGGGTTTGAGCATGTCGTACATGGTAAGTGCCGCCACAGAGGCGCCATGCATGGCTTCCACTTCCACGCCGGTGCGATAGAGGGTTTGCACCTCCACCAGAATCTCCACATCCAGTTCGTGTATCTGGTGCGAAATCTGGGTAAATTCCACGGGCAGCGGATGGCAATCCGGAATCATATCGCTGGTTCGTTTCACCCCGAACAATCCGGCAATGCGGCTGGCTTCCAGCACATCTCCTTTAGGCACGGTGCGGCGACGGATGGCTTCAATGGTGTCCGGACTGCTCACGCGCACGATGGCGCGCGCAATAGCGGTGCGGTGGGTTTTGGTTTTATGTGTGATATCTACCATAGTTGTGTTGTCAGGTAAAAGCGTGCAAAGGTATCGGCTAACGTTCCAATAGCCATTCCTTTTCGGCCAGTGGACGGGTTTGGCGTATGGTTTCCCGGAGTTGTTGTTTTTGTTTTTTATCCAGGGGATTGATTTCCAGCATTTTGCGCACAAAGTACACCAGATTCAGGTAGTTTTCCCGCTGGTAACCAATCACTTTTTTTCTGCGGATATAAGCGGCAATGGCCTGCAAATGCGATTCCAGCAGGTCAAACTCTTCGGTTTCGTAATAGATTTTCAGTTGGATGGTTTTGGCGGCCAGGGCCATCATGCTTTCCTTGTATTCGGCGCGTTGCAGCAGTTGCAGCGCCGGGCCGTAGTTTTTTTGCTGGTATTCCAGTCGGGCCATGTTAAAGGCATACACCGATTCCCGGAAGGCGGGCTCCAGAAACGCCTGTTGTTCCCGGATCAATTTTTCCGTCCAGGCATATTCCTGCATCACCAGCCCGATAGTGGCAGCATTGAGGTAGGTAAAACGCGACAAAATACCTTCCGACAAAAAATAACTCCGGTCGAACCCAATGCGGTAGAGGTCCAGATGGTCGGGTAAAAACGAGTGGTCGCCTTCATTATATCGACGGGTGCAAAAATTGTTGGCCAGGATGAATAAATCCCGCAGTTCTTCCGGCGGAAAAAGGGGGCCTTGCGCCAGTAGCTCCTGTTTGAAGGTGAGAAAATGCCGGGTATCGCCCGGGGTGGTCATGGCCCGGAAGCAGTGATAATACAAGGCTACAGCAGGGGTGTGTAAATGTCGTTCTGCCAAAGGCAGTAATGCCTCTACCAATTGAAAATCGCAGGGCACATTGTAGCGCGACTGGTAAGCCCAAAGCGAGCAGGCTTGTCGCAGTTTTAAGGCCAGCACGGCAGTATCTAATTGATCGGAGAGTACCTGCGGCTGCCCCAGAGCGGCCTCTGTGCCCTCCAGCAGCATGCGGAACTGCTCCTCCTCAAACCGGTACAGTTCCAGTTGGTATTCGGCATGGCGCAAGGGTTGGGACGTCAGCGCCGCCGCGCCTGCCCGCAGAGATTGTCCGGCGGCCTCCGGTTTGTTCCTGCTGCGCAACACCTTGCTTAGTCGCGACTGAAATGCCGGGGCATCCTGCAAAAAATCGGTCACGGCGAGGTATTTTTCCGCGCCACTCAGCAGGGCCGACATAGCCATTCTGAGGCGATGATCATCGTAGGTAAGGTTGGGAAAAATGGCTGAAAAGATACGTTCTTTATCGGGCCAGGCTTTGCCGGAGAGGCCGGTTTTGACCAGTATTTCCAGCAAAGGAATGGTTTCCGGGCGCGCGTTAAACGCCGGATTGGCCAAAAAACGGCCCAGCTCCCGCAATTCTGATCTGGAAAACACCTGAAGTAATTGGATGAGTTTACTTCTGTTCATGGTTTAAATCATAGGTTTGCCAAGATTAAGGGATGGCGTAGCATCTCGTTTGTCCACCAGCACCCGGGACAAAGGCACAAAACAAAACGGTTATTTATAATTTTTTGTTACAAAATTATTTTATTTAATTTTGATAATCAATATTTTATACAAAATTAAGCATTATTAAAATTGTTACAAAATGAAAAAAATGTCTTTGACATCCCCAACAACACCCCGCACTTTTGTATCGTGAAAATTGGTTCACCCGCATAAATCAATCACCCATGAAAAAAAACACACTTACTAAAACTTACTTACTCGGCTTGCTGATCTGTTTGGCACAAATAGCCACTGCCCAGCAGTTTACGGTTTCCGGACGTTTGGAAACCGAGACAGTTGTTCCGATGAACCAATTCCGCGTATTGGTTACCGGCTCCGACAATCAGGTGGCTATCACCGACCCAAGCGGTCATTTCAGTTTTACCCTGGAAGCTGGCGGCGACTACCAGATCACTCCCGTTTCCTGCGAAGAAGGGCCTCTGAACGGGGTGACTACCTTTGACTTGGTGCTGATAGTCAAGCATATAGATGGACTGGAACCGCTTAACTCGCCTTACAAACTCCTGGCCGCAGATGTGGATGGCTCCAATACAATCAATGCTCAGGATACCGCCCTGATCCGCCAACTCATCATAAACCAGATACAGGCATTTCCAGCCGGCAGTTTCAGGTTCGTGCAGAAGGATTATGTGTTTCCCGACCCCAACAATCCATTCGTTCCCGCGCCGCCATCTGCCATAACCATTACCAACCTGCAGGCAGACATCAATACCGCAGATTTTATTGGCATCAAAATAGGCGACGTCAATAACACAGCTGTAGTGGATGGCTGTGGCGATAATATATCGCGCATCATCGGCAGGGTGTTCAACGACCAGAATACCAACTGCGCCTCAGATACGGGCGAACCTGGCTTGCAGGGCTGGACGGTGGAAGCAACCAACGGAACAGACTCCTACTATGGCGTAACCACGCCCACGGGCAAATACAATATTGCGGCCGTTCCGGGTACTTTTGATGTCATTCTGCACAAACCGAATAGCTTATGGGACGCTTGTCAGGACACGCTTTTTGGGGTAGTGGTGACAGATATGCCTACAGAGGGCCATGATTTTGCCTTGCAGGCCAACATGCTCTGCGCATCCATGGATGTTTCTTTGTCTACCCCCTTTCTGCGCCGTTGTTTTGACAATTATTATGTGGTGAACTACTGCAACAACGGCACTCTGGAGGCACAGGATGCCTCGGTGGAGGTTCATTTCGATACCTTTTTTACCGTGCTGAGCAGCAGTATTCCCTGGACTACCGTTGATGGCAATACCTACACTTTCCCGGTTGGGAATGTGGGGCCAGGTGCATGCGCGTCATTTTTCGTAATGTTTAACCTCAGTTGCGATGCGGCACTTGGACAAACCCACTGCACCGAAGCGCGCATTTATCCGGATACATCCTGCACCGAATCTTTCAACTGGGATGGCCCCGAACTGCGCGTGAAAGGCTACTGCACCGGCGATGAGGTGAAATTCCTGATCCATAATCTGGGCGGAACCATGCAGGTGCCTTCCAATTACATTGTGGTAGAAGACATTGTAGTGATGACCCCGCCTGTCAACAATCCCTTCACCCTGACAGCCGGAGGTATGGAGGTTATCACCGTGCCTGCCAATGGCGCTACCTGGCGCCTGGAAGCCGAACAGGCGCCCGGATACCCCTGGGGGCAGGTGGCCAGCGCCACCGTGGAAGGCTGCGGCACAAATACCAACGGTGGTGTCTCCCTGGGTATGGTCAACCTGTTTTCGCCCGATGATGCGTCGCCCATCATAGACATAGATTGTGTGGAAAACACCGGTTCTTTTGATCCGAACGACAAGCAGGGATTCCCGCGCGGGGCCATGGAAGAGCATTACATTCCGCTCCAGCAACCCATTGATTACCTGATTCGTTTCCAGAATACCGGCACGGATACAGCCTTTACCGTAAAAATACTGGACACGCTCAGCAGCTTTCTGGACCCCGGCACCTTGCGCTTTTTGGGTTCGAGTCATCCCTGCTACTTCAACCAGCTCAGCGGCAATGTGCTGGAATTCCTGTTCACCAACATCCTGCTGCCCGACAGCAATGTGAATGAGCCGGCATCCCACGGATTTGTGAAGTTCCAGATAGCGCCCAAGGCTGGGCTCTCTCACGGAACCCTGGTAGAAAACAGCGCCGCGATTTATTTTGATTTCAATGCGCCTGTAATCACCAATACTACCTGGCACACCCTGGGCGAGAAATTCCTGGATGCCAATATCCTGAACAAAATGCCGGATGTTGCGCTGGAAGTATTCCCCAATCCGGTGAGCGATGTAGCTACCTTCCTGATCAAGAGCCCGCATTCCTGGAAGGGTAATTTGCTGCTGTACGATCTGGCCGGGCGGCAGGTAGCCCAGCAACCGTTTGCCAACAACCAATTTCAGTTAAACACAAAAACCATGGACAGCGGGGTGTACTGGTTCCGCCTGGACTCAGGAGGCCAGACCCTCGCCCAGGGTAAGTTGGTGGTGGTAAGGGATTAGACTGGTAATCAGTGTTCAAAATCGAACGGGTCTTGGTACTTAGTGTCGGGGCGACTCCAAAGTCACCCCGACACTAAGTACCAAGACCCGTGCCTTTTGATATGCCTATTGCCGTGCCAAACGTAAAAAAACGTGAGTTGTCATCCCCGCAGGGGACCTACACAAGCCGGGCTTTTATTGAATCTTCAAATGAAATTTCCCCTCCGTAATAGCCATACTGTCTGGCAGGAACCACCAGGTGTTTGGCCCTTCAAGAAAAGTTTGAAAACGGCCCTCTACAATATGGTTGATGGAGTCATAGCGCAGCAACTCCAGATATTGATTAGTTCGTAATGTATCAACATCGTATGTGTTTATCTCCTGATCTAAATCGAGGTAAACAAAATAATAAACGTTTGGAACCCCGTTGTTGGAGTTATTAATATAAGGGCTTTCAATGTTTTGCGCCCCTAAGGAAGTACTTATATCCTTAATGGAAAAAGTATGATCAAAACCATTTTCTTTCACTTTAGCTTTTAGTAAAAAACGATTTCTATTATTCGCATAATACTGTGCTGAAAAGGCAACATTCCAGGGAACTCCATTTCTCAAAACAGATCCCTTCCCCAATTCAATGATATGGGTAGTGGTATCAATTGGCGGGGTTGGCTCTGTTGGATCAATAGGTGTTTCTTTGGTACAGCCAACGAGTAAGCCAATCAGTGTCAATGTTAATATCAAGCTTTTCATGATTACTGGTTTTTTGTGATGATAAATTTGTGAGATTCGGTTTCGCCATCGGTAGCTCTTTTTCTACTTTGGGTAAAAATATGCATGTGTTATTTTGTCACTTTAGAAAAATTCCTGCAATTTCAACCGAAACATCAACATTTCCCAACATAGCATTGCATTTTTAACGTACTTTTGCCCCCGCAAATTAAAATTAAACGTTTTTGGCCTTCTAAAGCAATTAAAACAGCGGTGTAAACAGCGAAACCCCGCGGCGCTCACTGGTTTAAACAAAACTTTACCCATAGCATTGGGCCATAAAAAACACCGATCCGGGATTTTTTTCTTAAATTCTGTGTTTTTTTTTCACCCGATGCCCCTCTTAGCAGGAAAAATCACTGCATGGCGATTAAATTAATTAAGGTAGCAAAAGAATTCAACGTCGGCCTCCACACCATCGTAGAGACCCTCCACGCAAAAGGTTTCCCTAATGTGGAGCAAAAGCCTACGACGGATATCACCGACGAGATGCTGGTGGTGCTCCAGAAGGAGTTCCAAAAGGATCTTGCTATCAAACAGGAGGCAGACAAGCTGTTGCGCCCGGTTCTGAAAAAAGATGCCGTTGGCGGTTCTGAGCCTTCCCCAACCCCTACACCTGCCCCGGCAGCCACTCCGCGCCCTTCGCTGTTGCCTCCGCGCGAACCCGCTGCACCCAAGGTTGAGCCACCGGCCGAACCGAAAAAAGAAGAACAGGAGCTCGTTAAGCGCGAGCGCCCTGCCCTGCGTATCCTGGGCCGAATTGACCTGGATGCACCTAAACAGGCGCCTACCCCTCCTCCGCCACCTCCACCGGCAGAGGAGCCCAAACCGGAAGCGCCTAAACAGGAAGCCCCCAAACAGGAGGCTCCCAAACAGGAACCACCTGCTCCGCCAAAAGAGCAGCCAAAGGCGCCCGCGCCTCCTCCTCCGCCACCGGCGCCTGCTGCAGGATCTGCAACGGAACCTACCGAAGCGCCTGAAAACGAACTCATTCGCGGAACCGCGCCTAACCTGCGCGGCCTGAAAATTCTGGGTCGTATTAACCTGGAAAAAGAAAAACCTGCCAGCAGCAGCAACAGCAATGACCGGAACCGCGATAACCGTGGCGGTCAGGGCGGTGGCCAACGTCAGGGCGACAACCGCGGTGGCGGCCAGCGTCAGGGCGATAACCGCGGCGGCGGCCAGGGCGGTCAACACCAGGGCAATCGCCCGGGCGACAACCGTGGCGGCGGCAACCAGCAGGGCGGCAACCAGCAACAAGGCGGCGGTCAGGGCGGCAACAATGCCGACCGTCAGCGCCGTAAACGCAAAACCGTTCCGAATCAACCCGTTACAGCTGCCAACCTGCAATCCAATATGGCCGCCAACCAGGGCGACAAAAAAGGTCGTGGCCGTACGGATGTGCCTAAGGAGGTTTCGCAAAAAGATATCGAAAATCAGATTCGCCAAACCATGGCCCGTATGGGCGCAGGTGCGAGCAAAAAACGCCAGAAAGTGCGTCGCGACAAGCGTGATGAACGCCGTGAACGCGCCGAACTGGCGGAAATGGCCCGCAGCGAAGGCGAAAAAATACTGCAGGTTACAGAGTTCATCTCTGTGTCCGACCTGGCTTCTCTGATGAACATCAAACCATCTGATGTCATCAAAGCCTGTATGTCGCTCGGCATCTTTGTATCCATCAACCAGCGTCTCGACGCCGAGATCATCGAACTGGTGGCCAACGAATTTGGCCACGAGGTGAAATTTATCTCCGCAGAAGAACAGGTTGAGGTGGAAGAAGATGAAGTGGACGATCCAAAAGACCTCAAATCGCGCCAGCCAATCGTTACCGTAATGGGTCACGTTGACCACGGTAAAACCTCGCTGCTCGACTTTATCCGTTCTGCCAATGTAGCTGAAGGTGAGGCCGGTGGTATCACGCAGCACGTAGGCGCGTATGAGGTAATTGTACCCGGACACGAAGATCAGAAAATTACCTTCCTTGATACGCCGGGTCACGAAGCCTTTACGGCCATGCGTGCACGGGGCGCCAAGGTAACCGACATTGCCATCATCGTGATTGCTGCCGACGACAGCATCATGCCGCAAACCCGTGAGGCGATCAGCCACGCGCAGGCGGCCGGTGTTCCGATTGTGTTTGCCATCAACAAAATTGATAAGGCAGGCGCCGATCCGGAACGTATCAAAAACGAACTGGCCCAGATGAACTTCCTCGTGGAAGAATGGGGCGGTAAATACCAAAGTCAGGACATTTCCGCTAAAAAGGGACTGAACATTGACAAGTTGTTGGAAAAAGTACTGCTCGAAGCTGAAATCCTGGAGCTGAAAGCCAACCCTAACCGCCGCGCCATTGGTACGGTATTGGAGGCTTCTCTGGAAAAAGGCCAGGGCTACGTAGCCAAAGTGCTGGTGGAAAACGGTACTATCCAGCAAGGTGATCCTATCATTGCCGGCGAATTTGCCGGTAAAGTGAAAGCCTTGTTCAGCGAACGCGGTAAAAAAATAAAGAGCGCTGGTCCGGCTCAGCCGGTGGTGATTCTGGGTTTGCCAGGGGCGCCTCAGGCTGGTGAAAAGATCAAAGTAACCGCTACTGAAAGCGAAGCGAAAGAAATTGCTTCCAAACGCGGTCAGATCATTCGCGAGCAAGCCAACCGCGCCAACAAGCGTATCTCCCTTGAGGAAATCGGACGCCGTCTGGCACTGGGCAACTTTAAAGAACTCAAAGTCATTGTTAAAGGTGACGTGGACGGTTCCATCGAGGCACTCAGCGACTCGCTCATCAAGCTGTCTATCGAGAAAGTACAGGTTTCGGTTATCCACAAGGCCGTTGGTCAGATCGTGGATTCCGACGTTATGCTGGCTTCTGCATCCGATGCCATCATCATCGGCTTCCAGGTGCGTCCATCGCTTACTGCCCGCAAACTGGCAGAAAAAGAGGGCGTAGAAATCAAGCTCTACTCCATCATCTACGAGGCCATCGAAGAGGTAAAAGCCGCTATCGAGGGTCTGTTGGAGCCAACCAAGGAAGAAGAAATCATGGGCCAGGTGGAAATCCGCGAGGTGTACAAAATCTCCAAGGTGGGCACCGTGGCTGGTTGTTTCGTTCAGGAAGGCAAAATCAGCCGCAACCACCACGTGCGTATCATCCGCGATGGTATTGTGGTGTACCCTACCAACGCCAACCAGCACGCCGAACTGGCTTCGCTCAAACGTTTCAAGGAAGACGTCAAGGAGGTCAAAACCGGCATGGAATGCGGTATTACCATCAAAAACTTCAACGACATCAAAGCGGGCGACGTGGTAGAATCCTACGTAATCAACGAGGTAAAAGCTACCCTGAAGTAAGCTTTGATCGGAGAATAAAAAAACCGGGCGGCTCTGCATTGTGCAGGGTCGCCCGGTTGTTTTATAGGGATATTGGAATGAGGGTTGTCCCGCCCTTTATGACGGGGCAAAAATGTGTGCCCGTTTAACTTTACGGTAAAATTTTTCCCACGAAGTTATATTTTATGGCAAAAAAAATCCCACGAAGTCAGCTTACACATCAAAACTCACCACCACCCTTTTACTCACAGGGTGCGCCTGGCAGGTGAGTACATAGCCGGCTTCTACTTCATCGGGTTCCAGGCCGTAGTTGACGCTCATTTCGGCTTTGCCTTCCAGTATTTTGGCTTTGCAGGTGCTGCAAACACCTCCTTTGCAGGAGAAAGGCAAATCGGCGCCGGCGCGCATGGCTGCATCCAGCAGGGTGGAGCCGTCGGAAGGCAGTTTGAAATCGAATTCTGCGCCATCCTGAATGACCGTGATAGATGCTTCGAATGCCTCTCTGTTGGAGACGGCCACGGGTTTGGCTTTGCCTGCGGAGGTGTTGAATAGTTCGAAATGAACGCTTTTGGGGTTGGCGCCCAACTGGTTGAGGGTGTCTTTTACTTCAAAAACCATTTCTTCCGGGCCGCAAAGGAAAAACGCATCTACTTCAGCCGGGTTAAAAAATACCCTGGCATAACGGGCGCATTTCTCGCCCGTTATACGTCCCTGAAACAAATCGCTGCCCAGAGATTCCCGACTCAGAATATGGTGTACGGAAAGTCGCTCCGGATTGCGGTTTTTCAGTTCTTCCAGTTGTTCCCGGAAAATGATGTAATCAAAGGATCTGTTGCCGTAAAAAAGCACAAAGCGACTCTGTGGTTCCAGCTCCAGAGTACTGCGCAGGATACTCATCACCGGCGTGATCCCACTGCCTGCAGCGAAAGCCACGTATAATTTGGTGTTGGCCGGGTTCAGTTCGGTGAAGAAGTTGCCCTGAGGAGGCATGACCTCCAGGGTATCGCCAGTTTTCAGGTGTTCGTTGGCCCAGGTGCTGAATACCCCGCCGTCTACTTTTTTAATGGCCACCCGCAGGTCGTTCTCCTGCACGCCGGTACAAATGGAATAAGATCGGCGTACCTCTTCGCCACCGATGGTGGTTTTGAGCGTCAGGTATTGGCCTTGCTTGAATTGAAAGGCCTGACGTTTATCGGCAGGAACATGGAAGGAAACAGAAACGGTATCAGGCGTTTCCCGGCGCAGTTCGCGCACTGTTAGGGTATGAAACTGGACTGACATGGCTGGGCAATTGGAACACAAAAAGTGTACCTCGATACAACGGGGTACACTTTTTGGTAAAATGGTTGAGAGGAGGAGTGCTGTGGGGCGCTCTTCCTGATTATGCTGCCAGCGTGTTCACGTGGCGCATCAGACCGCTTTTCAGGTTAGCGGCTTTGTTGCGGTGGATGTTGCCACGCTTGGCCAAACGGTCAATCATGCTCACTACTTTAGGCAGAAAAGTCTCAGCAGCAGACTTATCTTTCATCTCACGCAGGTTTTTGATAGCCGTACGTGCAGATTTTTTGTAGTAGCGATTTTCCAGGCGACGCTTTGTCGTTTGGCGGATGCGTTTCAGGGCGGACTTGTGATGTGCCATATTTTACAGCAAAAATGGTGCTTTTTAGTAAAATTCTGTCTGGTTCTCGTTTTGGGCGGGCAAAGGTAGCCTTTTTTCTCAAAAAAAGAAAAATTGGCTATAAAATTTTCCCAAAAGTTGCATAGTGGCGCTTATACCTGCAAAAAAGACCGTTATGAAAGCAAAAGAACCTGCTTTCACGGATAACCAACGGATGGAAACTGTTTTCTACCTTTGCACCCTGAATTCTGAATCTGCTTTCTAACGCTAACAGTTTTATGAAAAGAGTCGTTGTAACAGGCATTGGTGCACTCACTCCCATCGGCAACAACATTCCGGCGTATCTGGATGGTTTGCAGCGCGGCATCAGCGGTGCCGGGCCGATAACGCAATTTGATGCAAGCCTTTTCAAAACCCGGTTCGCCTGCGAAATCAAAGGCTTCGTTCCGGAAGATTTTATTGATCGCAAGGAAGTGCGCCGTATCGACCGCTTTACTCAGTTTGCCATGGTTACGGCAGAAGAGGCCATCAAAGATTGTGGCGTTGATTTGGAAACCATCAACAAACAACGGGTAGGCGTTATTTGGGCATCGGGTATTGGCGGCCTGCACACGCTGGAAAAAGAAATTGAAGACCATGTGCTGGGCAGCGGTACACCGCGCCACAACCCGTTCCTGATCCCAAAAATGATCACCAATATGGGTGCAGGCATGATCTCTATTCAGTACGGGTTCATGGGTATCAATTACGCAACGGTATCTGCCTGTGCGTCGTCAAGCCACGCCATCATCAATGCTGCTGATTATATCCGACTCGGCAAGGCCGATATGATGGTTACAGGTGGTTCTGAAGCTACCATTGCCAAAACGGCTGTGGGTGGCTTCACCAACATGAAAGCCATGAGCGAGCGCAACGACGATCCGGCTACCGCATCCCGTCCGTACGACAAAGATCGCGACGGATTTGTGCTGGGTGAAGGGGCTGGCGCTTTGATTCTGGAAGAATATGAGCACGCCAAAAAACGCGGCGCACGTATTTACGCTGAATATGTGGGCGGTGCCATGACCAACGATGCTTACCATATTTCTGCTCCGCACCCGGATGGTATCGGGGTGATCAATGTGATGAATCTGGTATTGGAGGAAGCTGGCTTAAGCACGTCTGATATTGATTACATCAACACCCACGGCACGTCTACGCCTCTGGGCGATGTGGCCGAGCTCAAAGCCATCCGCCATGTGTTTGGCGATGCAGCAGGCAAGGTGAATATTTCGGCTACCAAGAGTATGACTGGTCACCTCCTGGGAGCTGCCGGCGCTATTGAAGCCATTGCCAGCATTCTGGCCATGCAACACGATTTTATTCCTCCTACGATTAACCATTTCACGGACGATCCGGAGATCGATCCGATTTTCAATCTGACATTCAATGAAGCCCAACAGCGCAAGGTAAAAGCTGCCATCAGCAATACTTTCGGATTTGGCGGGCACAACGCATCCATAGCCTTCAAAGCAGTTTGAGGGCCTAATTAAAAGTGGGGTGAGCTTTGGCGCGGAGAGACCTTCTTGAAAATGGCTGGATAGTGAGGCTGTTTCGTACAATTGATTTCACCGCAGAGGCTCGGAGGCACAGCGTTACGTTTCAACAACCCTGCGCCTCCGCGTCTCTGCGGCGAAGTCGTACTACATTAGAAACAGCCGCACTACTGCCGCCATCTGTTTGTTATTTCAAGATTTTTTCCTTTTCGCAGCACAGTCAGCCTCGCTAAAACATTCATTCTGTGCGATTTATCATAAGGCTGTACAATTATTATTTCCACCCCGAAAGGGAGCTGGCCCGCAGGCTTCGACAGTTGATCGGTTTTACACCGCTGCGTTTGCAACTGTTTAAGCTGGCTTTTTTCCACAAAAGCACCTTCAATTCCAAGGATTACGCCATTGCCAACAATGAACGGCTCGAGTTTTTGGGTGATGCGGTACTCAGTACCATTGTGGGAGAATACCTGTTTAAAAAATACCCTAATTCAGATGAAGGATTCCTGACCAAGATGCGCTCCAAGATTGTGAAGCGCAACTCGCTGGATGAAATCGCCGATCGTATGGGGCTTGATTTGTTCCTGGCCAATTACAACCAAACCCGTTTATCGAAATCCATGCTGGGCAATGCCCTGGAGGCTTTGGTTGGCGCTGTGTATATTGAGCAAGGCTACGAAGGCACCAAAACCTTTGTGGTGCGCCGTATCCTGCGCAAATACCTTGATATCCACGAACTGGAAGGGTTTGACGACAACTACAAGAGTCAGCTGCTGGAATGGTGCCAGAAAAATGGCCGGCAGATTGAGTACAAGGTGGTGGCCAAGTACAAGAGCGAAAAACGCGATAAATTCAAAGTGGCTGTTTTCGTTGACGGCCGCAAAGTGGGTACCGCCGACGATTTCAATAAGAAAAGCGCTGAACAACTCGCCAGCGAACGAGCCATGACCGTATTAGGTATGCTCAACGGCGGAAACGGTGTAGCGCAGCTCCCGCCCATAGAAGAGGAACAAGAAGACTGAGTGAATGATTGGGTTTTTAGCCCCGCCCTTCATGGCAGGGCTAAAAACCCAATCACTCACTCACTCACTCACTCACTATCCCTCATTCTCCACATTCTCCAGTCTCCTGCGGGTTTCTTCCAGGAGTCTGCGTTGGTTTTCCTGTTCAATGAGGTTTGTTTCCTGAGATTGTTCGTTGTTGATGATATCCTGTTTGGCTTTTTGAATCTTGGATTCCCATGATTCGATGCTTTTGCGGAGTTCGTCGTTTTCTTTGGCGAGTCGCTTTTGGCGCGCTTCCATTTCTTTCATCTGAGTTTCCTGAGCCTTGAGTTCTTTGCCAATGGCTGCGCGGCGGATATCAAAATAACATTGGCGCAGGGTACGCATCATTTCGTCGGTGCGTACGCGGGCATCGCGGCGGTTGAGGAAATAAGCGCCGGCATCTACCCACACATTCAGGGAAGTGCGCTCCCCATCTTTTTCAATGGTAGAATAAATGGCAAATGGCTCGTCGCCCATGAAGGCCGCTTTGAGTTTGGTGGCGGTCCATTCACCCTTGCTTTTTTTCAGTTTGGCGTTGAAATTTTGCTTGGCAAAATCTTTCCACACAGATTCAATCACTGCCGGATCTGTATTGACGAATTCCATACGGAAGCCCGGGCGACTTCCGAACGACATGACACGTTCCGTTTCGCGTACTACCTCAAACTGAGCGCTCAGTTGAAAGGCTGCAACGAAGAAAAATACCAGCGGAAAAAGGGATTTTTTGTTCATAATTATTGGATGGTGCTTGTAAAATGATTCGAATGGCCCGGATGCTTCCAGTCAGCCATTAACAAAGGTAAAACGCCCGGCTCCCCCAAAGTCACAACCACAAAAGAAAAATAACACACCCGGTACCCCTACTTGCGTCTAAATGAAGTTTCTTTGTGGCCCCCATTCCCATATTAATCACATTCCACCACATTCTCAAAAATGGCAAGAATTTTAATCGTTGACGATGAAGTGCCTATTCGCCGCACCCTGCGCGATATCCTGGAGTTTGAAGGCTACGACGTAGATGAAGCCTCCGATGGCCTGGAGTGCATTGCCAAGGTGCAAAAGGATAAATACGACGTGGTCATTACCGATATCAAAATGCCTAAAATGGACGGCATTGAAGCGCTGGAACGTTTGCAAATCCTGTCGCCGGAAACCCCGGTGATCATGGTGAGCGGGCACGGTACGATTGATACGGCCGTTGAGGCGGTGAAAAAAGGTGCCTTCGATTTCATTTCCAAGCCACCTGATCTCAACCGGATGCTGATCACGGTGCGCAATGCGCTCGACCGCAGCGAGCTGGTGAACACTACCCAGGTACTGCGCAAACAGGTGAAGAGCAGTAAAGGGGTAACGATGATTGGCGACAGCGGACCGATTCTGGCGATTAAAAAAATGCTGGAAAAAGTGGCGCCCACCGACAGTCGGGTGCTCATTACGGGTCAAAACGGTACCGGTAAAGAACTGGTAGCGCGCTGGATCCATGAAAAAAGTAATCGTGTAGATGGCCCGATGGTGGAAGTAAACTGCGCGGCTATTCCTTCAGAATTGATTGAAAGTGAACTGTTTGGACATAAAAAAGGCTCCTTCACCGGCGCCATTGCCGATCGTCCGGGCAAATTTGAATCTGCTAACGGCGGCACCTTGTTCCTGGATGAAATTGGCGATATGAGCCTCGATGCGCAGGCCAAGGTACTTCGCGCATTGCAGGAAAGCAAAATTACCCGCGTAGGCGATTCCAAGGAAATCAAGGTGGATGTGCGTGTGCTGGCAGCTACCAACAAAGACCTGCGCGCCGAGATTGCAGCCGGACGATTCCGGGAAGACCTCTACCACCGCCTGGCGGTGATTGTGGTTCAGGTGCCGTCCCTCAACGAGCGCCGTGAAGACATTCCGCTGCTGGTGGAACACTTCAACCGCCGCATTGCGGATGATTACGGCCATTCGCCCAAAACATTTGGCCCGGGCGCCATGCAGGCATTACAAGACTACAACTGGACCGGCAATATCCGGGAACTTGCCAACGTAATCGAGCGCCTCTTCATCCTCTGCGATCAGATGGTGACGGAAGAAGATGTTCGTTTGTATGTGTATCCGAATAAGTAGGGCTGTTGGACGTAGGGAGGATTCAGCCACTTTCCGGGCAAATAAAAAAAGCCATTCTTCGCGGAATGGCTTTTTTTTATCTGTCATGCAACGCATGGAAAAGAGATTGGTCTTTGAATCAATTCTTCACTAAAAAACATAAGCTTTGTATGACTCGTCTTTCCTTTTTAATGCCTGCCCTGGCGCTTCTGGTGAGCGCCAATCTCTCCGCTCAGACTTATTACAGCTTTTCATCCAGCAACAACTTTTCCTCCTCTGATCCCTGCCGCGTATTCATTGGCGTGGGCACCAGTCGCACCGAAGGCGGATTGCGTGTAGATTATACCGTAGACAACACTCCTGCCACCACGTATGGCGTAAAGCCCGGCGATGTGATTCTGGCGCTGGATGGCGTACAGGTGCGCTCTCAGGGCGAACTGGAGCGCGAGCGCGACAAGCACAAGCAGGGCGAAGCATTCACGCTTTCTATTGTGCGCGACGGTCAGCAGCAAACCATCAACGCCCGTTTCAAAGAATGCACGGAAGAAGAGCGTGAAGCTTCCATTGAGCGTTTGGAAGAAAAATTGGCTACGCTCAACAACTTGCAAAAAAACATGGAAGAGTCGTTCATAAATTTCAATTGGAACGACCGCCCTATCCTCGGTGTATATGAAAATACCGATGCCAACACCGGCAAAGGTCTGGTAATTGAAAGCCTGGTAACAGGCAAAGGCGCTGAAAAAGCAGGCCTGGAAAGCGGCGATGTCATTGTAAACGTTGCAGGTAAACCAGTTACCGGCAGCGCTTCCCTTCGCGAAGCACTGAAAGAACAAAAAGCCGGCAATCTGGTAAAAGTTATTATTGACCGTAATGGTGAAAAGTTGACCAAAATGGTTACCCTGAGTGGTCAGAATACTTTCACCTTCAACGTGGAGCGCGACCCCTGCAAAGTGTTTATCGGTGTGTATACCAGCACGAACAATACCAACGGACGCGGTTTGCTGGTGAACGGTGTAATTGACAACACCCCGGCCAAAGAAGGCGATGTACAGCCTGGCGATATCATCCTGGCATTTAATGGCAAAGCTGTAAACTCACATCAGGAACTCACCGCTGAGCGCGACCAGAAAAAACCGGGCGATGCCTTTACGCTGACGGTGCTGCGCAACGGCCAGACAATGGAAATCAATGCGCGGTTTAAATCCTGCGACACCCCAACGGTGAAAGAAGAAACCGTGGAAGTACTGGAAGAAAGCGCAGAGCGCAAAGAGCCGGAAACCATTCAGACTGAACTGGTTACGCTGGAGGCCTACCCTAACCCAACCTATGGTTTGGTAAACATCCGCTTCGAAGCAGAGGCCGTGCCAACAACGGTTCGCATTTACGACATGGAAGGCAAAGCAGTGTTCACCCGCGAACTGCCACAATTCAGCGGCAACTTTGCAGAACAGGTAAACCTGTTTGGTCAAAAAGCCGGTAACTACGTCATCAGTGTCCAGCAGGGCGATAAAGTTCGCTCCAAGCAAATTACACTGTTGCCTAGGGCGTAACACGGTAGACGGTTGACGGTAGACGGCCTACGGTGGACGGTAGACGGTTGACGGTTGACGGTTGACGGTTGACGGTGGGGTTGCGTGGGTATTTATAACAAAGTGAGTTGTCATGCCGAGTACTCGGCACCTACACAAGCCAGATTGCGGGCAATCCTTTTTGCCAGGGGATAAACATGTAGTCTGTCTTGTGTAGGTCCCCTGCCGGGGATGACAACTCACATTAATCTAGCTACCCACGCACCGTCCACCGTCCACCGTAAGCCGTCTACCGTCCACCGTAGGCCGTCAACCGTCCGCCGTCCACCGTCTACCGTCCACCGTAGGCCGTCAACCGTCTACCGTCCACCGTCAACTACACAAACAACGCCCGCTTCAGCTCTTCCACCTTGCCGATGGTGTGAATTTTAATCCCGAAGCGTTTGGTGTCTACGCCTTTGAGGCCGTATTTAGATACATAAATTTCTTTGAAGCCCAGTCGGTCGGCTTCAGTGATGCGCTGTTCCACCCGTTGTACGGCGCGTATTTCGCCGGATAGGCCTACTTCTCCCGCAAAACAGATATTGGACGGAATACTCACATCCATCAGACTGGAAATGAGCGAGGCCACAATGGCCAGGTCGATGGCCGGGTCCTCTACTCTTATGCCTCCGGCAATATTGAGGAACACGTCGTTCATGCTGAAAAAATAGCCGCAGCGTTTTTCCAGCACCGCCAGCAGCATGGATAAGCGTCGCATGTCGAAACCCGTGGCAGAGCGCTGAGGCGTGCCGAATACGGCCTTGGATACCAGGGCCTGGGTTTCAATCAGCATGGGGCGCATGCCTTCCATGGTAGCCGCCACGGCACAACCGGATAATTCCTCGTCTTTCTGACTCAATAACAATTCCGATGGGTTGCTCACTTCGCGCAGTCCGGCGCTTTGCATTTCATAAATCCCCATTTCATCGGTGCTGCCGAAACGGTTTTTCAGCGTGCGCAGGATGCGGTAGGTATTGTGGCGGTCGCCCTCAAACTGCAATACACAGTCTACAATGTGTTCCAGTAGTTTGGGCCCTGCAATGTCACCTTCTTTGTTGATGTGCCCTACCAGAAAGATCGGCACATTGGTTTCCTTGGCAAAACGCAGGAACTCACCCGTACACTCGCGCACCTGCGAGATGCCGCCCGGCGCTGAATCCAGGTGCGGGGTGCTCATAGTCTGG
>DATGWL010000056.1:0-30472 GCA_035299505.1 Saprospiraceae bacterium | reverse complement strand
CGGTGCGATTCCATCAAACAAGCCAGACGAAGTTTTCCGGCAACCGCATAAATGTCGAAAGAGCGGATTACCGCGGCCAGGTTGTTTTCCTGCGAACGACCTTGTTGAACCTGGGCCGACACATACCGCTCCCATTCCAGTTGATACTGGAGGTGATAAAAATGGCTGTCGCGTGGCAATTGCCCTAATTGTTCCGCAGCTCTTCTCAATGTATGTTCCAGCGGTTTGCGCAATTGCTTTTCCCTGTAAACCGCCGCCAAGGGCAAATCCGACCACAAAGGATGCTGTTTCCAGTAGCGTTGAGCCAGGCAAGCCTCGATACAACCCAGCAACATTGACTGCAAATGACGCCAGTTTGCGTCGTCAAAAGCCTCACCCGCGTACACCCGCGCGTACAGCAGTTCTGCCGTTAAACTGGAAGCTTTACCTGTTTGCCAGGCCTCCCAAAGAGCCATTACATCTTCCCGCCGATTATGATAAGGACTTTTTACAAACGAAGTAACGGCTCTTTTTTCGACAGAGCTTAGAGATTTTATGACTTCAAATAATTTATTATCAGTCATTTATAAAATAATTTGTCAATTTTACTTTTTGACAAAAGTACAAATTTGTACTTTTTCTCTCCATCATATTGGTGAACTTTTGTACCGTCAAAGAAAAATGCCTGGCAAAACGTGATGATGCATCATTTCAAACCCGGACCCTTATCCGTCAGGCCCAACACACAACAATCAACTAACTCAAGTATTTGAACATGAACACGAAGAAAATCCTTTTTGCCTTGTTGCTGCTTTGCCTGGCCGGCAAAAGCATGGCACAGGCGCCGATTTCGCCGGATAGTCTCATCGGTACTATTTTTATTGATACAGATGGCGACTGCGAGCAGGACGCCTTTGAAGAAACCCTGAGTAACTGGGAAGTAATTGCCACCGTTGAAGACTCCCTGTTTGGTGGTCTGCAAACCTATTCCGGGTTTACGGATGCCAGCGGCCAATATCAAATTGATCTGCCAGGTGGCCCCAATTATCTGGTTTGGCAAAATGGCGCCATGGTGCAACTTGTTCCACCGGCCGGATTCGGGCAGTACTGCATTAGTCGCTGCTCTACCTACACGCAGGTGCAAACACCCGGCAACAACTACAACGGGTATCTGAGTTATGCCCTGCAATGCGATACAACACCACCCTGCCCTGTTTTGGACGTAAGTATCAATACCAATTTCCTGCGTCCTTGTTTTGAATCCAAATATTGGGTAAGCTACAGAAACTATACCTCTCTGTTTATTTCTGACGCATCCATTCAGGTAACAATTGACAACCCTATTCAGGTGCTTGGCGCAAGCATTCCGTACACCGCTAACGGCAATGTGTACACCTTCGATCTGGGCACGGTATTACCCTTTGCCTGGGGAAACTTCTCTATCACCGTATTTACGCCTTGCGATGAACCGGTGGGTACTACTTATTGTGCAGAGGCGCACGCTTTTCCGGACACCTGCCAGTCACTGGCCGGCCCCAACTGGGACGGTTCACGCATCGAAGTATCAGCAGCCTGTGAAACCGATCAGGTTATTTTCACCCTGAAAAACACCGGAACCGGCAATATGACGGCTCCTCTGGAATATATCGTAGTAGAAGACAATGTTCTGCTGATGCAGTCGCCCGGTCAGTTCCAGCTGAATGCAGGAGCCTCTCAGGATGTCGTTTTCCCGGCCGACGGCAGTTTCTATCGCATGGAGGCAGATCAATCTCCAGGATTCCCAGGATTTGGAACACCTATTGCCTGGGCAGAAGGATGCGGCACAGGTGGCAACCCGAGTCTGGGGTTTGTCAACCAGTTTCAATTGGGCGATGAAGATCCCTGGCTGGACATTTTTTGTATCGAAAGTGTCAATTCCTTTGACCCCAACGACAAACAAGGTTTCCCGCGTGGTGTGGGTGAAAAAAATTACATCCAGCAAAATGTAGATCTGGAATATATGATCCGTTTCCAGAATACAGGTACAGCTCCAGCAGTAAATGTCGTCATTCGCGACACCCTGCCTACCCAATTCCTGGACCCAACCACCCTTCGTCGCGGTGTGAGCAGTCACCCATACTTGTTTGACATGGAAGGCAATGGCGTGGTAGTTTTCAAGTTTTTGAACATCAACCTGCCAGACAGCAACGCCAATGAAGCGGCATCACACGGTTTTGTTACCTTCCGTATCAGTCAGCACCAAGACCTCCCGTTGGAGTCAGCGATCAAGAATGCTGCAGCTATATATTTCGACTTCAACGAGCCGATTATTACGAACCAAACGCTGCACACCATTGGCAAAGACTTCCTGCAACTTTCCAACACTCAAACACTGTTTGATGCCCGTTTGAAAGTACAGATAATGCCCAACCCTGCGCAGGGTCATGTACTTGTTTTGGCAGAAGGACTGGAAAACCGGGAGCAAGACCTCAGTTTTCGACTCATTTCAGTACTTGGTGAACAATCCCAGCAAGGTCAGTTCCGCGGCAATGTCTATGAGTTCAATGCCGCCCACCTGCCGCCCGGTGTTTATGTCTATGAAATCCGAAATGGAGGAAAACTGGCAGCCACAGGCAAGTTGCTGAAATTGTAAGCCTGAAGAGAATACCACTAAGACACAGAGGCACTGAGAGTTACAAGGTTTAGTATCTGTCAGTGCCTCCCCACTTCAAACCCTTCAAACCCTTCAAACCTCCGGCGGCTAAACCCGCCGCCCCCCCCTTCATTCCTGTCTCCACCGGACAATTTCGGTTAACAAGGGGTTAAGTAGCTTGTGGCCTCGTGACCGGCGTGTATTTTTGTGGTCATTATCGCACCAATTTTGTAACTCACGTACCGCACACACCACAACAATGAAGAAAACGCTTATTGCACTTGCAGTCATTTTGTGCACTGTTTCTGTTTTTGCACAAAAAACACTCCCTTCTGCTAACATCAAAACCCTTGAAGGACAAAGCATTAATGTTCAGGAACTGGGCAAAACCGGCAAAATTACGGTGATAAGCTTCTGGGCTACCTGGTGTTCTCCCTGCAAAAAAGAACTCGACGCCATTAAAGACTACTACGAAGAATGGCAGGAAAAATATGGCGTTGAACTAGTGGCCATCAGCGTGGATGATGCGCGTTCAGCCGCTAAAATTCCGGCAATGGTGAAAGAAAAAGGCTGGGATTACCGCATTTTGGTAGATCAATCCAAAGAATTACAAACGGCAGCCAATATTCAGGCAGTGCCACATACCTACGTACTGGATCAAAACGGCAACATCGTTTTTGAGCACAACGGCTATACCCCCGGCGACGAACTGGAGTTGGAGGAGTTGTTTAAGCAGTTGAAGAAATAAAAATCACCGCTAAGTACGCTAAGTACGCCAATTAGCGGGCTTAGCGTACTTAGCGGTGAAAACCCTGGATGAGCTCCCCTACCCTCCAAACATCCTCAAAAGAAGTGTACATAGGCACCGGGGCAAAGCGAATCACATTGGGTTCGCGCCAATCAGCCATGATTCCGTTGTCTGACAAGTAATCAAACAATGCCTTTCCGCGTTGGTCGGTGAGCAGGGAAAGCTGGCAACCTCTCTGGGCGGGATCGGAAGGTGTGATGATTTTGAACAAATTTTTGCCTTCATTGACCTGAAGCAGGATTTGCTCCAAAAAGGCGGTCAATTGTACACTTTTTGCCCTTAAATTGTCTATTCCGGCAGCATCAAACAAATCAAGGCTGGCTTTGTGTGCTGCAAATGCCAGTATTTGGGCATTACTCAATTGCCAGCCATCGGCCCCGTACATAGGCTTGAAGCCTTTACGCATCTGAAAGCGCTCTTTTTCATCATGCCCCCACCAACCGGCAAACCTGGGCAAGTCCGGGTTATTGGCATGACGCTCATGTACAAAGGCGCCTGATGGTCCGCCCGGACCGGAATTCAAATACTTATAGCTACACCATACTGCAAAATCCGGGCCCCAGTTGTGCAAACGCAAGGGCAGATTTCCGGCCGCATGCGCCAGGTCAAACCCAACCATGGCGCCAACATCATGCCCGGCCCGGGTAATTTTTTCCAGTTCATAAAATTGACCGGTGTAATAATTCACCCCGCCAAACATCACCAGGGCAAGGGTGTCGCCCTGCTGCTCAATGCTGGCCAAAATATCTTCTGTACGCAGGGTTTCTTCTCCTTCTCTGGGGGCAATTTCCACTATGGCCGTTTCAGGATCGAAACCATGCCAGCGCACCTGACTTTCCATGGCATATTGATCGCTGGGGAATGCACCGGCTTCCATCATGATTTTATACCGCTGGGCTGTTGGCCGATAAAAGGAGGTCATCATCAGGTGAAGATTCACCGTGAGTGTATTCATTACCACTACTTCATGCGGGTGCGCGCCCACGAGTCGTGCCGATTGCTCTTTGAGGAATTTATGGTAGTACATCCAGGGAAGATTTCCTCTGAAATGACCTTCCACGGCATGTTCTGCCCATTGATCAAGTTCCTGTAGCAATGCTGCACGAACGGATTTGGGCTGCAACCCGAGCGAGTTGCCGCACAAATACAACACGTCTTTCCCCTTGTGTTGCGGAAAAATAAATTGATCACGAAATCCGCGAAGGGTATCCTGGGCATCCAGTTGTCTGGCCTTTTCTAAAGAAACTTCCAAGTGCATATGGTGTTACAATGGTTAGACTGATTCGGGGTGCAAAGTTGGCAAATCTGACACCTGCATGATCCATTCCACAGATTTTATTCAGAAATTTGCTCAACTACCCACCGTTTTTCCAGATAAAATGAGCCATCACTATTATTTTTTCCTCCTGGGAGGCGCCCTGTTTATTTTACTTACCCTCTGGGTGAGTCGCTTTGCCGCCAAGTTTGGTGTTCCTACTTTACTTGCAACACTGGCGCTGGGGATGGCCTTTGGCAATGGAGGAGCTATTGATTTCGACTATAATTATCCAGCCCCGACACTGCATATCAGTGAAATAGCCTTATCAATTATCATTTTCACAGGTGGACTGGAAACGCGTTGGAAAAGTGTTCAACCCGTGCTTTGGCAAGGCATTTCCTTGGCCAGCCTGGGCGTAGTACTTACCATGATTTCCATTGGCTTTTTAGCTCATTGGGGGTTACACTGGGATTGGATTCCGTCTTTATTGATGGGCGCTTTGGTATCGGCAACCGACGCGGCAGCTGTTTTTTCCATTTTGGAAAATATCCGGATTAAACTGGTGCCAGGGGTACGTGAAGTACTGGAACTGGAATCTGGCGCCAACGACCCAATGGCTTTTTTTCTGACCATAAGCCTCACTACCTTGCTTGTTCCGGGGAGCGACCAAAGTGGTTGGGCAGGTATTTTTGGGCATTTTCTTCAGTCGATGGTAGTTGGTTTGGGCACCGGGTTGTTGGCTGGCAAGTTTATCCACCTGTTTTTAAAACGAATCCCCTTGAAAAAAGGTCAATTCCCCATAGTTCTGCTGGCATGGGTGGTAATTCTCTACGCGGTAAACAGCCTATTAGGAGGAAGCGCCTTTCTGGCCGTGTACATTACAGGTATCATCCTGGGCAATTCTCCCTGGGGGCAACGGGAGCTCAACCTTCATTTTTTTGAAAGCATGGCCTGGCTGATGGAAACTGGCCTGTTCCTGGTGTTGGGTTTACAGGTGTATGTAAGGCAACTGCCCGATGTGCTTTGGGAAGGACTGTTGATTTCGGCAGGTTTGATGCTGCTGGCGCGTCCCATCGGAGTTTGGGCATCGCTGGCTTTTTTCCGGGGAATCAGCACTCAAAAAAAACATTTTTTTGCCTGGGTAGGCCTCCGCGGCGCTACCCCGATTGTATTTGCCCTCATACCGGTGGTGGCGGGAGTGCCCTACGCCGACAAAATGTTCAACATTGCCTTTATTGTGGTTATTACCTCCATCCTGTTTCAAGGGGCTACTGTCAGGTGGATGGCTGAACTTACAGGAGTGCGACAGCGATAAGTCTACCCGAATATCTGGTGTTGAAGCACATAAACCGCTACTCCTGCCAGATAGCCAATACTTGCCAGCAGGGTGAATTTACGCAAATACCAGGTAAAACTGATGTTTTCCATACCCATAGCTGCCACCCCTGCCGCCGATCCGATGATGAGTGTGCTTCCGCCAGTGCCAGCGCAATAGGCAATCAGTTCCCAGAAAAAGCTATCAGCCGGATACACCTCCATGGAATACATCCCCTGGGCCGCCGCAACTAAAGGCACATTATCTACCACAGCTGAAAGGAACCCGATTAAAACACCCACAATCGTCACATTCCCAATAGTCTGGTCAAGCCAAGTGGCCATTGCACGAAGAACGCCAACACTTTCCAGCGCAGAAATAGCCACCAGAATGCCCAGAAAGAACAAAATACTCGGGGTGTCAATCTTTCGTAAAGCGTGGTTCACGGATTTGTTGCCCTTTTCAATTTCATCTTTACCACTATGGATAAATTCTGTCAGAATCCACATAACACCCAGGCCCAACAGTATTCCCATGTATGGCGGCAGGTGTGTAATGGTTTTAAATACCGGTACAAACAACAAAGCGCCTACACCAATGCCAAACACCAGGTTGCGCTCATAAGGCGTGCTGTTTCCTACTTCATCACCCTCCACTTTTACCGGAGCCTGCACTTTACCTTTTAGGCTGCGGGTTAATAGCCATAAGGGTAATAACAAACAAACCAAACTGGGCAAAAACAGCATTTTTACAATGTTTAATGCCGTAATCTGACCTCCAATCCACAACATGGTGGTCGTGACATCGCCCAGCGGCGACCAGGCTCCTCCGGCGTTGGCAGCAATAATGACCAACCCTGCAAATTTCATCCGGTCTTCCCGGTCGGCTACCAATTTGCGCAACAGACTGATCATGACAATGGTGGTAGTCAGGTTATCCAGTACAGCCGAAAGGAAAAAAGTGATAAACCCGACAGACCAGAGTAGTTTGCGTTTATCGGTGGTTTTGATACGCTGCGTGATGTTTTCAAAACCATCGTGTGCGTCAATCAATTCCACAATAACCATGGCCCCGAGCAGGAAAAACACAATGCCTGTGATTTCGGAAATATGCTCAGACAGGTGGTGGTTCACCGTTTCCGCATCGTGTCCGCCCAATATGTAGACCGTCCAGCACAAGACACCGGCCACAAGGGCACTGGCAGCTTTGTTGATGTTAATGTTGTGTTCCAGCGTTATAGCTACATATCCGGCTACAAAGCAGAAAATCATGATCCATTCCATAGTAATTTAATTTTATTGGTGTACTGTTCCCCCTCAAACCCTTCAAACCCCTCAAACCCCTCAACCCTTCAAACCCCTCAAACCCTTCAAACCCCTTCAAACCTTCCTCCTTTGCCACAACTCCACCAGCGTTTTCACCGCCATAAATCCAAACATAAAGGCATGTTCCGTTTGCAGGTTGAATTTGGGCAGGAGGTAGGATAAAAAGGCGCCTATCAGCAGTCCGGCATGAATAATGGCACTGCGGGCATCAAAAGTGCTGCGAAACTGTTCCAACGGAGCCGATTCAAACCGCGGACTTTGGTAATAATCCCGCCAGAATAGCCAGGCCTGCATACCGACAAAGAAAAGTAAATTCAGGTTAAAGACCTGGTTTCGGAAGAAAAGAGTCAGCACATTTTGGATAGCTGTACCATCTGGTGCAAACATAAAGCCTGCCAGCACTACGATAAATACGAAATAAACCGCCAGCAAAAAAAAGCGGGTTCTGGCCGATTTTTCGCCTTCATCCACCTCCATCTCCGAAGTCTGCTGCAAAAGATAAGGCCTCATGCGTTTCAACGCCCAAAAACCAAAAATACTCAAAACCAACTCTTCCCACCACCATAAATACAAAATAGGGAAAAAGTGCCAGCCCAATACCACAATGCCATAAATCTGCATAGCATTCGATACCAGCGCATAAACCAGCGGAGGAACAGCGTAGTTCCTGTTTTCTGGCAAAAGACCTCCTTTTTCAGACATTCTTTGGAAATGTTTTTGCAAAAGTAAAAATCGCTTCATTTTTGCCATCACACTCACTCATTCACTCACACACTCACTCACTCATTCACACATGAAAGGTCCAGCTATATTCCTAGCCCAATTCATGGGCGATTCCGCTCCTTACAACTCTTTGGAAAGCATTTGCAAGTGGGCTGCAGGCCACGGTTATGTTGGGGTGCAGATTCCAACCTGGGACAGCCGGCTGATTGACCTGGAAAAAGCGGCCGAAAGTAAAGCATATTGTGATGATTTGCGTTGGCGCGTGGAAGCGTGTGGGGTAAAAATTACGGAATTGTCTACGCATTTGCAGGGACAACTGGTGGCAGTGCATCCGGCTTACGACCTGATGTTTGATGCGTTTGCCCCTGAACATCTGCGCGGCAACCCAAAAGGCAGGACGGAGTGGGCCATCCAAACCCTTAAAAACGCAGCCAAAGCTAGTCGAAACCTGGGCCTGGATGCTCATGCGACCTTTTCAGGTGCACTCATCTGGCATACAGTATACCCCTGGCCACAACGCCCGCAAGGACTGGTAGAGGCAGGTTTCAAGGAATTGGCTTCCCGCTGGAAACCCATTTTGGATGTGTTTGAAGACTGTGGTGTGGATGTGTGCTATGAAATCCACCCGGGTGAAGACCTGCACGATGGAGTCACCTTTGAACGTTTCCTGGAAGCAACCGGCAACCACAGCCGATGCCATATACTGTACGATCCCTCTCACTTTGTACTTCAGCAACTGGATTACCTGCAATACATCGATTTCTACCACGAACGTATCAAAATGTTTCACGTAAAAGATGCTGAATTTAATCCAACCGGAAAAAGCGGCGTATATGGCGGTTTCCAGGATTGGGTAAACCGTCCCGGACGATTCCGTTCTCTTGGCGATGGACAGGTGGATTTCAAATCCATTTTTTCCAAACTTACCCAGTACGGTTACAAGGGTTGGGCAGTACTGGAATGGGAATGCTGTATTAAGGATTCTGAACAAGGCGCCAAAGAAGGTGCGCCCTTCATTGCCAACCACATGATTAAGGTAACCGAACGGGCTTTTGATGATTTTGCAGGTGGCACAGTGGACCAGGATTTGCTCCGCAGAATCATTGGTGTGTAAATTTCGACAGACGGTAACCAAGCTATCGGAGAAATGTTGGAAATTTACACCGCAAGATTCAAAACGCTCGCAAACCTCTTTTGACCTTTTTTTCATTTCGCAAGCGTAATTTTCAGTTTTTCAATGGGACAAGAACAGTACAAGTACGACCCAACTCTCCTCCAACAACTCCCTGCCATCGTTAAAGCCTACCAGTTGCCTGATTCCAGAAAGGCTATCATCCAGATGCTCAATTCATTTTTGCCATTCGTGGCAATTTGGATTGCCATGTATTTGCTGGTAGATGTTTCTATCTGGCTGGTATTGCCATTGGCAGTAGTGAATGCATTTTTTTTGGTGCGTATTTTCATTATTCAACACGATTGTGGGCACCAATCTTTCACCGAATCCAGAAAAGCCAACGATATCATTGGCGAGATATGCAGTATGGTAAGCTTTATGCCTTATCGTTACTGGGCTAAAAGTCACAATTTCCACCACGGCCATAATGGTATGCTATGGGAACATCGTGATATTGGCGATATTAACCTCCTGACGGTAAACGAATTTAAGAGTCTTTCCTGGGGCAAAAAGTTGCACTATATTCTTTTTCGCAGCTTTCCGGTGCTGTTCATCATTGGTCCGGCCTGGTATCTCCTGGTTCAGAACCGCTTACCACTCATTCGGTTGAAAGGCTGGGAGCATGCTCATAAAGCGCTTCTGAAGCACAATCTTTTGTTGATTGGCGTGCATGTTGGCCTGATTATGCTGCTGGGATACGAAGCGTTCCTGTTTGTACACCTGCCTATTTTGCTCTTTTTTGCCATTATCGCAATCTGGTTTTTCTACGTACAACACCAGCACGAAACGGCCTACAAAGAATGGAAAGACAAGTGGGATTACATCCGGTCTGCCGTTCAGGGTAGCACCTATTACAAGCTGCCTAAACTCTTCCATTGGCTGACTGGCAACATTGGATATCACCATATTCACCACCTGAATCCGCTGGTACCCAACTACGAACTGGCCCGTTGCCATCACGAAAATCCAATTATGGATCTGGTAGCCAATAAAATCACCTTCATTGAAAGCCTCAAATGCATGTTCAACAAACTCTGGGATGAAGAACAGCAACGCATGATTACCTACCGGGAATATTTCCGGAAATATGGTAAGAAAAAGGCGTAAGAGGTATTTTTAGGGTCATTTATGGTCATTTAGAGGGTTATTTTGGCCATTTGGGACCTTTGATGCAATGATTCCAGCCGGATCTTAAACAAGCCCGGCATTCTGGATTTCCCAGGATGCCGGGCTTTTTAGTGTAGTGCCGGGGTGACTGGCAGTCACCCCGGCACTACACTGCCAGTCACCCCGGCAACACTTCCCAAATAATTTTTTTGCTCAAAAATTTGGTGCGAATCCGCAAGTACTGCACCTTTGCGCATATTTAACCAAATGGTTAAACCTAATGGATAAAAAAGAAAACACGACACCGGACCAGGACTCCACCGAGCAAAAGATATTCGATGCAGCTCACGAAATCTTTACCCAAAAAGGTATGGATGGAGCCAAAATGCAGGAAATAGCCGATAAAGCCGGCATCAACAAAGCTTTGCTTCACTACTACTACCGGTCTAAGGAAAAGCTATACGAGGCGGTGGTTAAAGCGGTGATGGCCAAAGCCTTACCCACTGTCAGGCAGGTAATTGAAAGTGAACTGCCGCTGGAAGAGAAAATCACCCGATTCATTGATTTTTATATCGGTTTGATCTCTAAAAACACGTTCATCCCTCTGTTCATCATTTCTGAAATCAACAAGCATCCGGATCATTTTTTTGAAAATGTGATGCCTAAACAACTGCCTCAACCCGAGATTTTTTTCCGGCAGGTGCAGGAGGAAGTTGCCGCCGGAAGAATACGCCCGATAGATCCGCGCCACCTGATCATTAACATCATTTCTCTGTGCATATTCCCGTTCCTGGGCAAACCCTTAATGCGCATGCTGCTGGGACTTTCTCCTGAAGAAATGAAAAAACTGCTCGATCAACGCAAACAGGAAGTTACTTCATTTGTGTTGGCCGGACTCAAACCTGTTCAACATCCTGAATCACCTACACCATAGTTTGCTATGAAAAATTCCATTGCATGGTTCATACTGGCGGCCTTGGCGCCGGTATTCCAGCTTCAGGCCACCGATACCTTAACGGTGGCGCAATGCCGGCAATTGGCCGTAGAAAACAGTCCCCTGCAAGCCAGAAAACTACATGCAGAAAGTATACTGGCCTTACAAAACCGCAATATTCGCAGCAATATGCTCCCCCGCGTGCAGGTGGGCGCTCAAGCAAGCTGGCAAAGTGACGTGTTTGGGCTACCTTTCAAATTCCCAGGTTCCGACATTCCTACCGTTCCACAGGATCAGTATAAAATCAGTGCAGACATTGCCCAAAAAATCTGGGATGGCGGCGCCGACAAGTATCAACGGGAACAAAAATCCCTCGACAAGAGTATGGCAGAGGTACAGGTAGATGTCGACGCCTTTGCACTGCGTGAATGGGTAACAGATTTATTCTTTAAAACCTTGCTGCTACAGGAAAGCGAGCAAATCTTGCAAACCTCCATCAGCGACCTGCAAACCCGGCTCAAACAAACAGAAGCCGCTATTCAGGAAGGCGTGGCCCTGCGTACCTCCGCCGATCAGATCCGTATTCAAATTTTAAAAAACCAGCAACAGTTGGCGGTCACTTCAGCCGATAAGGATGCACTGATGAAAATGCTGGCACAATGGCTGGGCAAACAGGAACCGGATTTTGTACTGCAAAAAGTAGCTGCTCCAAGCCCTATCCAGGAACCCACGCGCCCGGAATACCGACTTTTTGATTTGCAACAAAAATCATTGCAGGTTGGCAAGTCCGCCCTGCATGTACGAACGCTGCCCAGATTCGAGGCCTTTGCTCAGGGTGGCCTGGGCAGCCCCAATCCTTTCAACTTCTTCGAAACAGGCCTGGAGCCTTTTGTCCTCATTGGACTCAGAGCCGCCTGGACTCCCCTTGATTGGGGTAACAACCGCCGGGAATCACGGATCCTGGACTATCAGATGAAAAACGTGGATGTTCAGCGCCAGTTTTTTGAGCAAAGACTCCGTACAACCAGTCTCAAGGACAAAGAGGATGAGCTTAAATGGAACAAACAGCTCGTCCAGGACGACGAAATCATAGCCCTTCAAACCGATATCATTCGCCGCGCCGATGCTCAGGTAAAAAACGGGGTTATGACCATGACCGATTACCTCACGCAACTCAACCTGCTTACTCAGGCACAACTCACACGTAAAACGCACGAAATACAGGCCATTCAAGCCCGGGAAATGTACCTGGCTAAGATGGGCGGTTAAAACCTAAACCAACACCATGAAATACGCATCTCTGATACTGCTGACCTTAGTTCTGGCTTGTCAGCAATCCGCACCCAAAGCCGATGCCTACGGAAATTTCGAAGCAGATGAGCGCATCATCAGTGCTGAGGCCAATGGCAAAATACTGTCGCTTACCCTGGAAGAAGGGCAGGATCTGACGGCCGGGCAGCTTGTTGGCGCCATCGACTCTGTTCAAATTGCCCTCAAACGCGAACAATTGCTGGCCAGCATCAAAGCTGTTACCGCAAAAAGTCCGGCTATTGGCGCGCAACTGGCGGTGTATGAAAAACAAATTGCCGCCATCCGTCAGCAACTTTCAACCCTTGACCGGGAAAAACGACGTGTGGAAAACCTGCTGAAAAGCGATGCCGCCACCACCAAACAACTGGATGATATTCAGGCGCAAATAGATGCCGCACAACGGCAACTGGAGGTGGTTGGCGAGCAACGCTCCGCTTCAGATGCCACCCTGGGGGTACAAAAAAGCGGACTGTTGGCAGAAGTATTACCCTTGCAGAAACAAATTGCCCAACTGGACGATCAGCTGGCCAAATGCAGGATCCAAAATCCTATGAAGGGTACCGTTCTGGTAAAGTATGCCGAGCCTGGCGAAGTAACGGCATTCGGCAAACCCTTGTACAAAATAGCGGATATGGAGGTACTCACCTTGCGCGCTTATGTGGCCGGCAACCAGCTAGGCCAGGTAAAAACCGGCCAGGAAGTAAAGATTAAGGTAGACGCACCTGAAGGTGGCGCAAAAGAAACCAGCGGAAAAGTGCGCTGGATTTCGCCCAAAGCAGAATTTACGCCAAAGGTGGTACAAACCAAAGAAGAACGCGTGAATTTGGTATATGCCATAAAAATCGAAGTACCCAACCCGGACGGACTGCTCAAAATTGGCATGCCAGCCGAAGTAACCTTTTAGCTATACCTATCATGCCGGTCATTGAGGTTCAACAACTATCCAAATCTTACGGTCCGTTGCAAGCGCTGGACAACCTGAGTTTTCAGGTAGAAAAAGGCGAGATATTCGGTCTGATCGGGCCGGATGGCGCCGGGAAAACCACCTTATTCCGCATCCTGGCCACCTTATTATTGCCGGATCAGGGACATACCCGTATTTGCGGGCTGGATGGGGTGAAGGACTACAAAAAAATCCGGCAGATCTTAGGGTACATGCCCGGCAAGTTCTCCCTGTACCAGGATTTGACGGTGGAGGAGAATCTGGAATTCTTTGCAGCAGTATTTGGCTCAAGCATCCAAGAAAACTACGAACTGATTGCTCCGATTTATTCCCAGATTGCTCCGTTCAAAGACCGCAGGGCCGGAGCGCTTTCCGGTGGTATGAAGCAAAAACTGGCACTTTGCTGTGCCCTGATTCACCGCCCGGAAGTTTTATTGCTCGATGAGCCAGGTACTGGTGTAGATCCGGTGAGCAGGCAGGAATTTTGGGAAATGCTGGCTGGTTTGCGTCAACACGGCATTACCATGCTGGTGAGTACACCCAATATGGACGAGGCGGAACTTTGTCACCGCGTGGCCTTGATGCAAAACGGCCGGATTATGGCCATTGATACACCGGAGGGTATCACGGCAGGCTATAAAAATCCCTTATATGCCGTCCGTTCCGCCGATATGTATCGTTTGATTCATGATTTGCGCACCATGGAAGGCGTGCAGGATTGTTATGCCTTTGGGGAATATGCGCATGTGAAGATGGAAAGCATTTTGGCGAATCCACAGCATCCGGAACAATTGCTGGCATTTCTGCAAAGCAATGGACATGAAAAAATTGACATCAAGGTTGCTGCGCCAACCATTGAAGATTGCTTTATTTCCTACCTAAAGTCCTGAAACCTATGGTAATCAACCAAATAGAGCCTTTTTTGGAATATTACGAGCGTGTACGTGAGCGCACGCGCAAACTTGTGATACTGATACCGCCTGAACTGCTGGAGTGGACCTATAAATCCGGCCGTTTTACCTTGGGTGATCAGGTAAGACACATAGCAGGCATTGAACGCTGGTTGTATGCAGAAACGGTGCAAGGGAGGCCATCCCGTTATACCAGTTGCGGCCCCGAACTGGCCAGTGGATTGGCAGATACACTCACTTATTTTGATGAGATGCACCAGCAATCTGTTGCCATATTTCAAACCATTACCCCTGAGCAGTTACAAACTAAAATCCAGACCCCCGGCGGCCAGCCCATTACCTGTTGGAAATGGCTAAGGGCATTGGTTGAACACGAAATCCACCATCGCGGACAGATGTATATGTATTTGAACATGTTGCATGTCAATACACCTCCTATATATGGGTTGACTTCCGAAGAAGTCGCCAACCTCAGCAAATCCAACTGACCCTGAATGACCCAACTTACCCTGAATGACCCAACTGACCTCAAATGACCTAAAACAACTCCACCCATGTCCACCATCATAACCACTCGGCAACTCACGAAAACCTTTGGTGCCTTTACCGCAGTAAATGCCATTTCATTTGACGTCATGGAAGGTGAGATTTTTGGTTTTTTGGGTGCAAATGGCGCCGGGAAAACCACTGCGTTAAAAATGCTTACCGGCTTGCTCACTCCAAGTTCCGGAAGTGCCGTGGTGGCCGGCTTTGATGTGTGGAAACAGCCGGAACAGGTGAAACGACGCATTGGCTATATGAGCCAAAAATTCAGCTTGTACGAAGACCTCACCGTCAGGGAAAACATCCGGCTGTTTGGCGGCATTTATGGGTTAAGCATGGCGCTTATCCGCCAAAAAACGGCCACTTTGTTACAAAAACTGGAACTGGAGCCGGAAGCAGATAAACTGGTGAAGAGTTTGCCGCTGGGCTGGAAACAAAAACTGGCTTTTTCAGTGGCTTTGCTTCACGACCCCAGTATAGTGTTCCTGGATGAACCCACCAGCGGGGTAGATCCGCTCACCCGCCGGCAATTCTGGGAACTGATTTACGAAGCATCGCACCAGGGGGTCACCCTCATGGTAACCACCCACTACATGGAAGAAGCAGAGTATTGTAACCGGCTCAGCATGATGGTAGATGGCCGCATCGTGGCCCTGGACACCCCCGGAGCCCTGAAAACCCAATATCAGGCCAGGAATATGGATGAAGTTTTCAGGAGGATAGCCAGAGGGTGAGTGCCTGAGCGTTGGAGTGTGCGAGTGTTTGAGTTGGTGTTCGGCTGGGGATTTGATTTGAATTTAAGGGATTTTACCACTTAGCCACTAAGGACACTAAGAGAAGGGGGATCATTCCAGGAATCGGGATTTAAACAAGCCCAGCTACTTGATACAATGCGCCAAACTCACATCCAATACCAAACCGAACGCCAACTCAAAAACTCAAACACTCGAAAACTCAAACACTAAAAAACTCGAACCATGAATCGTTTCTCTGCATTCATACAAAAAGAGTTCCGACATATCCTGCGAGATCGGCGGACACTGATGATCCTGTTTGGTATGCCCGTCATTCAGGTGTTGCTGTTTGGTTATGTTCTGACCAATGAAATCAAAAATGCCGCCATTGCAATACTGGATCCGGCTAAAACGGAAGAGAGCATTGCACTAACCAATAAACTGGTGTCCAGCGGGTATTTTCAATTGGAGCAAAACATCCCATCTGAAGCTGATCTGGAAGCGGCGTTTAAAAGCGGAAAAATCAAAATGGCGGTGGTGTTTCCGGCCGATTTCTCGGTTTCTCCAAATAAACCGACAGATATACAACTCATTGGCGATGCCTCTGATCCGAATACCGCTACTACCCTGATCAACTACGCCAATGCCATCATTGCAGATTTTGTGCAGGAAAAAGCCCCGGTGGCCGGATCAGGCACAGCCATCATGTCTATCCGTACAGAAACGCGCATGCGCTACAACCCGGAGCAAAAAGCGGTTTTCAATTTTGTGCCGGGGGTTATGACACTTATTCTGATGCTCGTTTCTGCCATGATGACCAGTATTACCATTGCCCGCGAAAAAGAACTGGGCACCATGGAAGTTTTGTTGGTATCCCCCTTGAAACCCATTCAGATCATTCTGGGAAAAACAGCTCCATACCTTGCCCTCACCCTGCTTAATGCACTCGTAGTGGTGCTGGTAGGCATTTATATTTTCGGCATGCCGTTGCAGGGCTCCATCCTTCTGCTCACCGCTGAATGCGTGCTTTACATGTTTGTAGCCCTGTCGCTGGGTATTTTGATCAGTACCAAAGCCAAGGATCAAATGACCGCCATGTTCATTTCTGCACTGGGTTTGATGATGCCCACCATGCTGCTTTCAGGCTTCATTTTTCCACGAGAGAGTATGCCCGTGCCGCTGCAAATTGTAGGAAGTGTTATCCCGGCCACCTGGTTTAACCCCATTATTAAAGGTATTATGATCAAAGGAACCGGGCTGGATGTACTTTGGAAACAAACAGCGGTATTGGGTGGAATGGCTTTGTTTTTCCTGGCAGTAAGTTTGCGGAATTTTAAAGATCGGCTGTGAATTATTTACCGAGGAGGCTCGGAGACACCCTCTATTTAAAATCACCCGTTCCCTAAAAAAATGTTAAAACCCATCCCTCACCTGTGGCTTTTTACCAAAAGGTCGTCATTAGTATGTCTACACAAACAGACAACCTTTACATCATGAAAAAAGCATTTGTGTTATCCCTCGTCCTTGTTGCTTTCGCGGCCTTTCAGGTAAACGCGCAAAACATCTCCGCCCCTAAAAAAACTACCGAACCAGCAAAAACCGAACAGAAGCGCGACCAATCCGGCCCAACAGAAGCTAAACCCAAAGCTGATATGCCCGCTCCAACCCAGGCAAGACCTGAACCAGGTAAAGGCAAAGAAAATGGAGAAGCCCGCAGCCAGAAAAAAGGTGAAAACGGCAAGAAAAAAGGCCACTCCAAAGGCAAAGCTAAGGGCAAAGCCAAAGGTCACCACAAAGACCATGAAGGTCATGAAGGCCACGAAGGTCATAAAGGCAAAGGGCCTAAAAAAGAAAAAGGCCGCAAAACCGAGAAAGAGATGGAGGAAGAACCTTCCAAGTCAGACAAACAAAAAACGCGTCCATCTTCAGGCGGATCAACCTCTGGTTCCGGCGACAAGAGAAAGCAATAATACGCGCATACATCCCAAAGCCGTCATCGCAACACACGTCCCACGGCAACTATGAGAAACGGTATAACGCCTCCTGAGCAATCAGGGGGCGTTTTTTATGCCCCATTGTGTAATTTCATAAATGAAAGCATCTAACCAAAACTACATCACTAATTCATTCAATTTTATGCGAAACACAATCTTACTACTAATTCTGGCCACTCCTTTCTTCCTGAACGCACAAACCGTTCCGGTGCGCAGCGTAACCATTTTTAAAAACAACAAAGCCATGGTGGAACGCAATGGCAAGGTGGAGGTGGAAAACCGCCGATACATCACCCGCTCGCTTCCACCTGCTTTATTTGGCACCTATTGGGCAGCAGCGGCTTCCGGCGACCTAACCAGCGTATTTACAGCGCTAGACAGCCTGGAAACCTATGATCCAAATGCGTCGCCTGTAGATATGATGGAAAAAAACAAAAACCAATCGGTAAGGATATGGATTCACCCCTCCAACAATCAACCGCAGGAACAAATGGAAGGAAAATTTATTCGGAGGCTGTCCAACCCCATGCAAATGGCTAATCCCTACAATCAGGTACAACAGGTATCAAATGTGCCGTTCCTGTTTCAAACAACAGATGGCCGATACCTGTACCTCAATGAAATGGCCGTAAGTCGCATTGAATTTGCCAATGAACCGGCTATCCCCAGTGCAAAAAAAGCCTCTGGAAGGCTCGAACTCCACTTCAATTCCGATAAAAAAGAACAGGACATGAATCTGGTGTACCTCAGCGACAGCATTGGCTGGACACCTGTTTACCGTATGGAAATGATGGGTAACAATAAGGCGCGACTATCATTGCGTGCAGAAGTCCACAACAATTCCGAAGATCTGGGAGATGCCGAATTGCGTCTGGCAGTGGGCATTCCTAAATTCCAGTTTGCAGAGGAGCCATCAAGGCTTTTCAATTTTTATCTCGTCTCAAACCAATATCAGCATCAGTATTATCGTAATCAGTACTCGAATACGATTTCCACCCAAGCTATAAACGCGCAAGTTATTGATGGAGTTGCGGTACTGGGAGGCGCCCGAAATAATCAAACGAATGCAGCCACCTCAAGCGCTGAAGACTATTTCTTTTACTCCGTACGGCCAGGCAATTTCTCCAAATTCAGCAGGTATCAGATACCCATTCTGGAAGAAACCGTAGAAACCAGACACTATTTTGAAACCACACTGATTCGGGCCACACCGGATTTGTTACATAATTACACCTCGTATCAATCCTATGCAGATCAACGCAAACCTGACGATGCCTATCCGGTAGACCATATCGTAGAGTTTAAGAATCAAAGCAAGCAACCCTGGACTACCGGTGTGGTAAACCTGTTTTCTGAAAACAAAAACGGATTGCAGGCTGTGAGCCAAAGCCAACTGGCCTTCACTGCTCCGGGTGCCACCAGCAAAGTGACCATAGCTCAGGCGCCCGATATCAGGGTAAACCATGTGGAGGCCGTTGTTGACCGGAGGGAGAATGTGACCGAATTTTTTCTCCGCAAGTACGATGTAGCCAAGGTTGAAGGTAACATTTCGGTTACCAATTACAAGTCTGAGCCTGCCACCATTAAGATACGCCGAAGCATTGTTGGCAAACCGCTCAGGGCAGGAATGGCAAAAACAGGAAGAAAACGCCTATCTGGGAGTCAATTCCTCGTTTGAGGCTGTATGGGAAATTACGCTCAAGCCCGGTGAATCACGGAGCTGGAAATACGATTATGAGGTTTTGGTGGATTGGTGAGTATAACTCGTACCGGCGGGTTTAGCCGCCGACCAAAAACAAACCGGGGCGCTCAGCCTACGCTCAGTGCCCCGGTAAAAAATATAACTAATTGATCCTTACGGGAAAATACCCATTGAGATATAGTCGCTCGCAATCTTTTTCAGCGAGCATACAAAGGCTGCCGTACGGATGTCTTTAATATCCGGGTGCTGACGGAAGGTTTCCTTGATCTGGCTGTAAGCCGTGATCATGGTATCTTCAAGACCAGAGTTTACCAGATCCACCTCAGTACCGCCGCGGGTCAGCAACTCCCGATCGCGGTCGCTGATGGTTTTGCCGGTCATTTCTTCCACTTTGGATACGATCCGGTTGAAAGCGCCGTGTTGGAAACGGTTTTCCAGGCGACCAAAACGGTGGTGCGACAGGTTTTTCAGCCATTCGAAGTAAGACACCGTTACACCACCTGCATTGATGTAGAAGTCGGGCAGGATGATGGTTCCTTTCGCAATCAGTATTGGATCGGCATCTGCAGTGATTGGGCCGTTGGCAGCCTCGGCAATCACTTTGGCTTTGATGCGCGGAGCGTTTTCAGCAGTAATTTGGTTTTCCAGCGCTGCAGGAACCAGAATATCACAATCCAGTTCGAGGGCAGCCAGGGCGTCGCCGATGTGCTTGGTGCCAGGGAACCCGATAATGGAGCCGGTTTCTTTGCGGAATGCCAGCAGTTTTTCTACATCAATACCGTTTGGATCGTGGATGGAACCTTCGCGTTCTGATACGCCAATGATTTTTACCTGACCTTCTTTCTGGCTGATCAGGGCAGTGTTGCTACCTACGTTACCGAGGCCCTGCACTACCATGGTTTTACCTTCAATACCTTTGGTGAGGCCCACTTTTTGCATGTCTTCTTCGTAGCGCATGCACTCGCGCAGACCGTAGAAAACACCGCGGCCGGTAGCTTCGGCGCGGCCACGGATACCATTCTGGGTAACAGGCTTACCCGTTACGCAGGCAATGGAATCCACCTCGCCATGGCGAAGCGCCTGATAGGTATCCAGAATCCAGGCCATTTCACGCGGACCCGTTCCGTAATCCGGCGCAGGCACGTCGATGCCCGGGCCGATGAAGTTTTTCTTAACCAGTTCAGACGTATAGCGACGGGTAATGTTTTGCAGTTGTTCTTCGGTAAAGTTACCCGGGTTGATCCGGATACCACCCTTAGCGCCGCCAAATGGTACATCCACCAGGGCGCATTTGTAGCTCATCAGCGCGGCAAGCGCCATTACTTCATCCTGATCTACGGATTCAGCGTAACGGATACCACCTTTAGTTGGCAGGCGGTGGTGGCTGTGCTGAACGCGGTAGGCCTCAATTACCTGATAGTCTTTACCTACACGCACCGGGAAACGGATTTGGAGGACCAGATTACAGGCTTTGATCTGTTCAATCAGGCCTTTAGGAATGTCGGTGAAGGCGGCGGCCTTGTCCACGTAGTTTTCTACGCTTTTAAAGAAACTAATTTTTCCACTCATTTTTGTCGTCGTTGAGTTGGTGTTCTATTTTGGTTAGTGAACGATCCAGACGCACAAGTTGCCACACAATGCCGAGGAAGATCAACAAAATAACGCCTACTACGACGTAAATTTTTCCGGTCTCCCGCATGAAATCGCGGTTGCCCTGCGCCCAGGCGGCCGGCAAAGATATGGCCATGCACAGAATGATCGTGAATAATTTGCTAATTTTAAAAAATTTCATGCTCCAAAATGGCTGAAAAGTTCTGTTTTCTTTAGATTTGAAGAATGGGTGCAAGGTAGGAGAGTTTTTAATTCACTATCCAAATCCGACCTGTTTTTTCATGTTAAAATATGCCTGATTCTCACCCAATTCACCACAAAGGTCATTCCCGGGCAGCTAATTGTACAATGAGTTAGGTCATTTTTATATGAATTACCATCTTTGCCAGGTGTTGATCAACTTTCACACTCATGCTCCACTTGCCATGCCAGATGTTCTGGCAGTGGAAAGTGTTTATGCCGGACAACCCCGGCCCCCTTTGTCCCCCTGGCAATCGGTAGGACTGCACCCCTGGTATTTACCCCGGCCCTGGACCTCCGCCTGCGAGTGGCTGGAAAAAGAAGCTGCGCAGTCCCACACCCTGGCTATAGGTGAGGCCGGACTCGACAAGGTTTGCAACACCTCTTGGGAAACACAGGTGGAGGCTTTCCGTTATTGTATTGCACTGGCTGAGCGATTTACCAAACCGCTCATTATCCATTGTGTACGCGCCCATGCCGAGGTGTTGCAATTAAAAAAGGAACTCAAGCCCCGCCAACCCTGGATATTCCATGGTTTTGATAAAAATCAGGCCACAGCGGAAATGCTGTTGCGTGCCGGCGCATATTTATCTTTTGGATCTGCTCTCTTCCTGGAAAAAAATCATGTGGCAGAAGTGCTCCCCTTAGTTCCCCGGGATAAGTTTTTTCTGGAAACAGATATTTCCGAATGGAAAATTCAGGAGGTATATGAACGGGCAGCCAAACTCCGCAATTGGACTTTGACAGAGCTGGAACAACAATTAGAGACGAATTTTCACCACGTTTTCCGGCGCTGACGCCCCTCTATACTCCAAGCCAAATTCATACTCTACGCCAACTCAAACACTCAAAAACCCAAACACTCAAACACTAAAAATCTGATGTAATCAGCAAATCCAGATCCGTACTCCTCATTTGGAAGCGCTCACCCAGGTGAGTATTGGTGAGGGTACCGCGATAGGCGTACACGCCGTTGCGCAGGCCCGGGTGGGCCGTAATCAGGGCATGCATGCCGCCTGCCTCTGAGGTTAGTAATAAAGAGGTAAGGATATTGGAGATTGCCTCAGATGCGGTACGCGCAACTCTGGAAGGAATATTTGGTACGCAGTAATGGATTACACCATGTCGCTCGTAAGTAGGTTTATCGTGTGTGGTTGCTTCTGAAGTTTCAAAACAGCCGCCCTGATCTATACTCACATCCACGATAACAGAACCCGGTTTCATGCGGCGCACAATATCTTCCGAAACCAGCATGGGTGCATTGGCATGTGCCGAATGGACGGCGCCGATAGCAACATCTGCAGTAAGCAATTGCTCCTGCAAGTGTTTGGGATTGATCACGGAGGTGTGCAATGGTCGGCCAACCTGGTTTTGCAGGTGTATGATTTGTTGGATATTGTTGTCGAAAATACGCACTTCGGCTCCGAGTCCCAGGGCTGTACGGGTGGCAAATTCAGCAATTACGCCGGCGCCCAGGATAATAACCTTGGCTGGCGGCACACCTGCCACACCTCCCAGCAATACTCCCTTGCCCCCGCGGGTAGTGGCCAGCAAGTCGGCAGCAATAAGTATAGCGCTGATGCCGGAAATTTCGCTCATGGCATGCACCACCGGAAAGGCTCCGGATACATCATCCCGGATATATTCCATAGCCAGGGCAACCACCCGTTTTTGCAATAATTTATGGATGTATTCTGCATTGAGCAGCGGAAGGTGAATTGGTGATACAATCACCTGACCGGGTCGCATCAACTCTATTTCTGCCAGGGTGGGTGGAGCTGATTTCAAGATCACCTCTGCTTTATATACCTCTTCTGCGCTGTGTACCACCTGCGCGCCAGCCTCCGAATAATCCAGATCCGTAAACCGGGATTTCTCACCGGCGCCCGACTCAACCAGTACATCATGGCCATGCGCCGTAAGCGTTGCCACAGAATTGGGTACCAAAGCCACACGGTTTTCCTGAAGGGTTGTTTCTTTGGGAATACCGATGCTCAACTGCTGATGTCGCTGACCAACCGCCAGCATTTCAGGTTGTGTACGGGGTAGAGAGAGGGTTTCCATGCGTTATTGTTTGAAAGCGGCAGTTGCGCTTTTCACCTTTTACCCAAACCTATAAGGTTTCCAAAAACCTTATAGGTTTGGGTAAAAGGTGAAAAGTAACAAGCCTGAAAGTTGTGGCAAAGATAAGACAAGCCCTTCCTTTATCCTGTCTTAATCATAAATCCGGTGGCAACCAGATTTCTACTTTTGTTCCGGCAACCGAACCATCCGGATGCAGAAGATCCTTAAAATGCAATTGCGGTTGTTGCCCTTCCACTGGTTTGAAGGCCGCCAGCCGCTGTCGGGTAATTTGAATAGCGGAAACCTTGCGCGGCTCCTGATCCGGCTGAGGTGTTTTTCTGCCGGTTCCATTGTCTTCCACGGTACAGCACAACATACCATTTTGCATAAAAAAGCCGATTTGAATATGTCCCTGACTTTTTTGACGGGAAAACCCGTGCCAGATAGCATTTTCCACAAATGGCTGCAGGATCATGGTGGGCACCTGCACATCGTCCGGATCAATATCTGAAGCAATGGAGATGGTCCAATGAAACGCATTTTCGAAGCGCATGCTTTCCACCGACATGTATTGTTCCAGCAATGCTACCTCATCCTGGATGGCTATAAAAGGTTTGGCGGCCAATTCCAGAATACGGCGCATGAGTTTAGAGAACCTGGCCAGATAATCCTGGGCGGTGTCAACATCCTTTTGCAGCAGGTAACTGCTGATGGAATTCATGCTGTTGAACAGGAAATGCGGATTCATCTGGAGTCGCAGTACGGCATTTTGCCATTCAGCTGCTAATTGTTTGGCTTCGGCTTCTTTTTGCCTGAATTCAGCTTCTTTGCGTCGGGTCTCTTCTTCCTTTCTGATTCTGGCAACCCTGATACGGTAGATCCAATAGGCAAAAGAAAAGCCCAACAGTAAATATGAGGTGTACGCCCACCAGGTTGCGTACCAGGGGGGCAGCACGGTAAACGATAATTCATGCGGTTCAGCGCTCCAAACACCATCGGAGTTGGCAGCCCAAATCTGGAAAGTGTAAGTACCGGCCGGTAACTGGGCATATCGGGCAAAACCGTTATTGCCTCCATTTACAGTATCCTGATCATAACCTTTAAGTCGGTATCGGTACAACACCTCATCTGGAGCTGAAAAATCAATCCCAACGAAGTAGAACGACAAGGTTCTTTGATCAGCGGAAAAAGTTTGATGGGGTAGATATTCCGGTGCGGTGCTGATAGAACCGGTGTCATTAACTACCCAATTGGTAAAATGAATTCGGGGAGGATTCGGGTTGTCGTGTATGGAGTCCGGGTGGAACACATTGAGACCGTTTACACCTCCGAATGCCAGGCGACCATCGGGGAGGGCGGCGGCCACGGCTAATGAGAAAGGGGCAGCATGAAGTCCATCTGATTGGGTGAATCTCTTAAGGATTTTGCCTGACGGATGAATCTGGATCATTTCATTGCTGGTGGCAACCCAGATCCGGTTGTGGCGATCCAGTACAATAGATTGGAGCGACTGTGCCAATCCACCTATTTGAGCTTGCCATTGATAAACATTGGTTTGTTGATCAAAAGCCAAACAGCATAAACCATTGCTGCTTGCCAGCCACAGTTTTTGGCTTACCGGATCTTCTACCATATTATTGATGAATCCCGTGCCAGAGGCTATCAAATCAGCATACACCTGATGCCCCTGCAACCGAAGCCTGACGAGCTGATTGGTAGAAAGTCCGGCAAAAACGGTTCCATCTGAAGCGGCGTACAGACTAATTATGGTTGCCGGGTCAATGTTTTCATACAAGCACTTGGTTGCCAAAATGCTGTTTCGGTGAAATCTAACCACATAGAACCCGTTTTGCACCACCAACAACAGGCGGGAGGGCGCCAGCAATACCATTTGTTCCATGGCAAGCGCAGGAATGGGCGCCCGGATTTTCTTTTGAACATCAGCGGTCAATAAATAAAGTTCCTGATTGCACATCAACCAAATCCCTGCCCCGGAGTCGTGCAGTACCTGCCTTAATCCCTCACACTTTATTTCCGCTTTTTTTTGCCCGGTTTGATCAAGCACAAAAGCGCCGGCGCCGGCAACGGCTCCCAGCAACTGGTTGGAGTCGCGCATGCAAACACCGGCAATTCTGGATGACGCAGGTATTGCGCCTCCTGATAAATAGGTAGAAAATTTAGTTCCGGAGAGATGCGTGTGTAAAACCGTTCTACCCCAGTTTGCCAGCCAAACGCCACCGGTGGGGTCTGTATAAATGCGGTTAATGCTGCTTACATCATGACCCATGGCGCCCGATTGCACGGTTGTTATTGGCGCTGCAAACTTTTGGGTAGTCAGCGAAAAACGAAACACCCCTTTTCCTACCGAAGCCAGCCAGATATTGCCCTGCATATCTTTGGCGGCATCGCAAAAGGTGAGTGGCTCATACATAGCATCCGGGTGAAGCACCTTGTAAGTATAATCTTCCAGTTGAAAGCGGATAAGACCTATGCTGGATGGAATCCAGAGTATTTGGCCTGAGGGATCGGGCAGCAAATGAAAAATCCTTGCTTCAGGCGTGGAGGTATTGGATGTAAAAAAGGATTTTTTCTTTGGCGCTGAACCGGATTGGAATTCCCACAGGTCAATCCCTTTGTTAAAATGAGAAACGGCCAGGCCGGTCAGTAAATTTTGTTGATTCCGAATAGGATAAATACGGCTGCCCGGAATAGTGTAGAAGGGCGTGGCTGTCAGATTTTTGACATTGCACTGGTACACCAAATCATCTGCCGAGACCCAAAGTATACTATCTTCCTGGAGCGCAAAGGCGTAGTGAAAGGATGCTCCCAACCCGTCTTTTTTGAGTTGCAAATATTGATACCCGGAGCCATCCGGGAACATGCCATGGATACCTCCGGCTGTAGTAAACCAAAGCATCCCTCTGGAATCTTCATACATTTCACTACTGACAATAGGATCATTTACCCCACCGGGGGCGCCCAGGTGAAATGTTCGAATCTGGCGGCCATCAAATCGATGCAAACCATCTGCACTGCTGATCCACAAATGCCCGCCGGAGGTTTGTGTAAAGAATGCGTTATTGGTTTCAGTCAGGCCGTTGGAGGGGTCGAGCGTATACCAGGGCTGGGCAAATAAAGGGGTATGGATACTGGTGAGGGCCAGCATCCACACCGCAATTTGCTTTAACCATTGGATTTTAAGCCATTGCAAACCCATTAACTCCAGGACGGGCAATATGGCGGGCAAGGTTTTGATATGTAAAAAGAGTCAGGTTGAGCATTAATCAATCTGCCACTTGTGTCAACACCTACAGCTGCCAGAGTTGCCTGGGTTTTCATCAATCCATCTTTTGGGTCCAAAACTTCAACATAGGTCAGGTAAAAAACTGCCCCTGCGCATTTCTGGCCGGGTCCATCCTTTAATACGTTCATCAGACTTTGCTTGTCAATGTATACCTCCTTCATTAATGGAGGGCTACCAGAAGGGGGCTGCTGATGGGTACTCAGCCAAGTGCTAAACGCTTGTCCCAATTGGATTGCAGAATCATCAGGAAACTCAGGGGGTAAAAAATTGGGTTGTTCTGGCATATGCTTCAAATTTAAATGGTGAAAAATAAAAATATTAAATGTTGAATGGCGCTTTTTGGTTCCTTGGCTACATTTATTCCATCAAACAGCTCTTAAATTTCAAAGTAGCCAGGTTAAATCTTTAATCCTCAAGACATTCCATTTTCTTTACCATTTATTTACTCTCGTATGAAGCACCGACAAAGTAATGCAGTTCAGCACTTAACACCAAGATCTACAGCCTACGACAAAGGCAAGTACGGCAGGTTATTTCCATGGCTCCCCCCACTTGGTCAGGATTCTGACACTATGAGGCTTAAAATGAAAAAACTGGCGGACTTCCTTCAGAAGAGGTCATTGATTCAGGACACAAACACCAACCAACCTGCAGGATATACCTACCTGGGACAGTTCATAGCTCATGATTTGACTTTTGACAATACAAGCATAAAAGAAAGGCAAATTGACCCGGAGAATATTCACAATTACCGCACACCGGCATTGGATCTGGATTGCATCTATGGTGGAGGTCCACTAGCTCAACCATATTTGTATGAACCTACAAATGAAGGCTTTCCTTCGAGATTTTTGTTAAAACAAGTACAAAATAAAGAAAAGGATGGAGCTTATTTCTGGGATTTGCTACGCTTGGAAAACGGTATAGCAGTCATTCCCGACCCAAGAAATGACGAAAACCTCTTTATTTCACAATTACACGTAGCTTTTCAACTTTTACACAATTATTTTGAAGCGCAAAATAGTCATTTGCCTGCCGAACAAAGGTTTTATGAAGCCCAAAAACTTTTAAGATGGCATTACCAGTACATTATTTTGTACGATTACCTTCCCAGGGTACTGGATCATAAAATTGTCACCCAAATCAATCCAATTGGCCATTACGGGTTACACGAATATTCAAATCTCAAGTATTATGATTGGAGAAATGAACCTTACATCCCACTTGAGTTTTCCGGAGCGTTATTCAGGTTTGGCCACAGTCAGGTGAGAGAATTTTATAAAATTCGCCCGGACCAAATGATTAAGGTGTTCGACAAAACCGAAGGCAATGCACCCTCATTTATGGTTAACTGGATGGATTTTTTTGATGAAAATGGCGCCAATCTTTACCAATACATCAATCCAATCCTCGCGCCTTCCATGTTTAGTATCCCAACAAACAACAACCACCAACCAATTAACCTTGCATATCATAATTTAATTCGAGGGCTAACACTCCAGTTGCCTTCCGGGCAATCTATCGCAAAAGCAATGGGGTTAGGAAAAGATATTTTGGACAGGGAAAGGCTATATAAAGAAAGTCTAGGCGATCTGAGAACCAACCAATTTCCGGAATATCGGGAGCTTGATGAAGATCCCGATCTCACCGAATTCCTCGATAATACTCCACTTTGGCTGTACATGCTGCTTGAAGCTAAAATACATGGAAACGGAACCTATTTAGGGCCAATGGGTTCCAGACTTGTTGCCGAAGTAATCATTGGCATTATACAGAGTGACAAAACTTCTTTTTTGAATCAAGACCCTCTTTGGAAGCCTGAGTTTATCAAAAAAGACCCAACACCGACATATACCATGAGAGACTTTTTAGATATGGGGAACATTCTGGATGGAGCAAGAGCGCCCGGATTAGCCTGACATCCCACCCCGTAACCGTTCCTCCAACTCTTCCCTGCTGCCTCTGGCTACCGGCACCACACTGCCATCGGAGAGCTCAAGGGCGCTGTCTGAACGGTTGAAACGGTCCACTTGCAGGAGATTGACTACATAAGAACGATGCACTTTCAAGAAGTCTGGGTAGCTTTCCAGTGCTGATTCGTAGTTTTTCAAACTCTGGGAGGCGTGAAGTTTAAGCTTTACGCCTCCCCGCATGAAATGAAAATAGGTGTAGTTCCAATCAGCTTCCAGATAGAGAATATCCGACACCGGAATCATTTCCAGGCCCCTGGAGGTTGGTATGGCTATTCGTAGCGGCAACTTACGCTGATGCGCCTGGTGGAATGTTTCCAGCGCGATGTACAACTGCTCCAGGGTATATCGCTCCGCCTGTTTATTCCGCATTCTTTCCAGTGATTCCTGTAATAATTCCCGTTGCACGGGTTTGGTCAAAAAATCCAGCGCACCAAACCTGAAGGCCGCTTCTGCATATTTATTATAGGCTGTAATAAAAACTACCTGAAACGACGGTTTGCCCAGTTTTTCCAACAAATCAAACCCGGTTCCATCAGGCATCTCCACATCCAGAAAAACTAACTCCGGCTGCAGGGTTTGCACCAAACTCAAGCCTTCCCCAACGGAATACCCCTGCCCCAGCACCTGCACGTCATGCTCTCCTGCAGTTAGCCTCAGCAATGCTTCATGCGATTGTTTTTCGTCGTCAATAATCAGAGCGGTCATGAGTGAGTGAGTGAATGAGTGAATGAGTTCGGTTGGGAAGTACGGGGAGTTTGGGGCTTTTTACCACGAAGCCACTTAGAACACTAAGCTTTTGTAGTCTTGGTGCCCTCAGTGGCTTAGTGGTTAAAGGCAAAGTTGGGTAATTTTTACACATGCTCACCGCGAAATCCTCCTTTGAGTCATAAGCCCTACTAATACCAAGCCGAACGCCAACTCATTCACTCACTCACTCACTCACTTTTTCCCTTCCATTCCCACATCCAGAACTGCCATTCCTACGGAATCCCGGCAGCGGCTATTGGCACAAGTACATTTTTGGACTGTTCAACGGCGCTATTCAGTGAATTGCTTACTGCCCAGTACCGGCCGGCAACAAGCAGTAACAAAAGCTGGATGCACCACATGATTCACCTTAAAACAGTTACCATCATGTACAGGAAGATTTTTGTTTTATGCCTTTTTCTCACAGCAGCGGCTTGGGGAAATGCCCGTAACCAGCCGGAAATCACTTGTCCGGAGCCACAAAACGTAGCAAAAACCGGTCAAACCTCCAATTCCATCTCCGTGGCGTGGAGTCCGGCTTTTACCGGAGCACTGTACAGGCTCTGGTATACGAAAGATGGAGTCAGCAGTAGTTTTGTGTACACCAGCAACCTGGAATACACCTTTAGCGGACTCTCAGCAGGCAATTACACCATATACATTCAAACCGTTTGCAGCGGAGAATCAAGTAGCTATATAGGATTAGAGGATAACCTCCTTATTTAAGCATCTGGATTCGGGCAATAAGCCAGGGTTTGTTGTATACAGGTTTCAAGCTTTCAAGCAGGTCTAACAACTTGGTTTGTTCTGATAACCAGTCTTTGGAATTTGCTCTTTTGCTTTTGGCAATAGCACCTATCATTTGGAAATAATTGAGCATTGCAATTTTTTTATGATCTGCAATATTTGTCTTTCGGTTGATAAAATGATGTATGTTTTCCAACCTGGAAAACAAGAAATCCTCATCTTTTCCAAGCAACAGATACCGGTCTAGGGTTATTTTCAGCAACAGGTTTTTACCATTGAACTCACAGCCTGGAATCTTGTAAATTTCGTTATTCAAAATCAGTCCGTGGGCTTCCTCCAGATCTCCCATATTGTAATGGATTGTGGCTTGCGCGAGCTGAATTACCGGCTCCC
>DATGWL010000055.1:0-44499 GCA_035299505.1 Saprospiraceae bacterium | reverse complement strand
CCGGCGGGTTTAGCCGCCGATGTTCAGAGATTTAACGAATCAAATACGCACGGTAAGTGACATGAAATAGTTCAGCCCTGGTGCGTATTGCACTTCGTACGAATAGAGTTGTTGATCGTCGAAATCACGGCCAACGGCTGGAAGATAGGCTTCTCGGCCGGAAACAATGATGTTTTTGTTATCCAGAATGTTGTTGACGCCTACATTCAGGTACAGGAACACCTTATTGATTTTCCAGCTTTTTCCGCCAAAGAAATCCAGGGTGTAGGATGCCGGGGCTTTGCGTTGATCTATAATAGTATTCCAGATTGGCGTGCCTGGTTCAAGTCCCAAAACGGATTCTGCCCTGCGGCGGGTTGGGTCAAAATTGAACCAGAAATTATCCGCCCAGTTGAAACTGAGGGAGGCAAACCAGAAACGTTTGCCCTCGTACTTCAACCCCAAAGAAGCGGCTGTTTGTGGTGTGCGCGGCACCAGCAAATTGTTTTGGTAAACTACAACGCTATCGAAACCCACCTGACCGGTATTATCGGCCGTCAGGAACAGGTTCGGACGAGAGGAGTAGTGGTAATAACCGGCATTGGCTGCTCCTGTGAACACCAGGGAAGGCACTGGCTTCCACTCAAAACCAGCCTCCAGGCCCATATGCTCGCGGTCTACACCTGTACGCACAATTGTACCAAATTCATTCACGGTTTGGGCAAAGAACATGGTGCTTTCCACCTCGTTTTTGAAGTGGGTGAGGTAGCCTGTCACGCGGGCGCGCAGCTTTGGCGCGCGGTGAATAAAACCACCTTCCACGCTTTGTACCGTAAACGGATCCACGCCAGGCACCACATCTGCCCGGTTGCGGGGAGCCAGGAAAATGTCGCGGAATTGCGGCGGTCTGGTGCCGATAAAACCATTGGCATACAGGTAGTTGCGACCATTAGCCTTGTACGTTACACCACCTTTGGCGCCATAAGTGTAGAAGGATTGTTTCGGTGACTCGCCGAGGGAATTCGGGAAACGGCCATTTTGCATGTAACCTGTGCGCCAGAATTGGTTGATGCCTACTTCTGCGCCGAAGAAATACTGGATTTTGCGCAAATCGGTAGTGATCTGGAACCAGGTATTTCCGTTGCGGATGTTTTCATCGTAGTTGTATCCAAACACTTCTCCTTTACGCACCACATTGTTCGGATTCAGGAGATCGTTTTGCTCCTTATCTGTATCGCCCGGGAAATCCTGAGAAGCAAAACGGTTGATATCCAGCCAGTAGTCGGCGCCAAGGAGGTCGTCTACTACTTTAAAGTTTTCGCCGGTGTACCAGCGGTAGCTGGCGCCAGCGCTCAGTTTGGCGCGAACGTTCAACTGTTGGTTCAACAGGGCATTGAAACCCAGTTCTCGACTATCAGCGCGTTGGTCTTCCACAATAAATTGAGCACGTTTGCCGGTCACGGTATTTCCTGCAATGCCATCCGCATTTTGCACTGTGAAGGTATTGCGGCTGTTCTCATCGTAGAAGCGGTTCCAGTCCAGCTGGCGCAGGTTTTCGTCGTTGCGCAGTGCATCAGCCCAGGCTGCGGAAAGTGCAGGATCAGGGATAGCAGATGGCAGGCGACGATTGTAATCCGGTGCAGGGTTGGTGGCATCAAACCATTCCAAACGGGTGTCGCCGCGTTTGCCGGCCTGCCCCAGTACGGAAACCATCACGTTGGTGCCTGCATTCGGAGTCCAGTCATAGCGCAGAATTCCGATGGGTTGGTTGGCATGGCCCACTGCAGCGTTGCGCTTTTCACCGTTTTGGTAGCCCCAGTTGGGGTTATATCGGTGGGTGCCGGCCAGATCGAACATTTCTTCGAAGGAGTCGGCTACTTTGCCACGTCGGTTAGGGGCGCCCAGGAAAGTAGCATTCAGCGCGTGTTTGCGGTTGATTTTTTTGTCGACTGACAGGAAATAGGAATATCCGTCGAAGAAAGTACCATCATAATAGCCTTCCTGGCCCCAACGGCGACTGCCGGAAGCTGTTACTGCCCAGCCGCCCGGCATCACTCCGGTGCTCATGGTGAGCATTACACGGTCGGTGTAGGTTCGGTTGGATTTAGCGTAAGAGGCGCGGATTTGTTTGCGTTGTACCGATGCGCGGGTATCGAGGCGTGTTGCGCCGCCAATTTCTGCAAAAGTAAACTCGGATGGCGCCAGGCCGATGCTGGTTTCGCGGTAACGCAGCACGTCGTTCAGGCCACCGATTTCGCCAAAAAAGGCGGTGCCAGTTTCCGGATCGTTGATGTTTACGCCGTTCAAAAAGAGCGGAAAATGCTCGGCATCATAACCACGTTCCCGGAAACGGAAGTTCCCCCAGCCAAATCCGGAAATCTGCTGATACACGTCCCTGCTGGCATTGAGCAGGTTGGCCACTTCGCCTGAGCCTTCCGTTTCAGCTTCTGCTTCCTCCAGGGTAATGGTTGGAATTTCTGTAACGGTAGGAGTAGAGGTGGTGGTGGGCGAGTTTTGATCCTTGCGCATCAGGAAATCCATGCGGACCTCCTCGCCTGCGCGCGCGCTGATGCGGATTTCCTGCGGGAGGTAACCATTGGCGGTAGCCACCAGGGTGTACACACCAGGCGGCACATTATCAATGGTATAGGCGCCGTCTGCAGCGGAGGCAGCCAGTTGTCCGGTGCCCGAAAGCACAACAGAGGCATCACTGAGGGCCACAAAATTGTCTACATCCCGCACAAAACCCAGCAATTTGGCATTTTGTGCTGGCAAAACAGCGCTCAGGAAAAGAAAAAGGGAAAAAGAGAGGATTTTTTGAATCATCCAGTGAATACAGTGAACGATGAATAAAAATGGTGAACGCTCCAACAACCATGAGAGGGGATTAGTGTGGGTTCACGCTCCTGGTGAAAAAACACCGGCCTTCTCCCGGGTATTGGGAAAAGGCCGTCAAAGGTAGCGCAGGGAAAGCGCCTCTTGTGTGTCAGTTCAGGTTATTTTTATGCAAAATCGTAGCACGCAGCTTGTTTACCGTTGAATGAGACAAATTCGGGAAGCTCCCATGGCGCCTGATTTTGCCTGCAATTGCAACACATAGGCGCCTGAAGGCAGGCTGGGCAATTCCAGCATGGTTTGACTTTTTCCTGCTGAAACGAAAACAGACTGGTTGCTCAGGTTCTTTCCGTTCATATCCAGCAATGCCACCGAAAATTGTTCGGGCTGCTCCAGTTCCATGTGTAGCATCAGGTGGTTTTGGGTAACTGGGTTGGGCTGAATGCTGAAAAAAGGCGCATGGTCGGGCAGATTTTGGGTGCTGCTGGTTTGACTAAACACCTGAAAGGAGGCTGGTCCGCCAAATGGTCCCCATTGATAGCCAACGTAGGGCGTGCCTTGGCGTATGATTAGGGTAACCGACCAATAGTTGGGAATAAACCCCCGATTGCCCACGAACTCCCAGCTTGTACCATTAAACCGCATGGCAGAAAGTCCCCAAAAATTTGGTCCGGCATCCTCAAACAAGAAAAACGGCTGGTTGGTCTGATCATCTATGGCCAGTTTCAGGTAAGAGTAGGCTGATGTGATCAGCGGATTGCCCACTTGTTGCCAGTTTGTGCCATCAAAGCTGATCACATTTGCCTGGAAATCAGTGCTGGAATCTGAATGAATCAGGTATGGTTTGCCATTTTTAACTGCAAAGTCCATGTTCCCATGTACATTGGAATCAAAAGCACTTCCGCCAATGGTTTGCCAGTTTGCACCATCAAATTTCTTCACCACACCGGCGTATTCCTGCTGAATTTCCCGGTAGGCAATCCAGGGGGTGCCGTTGTCAACCTGCAACATGAGCGGGTAAACATTCCCCACAGAAATACCGCCCTGGCCGAGTTGCAACCAGCTATTGCCATCGAAATGCCATACAAAGGCCCGATTATTTTGGTCCGGGTGAGTAAAACCTACCCACAGTCGGTTGTTTTCGAACACCATGGAAATGGGGTACAAACCTGTGGTGGTGATGACCGGCGATTCTGAGAGGGTGCTCCAAAGGCCGTTTAGCAGTCTTTTAATGCCAAATTTGCCCGATACGCCATCGAAGTAGGCCAGTTGCGGAGTGCCGGCATTGGTGAATCCGAGGGCTGAGTAACTCATTTGGCCTAATCCGGCGGTGTCCATTTTTACCCAACCGGAACCGTTCCATCGTTGAATGGACCAGTGTGCATTACCCAGGTTATCATAGCCCTGGATAGCCAAGTGTGGCGTTTGCCCGTTCAGGGCAGTTAAAACAGTTGTTGTATTCCAGGAGGAAAGCAGGGTGTCGCCCAGATGGCGCCATTGTGCGTTTTGAGCGGCAATGGGATGCGCCAGGAGCGAGCCCAAAAACAGCAGGGAGAGGAAGAGATTTTTCATGTTCAATGTTGTTGTTGAATGATGCAACAAAAGTCGGCCTGAAAAACCCCGTCGTGTTGGCCAATTTACGCCTAATGCTTGTCAATTTCTACCAGCTTGTCATCGCCCGACAATTTTGTCCGTAATTCTGAAGGTGAGCTACCGGTACATTTTTTCACAAAACGGCTAAAGTGGGCCGGATCTTCAAAACCCAGGTTGAAACCAATTTCACTTATGGTATTTTGTGTAAACCATAAATGTCGTTTGGCTTCAATCATTATTCTTCGGTGAATGAAAGAAACGGCCGAGCATCCGGCATGTTTTTGCGCCAACGCATTCAACTGGCGAGGACTGATGCCCAGCAAGCGGGCATAGCCTGCTACTTCGTGCTTAGAGGTATAGTGCTGCTCTACAGCAAGCTGAAACCCCTGAAACTCATTCCACCCGGGCGAAATCAGATCGGCATGCAGGCTGGTCTGGCGATGAAAATCTACGCAGCGGCACAGAAAAATTTGCAGATAAGACTGCAAAATGGTGTATTTCATGGAGCTGCTGCCTGTATAGGCCCGATCCATTTGAACCACCAGTTCATGGCAAATCTGGAAAGCTTCCGGCGATAGTTCCAGGGTTGGCGCACCAGTTTTGTAGTAGAAAAAAGGAAATTTGGCCAGGAAATCTTCCCGGGTTTGGTTGAAATAAAAGAATTCTTCCGAAAAGATCAGCACAAAGCCCAGGGTCTGCTGGGTTCGGCGCACCTGATGCACCTGGCCGGGCGTGACAAAGTGAATATTTCGATCTTGGATGGGCAATTCTTCAAAATCGATCAGATGTATTCCACTTCCCTTTTCAAAAATGAAGACTTCGAAATAATCATGGCGGTGCAGCTTGAGCGGATTGTAATGGTTGCGGTGATCAATGCGCTCGATCTTAAAAGTGAGTGGATGCTCACCTTTTAATGCATGGGTAGGGATTTGTTTTGCCTGCATGTGGTTCGTGTCGGTTGGATACACGAAGTTAGTGCGCGAACTATATTTTTTGCCCCTTCATGGCATTGCGGATGTTGTAGTCCAGAGCTCTGTGGGCCAAGGGAGCAGTGTAGGCGTTGAGTGTTTCCATAGCAGTCAGAATAGCGTCTTTGTCGTTTCCAGACACCATTTGACGCAAATTTTCCAATAGTTTTTGGGTTTCGGAGATCTCTTCTTCATTCAGAATGGCTGCATTTTGCTGTAGGAATTTGTCGCCGGAAAGCAAAATATTGTTGGCTTCATTTCGGGCTTCCAGAAGTCCGCGTGCTGCCATATCTGTTTGTGCATGCTGGATACTGTCAATCAGCATCAGTGCCATTTCTTCTTCAGTAATGCCGTAGGTTGGTTTGATTTCTACTTGTGTTTCGAGGTTTGAGCGCAGTTCGCGCGCGCGCACTGTGAGGATGCCATCGGCATTTAGGATAAACTGGATGTCAATCTTGGGCAATCCTGCCGGCATGGGCGGGATATCGCGCAGGATGAATTCGCCCAGTTTACGGTTGTGTTCCACCAGATCTCTCTCGCCCTGATAAACGCTGATTTTCAGGTTTTTCTGTCCGTCCACGCTGGTGGTGTACTGTCTGCCGGCTTTGGTTGGAATTTTGGTATTTCGTGGTATGATGGCATCCATCAGTCCGCCTACGGTTTCGATGCCCAGCGAAAGCGGTGTGACATCGAGCAGGAGGATATCCTGCTGGTTTCCTGCCAGTACATCGGCTTGAATAGCAGCGCCCAGTGCCACAATTTCATCCGGGTTTACTTCATCAAATACCGGCCTGCCGAAGAATTCCGCAACACGTTGTTTCACCAGCGGGACCCTGGTGCTGCCACCAACCATCACCACCTGGCTGATTTTGTCGGGCGTTATTTTGGCGTCTTTCAGTACATTTTTACAGCAATCGAGGGTGCGTTGTACCAGAGGCTCAATCAAGGCTTCAAATTCATTTCGGCGGATAGAGACCTTACCCTGTGGCAGTTCTCCTTCAAATAAATCGCTGGAAGAGAGCGCTTTCTTGGCTTTTTCGGCATGCAAACGTAGGTCCTGAGCAAAATTTGGATCTGCGCTCAATGCCTCACGCCCGAGTCCGAGTTGTTGCAAAAAGTGATCAGCAATGGCCCGGTCAAAGTCGTCTCCCCCCAGAAAAGTATCGCCATTGGTGGCCAGCACCTCATAAATTCCATCCTGGATTTGCAAAATGGAGATATCGAAGGTGCCCCCGCCGAGGTCGTACACCGCTACGGCTCCTTCAATTTGTTGTGGAGAAGCCAGGGCGGCTGCAGTAGGTTCGTTGACGATGCGCAGCACATCCAGTCCTGCCAGTTTCCCGGCATCGCGGGTGGCTTGTCGCTGGTTGTCGTTGAAGTAAGCGGGTACAGTAATTACGGCTTTTTCAACGGGTTGGCCAAGCTCTTTTTCGGCGCGTTCCTTGAGATTTTTCAGTATAAGCGCACTCAGTTCCACCGGGCTGTAAAAGCGGTCGTTTACGCGTATTTTGACCAAAGATTCGGTATCGTCGTCAATGATTTGGTATCCAAAGAAATCGCTGTGTTTGCGCACATCGTTGTAGGATTTACCCATGAGGCGCTTCACGGAAAAGATGGTATGGGCGGGGTCTGAGATCAGTTTTTCTTTGGCGGCATCGCCCACAAGAATAGCATCGTCTTTGGCAAAATGCACCACACTAGGCACCAGGGTGTGTTTTCCGCTGGCATCTTTGACACAAATCGGATGTCCGTCTTTGATGTACGCCACCAGGCTGTTGGTGGTACCGAGATCGATACCTACAATCAGTGGTTTGGGTTGTTCGATGGATCCGTCTTTGAGGTTAATGGAAATAGTGGCCATGGCTAAAGGCCGCAAATATACGGCGAGTGGGTGAACACGGGGAACGCCAATTTGTTTTCGGAACGCGGTGGAACGCGGATTTTTTTGGAACGCGGATGACGCGGATTTTTATGCTGCCTTCGGCAGAGGTTTTTGCTGCCTTCGGCAGTTTTTTTTGATTTGGTTTATGGGTGTTCAGCCGTACGCCCCTCCGCGTAAATCTGCGGGTACATCTGCGAAAATCTGCGGGAAACCACCTACTAAAACCCACGAAATTCCCAGCCGCACGCCAACTCAAACACTCAAACACTCCCACACTCAAACACTCGGCAGATTCCATTTGAATTGCATGGCTGCCAGTCTGATCCCTACCACAGTGGCTACAGCCAGGGAGGAGGCTGTGTCGGGCGGTAAGGGTATGTGGAGGCAAATTACGTATAAGGCGCCTCCCAGCAGTGATGCCGAGGCGTAAATATCAGCCCGGAAAACGAGCGGGATCTCGTTGAGTATAACATCCCGGAGCACACCGCCAAAGCATCCGGTAATCATGCCCAGGGCCACGCAGATAGATGGACTCAGTTGTATCTGAAGGCCCTTTTGAACCCCCACAATAGTGGCAAACCCCAAACCAATAGCATCAAAAATGGCCAGTGTGCGCGGGAAATACTGTAGCTGTTTGCGGAAAAAGAGACTCAAAAGGTAAGACCCAAAAATGACGGAAATAGTCTGCTGGTCTTTCATCCAGCTCACAGGGGTATTACCAATGATCACATCCCGAATGGTTCCGCCCCCAATCGCAGTTGCGAAAGTGATAATCAGTACGCCAAAGATGTCCAGGCGTTTTTGGAATGCTGCCAGTGCCCCTGAAATGGCAAATGCGGCAGTTCCCAGTATATCCATCAGATTGGAAATGAGCATTTGAGCCGAATTTTGGACAAAGAACGGTAGTTAATAGTTCACCGCCCAATATGCTTCAATATTGAAATTGCCCTTCACCTGATGCAAGGCCTGAACATACCGCTCTACAAATTCCTCCATTCGTTTTCTCCGGTATTGCATTACCCAACGCGGGTGGGGTAGTGGGATGATTTCCCTGAAAAAGCCTTCCTTGTCGTTCAACTTTTTAAAAAAAGCATAATTCTGCCCCTCGCCCATACAAATAGCTACATCTCCGGCTGCACCAAAAGTTAATTGGGTTCGGATATTCCAGCTGATGAAGGGTTCTACGGCTCGTATAAGGTGCTTGTCGTCGTAATAGTTGATGTTAATGCCGTTTTTGATAAAACCCAACGGACAAAGTGAGGTGATGTAAAAGGATTCGGCAAAGGATTGGATGCCGCCGTATGCCCGGATATAACGCCAGACAAAGTCTGCCGACAGTTCCGGTTTTTTAGGAAAACTATTGGAAATGCCACAGTCGAGCTCCAGCCTGAGCGGATCGGTGAAGGGCACCCCGGTCAACCCCGCACCGAATCGTCCTGGGTTGATTCCAAAAATAAAATGGCGTGGCTGAGCGCTGGAATAGTATTGCTGGTAGAAACTGCGCATACAATGCATGGTTTCTGCATTGTTGTAAGGGAAAAGCCACTCAAAACCGTCGGGTAACGGGATTGAAGGTATGCGCAGGTTTTCAGTAAAGCGGATGACTGAGCTTGCAAATTGTTCCATTACAAAGGCACATTTCCATGCTTGCGTTTCGGTCGGTCTACCTGTTTGTTCTCCAGCATGGCAAATGCCTTGATCAGCTTCCTGCGGGTTTCGCGCGGGTGAATCACCTCGTCAATAAAGCCCCGGGCAGCCGCACGGTAAGGGTTAGCAAAGGTATTGGCGTATTCCCGTTCTTTTTCCAGCAGCTTGGCAGCAGGATCTGAGGCCGCGTCAATTTCTTTTTTGAAAATGATCTCTGATGCTCCTTTAGCTCCCATTACGGCAATTTCAGCGGTAGGCCAGGCAAAGTTCATGTCGGCGCCTATGTGTTTGGAGTTCATCACATCATACGCGCCGCCATAGGCTTTGCGCGTGATCACGGTGATACGCGGCACAGTGGCTTCGCTGAAAGCATACAGCAATTTGGCGCCATTGGTGATGATGGCATTCCATTCCTGATCAGTGCCGGGCAGGAAGCCGGGCACATCTTCGAGCACCAGCAGAGGAACGTTGAAACAATCGCAAAAACGCACAAAACGAGCCGCTTTTTTGGAAGAGTTGACATCCAGCACACCTGCCAGGTTCATGGGCTGGTTGGCCACAATACCTATGCTGCGTCCGGCCAATCGGGCAAAACCCACCACAATGTTTTCGGCGTATTGCTCATGAATTTCGAAGAAACTGTCCGCATCCACAATGCCCTGGATAACCTCTTTTATATCGTAAGGATGGTTGGGGTTGTCTGGTATGATGTTGCTGAGTTCTTCGCGGTATTCTTCCTCCAGGGTGTAGGGCAGCGATGGCGCTTTTTGGGTGCAGTTTTGAGGAATATAGGAGAGCAGTTTTTTGAGTTTGGCAATAGCGTCTACATCATTAAGTGCAGTGAGGTGGGTAACCCCTGATTTGCCTGCATGAGTGCTTGCGCCACCCAGTTCTTCGCTGCTAACTTCTTCGTTTGTAACGGTTTTGACTACGTTTGGGCCCGTTACAAACATGTAAGAACTGCCTTCAACCATAAGGATGAAATCTGTCATGGCCGGACTGTATACAGCGCCGCCGGCACAAGGCCCCATGATGGCAGAAATTTGCGGGATCACGCCGCTGGCCTGTACATTCCGGTAAAAAATGTCGGCATAACCACCAAGAGAGTTTACACCCTCCTGGATGCGTGCGCCGCCAGAGTCGTTGAGTCCAATAAGCGGCGCTCCATTTTTAACTGCCAGATCCATGATCTTGCAGATTTTTTCGGCATGTGTTTCAGACAAGGACCCACCAAAAACGGTGAAATCCTGTGCAAAAACATACACCAGGCGACCGCTGATGGTGCCATAGCCTGTTACTACGCCATCACCCAGAAATTGCTGTTCAGCCATACCAAAATCGGTGCTGCGGTGGGTTACCAGTGCGCCGATTTCTTCAAAAGAGTTTTCGTCCAGCAGGAAGTGGATACGTTCCCGAGCGGTGAGTTTGCCTTTTTTATGTTGGGCATCAATACGGGCAGCGCCGCCGCCAAGTTTGGCTTCGTCGAGTTTGGCAGAGAGGATGGCTAATTTCTGATCCATGAATGTGGTATGTACGTGTGAGAGCGCGCAAATGTACACATTGGATCACGGCTGTGAGGCTATTGTTTCACAAAATTCAGGGAAACTGAATTGATACAGTAGCGCATCCCTGTTGGTGGCGGACCATCCGGGAAAACGTGTCCCTGGTGCCCCCCACAACGGGCGCATTCCACTTCGGTGCGGTCCATACCATGACTGTTGTCTTCAAAATCCGCAATACAGTCTTTGGCAATTGGCTGGTAGAAAGAAGGCCAGCCTGTTCCGGAATCAAATTTAGTTTCGGAGCTAAAAAGTGGCAGACCGCATCCGGCGCAAACGTAGGTACCTTTTTCGTGGTGATTCCACAAATCGCCGGTAAAAGCGCGTTCGGTGCCTTCTTTACGCAGCACATAGAATTCCATTTCTGTGAGCTGGCGTTTCCAGTCGTCTTCAGACAAGCTTAATTTAACAAGTTTGCCATCCTGATAGGCTGGTGGAACCATGCTGTCGGGCCGGGATTGACCAGAAATATCAGGTGTTGTTGCAGGTGCTAATGAATTGGTTGGTGTTTGTCTGCAAGCAAGCAGCACCAGAAGAATACTAAGGAACTTCATGTTGTAAGGCACTAAGGTTTGGACGCTAAAGCGCTAAAATTGCGAAGAAACTAAGGGTGTTGCGCTGAGGCGCCAATGTCGAAGGTTATTTTGTCAATTGAATATACTAACGAAAAAAAGCGGGTTAGGGTTTTCGAGTGTTTGAGTTTTCGAGTGTTTAAGTTTTCGAGTGTTTGAGTTTTCGAGTTTGGGAGTGTTTGAGTTGTTGTTGAGCTTGGTGTTTTGCTGGAAATGTGTGCCCTTTCTAAGCGTTTTCTATGATTTTTAGTCAATTATAATATTGAGCATTAAAATCTTCGCGCCTTTGTGTCTTTGCGCCGTTGTACCATCGCATCACTCCTGTGTGTCTTCACCCTTGGGGTGGGCTTGTTCATACACTTTGATGAGCCTTTCTATATCATTGTGCATATACACCTGTGTAGAGGCAAGATTGGAGTGTCCGAGGAGTTCTTTGATGGCGTTGAGGTCGGCTCCATGGTTGGAGAGGTGTGTGGCGAAGGAGTGGCGCAGCACGTGTGGGCTTCGTTGTTCCAGGGTAGTAATCGCCGACAGGTATTTTTTTACTACGTAGTAAATGCTTTCCGGAGAGAGTTTTTCGCCTTTTCGGTTGAGGAAAAGCCAGGGCTCGGTTGAGGAGGGAAAGGTATTTTTACGAATGTTCAGGTAGGTATCCAGCAAATCAGCCAGGTATTGGGCAAATGGAACCAGACGTTCTTTATCGCCTTTGCCAAGCACCCTGAACACCATACGCGAGGTGTCTATATCGTTGATTTTCAGATTAGAAGCTTCACTGCGGCGCAGTCCGGTGGCGTACAGGATTTCGAGCAGGGTACGCGACATGCTTCCTTCGTAGTTATCCGGGAATTCAAGATGGGTGAACAGGGCGGCCATTTGACTTTCCTGCACGAATACAGGCAGCCGTTTGCCCATTCTGGGGGCTGTTACCTTGCGCATGGGATCTTTGTCAATCAGTCCGCGCTTTTTCAGGAATTTGAAATAGGTTTTGAGGCAGGAGAGCCGGCGCACGATACTTCTGGGGTTTTGACCGGCCTGCATGAGGGAAACCACCCAGGAGCGTATATGCAAATGCCTTACCTCGGGTAATGAGGTAAGGCATTGGTGCTCAATACAGTATTGTATGAAGCTGGAAAGATCGCTGCGGTACGCTGCAAGTGTATGCGGCGAGTAGCGGCGTTCAATCTTTAGATATCCGTAAAACGATTCTTCGTGAAACAAAGAATTAATCGTTCTTATTGCCGTACATATCTTCTTTGTACACCGCTTTGAGTACTTCGGCACGGCGTTCAATAGAAGGCTTAGTGAAGGCTTTGCGGCGACGCAGTTCTTTCAAAATACCAGATTTCTCGTATTTACGCTTGTACTTTTTCAGTACCTTGTCGATAGTATCGCCGTCTTTAACCTCAAGAATGAGCATGGATTTCTCCTTTTTAGTTGGTGAAAAAATGTTAATGTTGAATTTCGGGCTGCAAAGGTAAATCAACTTTGTGAGAAAATCCAACGTCGGCCGAAATTTTCGAACCAAATTGCAGGTATTTGCGTTTCGAGAATAAAAGTAACGCTTATATTTGGGGTTATATGGTTAAAAATACGTTCCTTTGCAGCGGAAATTTTCCAACCTTTCCAGCCATTTAATAAAGTTTTTTGAAAAATTATGCTCAGCAGACGCAGTGTCCGGGTCAAAGTGATGCAACTCCTTTACATGCTCAATCGCGATGAGTCGCTTGAACTCTCCGAATTACAAAAGGCATATCAGGGGGGCATTTGGAGAGCCTTTGAACTTTACATCTACCACCTTTATATCACACTGCGTGTAGCGCAATATGCGGAAAAAGATGCCGCAAACCGCGCAGCTAAACTGGTTCCTTCTGAGGAAGACAAGGTATTTCAGCCGCGTCTGAGCACTAATTCCGGTACCTTAAGCCTGGCCAACCACGTTGATTTTATCAATATGGTTAAAAAATACGGATTCATCGATTTTGTAGATGAAGACCATATCCGTTCTCTGTATCATGGCTTTCTGGAAACCGAAGAATACAAAGCCTACATGGCCCTGGAAGCGCCTACAGATGCAGATCACGCCAAAATCCTGCTTGAACTGTACCGCTATCTGTCTACCAACGATTTGTTTCTGGATATGACGGAAGACCGGTTTAATAACTGGTCTGACGACGAATCATTGGTGATGGGCGCCATGAAAAAGACCCTGAAGGCTATGCCACTCAGCGGCGCATTTTACCAGGAACATGAGCCGTCTGACGAAACTGTGCGCGAATTTGGGGCAGAATTGCTCACCCGCACAGCCCGTGAAGATGCCGCTTTGCTGGCTGAAATTCAGCCTATGCTGAAAAACTGGGATGCAGAGCGCGTTGCGATTCTCGACATGATCATGCTGAAAATGGCGCTTTGCGAACTGCTGCATTTTCCAACCATTCCTACTAAGGTTACCCTGAACGAGTTTGTGGAAATTTCCAAGATTTATTCCACCGACAAGAGCAAAGAGTTCATCAACGGTATTCTGGACCGCCTGATGAAAAAACTTCTGGAAGAAGGGCGTATCGTGAAAGAAGGTCGCGGTTTGATTGATCAGTAGGCCTTACCTTTGCGGTAACATGCAGCGTCAAGCAGAAGCCCCCATTCCCTCCCGTTACGGATTATTTCAAATGATGGTATACGCCGACAAGAGTACAGAGCGTATGCCTCACATTGCCTTTGTAGCTGCCGGATTTGACCCAGGTAAGCCCGTAGCCGTGCGTATTCATTCAGAATGTATGACCGGAGATGTGTTTGGTTCTCGTCGCTGCGATTGCGGAGAACAGCTTGAAGCCTCTTTAAGGATTGCCGCTGAAAAAGGTGGGGTAGTTATTTACCTGCGTCAGGAAGGCCGGGGTATTGGGCTTATAAATAAATTAAAAGCTTACAAACTGCAAGATTCGGGCCTGAATACGGCCGAAGCCAATACCCATCTGGGCTTTGATGTGGATGCGCGTCAATACGACTGCGCCATTTATATTCTGGAAGATTTGGGCATAACAAAGGTTGAACTCATTACCAATAACCCGGCCAAAGTGGATGCTCTCAAGCGTTCGCCCATTGAGGTGGTAGGCCGCATACCGGTGGTTATTCCGCCTCAGCCCGACAGCCTGCCTTACCTTCAAACCAAGCAAGACCTGATGGGGCATTTGCTGGGACTCTAAACGAAGACACGATGAACGATGATACGATGAACGATGGAACGAAGCATGATGAAACGCAACAGGGTTTCAAAACTGGTTTCGTAAACATCATTGGTCGACCAAACGCCGGAAAATCCACCCTGATGAACGCGTTGGTTGGGGAGCGCATGAGCATCATCACGCACAAACCTCAAACTACCCGGCATCGAATCATCGGGATTCTAACGGGAGAACATTTTCAAATGGTGTTTTCCGATACCCCGGGGTATGTCAAATCGCCTTCCTATGCCATGCATAAGGCCATGAACCGCTTTGTGGAAGGCACGGTGGAAGACGCAGATTTGATGCTGGTGGTATTTGATATGACGGAAGAGCTGGAAGCCGACAACCCGATAGTGGAAATGCTGGCGAAAACAGAAGTACCCAAGTTTTTGATTCTGAACAAAAAAGACCTGGTGGCAGAACAACGCATCCAGGATGCCACCGGATGGTGGAAAAAGCGCGTCAAGTTTGATGATGTAGTAGCGATTTCGGCCCTGCATGACTTTGACGCAACGGCTTTGCTGGAAAAAATACTGGTTTATTTGCCTGAAGGGGAGCCATATTACCCGGTAGATCAGTTGACAGATCGTCCGGAGCGTTTTTTTGTGAGTGAAATCATTCGGGAAAAAATCCTGCGTTTATACGAAGACGAAATACCTTACGCTTGTGAAGTGGCGATTGAAGATTTCAAGGAATCTCAAACCAATGCAGGCGAGGCTATTGCCCGGATTAGGGCAAATATCTTTGTGATGCGGGAAACCCAGAAGGCCATATTGTTGGGTAAAGGTGGGGCGGCCATCAAGAAATTAGGCACCTATGCCCGAAAGGATATTGAAGCGTTTTTGCAAACAAAAGCATTCCTGGAACTGACGGTAAAGGTGCGCGATAACTGGCGGGATGATGAAAAAGCCTTGCAAAAATTTGGTTATGTATAGTCAATTGGTGCTATTTCAGCTTTACCCAATGAATCAGGCTTGATTTTTGTGTTTGATGTTTAAAAAATTTTCATTTTTGAGCGAGAAAAATCAACCTGTTTGAAACTTTTTGCGTCAAACAGGCATTTAGATACTGGTTTGTAAACCCAAATCAGGTTGCGTGAAAAATCTATTTGCATTTTAAACACGCGCTCAAGCATCTTTTTTGAAAGTCAAACGTTTATTATTGAGGTTCAATACCTTTTTCCAAAAACAACCCAGCTATGCGCCAGTTAAAAATCGCCCATAAGATTACCAACCGCGAGAGTCAGGCGCTGGACAAGTACCTCAACGAGATAAGCAAACTTCCTATGCTTACCCCGGACGAAGAGGTAAAATTGGCTCAGCGCATACGCGAAGGCGATCAGGATGCATTGGATCAAATGACCCGTGGCAACCTTCGATTCGTGGTGTCGGTGGCCAAACAATACCAAAACCAGGGCCTAAGTCTTTCCGATTTGATCAATGAAGGCAATGTTGGCCTCATCAAAGCTGCTCGTCGTTTTGACGAAACCAAAGGCTTCAAATTCATTTCCTATGCTGTTTGGTGGATTCGCCAAAGCATACTTCAGGCTATCGTGGAAAACAGCCGTATTGTGCGCATGCCGCTCAATAAGGTAGGTTCTTATAATAAGGTGAACGAAGCCTATATTTCTTTCGTGCAGGAGTTTGAACGCGAACCATCTGATGAGGAATTGGGCGAACTGCTGGGCATGTCTGAACGTGAAATTCAGCAACTGATTCACAGCGGCTCCCGCCACGTTTCCCTCGATGCTCCTCTTCCCGGCACCGAAGAAGGTGATGCAACCATGCTCGATGTGATGGTTCCGGAAAACAACGATGATCCGGATTTCAAACTCATGGCCGAATCTCTTCGCGAAGAGGTAGCGCAGGGCTTGTACTCGCTTTCACCAAGAGAAACAGAAATTATTGGCGCCTATTATGGCCTGAACGGCCGAACTGCCCTTACACTGGATGAAATCTCCGAGTTGTATGGTCTCACCCGCGAGCGCGTACGCCAGATCAAAGAGCGCGGTATTCGCCGTTTGCGCAAAATTCACAGTGAAAATTTAAAATCTTACCTGGGCTGATCCCATTGATGTTATGCGTTTTCTTTTACTTGCTCTGTTCGCAATAACCCTGTTCTCCTGCGAAAAAGGCCGCACGCCTGAACAACAACTGCAGTACGAAATTGAAAAAATTCAGGACTACCTGAACGACCGCAACCTGACGGCGCAATCCACCGCCTCCGGTTTGCATTACATCATTACAGAAGAAGGATCAGGCACAAACCCGTCTGCCAACAGTACCGTAACCGTACACTATGTTGGCAAGTTGATGAAAAATGAAAATGTGTTTGACCAAACCAACGGCAATCCTGCTACCTTCAAACTCGCCAACCTGATTGAGGGCTGGAAAGAAGGTATTCCGCTCCTGAAACGAGGCGGAAAAGGCACCTTTTTTGTTCCCTCTGCTTTGGGGTATGGCCCTTACGGCTCAGGGGATATTCCTGGAAATGCCACGCTGATTTTTGAAATTGAGCTGGTTGATTTTTAACAGCCGGCCTCCCATTACTCTTTCTGCAACACATCTACCTCCTGCATATTGCGCGGGGGTGTTTTCCACATGGGCGCTTTGTTTTCAATATAGGCCCGGAGCGGATCTGGCAAATCGGCAAAATCATTAACTCGATAGCAAACCAGTTGCATGACGCTTCTGCCTCCGCCCAGAAATGCCGGAATTTCGCCGTAGCGCCACCAGGTTAACTGGTATTTTTGATCCAGTCTGCCGGCGTTTTCATTCAGAAAGAAATCGAAGTTTTCATAAGCCTCATATTTGCCTTTAGCTGTCTGGAAATTCATGAAAGCCGGGAAAGAAAACACCAGGTTTTTGCCCACTTTTTTCACTTTGCCACTTGCATTAGGACCAATACGGAGCAATCTGGAGCCGCTTCCCTGGGTAACATAGGTCTGCAGCGCATTGCCTTTCAATACGTATTCAATGATTTGATAAGGGTATTTGATATGGTTCACCGGCACACCGCCAACCGTGTCCAATACCTTATTATTGTCTTTATCCAGATACAGGAAAATCTTGCGGTTGAGTTGTACCACACTGTCTGGCCGTGGGGCAAAAGTTGTAGCTACATCAAGGCCTTGTACCCTGGCTACCAGCTTGCCTTCGGGGTAACTGTACAATTCTCCGTAACAATACCAATAAACAGGCTTTTTGCCATTTCCTGCCCGCAAATTGACCCACTTTTCAAATATTTCAGGGTTGAAATCAAGACTTTGGGCGCTGACATCAGATAAACAAACAAAAAATACCAATAGCAAACACCAGTTGTGCTTCATGAGACATGAACGTTTTGATGAAAAAAACGGAAAGTTGGACTTCCCATGGGAAAGTCATAGTGTTTGCCAGAAACCAGTAGTACGCGAAGGAAGGCTGGGATAAGGAGGCGGCTGGTTAGTAATACCAAACGCTGGAAAGGCAGCTAAACCGCGCAGCAAAGATACAAGTCCTTCGGGTTAGTTAACCTTTCTGATGCACTAAAGCTGTACTAAATTTTAGGTGGCAATCAAGATTTCCGGTAATGTTCACGAAAATGTTATACCTTTGTGCTGTTAATTAAGACACCATCCGGTGTTTGTCCGCCCTGGACCTTCGTTTTTTGAATGTGAGGGAGCTGTTTTTCAAGCGCTCTCTGGCCCCAAAACACATCCACATTCAACACGCTTGACCCCTTGAAGAGCCTTTTGGGCTCGCCGCGCACGAGACCGGTTAACCAACATTACATGTTATTTAAAGATTTGTCGCTCATCGAGCCGCTTTTGCGTGCGCTCGAAGCCGAGGGGTACGAACGTCCTACCCCCATCCAACAACAAGCCATTCCACCTGTATTGGAAGGTCGCGACCTGCTGGGTTGTGCCCAAACCGGAACTGGCAAGACGGCAGCGTTTGCGTTGCCTATACTTCAGCTGCTGCATCAGGAAAAACAAACGACAATGCCACCTCAGGGCGGCCAACGCCGCCCGGTAAAGGCCCTGATTCTTACGCCAACCCGCGAGTTGGCGCTCCAAATCAGTGAAAGTTTCCAGGCTTATGGCAGCAACCTGCACCTGCGCAACACCGTGATTTTCGGTGGGGTAGGGCAGACACCGCAAACAGATGCCCTTCGCCGCGGTACCGATATTCTGGTAGCTACTCCGGGTCGTTTGCTCGATCTGATGAACCAGGGTTTCGTAGACCTCCGCCAATTATCCATTTTTGTACTGGACGAAGCAGACCGTATGCTCGACATGGGTTTTATCCATGATGTACGCAAGGTTATTGCCAAATTGCCGCAAAAACGTCAGACCCTGTTTTTCTCGGCCACCATGCCCCCAGAAATTGCTACGCTGGCAGATTCCATTTTGCATGAGCCCGTTAAAGTAGAGGTGGCGCCGCCTGCAACTACAGCAGAACTGGTGCAGCAAAAGGTATTTTTTGTTCAAAAACAGGATAAAAAGAACCTCCTAATTCACCTGATGAAGGATCCGGCTATTAAGTCTGCCCTGATTTTCACCCGCACCAAGCATGGAGCCAACCGTGTTGCAGGAGATTTAACCAAAGCAGGTATACGTGCAGAAGCCATTCATGGAAACAAATCCCAATCTGCCCGTGTGGCAGCCTTGAGTAATTTTAAGAATGGTAGAAACCGCGCGCTGGTAGCTACCGATATCGCCGCCCGAGGTATTGATATCGATGAGCTTTCGCACGTGATCAATTTTGAGTTGCCAAACATCCCGGAAACCTATGTTCACCGCATTGGCCGTACCGGACGAGCTGGCGCCAGTGGTGTTGCCTATTCTTTTTGCGAAGCAGAAGAACTGCCATATCTGAAGGATATTCAAAAGATTACCGGCCAAATAGTGCCGGTGGAGACGGAGCATCCTTATGCGGCCGACCTGACAGCGCCCGGCTTGCCGACGCCTCGCCCGGCCAAGTCGTCCAGCAAACCTGGCAAAGGTGCTCGACCGCAACAGGGAATGGGCCGGAAAAACAGTCCGGCACAGGAGGATGCGGACCTGGTTGAAGCGCCGGTTTCTGACCGGATTCCATTGCCCTCCAGGAAAGAGGACCGGGATGGGGATTTCAACCGAAACCGAAGAAAAAAACACCGTCCAAACAAACCTGGCGGACAGTTTTCCGGAGAACCAAGACCTCAACGTGAACCCGGAGGCGGGCAACGTTCCGGTGAACCAAGACCTCAGCGTGAACCCGGAGGCGGACAACGTTCCGGAGAACCAAGACCTCAGCGTGAATTTGGAGGCGGGCAACGTTCCGGACAAGCCGATCAGCGTTTTGAAAAACGTCGCCCGGAACAACCTCAACGACAGGAAAGACCACGTCAGGGCAGCCAGCCTGCTTCAGAGCGGCCTTCCAAAGCCGATATTGCCAATGAGATGCGCAGGCGTTTTTCCAGCATTTTGGAAGTGTCTTCCATTGAAAAGCAGGATTACAAACGCAAACCCAAAGACCGTCCGTTTGATCAAAAAAAGGAAAAAGGCGGTGGGGAGAATCGTGCAGGCGGCCAGCAGACCAATTCTTTTAAAAAGCGAAGACGGTAGGCCAGAGAGGAGAGATTTTTTACTGCGAAGAGGCGGAGTCGCAGATGGGTGATTTTTCACCGCTCCATCTGCGACTCCGCCTCTTCGCGGTAAAAAATCCACTCCCGGAAACTCTTTTATGAGTGAATCACTTTCTGATTGCCTCCACTGGGTCCATTTTACTGGCCTGTGAGGCTGGAATTAGGCCGGAAGCTACCCCTACAATGGCAGAGGTGAATATGCCCCAGAAGGCATTACTGAGCGAGAGGTGTATATCGAAATCTATGGCTTTCGAAATGCCGGTGGTTACCAGCCATATAAGCAGCAAGCCAAAGAGTCCGCCGAAAATGCAAAGTACTACGGCTTCAATCAGGATTTCCAGCAGTATAAACCATCTTTTAGCTCCCAGAGCCATTTTGATGCCAATGAGATTGGTTCGTTCGCGGACAGACACGAACATGATATTGGCCACCGAGAACATACCCACCAGCAGGGCGAAGCCGCCAATAAATATACCCGCCACGTTCATGGTGCCGAACAGCTTGTCGAACAGGCCACTGATGATGGAAAGGGTATTTAGGGCGAAATTATTGTCTTCACGGGGTTTCAGACGGCGCTCGCCTCTGAGCACGCCGGTTATTTCATCCTTTAGTTCATCTATATCTACCCCTGGTTTGGCTTTTACACTTACGCTGGTGCGTTCAAATTCTCCTTTGGTACGAATACCGAACCCTCTGCGCGCCAGATTGTAGCCGATGAGCACACAATTATCAAAATTGAACGGTTTTAGCAGGTCCTTCCCCGATTTTTTCAGTACACCCAGCACGCGCAATTTGCGACCGCCCACACTAATGTCTTTGCCAACGGGGTCTATTCCTTCACCAAACAAGCCATCGGCAATGGTGTAGCCGAGGATGCACACATCTGCACCGGTTTGGTATTCCACGGGCGACAGGAAGCGGCCATCGCCTTCAAACTCGAGGTGGAAAAGGTCGCGACAATCTTCTGTAAGTCCAATAAAATAGCAATTTTCAACGCTGGAGGAATGCCATTTGGATGTTTTGGCGCCCAGGAATTGCCAATAACCTACCAGGTCGGCCAGTTCAAGATCCTTTTTTAGCGTTTCGAATTCGGCATAAGTAAAATTGGGCCGGCGCATCCATTTCCAATAATTCTGGCCGGGGTCTTCGCCCCAGGAGAATTTCTCGATATAAATGACATCGTTACCCAGCTTGGCCATGGAACCCCGGATATTGTCTTCCAGGGAGTTTACGGCGCTTTTTACCCCGATAATACAAAAAATACCGATGGTTACCCCCAGCAGCGACAAAAAGGAGCGCAGTTTATTGGCCGCCAGCTGTTGCCAGGCCTGAGCAGCGCCTTCTTTGATGATGCGCAGTAATTGTTTCATAGTAGGAGGTAGCGTAGGTGATGCTGAAACTTTCACGAAGGTAAACGGCTCAGCACCGGTTATTTCTACCGATTCGATGAATGCTGAAAGAAATTCTATGAACCCATTTCCTGGCGTTCTTTTTGGCGAAGTTCTTCGCTGGTCATTGAACTACCGTCGTGGCTCCATCCCGGCGGGCCGAATACATACCAAAATTTGTGGCGCAACGGTTTGGCGGGATTGAAGAGGTCTTTAACAATCTGGATCCATTCGTGGAAAACGATGTTGAAAGCATCCTTTTTCTCCAGGGGTTTGGTGAGTCCGTATCGCAGCGGCTGATACTCGGAAACAGCCAGTTCAGGTTGAAAGGTGCCGAACATTTTATCCCAGATAATCAGGAACATGCCCAGATTTTTATCCAGATACAAGGCGTTGGAGGCGTGGTGAACGCGGTGGTGAGACGGGGTGACAAGAAAATACTCCAGAAAGCCGAGTTTGTTGACGTGTTCGGTATGAACCAAAATGCCCCAGATCTGGCAGGCTGCGAAGATAAAAATGATGTCAACCGGCTTAAAACCCATAGCTGCAAGTGGGATAAAGTAGATAAACCGGTAAAGGGGCTGAAATACGGACGAGCGGAAGCCAACGGTCAGGTTGAATTGTTCTGAAGAATGGTGGGTAACATGTACTGCCCAGAAAAAGCGACTGAAATGGTCTACCCGGTGCAACCAGTAAAAAAGGAAGTCCATGCCTACTACCAGCCAGAACCAGTACCAGAACGGCGTGGTGAATTCGTATAGTCTATGCTCCCAAAACCACTGAAAGATTACCATATACACCAGCCTGAAGGCCAAATCTACCCCGCTGTTAAGTAGCATAAGGTAAAGGTTGGTGAGGGTATCCTTAACGGTGTAAGATTTGGTATGCCGGTAGTGGCTTAGCAACATCTCACCTACAATAACTGCGATGTACAGTGGTGTGCTGAACATAATGAGCAGTTGTTCGCGAACAGATTCCATGTGCAGGCTTGGATTTTGTGATTTTTGAGGTTTAGAGCGTCTTTGTGATTAACTGTTGGTTCGCTGAGAACATCAGACAACCCTGATTAATATCCAGATACTGACCACGATCAGGATAAAGCCGGCTACCTGAACGATTTTTTCAGGCACACCAGGTTTAAGTCGCTTTCCGATTTGATGCGCCAGCAGAACTTTCGACATATCGGTGCTGAACAGTGCCAGCAGGGCAGTTATCATAAACCAGCGTACATAGTTTTCGCTTCCTTCCGGGGCTTCTGCTCGTGCGGCTGTGGCTACGCCCAGCCAGAAAAGCCAGTTGGAAGGGTTGGTCATGTTGATGGAAAACCCCTGAAAATAGGCGTACCTCCTTTTGGGAACGAATTGTTGTTCGCCCAGTTCTTTGTCAAAACGGCGTTTTCGGGGCCATACAGCCGAAATTCCAAAGCCCAACAGCATCAAGCCGCAAATGATCCCAAACCAGGTTTGAAAAGCGCTGTCCTGAGAAATGGCAGCCAGTTTGGAAGCGCCCCACCAGCAGGTAAGCACCAGGATCAGGTCGCTGGTAAAAGCGCCGGCCACCAGTGCCATGCCTTGCCTGACTCCATGCGTCAGGGTAGTGCGCAGGTTCATGAAAAAAAGCGGTCCAATCAAGAGCCCATAGGCTAAACCTGAGAGTAATCCTTTAAGTATGGGCTCCATGTGAATATCCGGCATTATTTTCGCGGCGCAAAATTATTCGTAACCAACATCTTTTCGAATGAAATACCGCTCCAATTCTTGTTTATTCCTGAGTTTTATCTGCGTGTTGTTATCCTGTACCACCACACCACCGCCTCCTTCAGTCAAATTTGACCTGGATCGTCCGTTTCCATTAGCCCTCGGACAAACGGGAGAATGCAAGGATGTGGTTGGTTTTACCGTACGTTTTGACAAAATTGCTTCAGACAGTCGTTGCCCCAAAGGCGTGGAGTGCATCACTGCCGGTCAGGCCGATGTGGTAGTGACGATCAGCAAGGGTGGAGAGTCTACCACCGTTACACTGCCATTTACCATTCCGAATGGAACAGGTAATGCCACAGATTTCAAAGGGCACACCATTCGGATTATGGGGGTGGCGCCGATGAAGTTCAAGGATAAGGAAATTGATCCGAAGGATTATAATATCATGGTTTTGGTCACTGAAACGCCCGTTGGCGGTCCTGTTGCCAAGCCAGGCCAGGAGTTTACCCTTGGTATTGGTGAGCAGATTAAACTGGAAGCGGATCAGGTATACCAGATTCGGTTTGATACTATAGCCTCTGACAGCCGGTGTCCGGAAGGAGTACAGTGTGTTTGGGCAGGAAAAGCAGACGGCGTGTTTACAGTGCAACACGGTGATTCAACTGAAAAAATAACGCTTTCCACTGGTGATTTGAGTCAGGGTGGCAAGGGAGAAGCAGTAATTGGGGCGTACACGTTCAAGCTGAAAGCGATGTCGCCAGCCAGGAAAAAAGAGACACCTATTGACCCAAAGGCCTATAAAGCCAGTTTGGTGGTGGATAAATAAGGCGTACATTTGTTGAGGCCTTTGCATAAGCGCTTAAAAAATAAACATCATGTTAAAAGGAACCGTAAAATTTTTCAACGAAACCAAAGGGTACGGCTTTATAGTAGAGGAAGGCACCCAGGAAGAAATTTTTGTGCACACCACTGGTTTGGTGGATAAAATCCGCAATGGCGATGTAGTGACATTTGAAGCCAAAAAAGGCAAAAAAGGCATGACGGCGGTTGGGGTGAAGTTGGCGTAGGCAGCCGACCGGCAACAAGTGAAATCCTAAAAAGGTTAAAAACTACATCATTATGTAGTAGTGCAGTCGCCTAATTTTGTCAGGTATTGATTTAATCCGAGCAACTTCAGCCTGACTGCACCTAATCAGATTGTAACACCATTTTGATTGTTGTGAACAAGACAACAAAAAGGTATTATATATCCGGAAAGACAGGGGTCAGGCATCGTATTCTGCCTAAATAACTCGCTTTCATGGAGGATCTGATCTCACTAGTCCAGTTTTTTCAAAAAACAAAATTTCGTTCCAGCAGTTTGTTGGATATTTTGATGGAACCGGAGACACAAATGCGTCAGCTTTTTGATGCGTTGTCTTCCGGTTCCATTAAAAATGATGATGAGGCACTACATGCTATTCCTTCGCTTCATCGGTCAGCATCAGCATTGGCTACGGTCAAAAGCAAGTTAAAAGACCGGCTGAATGATGCCCTTTTACTGGTAGAATTTAATGATACAGAACCGAATTCCAGGCAGAAGGCCTATCTGGAATGTGTGAAAAAGTGGGCAGCCGTGAATGTGTTGCTATCCCGGAATTACAGAGAGTTAGGACTTCAGCGATTAGAGCAGTTGTTGCGGATTACCAGAAGGTTTGAGTTTACGGATATGACCATTGAAATTCTGTACATGTTAAGGTTGCAAACTGGATTGATATATGGCAGAGAGCATGAGTACCATGAATATGATCGTATGCTTCGGCAGTATCAGGATTTACGGGCTAAAGAAGATTTGGCAGAAACCTTGTATGCCAATTTGATGATAGATTTTGTACACAGCAAATCGGAAAAGCGGGAAATTGCAGAGAAGGCATTGGGGTATTTTGCGGAAGTAGCCACGTATCTGGATCAATATGATTCATTTAGGTTGCATTTATTTGGGCGTTTGTTGCAGGTTGCCATTTTTGACAATCAAAACAACCATGCGATTTTGGTTGAGTTATGCGACAAGGCTATCTCTTTTTTTGAAAGTAAGCCATACAAAAGTACCAGTGCCTTACAGGTGTTTTATTATTCTCAGCTGGTTGGACATCTTAATTTGAGACAATACAATCATTGTCGTTCGGTTGCCAATCAATATCAGGGGATGTTTCCTGCAGGGAGTTACAATTGGTATCGTTGGCAGGAATTGTATTTTATGGCAGAAATACAGGCTGGTGAGTATGATGCAGCTTTAAGCATTTGGCATATGGCAACAGAGCGCCCGGAGTATGCTGAGTTGCCGCCATCTATTGCTGAGTTCTGGCGGATTTTTGAAGCATATCTCTGCTTATTAATGCGTTGCGGGCTATTAAAAGAGCAAAAAGGTGGTAAGCGGTTCAAAATTGGTAAAATCTGGAATGAAATCAGGATTTCGAGCAGAGATAAGAGCGGCATGAACATACCTATTTTGGTTGTGCAGTTTTTAATGTCGCTTGCTGAAGGTGAGTATGGACAGTGTATTGATCGGGAGGAAAGTCTGGCTAAATATAGAACAAGGTATTTGCGACTTGATAATGCAGCCCGAAGTCATTATTTTTTCAGGATGCTGGAGTTGATACCCAGGTTGAATTTTCAATTGCCGGCTATAAAGGCCCAGGCCGCTCCATTGTATGAGAAGATGACATCCATCTCCAGGGAATCCATCAATCAGAATTTTGAAGTTGAAGTAATCGTGTATGAGACTCTTTGGGACATAGTACTCACAGTATTGGAAGGATCTAACAAGTCTTATGCTAAACCCATTAATCGGGTAGCAGTTCACCACTAGAGGGTGTCTGAATAACATTGCCGGAGATGAAAATAGCAGATTTTGGGTCCTGACTGAACGCCCTTTTTCGGGGAATAATCGGGCTTATTGCCCGAAAAAGACGCGAAAGGCAGGTTTCAAAAGATGCATTTTCAGCCCGGTGAATGTTTTTCAGACACACTCTAGGATAGAAAAAAATGACGTGAACTGTCCGTGTGGGTACGGCTTTGTCATGCTCATCTTTGACTATAATTCTAATCCAACATTCTTTACCGCCATAATTTTTCAAACCATGCAAGTTCATCCGGTCTCATTTGATGTTGAAGTCATTTTTGGTGCTCCTGGCAAAGGGTGTGAAGGTGCAGGCATTTGCCAGATTATCCCGGTTGGTCCGGTACGTGTTCATTGGAAGTGTCCAAATGCCAAGGCCAATATTTCTCCTGCTTCAAATGGAGGATTCTCTCTTACATTTAATAGAAAACACCTGCCTTCTGAAATAATGGAGCGTTTTTTCCCACATCATGTTTTTGTGGTGGAGGAGGTATATACGCTTTCCAAAGTTATTTCTGAGCGATTAAAAATTGCCTCATTTTCTGTGTTGCCGGGCCAATATTCAGCTAAAGTGTCTGAGGATAAGATTTCCATATATTTCATAAGTAGTTGATAATTAGCAATTTGTAAATTTTAATATTTTATTTTTTATGACCAGGGCGCCATTGCTCAAAGAAAAAATCAACGCGAACTGTCTACGGGTCTCCGGACTTAGTATGCCTAAATTTGGGCTAGGAACCATATCTTTTTAATCAATCCATCTTCCACTCATGAAATGCTTAAATTTTACACCATCAGGCTACACTTCCTTTTTACCCGACATTTCAACCAATGTCCATGAATCATCTTGTCTGTTACAATCCTGCATCATAGTGATTGATGTCACAGGCAAGTAATTCTGTCTAACCACACCGATTCCGCTTTGCTTTAAGAGCAGCTTCCTACCGTAATCCTTGCGCAAACCTCACTCCGGCACAATCAGCCGGTGTGAGTTTGTGCGGTTTTGTCACGTCCATATAGCGGCTCTAATACCCTTTCACTTACCCAGTTATCATTCACATGAGAAGTTTAATTACACCTCTATTGTTCAGGAGATGGCTTTCAGGCATCCAACAGTTACTTGGGATCGAAGAAAATCCATCCTCATTAATCAACGCAAGAACCTCCTATTTGCCTCAGGCACATTGCAATAATGGGATAAGGCCAGGGTTAATGCTTGGTTTTATGTTGTTAACAGCATTGCTTCGGGCACAGACAAATTATTACCAGTTTGCACAAAGTACCGGAGTTTTGGAAACACAACCAGGTTCCGGGGTTACAACCCTTGTTGCGGCTGCAAGCGCGGATGGCGCTTCAGGAGTGATCAATATTGGGTTTAATTTGAATTATGCTGGTGTAATATATACCCAGCTTTCTGCCAGTGCCAATGGATTGGTTCGTCTGGGAGGTACAGCAGTAACAACTGAAAGCATTAACAGTATAACAAGTGGAACAAATGTTCCTAAAATCATGGGTTTTTGGGATGATATGGCTACTGGTACAAATGCGAGCGGCTCGGGAGTGCGAACCTGGACTGTTGGTGTAAGTCCTTCGAGGAAAAGGGTGGTAGATTTTAAATTGGCATCCAATGACTTGACAACATCTGCATGGGATTTTCAATTTCAGGTATGGATACATGAAACCAGTGGTACCATAGAGGTGGTTTATGGTGCCGGGGCGGGTTCGGGTATGAGTGGATCTATTGGTTTAGGCGGCGCGATTGCCTCTGAATATGTATCTATTACGCCAGGTAGTCCGGGCTCTGCCAGCAGTGCTTCGCCCAACAACGCGGTAGCAGCAAATCCAGGATCCGGTGTAAAATACACCTATACAGCTCCAGCTGCACTTACCGGCAGCAAGACCGTAGGTACAGGAATGAACTACCCCAATTTGAAAGAAGCTGTTGGGGTGTTAAACTGGGTAGGACCTGGTTCGGGCGGTGTTACCCTTAATATTTCAGGAGGTCATACTGAAACTGTGCCGGCTGGAAGCACCATTCCTAATCCGGATATGCCCGCAGGTTTGTGCATTACTGCTAATGGTACTGCGGCCAATCCAATTGTTATTCAATGGAATGGGGTAGGGGCTAAACCTGTATTTAAGGCTGGTGCAGGTATTGGCAATTTTGATTTTGTCATAGGTATTTGTGGGGGAGATTACATAACACTGGATGGGCTTGAGATTCAGGAAGACAATACCAACAATACAACAAATGCCAAACGTGCAGAAATAGGAATTGGCTTGTTTAAGAAACAATACAACACTACAAGTGGCAACGATGGGTGTGCCAATATTTCGATCAAAAACTGTGTCATTACACTCACGAGGGAGCCTAACGGCATAGGAAACTATGCCTATTGCCAGGATCCCTATTTTAGCACGGGGATCAAGGCATCTGCCTTTACTTCCACTCACCAGGGAGCAACTAATTTCTTTGAAGGAGGCAATCCCAATGGTGGTATCAAGAGCCAAAACGATGTACACCGTAACTGTTTGGTTACCGGCAACACTATTGATAATTGTAGCTATGGGATAGTTTTTGCAGATCGTTGGGCAGCCTCCGGGGCCAATGTATATGCAGGTGCAGGCAACGTAATTGGTCAATTGGGTGCTGGAAATACTGTTACCAACTGGGGTTTGAAGCCAGGGAGCAATACTTCTTACGGTATTTCAGAAAGCGATATGGGACGGGTAGTAGCTGGCATTGCAATGGGTGGACAAAAAGACTATACCATTGAGTATAACTCAGTAACAAATTGTGGCACCAATAACTTAAATACGGTATCCGGCCCCCAAAGTTATTGTGGTATCCTGGCAGGCGCAGGTATTGATGGGAACAACTGGCCTCACTATGCGGCAGGTTTTTTTGCCAAAATAAATTATAATACAGTAAGTGGCATTGACCTTACCACTGCCGCAGTTGATCAATTTAAGTGCGGTTATGGAATTTCGTTCTCACAGTTTGCTGACCATGTAACCAATACCAACCTGAGTACGAAATATGCACCCGGAAATGTTGAGATTAATAATAACACAATTTCAGGGATCATAACCAAGCGAGGAGATTGTCATGGCGTTTCCTGCAAATATCTATACGAACATTGGAAAAGAACCCAGGATTTTGATGATAGAACGGGAGGGTTTCAGTCTAATGCTTCCGTTAGTATCAACAACAATACCATAAAAGGATTGGTACAGCTTACCAATGCATCCAATGATCCGTACAACCTCGGCGTGTTGAGTGCTATTTATTGGATGAATGGTCAAAATAATTTGTATGTTGAAAACAATGTGATTGGCGGAGCTGGAGCTGATGGTCTGGTTCGTGGCACAGCTTCAACCGCTTATATTGCCAGACATTTGCTGGGTACCCGGATTATTTACCTCAATGCCTTTTTTGATCGCGGAACACGTACACTTGTACAGGTAAAGGACAATACCATTACCAACTGCGATGTGTTGGGTAGTAGTTCAATGACTGCTGCCAATAACTGGTCAGTTGGTTTCAGCGCTATTTTTGTGCAAAAGGGTGGTATTACCAATAACATACAGAATAACACCATTACAGGGTGTGATGTAGCTTGTGGCGGTAGAACAGTCGACACAGATGTGGAGGTCAGTTTTATCCGGGTTTACGGTAAGTCCAGAAGTGGCACATCTACCATCAATATTTTTGAAAATGACATTTTGAACAATACCCGTACAACGTACAGGTATTATGGTACCAACTATGGCACCAATGCTTTCACGGCGGCTATTTTGGCCAGAAATGATGCCACAGGTCAATATAAGAACATTTATAACAATGTAATTGACGGGATTGAGGGCATTGCCATCAATGCTACCAGCGCACATTTGTATTACACCCGGATAGAGGGGATAAAAGTGTTGAGCAAAGTTAATTCAACAGCTGCAGTGGTAGACATTTATGGAAATACCATCAAAAACCTAAGCGGAGACACCTATGGATATGCTCATGTGCTGGGTAATCTGGATATTTACAATTACCACAGAGCGTTCAACACGGTGGGTATAAATGTTGCCAGATACCATAGACTTAAAATTCATGATAACAGCATTTGCAACTTAAGTACCGATTTTGTTGGATATACGTCTGATGTAAATCATGCCAATGGTGTTGTGGGAATTATGTACGGCAACGACTATGGGGAATATGCACCGTATTCTACCTTAAGTGATCCTAAGGTATTGGTTTACAATAATTTTATTGGGCAATTGAGCGCTCCTGCTTTAAGAAGTCGTGTTGCAGTAACGGGAGCATACCAATGGGGTGCTGACCATTTTAAATTGTTTGCACACAATACCATTGCACTTGGAGGGCTAACAGGTACACCAACAGGAAGATTAACCAGTTCTACGTCCGGAGCTTTTGGGGTAACTGGTTTTGCAAATTATGATTATTATCGCAACAATAAGGTTTTCAAATCTGCTTTTGCCAATAACGTCATTAGTATCAATGCAGACTGCAAAGGCACCGGTATGGGCACTGCCTGGCGCCATATTGAAATGAGTGGTGTTAAAAAAGCCTGGAGGGGGATTGCTACCTATTCGAGCGGCAATGTTTACTTTGTAAATAATGATGCCAACAACTACATTTACGGACAGGGCATAACCTTTAACACCATTGGTGGCATACGAAACTGCTTTGGTTACGGCTCCAGTGTAACCACAAACGCCACGTATAATCTGGTGAATGACAATGCGGTGCCGAATAACTTCAATCAAATTTGCGGCAAGTATAAATCTTTCATGGGTGGTCGTGAGAAAGGGTCATTTATTGATCTGGATATGAGTAATGTGATGCTTGCCTTGCCTTTTACCAATTCCGGTGGATGTGAAGCAGAAATGAAGATAGCCAATGGCGCCAATAGCTATGTAGTTAATGGCAAACGATTAAACGCGCCTTATTACAACATTGGTACAGATTTTTATGGAGCTGCCCGAGGAGCCTCACAAGTTACCTCCGGTGCACATGAGAATAATGCCAATATCATGGGCCCAACAGTTTTATTAATTGACTTTAATTTTGAGCCTATTTGTGATGGTGTTTGCACCGGAACAAAATCTGTGGATGTTGAAATATTACCTCCATCAGGAAAAACCATTGCCACCGCTTCTGGCAAGGTTCCACGATTATATTATCGCAGAATACAGAATAATAGTACTATCAGTGCGGCTCAAAGTGATGCCAATACGATGGTAAATGATGCAAATAATAATGCGACCGGCACGGAAGGCTGGAGATGGGTAGAGGCTACAACTGTAGTAGGTGATCTTTACACCTTTGATGTTAATGAGGCCAAACTCAAAAATAACATTACAACTACGCCTACCTACACCGTTGAGTACTTTGTAATTGCTGAGACTTCCGATGGAACGGTTTGTAACTGGAGTAGTGGTGACTTCAGCACCAATTGTCCGGCAACAGTAGATCTGTTTTCTATTGCTGGAGCCGTAACTGTTCCAACTGATGATGATGGAGATGCGGCAATAGATGAAAACAGTGTAGATGACCGGTATACGGTATATTCAGGTGGTTCATTGACCAAGGAGATACAGTTAGTAAACAACAATACCACCTACTCAGCCAACATGGTTACGGCGCTTCCGGTATGTACGGGCGACGAGATTAAGTTGAACGGATTATTTTCGGTTACATCCAGTAGCGACATGTTCAATGAAGGCTGCGTGAGCTACTATATGGAAGTGGCAGACAATAGCGCATTTTCTGTCAACGTTGAAACATTCATCCAGTCAAGCCCCAACTTTACCTATACTATGGCTTCCTCAGGTACAAAATACTTCAGGATTTGGCTTGAATGCAGTGGATCGAAGGTAACCAATACCAATACACCATATGTATTTGTAACAGCCAACAATATGCCAGTCAATACTTCTGCGGTATCTACTGTGAATAGTTGTGTAGGCGTATCCCAAAACCTAACATTGGCTAGTAGTACACCCACTGTAAGTAAGTACTATTGGATTGCCAATCCGCATGGAAAATTGTATCAAAATCCGCCTACTGCAACCACCAACCTGACTCAGGTAAGGGCAGTTAATCCGGCCGACACATCAGAAAATGGCGTATGGCATACCTATGTTTCCTTATCATCAGGGTCTGCCTTAGCCAACATGGGCATATTGGCTTCCAATTATTATGATGGGTCCATGTACAATACAGATGGCGGAGACATTGATACCACCAAAGGTGTAGCGTTTCATACCAATGCCATGATTCGTCTGGATGCCATAAGTGTTTTGGACGACCCCAATGATGGTGTAGGTAGTGCAGGATTCAACATCAGTTTGTATAGTAAATCTGGCAAGTTATTATACAAAACAGGTGCCCAGTCTACAACTGATGGTCAGCTCAAGCAAATTGCCTTAACCAATTGGTTTATTCCTCCTGGTGATTACATGATTGTGATGGGCGCCAGTACTCTTGGTGTGGAGCCCACAGGAGGCCTTGGTGTTGTGTCTGCATCCTTCCCGATTGGCATTGCCAATACCAGTACGAGTGGACTGGATTTGTTGGGAGGCATATCTGATTTTAACTTCGATGGTGCTGATAATGGCGTCAATAACTATTTCTTTGACTGGGATGTGACTATCTTTTGTACAAGTGGAGACAATCCTTTTACCTACATTGTAAACCCGGCAAGTTGCTGTGCTGCTCCAACGCCAACGGCAGCATTGGTTAGCAATGGTAATAATGGTTTAGATCTGCAATCTTCCAAGTGTTCCAATATTTCCGGAGACTGGATCTATTATTTTGATCCTTTGAATCCATCCAAATTGCTTTGTGCTGTGAATCCCAATGGCAACACCTGGAATCCATCCAATGTCAATGTATTCAACTTCGGCTTATCCGGGGATTCAGAGCATTTGGTTACCGATGGAACAAGCACTACGGAGGTGATGCCTTATATGGTACAAGTTGAAAACACAGATGAAACTACTATAAACGGCGGTGTAAAACTCAGGTTGTTTTATCCAGCTGCACAAAAGACCATTATTGATGCTTACGGATCCAAAACCTGGTTCAAGTTCCCTACCGATAAACAAGGCATATTGGATGCTTTGGAGCCAACCGGACTAACTGGTAAAACCAATTTGACCCCAGACGCCACTGGAACCGAGAACAGTATTCCTTTTGTGGAATTCCACAACATTACATCGTTCTCAACTTTTGGGTATATTGGGGTAAATTGTGTGGGTACCGCAATTATCAACGAAACGGATAATTCCTGTGCTTCCAATGACAGCAAGGTATTGAGTGGGGCAATGGCAACGCTCACAGCCAGTGGAGGAGTAAGCTATGTATGGGATGATGCTTCAACAAGTGCGGTGCGCATAGTAAGCCCAATAGCTTCCACTACCTATTCAGTGATAGTGACTGATGGCAATGGTTGTACAGCATCAGAATCCATAACCATATCTGTGGTTACCAATCCCACGGCATCCATTTCAGAAACTGACAATTCCTGCGCTGCGAATGATGCTCAAGTGTTGAGCGGAGATGCAGCTACCTTAACTGCTTCAGGTGGAGTCACATATTCCTGGGATGATGCCAGTAGCGCAGCAATAAGGGTAGTTAATCCCGCAGTAAACAGTACATATACAGTAACTGTAACGAATGCTGATGGCTGCACTCATTCTGCTACCACTGCTGTGTCTATTGTTAGCCTGCCTGTGGTGAGTATTGTGGGCTCCAATAGCATTTGTGAAGGAGAATTGACCAGTGTTTCGCCAAATACCGGAGGCAACTGGGTTAGCAGTAACAATAGTATCGCTACTGTAACCAATGCAGGCGATGTGACGGGTGTTTCAGCCGGGACAGCCACTTTTACATTCACCAGTAGTTCCAGTGGTTGCATATCGGCACCCACACCACCAGTCACAGTTAACCCAATACCTGCTGTTAGTATAACGGGGGCAGATGAAATTTGTATTGGTACAATTACAACGCTAAGTCCTTCGACCGGTGGTGTTTGGAGTAGCAGCAATAATGCGGTAGCAGCTGTTACCAATGCCGGCATTGTAACTGCAGTTGGTGCTGGTACAGCCACCTTTACCTTTACCAATAGTTCTACCGGTTGTGTATCAGATCCAACAAATCCTGTTACGGTTAATCCGCTTCCTGTAGTTAGCATAACCGGTGCAGATGAGGTTTGTGCAGGAGGAACTACCAGCTTGGCTCCAGTAAGCGGGGGCAGCTGGACCAGCAGTAACAACTTGATTGCCTCAGTGACCAATGCCGGAATTGTAACCGGCATAAGTGCAGGCTCCGCAACCTTTATTTACATAGAAACCATAACTGGTTGTGAATCAGTTCCAACTAGTCCGGTTACTGTACATGCGTTGCCTGTTGTCAGTATTTTAGGTCCTAACAATATTTGTATTGATGGAACTACCGGGTTGTCTCCATCATCCGGCGGCAGCTGGACCAGCAGTAATCCCGGTGTGGCAACTGTAACAAATACAGGCATTGTGACCGGTGTGTCAAACGGTTCAGTAACCTTTACCTTCACAGATGGTGTAACCGGATGTACTTCACTGCCAACATCAATCATAACAGTTAACCCAGATCCTGTAGTAAGCGTTGCCGGAGCTTCCAGCATATGTATTAATGGAACTACAACACTTACCCCTTCGTCAGGCGGAATTTGGGTGAGTTCCAATCCGGGTGTAGCTACTGTCACCAATGCCGGATTAGTAACAGGTGTTTCGGCTGGTACAGTTACGTTCACTTTTACCGATATTACTACGGGTTGCGAATCCTCACCAACCGCTCCTGTCACGGTAAATAGCACGCCTGCAGTTAGCATTACTGGAGCTTCATCCATTTGTGTGGGATCCACTACCACCTTATCTCCAACTACCGGAGGAACGTGGATCAGTAGTGATCCTGGGGTGGCCACCGTAACCAATGCAGGTGTGGTAACCGGCGTATCTTCCGGCACTGCAACCTTCACCTTTACAGATGGCGCCACCGGATGTCAGTCATTGCCAACCGCTGCTGTTACGGTTAATCCGTTGCCTACGGTAAGTATCAACGGCTCCAGCAGCATATGTATCGGTGCTACCACCGGACTTTCGCCCAATTCCGGAGGAACCTGGATGAGCAGTAACCCCGGGGTTGCCACCGTCACCAATGCCGGTATCGTAACCGGCGTTTCAGCGGGAACCGCCACATTTACCTTTACCAATACGGCTACAGGTTGTATTTCTGCTCCAACGGCTCCGGTTACGGTCAATCCAACACCTGTCGTCAGTATCACCGGAGCTGCCAGTATCTGCGAGAACGAAACCACAACACTATCTCCAAGTTCTGGTGGAACCTGGGTAAGTACCACACCAAGTGTTGCCACCGTCACCAATGCCGGAATTGTAACAGGTGTTTCTGCCGGAACCTCAACGTTCATTTATACCAATAGTACGACCGGATGTGTATCGGATCCGACACCTGCGGTAACAGTTGAGCCTATTCCTATCGTTAGTATTATTGGCTCCAGCAGTCTTTGCATTGGAGAAACCACTAACCTTTCACCCTCCAGCGGTGGTACCTGGTCCAGCAGTAATCCCGGAGTGGCAACGGTTACAAATGGCGGAGTTGTTACAGCGGTAACTGCCGGAACCGCAACGTTTATTTTTACCAATACTTCCACTGGTTGCATTTCGGCGCCTACTTCAGCCGTAACCGTAAATGCAACTCCTGCGGTCAATATTACCGGCTCAGGTACCATTTGTGTAAATAGCACGACCACATTGTCGCCCACCAGCGGTGGCACCTGGACGAGCAGTAACCCTGGAGTTGCAACCGTAACAAATGGTGGTGTGGTAACAGGCGTATCTGCCGGAACTGCCACCTTTACATTCACCAGTTCCGGATCAGGATGTCAATCGGCGCCTACATCACCTGTGACGGTCAATCCACTTCCAACCGTAAATATTACTGGTTCCAGCACTATTTGTGTGAATGCCAATACGACTTTGTCGCCCGCCAGTGGCGGTAGCTGGACAAGCAGTAACCCTGCTGTTGCAACCGTGACGAACAGTGGTATTGTAACGGGTATTTCAGCCGGCACGGTCACATTCACTTTTACCAGTTCTAGTACGGGTTGTCAATCAGCACCAACCCTTCCGGTTACGGTGAATGCCTTGCCAACGGTGAATATTACCGGTGCAAATAGTATTTGTGTAAATCAAACCACGACTTTATCTCCCACCAGCGGAGGAACCTGGTCAAGCAGCAATCCAGCGATCGCAACCGTTTCCAACGCAGGGGTTGTGACAGGTGTTTCTGCCGGTTCTGCCACATTTGTCTTCACAAATGGTACAACCGGTTGTATATCAGCGCCAACAGCTCCGGTAACCATCAACGCTATACCTGTGGTAAGTATTACTGGTTCCAGTAGCATCTGCATTGGAAGCACCACAGCGTTATCACCAACCAGTGGTGGTACCTGGACCAGTAGTAATCCTTCGGTGGCTACTGTTACAAATGCCGGGTTGGTAACAGCTGTTTCTGCAGGTACAGCAACCTTCACCTTTACTAACACAGGTACAGGGTGTATATCAATGCCAACTTCACCGGTAACGGTAAATCCTGATCCAACGGTTAGTATTACGGGCTCTACAAGTGTATGTGTGGGCCAAACCACCACATTATCGCCCACGAGTGGCGGTACCTGGACGAGCAGCAGTCCTGCCATTGCAACAGTAACGAATGGGGGACTTGTAACCGGTATATCGGCTGGAACGGTCACCTTTACGTTTACGGATGGGCTTACAGGTTGCATTTCTGATCCAACAGGGGCTGTTACGGTGAATGCTGCGCCGATTGTGAGCATTTCAGGAAGCAACAGTATTTGTGTAGGGAATACCACTACACTTACTCCCACCACCGGCGGCACCTGGAGCAGTAGTAACCCTGCTGTAGCAACAGTAACCAATGGAGGCATTGTGACGGGTGTTTCTGCAGGTACGGCCACCTTTACCTTTACCAGTACCAGTACAGGCTGTCAATCTGCGCCTACTGCACCTGTTACGATAAATGCTTTGCCGTCAGTGAGCATCACGGGAAATAACAGTATATGTATCGGAGCAACCACCACTTTGTCGCCCACAATCGGTGGTACCTGGAGCAGCAGCAATCCTGCTGTGGCCACTGTTTCGAACAGTGGTGTAGTAACCGGGGTTGGAGAAGGAACAGTAACATTTACCTTTACCAACAGCAGTACGGGTTGTATATCCAACCCGACCGGTACTATCACAGTTGCTGCATGCAACTCACTGGTGGCAGCGCGGGCGTTCCTGGGTGGGCCATATGATCCTAACACCGATTTGATGTTTGATCATTTGCGGGCGGCTAATTTGATTCCAACCAACCAACCTTACAACGGTCCACAATACACGGATTTCAACTACAATGGCACTGAGACTATTGGTGCCGGAGTATTGAATGTAACCGGCGATGACGCCATTGTGGACTGGGTTTTACTTGAATTGCGCGATGCTGCAAATCCAAGTCTGGTAGTTGCTCAAAAGGCCGCACTTATCCAGCGTGATGGAGATGTGGTAGAATCTTCCGATGGCGTTTCAGATGTGGAATTTGTTGGCACACCTGCCGATGACTATTACGTGGTAATTCGCCATAGAACCCACCTGGGTGTGATGAGTAGTACACCAATCACGCTGAACGGGACTTCCGGAGCTTTGGTGAATTTTACCAGTGCAGGCACCGGAAATTATCAGTTGGCTGGTCCTACCGGCACCATACACGCTCAACGCACCCTGACAAATGGGAAGCGCGCTCTTTGGGAAGGAAATATGAGCAATTTATCCGGCTCAGGAGATCAGATTCAGTATCAGGGAAGTAACTCGGATAGTGATGAACCATATTACCGGGTGTTGCTGGATCCGGGCAACATCATGATCGTTCCCAACTACATTGTAAATGGGTATGATCGGGCAGATGGAAATATGGATGGTATGGTTATTTACCAAGGCAGCGATTCTGATTCGGATATTCCATTCTTCAATGTACTTGCTTTCCCGGATAATATCCTGTTCCTGCCCAATTACATCATTTACGAACAGATTCCGTGATTTGAAACACCAATCATTCATTGCCAAAATTGACATTATGAAAAATAGCATGATTGTTTTGTTTACCCTGTTTTGTTTGCAGGGTAACGCTCAGGTCCAACTCAGCCTGCATTACAATGAAACCACCCAGGTATATACCGTGAGCATTATTCCGGGACAAACCTGGGCAGCTCCCAAAAACATGGTGGCTTCCTCGCAAATTGTACTTAAAGCCAGTAACGGCAGCGGCTTTACACCAGGGATAACCTCCCTGGTGGACGGTCTGGTTTGGGCAGATAATGCTTACATCGAGAATCCGGATGGTGCCCCTGGCAACACCTTTGTTTGCATAGCTCTGGTCAATGGACCAACGACCAAAATTGAGATGTCGAAAGACAAGGAATTGCCACTCTTTTCCTTTGTCAATGCAGGTGGGGGGTGCCCTGGATTAATCGAGATACTTCCGAATGATCATCCCATGGTGCAGGCCGTGCGGGCCTCAGGCTTAAATATTACCCAGCACATGGCCATTCTGGGAGCCATGGGGAATGGTGTGACTGGAGTTGCAAACGGAAGTGTTGATTGTTCCACTACGTCGGATGTTCAGGAACTTACACCATCCTGGATGGATGAGATCTTGATTTCACCGGTTCCGGCAGATAAAACGGTAACCATTCAGTGGACCCAAAGAGCAGACAGTATTAACAACAAACACATGGTGATTTGTGACGGTTTGGGCCGGGAAATGCTACGTGAAAAAGTCAGTAACGGGATAGGAAATCACACTATGCATGTAAACGTGGAAAATTGGCCTGCAGGCATGTACCGGGTTCGGTTTATGCAGGAAAATGGTCCGTCCACACCGGCCTGGAATATAGTGGTCGTACACTGACCGGTTTAATCCATTGTTTATAATCAGCCATATGGAACGGGTGTAAATCTGAAGGAATTTGCTCCGGCTATTGGTCAGAAGGTCATCAATGGTATGACTTCTGGCAGCCATTTGCCATGCCCAAGCGGAGCCGGTTCAAGCTGTTTTACTCCCGTTCCTTTAAAGCCTACAATCATGAAAAGACTGCTACTTTCGTTCACTGCCATCTTTTTTTTAATCCAATTTTCGGTCTTACAGGCTGCAGTTACTTACAAGTTAACCTATAACAGCTCGACGCAAGTTTATACGGTGTCTTTCAACAGTACAGTTGCGTATAACGGGGCATTGGCAAGAATTGCTCCTTCGACGCAATTTACTATTGTAACCCCTGATCCGGACGGTGGCGGCCCCGGGGCATTTATGGTAACCAATTTAACAGCATTGACCGCCCTGAATTTTGGGGTCAGCCAATTAAATAGCCCAGCGGAAAATCCTGGCAAGGACTATTTGTTTTTCGCGCCTTCCAATGCGGGTACCTATGTGCCGTTTAATATTCCGGCTAATACAGACATAGATCTTTTTACCTTCCAGGCATCAGAGCCATGTGCCGGAACCCTGGAATTGTATGACAATATCAATGATCCGTTGAATGCCAATCCGTCTATTAATGCAGATAACAGTTTTAAAGTGCTGGGAGGCGGAAATGTTCAATTATACACAGGTAATAGCAGCGGCCCTGTACCGTGTCCTCCTTGTTTATTGGAAAATATCACTGCCATTACCACGGATGCTTTGTGTTTTGGCAGTTCAGATGGCACCGGAGAAATCATTGCTGCGGATGGTACCCCACCATATGCTTACGCATGGCCTCCAAGTGCCGGGAATCAAAATACCCAGATGGTGTCTAATCTTAGTGCCGGCTCTTATGAAGTAACAGTTACTGATGACGCAGGGTGTACCGGAACGGTTGTAGTGACCATTTTCGAGCCTAGTCAATTAACCGCATCTGCAACCTTGCTTTTAGCCGTTTCTTGCAACGGATGGGCAGATGGTTCTGTCTCTGTGACAAGCGGAGGCGGGACCGCTCCTCATATTTATTTGTGGAGCAATGGTTCCGCTGATCAAGTGCTAAACGGGTTAGTTGCTGGTACTTACACCGTTACTGTAACGGACGGGAATGGATGTAGTCAAATGGCATCCATTGTTGTTACACAACCTGCAAGTGCCCTCAATGTCAGTGCTGCTTCTACCAATGTAAGTTGTCAGGGGGGCAATGATGGTTCGGCAACAGCTACAGCTGGCGGGGGTACATCGCCCTACAGCTTTTTATGGAGTAATGGCCAGGCAACATCCATAGCCTCCGGATTAAGTGCAGGAACTTTTACTGTTACAGTTACAGATGATAATGGCTGCACCTCAACAGCGTCGACAACCATCACGGCACCTGCTGCTTTGACAACAACCATAAACAGCCAAATCAATGTGTTGTGTTTTGGGGCCGCAACGGGTATTGCCACAGTTTCAGTAGCAGGCGGAACACCGGCCTATTCCTATTTATGGCCGGCATCAGCTGGCAACCAGACAACCCCGACTGCTACGGGCTTGAGTGCAGGTGCTTATATTATTACTGTAACCGATGGACTTGGTTGTACGGCCACAGCAAGCGCTATCATTACTCAACCGGCAACCTCCGTTTCCGTTTCGGTGAATGGCATTAATGTGGCATGTGGAGATTCGGGGAATGGCAGCGCAACAGCTGTGCCATCTGGTGGTGTGCCGGGATATACTTTTTTATGGGACAACGGGGAAATGACCCAAATGATTCAAAACCTGTCAACAGGTACCTATACCGTAACAGTAACGGATTCGAATGGCTGTGCCAGTTCAGGAACCGTATTGATTGGACAGAATTCTGGTTCGGTTTATTACAAATTGACCCTTGACCCTGATGGGCAAACTTATCGGGTTTCTTTCAATAGCTCTATTGCTTATGCGGGTGCGTTTTCTCGGATTACAGGCAGTACACAGTTCACACTGGTATTTCCAGATCCGGACGGAGCAGGCCCTGGTGTAGTGCAATTAACAAACATAACCTCGTTGACCGATCTTGATTTTGACTATACCCAATTAAACCATCCGGCTCAAAACCCGGGTAAAGACTATGCCTTTTTTGCACCGATTAATGCTGCATCTTATTCCCTTTTCAATATTCCGGCAAATACGGATATTGAGTTGTTTACTTTTCAAATAGAAGGAGGATGTACCGGAAGTGTATCTTTGTTTGATAACTATGAGGATCCATTGAATGGCGACCCCAATATTGCTTCAGATAATAATTTTAAAACGCTGGGTGGCGGAAACTCCAACCTTTATTGCAACAATGGAACCGGCGACGTAGCCTGTTCCACATGTCAGCTTTCCAATATAACAGCTATAACCACAGATGCCAACTGTTTTGGCAGCGCGGATGGAACAGCAACCATTATAGCCGCCGATGGGGTACCTGATTATACCTATTCCTGGCCTCTAAGCGCAGGAAATCAAACTACCCAAACTGTAACCAACCTTACCGCCGGTTCCTATACAGTAACTATAACGGATGGGGTAGGGTGCACTGGAACCGTAGGTATTACCATTCAGCAACCGACAGCTTTAACTGCCAATGCCAATGTCTTAACTGATGTACTTTGTTTCGGTGCATCAACAGGTTCTGTGACCGTAGCCTACAGTGGAGGTACACCCGGATATGATTTGTTGTGGTCAAATGGGGCGGCTGATCTTATCGTAGAAGATTTGGAAGCTGGCACTTACACGGTAACAGTAACAGACGGAAACGGCTGTACCGCTACCGCTGCAACCACCGTACTTCAGCCGGCGCAACCATTGGTGGCTACCATTACCACCAGTGTCAATGCCAGTTGTGCCGGAGGCTCGGATGGTAGTGCAACTGTTTCTGTTCTCGGTGGCACAAATCCGTACTCCTATCTTTGGAGTAACGGACAAATCACGCTGATGGCCACTGGATTATCCGCAGGTATGTATACAGTGACAGTGACAGACAACAACAGTTGTAGCAGCACCACCTCAATAAGCATCACTCAGCCAACGGCTTTGAATGCATCCATTGCATCACAAACGAACGTACAATGTTTTGGTGCCCCAACCGGTAGTGCTACCATCAGCGTTTCAGGTGGTTCACCAACTTATGCTTTCCAATGGCCGCCTGAGGCCGGAGGCCAAACCACAGCAACAGCCATAAATTTGACTGCAGGTTTGTATGTTGCTACGGTTTCAGATGCCAACAGTTGCACCCAAACGGTATCCGTAACCATTACAGAACCTGCATCAGCAGTTGGTGTAATGGTGAGCGGTGTAAATGTAAGTTGCGGAGGCACTGATGATGGCAGCGCATCTGCAGATCCCAATGGTGGAATCCCGGGCTATAGCTATGAATGGTCGAATGGAGAGCTCACACCAGAAATACTGAATCTGACCATTGGAACCTACACAGTTACCATAACTGATGCCAATAATTGTACGGTAAGCGCTACTGTTGTCATTGGTCAAAATATGGGGTCCGTTGCCTACAAGCTTACCCTTGATCCGGATGGGGTTACCTATCGGGTATCATTTAATAGTTCTATTGGATACACTGGAGCACAATCCAGGATTACCGGCAGTTCCCAGTTCACCCTGGTATTTCCGGATCCTGACGGAGCTGGTCCTGCTGCTATCCAGTTGGCTAACCTGACCAATCTGACGGATCTTCAATTTGATTTTACTCAACTCAATAATCCGGCTGAAAATCCGGCTGGGGATTATGTGTTTTTTGCACCGGTGAATGCCGGAACTTATACTTTGTTTGATATCCCGGCTAATACGGATATTGAGTTATTTACTTTCCAGATCCCAGATGGTTGTGTCGGTACCATTGATTTATTTCATAACAACCTGGACCCATTGAACAATGATCCTAATGTGGATGCAGATAATAACTTCAAAACACTTGGAGGAGGGAATATTAATCTGTACTGTAATAATGCTACAGGTGCGGTAGCTTGCTCCGCCTGCCTGTTATCCAACATTACTATTTTGCCGGAGCATATTTCATGTAATGGAGGTTCGGACGGAAGCGCTACAGCAATAGTTGCAGATGGAGTGCCACAGTATAGCTATGAATGGTCGAATGGCGTAACCACTGAATCCATCAGCAATGTAGCGGCGGGCACTTATACAGTTTCCATCACAGATGGGGTTGGATGTACTGGAACCGCTTCTGTAGCCCTCACAGAACCTACGATTTTAATGGCCACAGCCACACAAATTACGGCGGTATCCTGCTTTGGCGGCTCTAATGGTTCGGCAACTGCTGGTCAGAGTGGTGGTACCGCCGGTTATACCTATTTATGGTCCAATGGGTCTGCCGATCAGGTTGCAACCGGTTTAAGTGCAACAACTTATACGGTTACGGTGACTGATGCAAATGGCTGCACTGCCTCCTCCATTGTTACTATTGATGGGCCGGCAGATGCTGTTGCTGTATCGATTAGCGGAATCAATGTTTTGTGTAATGGTGAAGCAACAGGTGCCGCAACTGCTACGGCCAGTGGCGGGACGGCTAGTTATATCTATTTATGGAATACCGGGGATGTTACAGCCATGATTACAGGATTGCATGCCGGCATTTATGCAGTGACCGTTACAGATGCTGCAGGATGTACTGATGTAGATCAAATTGTTATTTCCGAGCCGGCAGAATTACTTGTCTCTGTTGATAATCAGGTAAATGTTCTGTGCCAGGGGGATGCTACCGGTGCTGCAACAGCCGCAGCCTCTGGAGGGACGGTGTTCTATACCTATAGTTGGTCTGACGGGCAACTTGCGCAGACTGCGCTTAACCTGGCTTCCGGCACGTATACCGTTACAGTAACAGATGGCAATAACTGCACAGCAACAGCCTCTGTTACGATTATAGAACCAACACTTTTGGTAGGCCAAATCATTGAAATTGAGGATGTTAGTTGTACCGGAATGAATGATGGTAGTGCTACGGTTGTAGCCACAGGTGGTGTTACTCCTTATGACTATATTTGGGATAACGGTCAGACGACCCCTCAGGCCACCGGTTTAACAGAAGGCAGTCATTCCGTGACCATTACGGATGCAAATAGTTGCTCTATCTTACTTTCTGTAAACATTGGTTCGAACGGCGTATTGAGCTTGACGGATCCATCAGATATTGGACCTGTTTGTCCGGGATCTGTGGTGTCTGACATACTTCTTTCGGCTTCACCCAATAATCCGGATATCGTTTATAACTGGACAGGAGGTACTTCTGTAGGTTTATCGGACGGGAATTCAACAGGTTTAAATCCTGTAATTCCAGGGTTTATTGCTTCAGGAACGGTTGGAATGGCTACGGTAACGTTAACGGCTTCGTTGGGGACCTGTAGCGCAGTTCAGACGTTTGATATAACAGTGGATGATACACAGGATCCGGTGGTTACTTGCCCTGCCGACATCACCGTGGGCACAGATGTAGACAAATGCAATGCAGTGGTAACATACTCTATCCCAACGGCCACAGATGATTGTCCGGGTGTGGTACTGACTCAATCTGCAGGTCTGGCTTCAGGCTCTATCTTCCCG
>DATGWL010000054.1:0-4228 GCA_035299505.1 Saprospiraceae bacterium | reverse complement strand
TCCACCGTAGGCCGTAAGCCGTCCACCGTAGGCCGTAAGCCGTCCACCGTCATTTGGTACATTTATTGCAGCGAAATAATTCTCTGCAATAATCATGGATCTTCGGAAGTTTATTCAAGCGCCCAAACACGTTTTTGAAGCCATTGCCGGCGATGGCATTGGAACCACCCAAATGGTACACACCTATTTGCGATATGGGGGCGAAAAACTTCGAATAAAAGGCATGGCTACCACGGAGGAAGAGATGCAACGTGCGGCCAATCAACTAAAAGACCTGCCCAGATTGCTGTTATTGCTGCTGGTTTTTCTGATGCCGGTACCTGGATTTGTGGGCCTGTATGTGTTCATGGCCATTTTATTGGAGCGCTATTTAGGCGACAAAATCAGGGTAATTCCCACCAGATATCGCGCTATTTTATTGAGCAAACAGAAATCCTGAAGACGCTCGTCGAATATTTCCACGTCAATCCACTCTGGATAGACGTAATTTTGCCCCAGACCAATATTACATGAAATTTCGGGAAGTCATAAAGTTACCCAAACGGATGTTGTGGGCGCTGGTGATGGAAGGTGTAGAAACTTCCCGCATGGTACATGTGTATGCACGTCACGGAACCGGGAAATTGCGTATAATTCCCAAACATAAAAAACCTACCCCTGAAGAGCTCAAGGAAGCCAGCGAGCAGTTGAAAGACTTGCCAAGGTTCCTGCCTTTCTTTGTGATAGTAACAGTGCCAGTGCCTGGTGTAACTGAAGGCTACGCTTTGGTGGCTGTAACCCTGGAAAAATGGTTGGGCAATAAATTCCGACTCCTGCCCAGTCAGTTTCGGGAAATTATCGAGAGTGCCTCGGAGGATACGGCAGAAGATTTGGGGGATAAGGCTACATCGGGTAAAAAACATCTTCCAGGTGCCTGATTTCCAACACCTGCTGTTTTTTAGAGAGAATCACGGCTATGGTATCGAAGCGAATCTCCCAGTCGTACCCAATAACTTCCATGTAATTTCCTGCTGCATGTAACAGCCGTGCCTGTTTTCTGGCGTCTATGGCCCCTTCCGGTCCACCATATCCCCTACCCTGCCCTGTGCGGGTTTTCACCTCCACGAACACCAGTAAACGATCATTAGCCCAGGCAATGATATCCAGCTCTGATTTTCCGAAACGCCAGTTGCGTTCTGCAATCCGGTAGCCTTTGGCTTCCAGGAATACTGTGGCTGCATTTTCACCGATGATGCCGGTTTGCAGGGTGTTGGGCATGTTAACGGGTTGATGGATATAAAACAAATATACAAATTTTTCCGGAGACAGATGTTGTACAGGCGGGATTAACCGCCCAAAGGGCGATAATGGAATTAAATTACCAACAACTTACCAAACCCAAAACAAAAAGCCCTCGTAAGTTATTCACTTACAAGGGCTTAGGTCAATTAGATGGTAGTCCGTACGGGAATCGAACCCGTGTTTCATCCGTGAAAGGGACGCGTCCTGACCCCTAGACGAACGGACCATCTTTCAAAAGCGGGGCAAAGATAAAAGCACCTGAACGGTTTTTCCAAGCCATGTTTCAAAAAAAATTAAAAAAAATTTCCAGACCGGTTTTTGCCCCGCTTTTGTCCCATTATTTGAGTCGCATATAGGCGTTAGCCAGGAACACATCCTCATCCAAAATCTCAATGGTGTATTTCCCTGGCTCTAGCTGGTAAAACGTTACTCCCGTGGCGCACCACAATCCCGCCCAGGCTGAAAAATCTTCCCCGGCTTTCTTACCTCGCAAGAGCCCCATCGGAATACCATCCCCAACCTGGAAATAGGAAAACTCAATGTAGTCCGTCGTGCCACCAGCTGGTATCAACCCAATCGTGGTTTGATGTGCCGGATCAAAATCGTAATAAGCCTCTGTAATGTCCTGACTCAGCTGGTTCTGAAACCGAACCATAATCGTTTCTACCTCTTCATCTCTTTGGTCCTTGCAGGCATTGCACAGGAATACAAATAAAACGAGTGTTGCAAAAAATAGCTTTTTCATGTGTTAGAATGTTTGGTTCATGCAAATAACGGAGCCTGCCCCCAAAAGGGTTGGGCGGCCTCTTTTATTCTCCTAAACCATAACGTTCCAATAACACGCGGGCCCGTTTTTGCACCTCAGGGTCTACCACCAACTCTGGCGCATGGTGGGGCTTAATCCGTGCATCCAACACCATTGGCCCCTTACATCCCCAATGTTTATGCTCAGTAAAGGCTTTTACGCCATGTACATCATGACTCGGATTGGCCCTCGTGAAGGCCACCCACACAAAGTTGTTAAGATTGGCTGCCGTAAAAGTGCTGTCGTCCACAAGCAATACCAATGGAATATGCTGCATATCGAAGTTTTCCAGATGCCTGCACAGCACATCAACCTGGGCACGCGCAGGGACTTCTGCCTCAAACCTGGGCGACTGAACAGCCAAAATTCCCGGAAAGCAAAATTTGGGCGCAGAAAAGCCCTCAGGCAAACTAAAGTTGTCTGGCAACTCAGACCTCAGCTCCCTGCGTTTGTCGCCCCTGCAGGCAGCTATGAGCTTGGAACCGGCATTCCAGCCCGAGCCGGAGTAATCGAGGGTATCAATGGTAGTTTTGGTTTGAAAATGCAGGTCGCGGGTTAAATCCACACGTTCCAGAAAATGCCTGAAAAAATGCGGGATATCGTGCGTGTCCAGATTCGGATCATCGTCTGATGCCGCGATGAACAGAAACTTGGCCAGTGATGTTTGGCCCGACCCGATCACCCGGTTGGCAATAGTCAGGATTTCCTCCGGCACGCGTTCGCGGAAAGGCATGTAGCGCTCATGTCCGATGGCCAGCAAAAGCGGGTGTACGCCCGCCGCATCTACCGCATGCAGTTCTTTGAGCCCGGGAAACTCGCCGGGCGTTAGCGGCGCCACCAATTCGTGAATCAGCCAGCCAAAGCTGCTATCTTCCATAGGTGGCCTGCCCACCACGCTGAAATGCCAGAGTGGATCCTTGCGGTGCCAAACCTGATGGACTTTCATCACCGGAAAATCATGCGTGAGGGAATAATACCCCAGGTGATCCCCGAATGGTCCCTCAGGCTTTTTCACGTTTTTCAGAATTTCCCCGGTAATCACAAAATCTGCATCACTGCTTAGAAAGTGGTTGTTGCGATGGGTATAGCGGAAACGGCGTCCACCCAACATACCTGCAAAAGTGAGCTCACTTAGCCCTTCCGGCAAAGGCATAATGGCAGAAAACGCATGACTGGGCGGTCCGCCAACAAAAATACTGCAATGAAAAGGCTTATCCAGTTGGTTGTACCGGGTGTGGTGCACTCCGATCCCTCTGTGTAACTGATAGTGCAGGCCAATTTCTTCATTGGGTACATAATCATTCCCGGAAAGCTGAATGCGGTACATGCCCAGGTTGCCGTGCATGGGCCCAGGCTGGTCCGGATCTTCTGTGTACACCTGCGGCATGGTGATAAACGCGCCGCCGTCCATGGGCCAGCTTTTGACCTGTGGCAATTTATCAATGGTGGTTTGCCCCCAGGTAACCGGGCTTCCAAACCAGCTTTTCATGGGCAGCGCAGAAACTGCCGTCAGGGGTGCACCGGCGTACCTAAGCGGATGCTTCAAAGCACTGGCAGGGTCTTTTTTAAGTTCAATTACCCGTTTCACCTTATCCAGGGTATGTCGAAACAAAAAAGCCGTACGTTCGAAAGTGCCATAAATATTGCTCACCGCCTGGAACGGACTGCCCTTTACCCGTTCGAATAAAAGAGCAGGCCCTTGCCGATCAAATACCTGACGGTGGATTTCAGCGATATCCAGATTAGGATCCACTTCTTCCCGTATCCGCAACAGTTGTCCGCTGCGCTCGAGATCATTAACTGCTTGTCGAAGAGAAGAATACATGCTTCAAATTTCCAATATCCAATATCCAAATAGGCGGGTGCCTGGTGTTAGCACTTTTGCATGATATTGAACGGGTGTTTGTGGAGAAACAATAATGCCCGAAAAGAGTTGAACTCTTTAGCCAGTCGCCCGTATAAATGCCAATCAAATGTGCTTACGCTAAGCACCCGCCCCACTTGGACATTGGACATTGGATATTGGACATTGGATATTCCTCAGCACATTTGCATGACATTGAGCGGGTGTTTGAGGAGAACCAAGAATGACCTAAAAGAGTTGAACTCTTTAGCCAGTCACCCGTATAAATGCCAATCAAA
>DATGWL010000053.1:0-15835 GCA_035299505.1 Saprospiraceae bacterium | reverse complement strand
GAGGCTGCCCAGCGGATGTTCCGGGAAAAAACGGATTGGGCTAGTCGCAAAAGCACCGTGTTGTTTGAGCCAAACTGGCACAAGGGCATTATTGGTATAGTGGCCAGTAGGATGGTGGAGGCATTTCATAAACCCACTGTTATTCTTACGGAAAGCAACGGTAAGGCTGTTGGCTCTGCACGTTCGGTAGCCGGGTTTGATTTGTACAGCGCTTTGCAGGCTTGCGAAGATCTGTTTTACACTTTTGGCGGGCATGCTCATGCGGCGGGGCTGCAGTTGCCGGTAGAGAATGTGGCTGCTTTTGAGGAGCGTTTTGAGCAGGTGGTGAGTGGCTCAATTTTGCCTGAGATAGAGCATCCGCAAATGGATGTAAGTGCAAAACTGCGTTTTGATGAGGTTACACCGGAATTCTGGAAAATGCTCAAGCGGTTCGAGCCATTTGGGCCGCACAATTCAAACCCCTTATTTTGGGCAGAAAACGTGTCAGACAGCGGTAAATCCAGGATTTTGGAGAACAACCATGTCAAGTTATCATTGCGACAGGAAGGTAGCAATGTGGTACTGAATGGCATCGGTTTTGGATTGGGTAAAAAGTATGAGGCAGTAGAAGGTAAAACCTTTGATATACTGTTCCACCTTCGTGAGGAAGAGTGGCAGGGTTACCGTAGCCTTGGCCTATACGTCAAGGACATCCGTTGATAAGACACTAAGTTTACATAAGGCGCGAAGGCACAAAGACTCTAAGACTCAAAGTATTTGGCAGGGCCTGCGGCCATGCCAAATACTTAAAAACTGCTAAGGGTTTATTTGGCTTACGCCAAATAAACCCTTAGTGCCTTAGTGCCTTAGTGCCTTAGTGTACTTTGAGTCTTCTAATCGCGTTTGGGTTTGTATTTGGCTAGTTCCAGGAATTTTTGGGAGTCGGTCATCTGGAAAAGTTCTTTCATAGTTGTTTTAGGGTAGCGCTTCATATAGGCTTTTACTATGCGCAGACCTACCCAGTTGCCAATTTCGCCGGGGGCTTCAGAGAAAACAATAGGTGCATTAGGACTGGGTGAAACCAATTTTCTGAATTTGTCGTAATCTGTGCTGTAGAGTAATTTTTCACTTAACAGTCGCGCCCAAACTTCGGCTTCGTTTGCATAGCAGCCACCCATTTGTTCGGCAGTATAGCCCATCTTCATGCTGTCGGGGACTTCAGGTAGCAGGCAGTCTACCAGGTACAATTCCTTGCCATTGTGGAGGATGATGTCGAGCAACCGTTGTCCGGAGGGGCCATCTGAACTATTTTGGGCTACTGCTTTAGCGAGGCGTACCGGGATGTATTCTTTTTTGAACTGCCGACGCATAAAGGCCGGGAATACATCGGGGTCATAGCCCGGGTAGTTTTCACCCAAAAACAGGTCGAGGCCAATGCCGCAGAGACTGTCGCCGGCGGTGAATGCATCGGTGGCAAATTCTGAGATCATGGTTACCACCTGAGGCGTTGGTTTTTCCGGGAAATAGTATTTGTAGTAGCGGAACATCTGGGTCAGGTCTTTTTCCAGCCAGTCCAGATTGCCGTACACTTGTTGTACGGTGTCGTAAATATGCTTGATTTGCGGAGTTGCCAAAAAAGCTGCCAGCGCCTGCCGGGGAGTTTCGGCGGGATTTGATTGATCGTGAATGATCTCGTTGCAAAACAGCGGGAGCATCATGGGATATTTGCCCAAGAGTTGTTCCATGCCGGTTTGCAGTTGGGTGGTATCCAGCGCAAAGATGTCTTGCTCGAATCGCTCCAGTTTAAAGTTGATTTTTACATCAGAGATATCCGGCCTCGGAATCTCATCCTCATTGCCACATGCTGTCAAAAGAACAATAGAAACTAACAAAAACAGCAAAAAACGCATATGTCCAGTCATGTTGTCAGGTAAAACGGGTGCAAAGGTAGTAAACGAAGCATTGATGAACATGTTGTAAATTTATCAAACGCGCGCGCCCTGCCGCATCGCGGCCTATGATCAAAACAAAACACCCGATTGCCTGTGATGTCACAAGCAACCGGGTGTGCCGGGTATGTTTAAATCTGAGGGGGAGTTATTTCAGGCCAAATTCCTTGCGGATTTTGTTCAGCGCGCTGCCAGATTGTACCCACTCAATTTGCTGATCGTTGTAGGTGTGGTTCACGTCGAAGGTTTCGGAAGTGCCGTCGGCGTGATCGAGACGGATTTTCAGCGGCTTGCCAGGCGCGAAACTTTCGAAACCGAGGATGCTCACTTTGTCGTCCTGACGCACCTTGTCGTAGTCGGCTGGATTGGCAAAAGTCAATGCCAGCATGCCTTGCTTCTTCAGGTTGGTCTGGTGAATCCTTGCGAAAGATTTTACCACTACCGCTTTTACGCCCAGGTAGCGTGGTTCCATGGCTGCGTGTTCGCGGCTGGAGCCTTCGCCCAGGTTTTCTTCACCAAAAATGATGGTGCCGATGCCTTTTTTCTGGTAGTGACGGGCAGAAGCCGGTACTTCCATAAACTGGCCTTTGTCTACGTTGAATACATTGTTGCGCTCGCCGTTGAAGAAGTTTTCAGCGCCGATGTAGCAGTTGTTGGAAATGTTCTCCAGGTGGCCACGGTATTTCAGCCAAGGTCCGGCCATGGAAATGTGGTCGGTGGTACACTTGCCTTTAGCTTTGATCAGCACACGCATGTCTGTCAACTCAGCCGAAGTAATTGGCTTGAACGGCTTGAGCAATTGCAAACGCTGGCTGTCTTTAGCCACCGCAACCTTTACTTTGCTTCCAGATTTGGCCGGTGCAATAAAGCCTGCATCTTCTACAGCAAAGCCAGCCTTAGGCAGCTCAATGCCTTTAGGTGGATCGAGTTTTACCTGCTCGCCTTTTTTGTTTGTCAGGGTGCCGCGTTTTGGATTGAAAGTCAAATCGCCGGCAATAGCAAAGGCGGTCACAATTTCCGGAGAAGCCACAAAAGCATGGGTATTGGGGTTGCCGTCGTTGCGGGAAGTAAAGTTCCGGTTGAAGGAGGTCATGATGGAGTTCGGACGTTTCAGATCGTCCATGTGGCGCGCCCACTGACCAATACAAGGGCCGCAGGCATTAGCCATTACCACACCGCCAATTTGCTCAAATTCTTTCAACAGGCCATCGCGTTCGGCCGTGTAGCGAATGAGCTCAGAACCTGGCGTAATGGTGAATTCTGCTTTTACCTCGATACCTTTCTCTTTAGCCTGACGTGCTACGGAAGCAGCGCGGGTAAGGTCTTCGTAGCTGGAGTTGGTGCAGGAACCGATCAAGCCCACTTCCAGTTTGGCCGGGTACTTGTTCTTTTTAACGGCAGCAGCAAATTTAGACAGCGGCCAGGCCAGATCCGGCGTGAACGGTCCGTTGATGTGCGGCTCAAGTTTGCTCAAATCAATTTCAATTACCTGATCGAAGTATTTTTCCGGATTGTCGTAGCACTCCTGATCGCCCGTGAGGTAAGGCGCAATTTTATTACACATGGCAGCTACTTTGCTCCGACCCGTTGCTTTCAGGTAACGGGCCATGCTCTTGTCGTAACCGAATGTAGAAGTAGTTGCCCCAATTTCAGCACCCATGTTGCAGATGGTGCCTTTACCAGTGGCGCTCATGCTTTGTGCGCCCGGACCGAAGTATTCAACAATGGCGCCTGTACCGCCCTTTACAGTCAGGATGCCTGCTACTTTCAGAATAACGTCTTTAGGTGAAGCCCAGCCGCGCAGTTTGCCTGTGAGTTTTACACCAATCAGTTTAGGCATTTGCAGCTCCCAAGCCATACCGCTCATGGCATCTACCGCATCAGCGCCGCCAACACCAATAGCTACCATACCCAAACCGCCGGCATTTACCGTGTGTGAGTCGGTACCGATCATCATGCCGCCCGGGAAGCCATAGTTTTCCAAAACGATCTGGTGGATGATGCCCGCACCTGGTTTCCAGAAGCCGATGCCGTATTTTTGAGAAACAGTGCTTAGAAATTCGAAAACCTCTTTGTTCTTATCGAGCGCTACTGCCATGTCTTTCGCAGCGCCTACTTCGGCAGTAATCAGGTGGTCGCAGTGAACTGTGCTGGGTACGGCCACTTTCTTTCGGCCGCAGGTCATGAACTGAAGCAACGCCATTTGGGCGGTTGCATCCTGCATGGCCACGCGGTCTACCTGGAAAAATACATAATCCGAGCCGCGCTTGTAGTCGGCCAGCGGGTTATCATGATGCAGGTGAGCAAAAAGGATTTTTTCAGATAGGGTGAGCGGGCGTTTCAGTTTGGCTTTCGCTGCATCCACGCGAGCGGGGAAAGAGGCGTAAAACGCCTTGAGCATTTTAATGTCGAATATTGTAGAGGCCATTGATATGATTTTTGGTCAAAAAAAAGCGCGCAAATGTAGCGATTTCAGATACCAATTAAACGCCAAAAACGAGAAAAAGTTAGAAAAAATGCGCAAAAACCGCCCTCTTTATACAATTTCTTAATAGCTGGCTAGTATGAGCTCTGAATGTTTATTTGAACAAAAATTAAAGCTATCAGTTTAAATAGTATTACTATCAATTTAAAACCCACTTTATGTCACAAGCAACCCTCAGCTCTAATGCCCGGCCCACCATGCCGGCCGATACACAGGCTGTTCCCATTACCGTTACTCACGGCGACGGGATTGGCCCGGAAATCATGACCGCCACGCTTAAAATTCTTCAGGCAGCAGGTGCAAGATTGCAAATTGAGTCCATTGATGTTGGCGAAAAGGTATACCTGAGTGGCAATACCTCCGGTATTCCACCGGAAGCATGGGAATCTCTTCAAAAAAACAAAATACTGCTCAAAGCGCCTATTACCACCCCTCAGGGCGCCGGATACAAAAGTCTGAATGTAACCATGCGCAAAGTGCTGGGCTTGTACGCCAATGTGCGCCCTTGTGTTACTTACCCGCCGTTTGTACCCACTGCCCATCCGGCTATGGATGTGGTAATTATCCGGGAGAACGAAGAAGACCTGTACGCCGGTATCGAACACCGTCAAACTGATGAAGTGATTCAGTGTCTGAAACTGGTTTCACGTCCGGGTTCTGAAAAGATCATCCGCTACGCATTTGAGTTTGCCCGCCTGCACGGCCGGAAGAAAATTACCTGCATGACCAAGGATAACATCATGAAGCAGACTGACGGACTGTTTCACAAGTTATTCCGCGAAATCGGGCAGGAATATCCGGATATCCAGCAGGAGCACATGATTATAGATATCGGTGCGGCGCGTTTAGCTGCTCAGCCGGAGCTGTTCGATGTGATCGTGACGCTGAACCTGTATGGCGATATTATTTCAGATATAGCAGCAGAGGTAAGCGGCTCGGTGGGGTTGGCCGGATCCGCCAATATTGGGGAAGACTTCGCCCTGTTTGAGGCCATCCACGGTTCGGCGCCGGATATTGCCGGCCAGGACAAAGCCAATCCATCCGGTTTGTTGCTGGCGGCGCTGCAAATGCTGACCCATATTGGCCAGGGTGATGTGGCCATCAAGATTCAAAACGCATGGCTGAGAACCATCGAAGAGGGCATCCATACAACCGATATATTCAACGAAAACTGCAGCACCCAAAAAGTAGGTACCCAGGCATTTGCCGACGCCGTTATTACCCGCCTTGGGCAATTGCCCAAATTCCTCAAGCCGGCAGTAGCTGGTCAAAAAACCGAACGTATCTCCATTAAACTCAAAGAGCGGCCGTTGGCTAAAAAAGAGCTGGTTGGAGTGGATATTTTCCTGCAATTCAATGAAAAAGATGCAGAAAAACTGGCGAACGATCTCAAACATTACAAAACTGGAAACATGGAACTAACCATGATTACCAACCGCGGGGTAAAAGTTTGGCCAGACGGCAACCCGGCTACATTTTGTACAGACCACTGGCGTTGCCGCTTCAAATCGCCAGACCTCAAGCCTTCCGAGTTTCAGGATGTACTCAACCTGATGTTCAAATTGAGTCTGGTAGGTTACCAGGCTATCAAAATCGAAATTTTGTACACATTTGACGGAGAGCCTGGCTTTACGCTGGGACAAGGACAGTAAACATAGCAATGTAACCATAGAACGACGAAACGTGCTGCCCGGAGAGGATCCGGGTGGCCGTTTTTTTATCATGTTGGGGCAAAAAAAATGAGTCATCCCTCAGTAGCTGTGGGATGACTCATACTATACCATCGTATCAAGCCTGATTAGCTTTTTACTTCTTCGAATTCTACGTCCTGGGCTTCGTTTCCGGAGCCGCCGCCTCGTGGACCGCCGGTGGCAGAATCATAAGGATTCTCTGCCGGTTGACCGCCTCCTGCCGCTTGCTGGGCAGCGTAAATGTCCTGGCTGGCTGCATTCCACGCCTCGGTGAGGGCAGCCTGAGCGGCATCCAAACGGGTCATATCCTGTGCCTTGTGCGCTTCACGGAGGTCTTCCAGGGCTTTTTCGATCTTCTCTTTGTGGTTGGCAGGTACTTTATCGCCAAACTCTTTCAGCTGTTTCTCGGTTTGGAATACCAGAGAGTCGGCAGCATTCAGTTTTTCGGCGCGCTCACGTACCTGACGGTCAGATTCTGCATTGGCCTGTGCTTCGGCTTTCATGCGGGCAATTTCATCCTTACTCAAGCCAGTGCTGGCTTCGATACGGATGTTTTGTTGTTTGCCGGTGCCTTTGTCTACCGCCGTAACACTTAGGATACCGTTGGCGTCCATATCAAAAGTTACCTCAATTTGCGGCACACCGCGTGGTGCTGGTGGGATGCCATCGAGGATGAACCGGCCTACGGAGCGGTTGTCGCGTGCCATCGGACGTTCGCCCTGGAGGATGTGGATTTCCACCTGAGGCTGGTTGTCTGATGCCGTGGAGTAAGTTTTGGACTTTTTGGTTGGAACGGTTGTGTTGGCTTCGATCACCACGTCGTAGATATTACCCATGGTTTCGATACCCATAGACAACGGTGTAACGTCGAGCAGCAGCACATCGCTTACAGAGCCGCTTAATACGCCACCCTGAACTGCGGCGCCGATGGCTACCACTTCATCCGGGTTTACGGAGCGGTTTGGTTTTTTACCAAAGAAGCGTTCTACTTCTTCCTGAATGCGCGGGATACGGGTAGAACCACCTACCAGAATCACCTCGTCGATTTCATTTGGGCGCATGCCGGCATCCTGAAGAGCCTTACGGCATGGTTCCAGGGTGCGTTGCACGAGCGAATCGGTCATTTGCTCAAATTTGGCACGGCTGAGTTTGACTACCAGGTGTTTGGGTACGCCATCTACTGCTGTGATGTAAGGCAGGTTGATTTCCGTTTCCATACCACTGGAAAGCTCGATTTTGGCTTTTTCAGCTGCCTCTTTCAGGCGTTGCAGTGCCATTGGGTCTTTGCGCAGGTCTATATTTTCCTGGCGCTTGAACTCGTCGGCCAGCCATTCGATGATAGCCTGATCAAAGTCGTCGCCACCCAGGTGGGTATCACCGTTGGTAGATTTTACTTCGAAAACACCGCCACCCAATTCGAGTACGGAGATGTCAAAAGTACCACCACCAAGGTCGTACACCGCAATTTTCATGTCTTTGTCGCGCTTGTCAAGACCATAAGCCAGTGCAGCAGCAGTAGGTTCGTTCACAATACGCTTCACTTCGAGTCCTGCGATGGCGCCGGCTTCTTTGGTGGCCTGACGCTGAGAGTCGTTGAAGTATGCCGGAACGGTAATGACCGCTTCGGTTACGGTTTCGCCGAGGTAATCTTCGGCTACTTTTTTCATTTTTTGCAGCACCATGGCGCTGATTTCCTGCGGCGTGTACAAGCGGCCGTCGATATCCACACGCACTGTATCGTTGTCGCCTTTCACCACTTTATACGGTACGCGACCGATTTCGCTGGTAGATTCGCTGTAGCGCATCCCCATGAAACGTTTGATGGATGCTACGGTGCGTTGTGGGTTGGTGATGGCCTGGCGTTTGGCGGGTGCGCCTATCTTGCGTTCGCCATTGTCCAGAAAGCCAATCACGGAAGGAGTGGTGCGTGCGCCTTCGTCGTTGGCTATTACGATGGGCTCGTTGCCGACCATGACAGACACGCAGGAGTTGGTTGTTCCGAGGTCAATACCAATTATTTTTCCCATATTGCTGGTAAATTAGTTGAAGTCAATGAGTTTGGAGATTGGAGGCTGTTTTTTGGTAGGTCATCAGCCGTCTGCTCCGGTCTTTTATCAATCGTTGTGCCACGCCAAAAAATCTGACGGAATGGCAGAAACGCCTGCGTCAGTATGTTGTATCTGTCAGGAATAGGGAGAATGGGCTGGCAAAGCGGCAGACGCCTAGAGCTTTTTGAACAAGTACTTAATCTACCAGACGGGCCACCATGATGCCGGTTTGGCCGGGTTGGGAGAGAATATAGGCTGGCAGGGGTTGTTTAGAGATAATCACCTTTTTGTTCAGGGAGGAAGCGTGCATGAGGTGAATTCTGCCATTGATTTTTACCGCAAAGCCCTGGTGCGAGATATCGAGGTCCTTTTTCCAGGCCGTCAGGGAAATGATATCCCCTTCCTGGATTAGGTGTTCCATTTGGGCTACCTGTTCTTGCGGAATATAGTACCAGTTGTGGGCATTAATGCGTTTTTCGGCCGATTTAAGGGCGCGCAGGTTATCCGGATTTTTGATTTTGGGGTATTTGGCTGGGCGCGCAGAGATGTATCCGATTTCTTTTTTATAGGGTGATCCGCCCATTTCGCGGGTGAGGTCTTTCAGTAGTCCCCTTTTTTCATTTTGGAGCAGCCAACCGGAAAAGTAATGTATGCGAGAGCCGTATCCGTTTACATAGCCTCCCCAGTAGCGCAGTTCCTGTAATTGCTGGAGGTAGGTTTGGAAATTGCCATCTTTAGCCAGCGCAATAGCCAAACTGTTTTCCATAAAGGTCCAGCAATCCAGTTCACCCAGGTTGACGGCCAGGCATTCCTCTGCCTGCCGGTCAAGACAACCGTGTACATAAGGCGTTCCTAAAAAACTCTTGGCTACTGCAAGTGTGCGGGCATTCAAAGTTCCTTCGGCTTGGGCAATCTTTTGTTTGTTGAGAAATGCAATAGAGTCTTTATCGGTCATACAAACCTCTGCGCCGGGTCGTGTGTGTTGATCCGGCAGGGAGCTGGTACTGCCTGATTGGAAAAACCACAAACAAGGCAGCAACAGACCGAAAAGTCCGATCCGTTTTAACTGTTTCATATGTCCAAAAGTACTTGTTTTCTCCACAAATCCGAGGTTTTCCTGGTTTTAGAACAATATTCCTGCCAAAGTAGCCGACATATAACTGGCCAGTGTGCCGGCAATGAGGGCGCGGAATCCCAGTTTGGCCAAATCGGCGCGGCGACTGGGTTCCAGGGCAGAGATGCCGCCAATTTGAATGCCCACGGAGCCAAAGTTAGCAAAGCCGCATAAAGCAAAGCTCACAATAGCCACGGTTTTTTCTGATAATAAATGATTCTCGATGATGGGTTTGAGTTGCAGGTAAGCCACAAATTCGTTGGCTACCAGTTTGGTACCCATGAGGGCGCCTGCCTGGGAGGCCTCGTGCCAGGGCACACCCATTACAAAAGCAAAACCGGAGAACAAGCCGCCAAGAATGGAATTCAGACCAAATTCCGGATGCCCAACCAGGCTGCCACCTGCGCCAAGGATGTAATTGATGAGGGCAATCAGGGCCAAAAAGCCAACCAGCATGGCCAAAACGTTCAATCCTACCTTCAAACCATCAGAACAGCCCGCGGAAATGGCATCCACAATATTGGAGTGTTGTTTGCCCACTTTTAGTTTTACCACGCCTTGAGTTTCAGATTCTTCGGTTTCAGGCCACATGATTTTGGAAATGGCCAGCGCGCCCGGAGCCGCCATGATACTTGCCGCAATCAGGTATTCGGCTTTTACGCCAAACAATATATAGGTAGCCATAACGCCCCCGGCAATGCAGGCAAAACTGCCCGTCATGGATGCCATCAGCTCGCTCATAGTCATGCCCCGCAGATACGGTTTGATCATGATCTGGGCCTCCACCTGACCCACAAAGGCACTCGAAATATTGCTAAGCGCTTCGGCGCCGCTCACTTTCATGATGTAATTGAGGCCTTTGGCCAACACTTCCACAATCCACTGCATTAGCCCGATATGGTAAAAAATATTCACCAGGCAGGCCACAAAAATGATGGTGGGAATGATTTTAAAGAAGAAAATGAACCCGTTTTCCGGCCCCAGATACGTGCCAAGTTTGACATTGTCGGCTAAAATACCGAACACGAACTTGGCGCCTTCATCGCTGAAACTCAACACTTTGGTAACGGCTTTCCCCAGCCAGCCAAATACGGCCTGACCGGCAGAGGTTTTCAAAATAAAAACAGCCAGCGCTGCCTGCAGCAGTAAACCCATTCCTACCACTCGGTAATTGATGGCTTTGCGGTTGTGCGAAAGCAAATAAGCGATTCCCAGAATGATTACAATGCCAACAAGTCCGATAAAACGATCCATAGAGTAATGGGTGAAAGTGATTAATGTGGGCTAAAATCCGGCGAAATGTACGAAGCCACTTTTGATTCCGGAAAATTTTGCGTGAAACCCTACTTTCGCACCCGATTTTAGTTTCACATCCCCCACATTTCCCACACTAACCACATTTCCCACATTTTCATCACATGCGCCCCTTTCTTATTGGCATTTGCGGCGGCAGCGGCAGCGGTAAAACAAGCTTTATCCGGCGGTTGCGACACAGTTTTCCAGAAAATCAGGTTTGTATTGTTTCTCAGGACGACTATTACCTGCCACGGGAACAACAGCACAAGGATGCAAACGGAGAATGGAACTTTGATTTGCCCAAATCCTTCAATAAAAAACTGTTTCGCGAGGATGTTGAAAAACTGCTGAACGGCGAGAGCATCACCATTCAGGAATATGTGTTCAATAACCCGAACGCCAAGCCTAAGATACTTACGTTTCATTCGGCGCCAATCATCATTATTGAAGGGCTGTTCGTTTTTCACTACAAAAAAATTGCCCGGCAGCTGGACCTGAAGGTCTTTGTCAATGCCAAGGAGAACCTCAAGGTTATCCGCCGTATTCTTCGGGATCAGGTGGAACGAGGGTACCCGCTGGACGATGTGTTGTACAAATACCAGCACCATGTACTGCCTTCTTACGAAAGGTTTATACTCCCGTACAAGGAGGAAGCCGATATCGTTGTCAACAACAATCAGGATTTCGAACGTGGCCTGGAGGTATTGGAAGGATTTATTCGGAATAAGGTAAATAAATGACTGCCCCGCAACTCTACTCCCGCTCTTTTCTGCTGCTGTGCCTGTCGCATGCATTGTTTGCAGGAAGTTTCAATATGATGATTCCGGAGCTTCCTGCCTATCTGAGCAGTTTGGGTGGTGAGGAGCACAAAGGGTTGATCATTGCCTTGTTTACTGTAACCGCTGGTATTTCCCGGCCATTCAGCGGTAAACTGGCCGATACTGTAGGACGTATGCCGGTTATGTACATCGGTACCCTGGCCTGTGTGGTTTGCAGTTTGCTTTATCCGCAGCTGGCTTTTGTGGGCGGTTTTCTGGCGCTTCGTTTTTTTCACGGGTTTTCCACGGGCTTCAAGCCCACCGGCACCTCGGCCTATGTGGCAGATATTGTGCCGGATGGCAGAAGGGGGGAAGCCCTGGGCACTCTGGGCATTTGTTTAAGCCTGGGCGCCAGCGCATCGCCGCCACTGGGCAGCTGGATGGCCAAGCACTACGGCATCAATGCCATGTTTTATACCTCGGCCATCCTGGCGGTGTTTTCCATGTTGATTCTGGCCAATTTGGCAGAAACCCTGCCGCAAAAACAGCGTTTTCGCTGGTCGCTGCTCAAAGTGGGGCGCGACGATATTTTTGACCCGCTATCTATTCCTGCGGCCATTGTCATGATCTGTTGTTACATCAGTTACGGAGTTATTCTGACCCTGGTGCCAGATTTGAGCGATCAGTTGGGGATTGAAAACAGGGCCACTTTTTTCACCATTTTTACCCTGGCCAGCGTAACAACCCGTTTTTCTGCCGGCAAAATATCTGATCGCTTGGGCAGGGTGCCGGTACTTAAGGCTTCGGCCTGGATGATTGCGGTGGCCATGGTAGTTTTTGCCCTGGCTGATGCGCCCTGGATGCTTTATCTGGCATCTGCCTTGTTTGGGCTGGGCAATGGCGTGTTTTCGCCAGCCATTAATGCCTGGACAGTTGATCTGGGAGATCCCGGCCGGAAGGGTAGGGCTCTGGCTACCATGTATATTTCCCTGGAAATTGCCATCGGTGCAGGCGCGTTGCTGGCCGGGTGGTTCAGCGCGCATATTGCAGGAGTGTTTTACCTCGCTGCGGTGAGCAGCCTGCTGGGCTGGGTGTATCTGATGATGCGCCGGGGAGGCAATACTCAACCGTACAGTTCGTAATGTATCTGACTGCGGTCGTACTTCAGCTGCACCAGTAAATTGGCTACCGCTTCATCAATCATCTGGCTCCATCCGCAGATGTAAAATGCCACATCAGGGCGGGGGGAAGCATAATCCTGAAGATAAATCTGGTGTACATAGCCTTTGTAACCGTTCCAGTCTTCCTGACGTGAGAGGGCTACATCGTATCTAAATCCTGGCATAGATTGCGTCAACGCCTCGAACTCTTCCCGATACAGGATGTCACGTTCGCTGCGTGCACCAAAAATCAGGTGAATGTTTCGGTGCGGCTTGCCGGAGTGCAGGATGTCCAGAATCATACTCCGAAAAGGCGCCACACCGGTTCCGGTGCAGATAAATACCAGGTCCCGATCAATGGTTTCCGGCAACACAAAGCCGCCATCAGGACCTTTAAACCGAATGGAAGATCCTTCTTTTACCTCATCAAACAAAAAACCTGACCCTGGCCCTGATGCAGACCTGACAATGCACAGTTCCAGGGCGTTGGAGCCGTTGGGTGCATTGGCAATGGAGTAGCTGCGCCAGCGTTGCATGCGTTTTTCGCCAATGGGTAAATCCATGGTGACAAACTGCCCGGCTTTAAAATCAAAGGAATCCACCCCCGGTACTTCCAATTGGAACTGCCGGACATTCGGTGCTATATTGTCTATTTTTTTGACGATACCGTCGTACCAGAGTAAAGGCATGCGACTTGAAACTTGTCAAAAAAACGGATTTCAGTGCGGAATGTTCACAAAAAGTGAAAATGCTTCCGTTACAGTTGCACCCATTTTTTGCTGCTTTTCCCGCTGGCGATTACTTTTTCGATGAACCGCATGCCACGTACGCCATCGTGAATGGTGGGGAAATCGGCATGGATTGGATCTGGTTGCTGCCCGGCCTTGTGCGCGCGTACGCAGTGAGCGAAGTTGCGGTATATATTGGCAAATGCTTCGAGGTAGCCTTCCGGATGTCCGCCGGGAATACGTGCGGCAGCAAGTGATTCGGGGTAAAGGTTGCCTACATTGGTACGGTACAGTTGTGTAGGTTTATCCAGCCATTTAACAACAAGGGTATTGGGTTCCATTTGGCGCCATTCCAGGCCGCCTTTTTCACCATATACCCGAATATTGAGGTTGTTTTCTTCCCCGGCTGAAATCTGGCTGGCATGGAGTACGCCTTTGGCGCCACCTTCAAAGCGCAGCAGCACATTGCCATCATCGTCCAGTAAACGCCCGGGCACGAAGGTGCTGATATCGGCGCAGAGTTCCTTGATTTGCAGGCCGGTGATGTATTCTGCCAGGTTTTCGGCATGGGTGCCAATGTCGCCCATAGCGCCGGCGATACCGCTTTTGCTGGGGTCGGTACGCCAGGAGGCCTGTTTTTGTCCGGAGGCTTCCAGGTTAGTGCTGAGCCAGCCTTGCGGATATTCCACCACCACTTTGCGGATAGCGCCTAGTTCGCCATTGCGAATCATTTGACGCGCCTGTTTCACCATAGGGTAGCCGGTGTAATTGTGGGTGAGGGCGAACACTAAGCCGGATTGGGCCACAATTTTTTCCAGGTTTTGGGCTTCTTTCAAACTGAAAGTGACGGGTTTGTCGCAGATAACGTGGAACCCGTTTTCCAACGCCATTTTGGCAGGTGCAAAGTGCACGTGGTTAGGCGTTACTATGCTAACGAAATCCATGCGGCGGTCCGGACGCATACGTTTTTCTTTCTGAATCATTTCCCTGAAACTGCCGTAACAACGTTCCGGCGCCAGGCCCAATGCCGCTCCGGAGGCTTTGGATTTTTCCGGATCGCTGCTAAAAGCGCCACAAACCAGTTCGATTTCACCATCCAAAGCAGCAGCCATACGGTGAACAGCGCCAATGAATGCGCCCTGGCCGCCCCCAACCATTCCCATGCGAAGTTTATGTTTCATAAAAGGTATGTTTAAAAAAGATCAGAGATCGTTATCAGACTTCCTGCGAGTGGTTTGGGACTGTTTTACCGCCCCTTTTTCGCCTGTTTTCGTTATTGGTAGTACTCGGGACGTCGGATTTTCCCGATTTCAACTGCAAAATTAGCCTTGACAGACAAAAAAACGGGCAGATTTTCTTCTTCCCAAATCACTTTTGCGGAAAGTCTGTTGTTTTTACCATTTGAAATTTGTACTTTTGAGTAAAAGGCACGAGGTACACAAAGGCACAAAGGCACAAAGGCACAAAGGCACAAAGGCGCGAAGTAATATTAAACCGAACGACCAACTCAAACACTCAAACACTCAAACACTCAAACACTCAAACACTCAACACGCGCAAAACTATAAATCCTCAGTAACCATGTCAAAAAATAAAATGATTCCTGCTGTACACAATTACTGCGATCGCTGGTGCGAACGCTGTGTATTTGTGGACCGATGCGCCGTTGGCGTAGAAGAACTCAAACGATGGAACCGCGAATCGCCCATGACCGAAGAGGAAATGTGGGGCGCCGTTGGCGAAAGTTTCAAAGAATCCCTCAAAATGCTGGACGATATGCTACGGCAAGCCGGTATAGATCCGGAGGATATACTGGACCAGACTCCACCGGAACCAGACGAGAGAAGCCTTGAAATGGAAAAAAGGGAAGAGGAAATGTTTGAAAAAGGTATGGCATACTTCAAACTGACCGAAGCGTTTTTTGAACAAAATATTGCGTTTTTTGAAGAAAAAGGTGTGGAAATGCAGCGACTGGCCGAAATGAATATGCCCATAGATCTGGACCGGCTCGGCTATATTCAGGATGCGGTAGAAATTATCAGGCAATATGCAGCATTTATTGGTGTGAAGGCACAACGAGCCATCTCCGGACTTGAAGATGCTGACGATGCAGAAATCTGGGGCGACACGCCGCACCAAAGCGATGGCAACGGCAGCGCCAAGGTGTGCATCCTCTGCATTGACCAAAGTATGGCCTCCTGGGAAACGCTGCGCAAAGCCTGGCCCGAAAAAACCGACGAAATTTTGGATCTGCTTCTTACCCTCAGTCGACTGAGAAAGGAAATGATCAGTCTTTTTCCCCACTGGCAAAAATTTGTCCGCCCAGGTTTCGATACCGAGCCCGCACAAATCCGCCGGTTTGAATGGAATTGATTCCCACACTTTCTGCACCTTTGTGCCCACATACTTTCCCGACATTTCATAACATGCTCAAAGATTCCAGCCTCATACATCGCTCTGCATTCATTAACAACGAATGGACAGAGGCCGATTCCGGCGCTACTTTTATTGTAACCAACCCGGCCACTGGCGAAGAACTGGCCCGGGTAGCAGATTGCGGTGCGGCAGAAACCCGCAGGGCTATTGCCGCCGCCGAGGCCGCATTGCCCGATTGGCGTGCCAAAACA
>DATGWL010000052.1:0-32290 GCA_035299505.1 Saprospiraceae bacterium | reverse complement strand
CCGGTATTTGCCCAGAGTGCGTACATCATCCTGGCCTTTGCCGGCACCTATCTGCTGGCCCGCATCAGCTGGGTGCTGATAGAACGGCCCTTCCTCAGGTTGAAATAAGCTACCCTTTCTTACTGCTATGCCCTGCCAGGCGACTCTGCGGAAAAAATCTGTGTAAAATCTGTGTAACCAATTTGTGTGAAATCTGTGCGAAAAAACCCGCAACATCTGTTCACATTCCAACGCTACCCGGCATTCATTTCAAAATCATCCGTTGCCGGCCCCTGCCTGAGGAGCACCCTGAATAACCAGAGCCAACCCATTAATGCCAGATATGCCCTTCCGAGTCCCCCCGGAGGGGTATTTTTTATCGCACAATCAACACCGGAATCTCCACCGCGTGCCTAACCGCCCCAACCGTAGTACCAAAGATCAGGTCTTTAAAGGTTTTGTGGCCATGGGCGCCCATCACCAATAAATCTGCATTTTTTTCCTTCACCAGCAGTGGAATAGCCTTTTTGGCCGGACCGTAGCCAATGAATGCTTCGCAGGCAAACCCCATTTCACTGAGGGCCGTGGCGTATTGTTCCAAAATCAAGGCATCGGCACGTGTTTCCTGGTCATGGATTTCATTGCCCAGTACCCAGGCGCCGGCGGTTTCCACGGCATGGAAAAGCAGATAATGCGCGTTTTTGCCCCCCACATGCAAGGCGTGTTCCACGGTTTTCTGATCGGCGGAGGAAAAGTCGAGCGCAATGGCAATTTGGGTGTATTCTTTCTTTTGCAAATCGGCAATGCCTTTGAAAGCGCCGTGCGGCAGGTAGGTTTTCGCATGTAGCTGGTGTTTGACTAAAAGCGGTTTTACCACGATATACACCAAAATACCCATTGACAACATCAACACCGGAATGGCCACAAAATCTACTGCCCAGTGACCTTCTGCTGCCCATTCGAGCACTTTTTGTACCACCAGCCAGATATTGAGCGCCACAATGATGGCCGCGCTCAGCCAGCCGCCCAGTTTTGCCCAAAAACCAATGGCAAACTGCCCCATCCGGCGCTTATCGCTCACATAATGCAACAACGGAATGATGGCAAAACCAAGTTGCATACTCAAAATCACCTGACTCATCACCAGCATATCGCCTGTGGCGTGTTCGCCCATGGTATTGACTACGATAATGGCCGGCACCACCGCCAGCAAACGGGTGATGATGCGGCGCAGCCAGGGCGCTATACGCAGATCGAGATAGCCTTCCATCACGATTTGGCCAGCCAGCGTGCCGGTTACGGTGCTGCTTTGTCCGGCTGCTATGAGGGCAATGGCAAAGAGGGCGGGCGCATACCCTTTGCCCAGCAGGGGTTCCAGCAAACGGTGGGCATCCTGGATTTCGGAAACGCCGTTGTAACCATTTTTATGAAAAACAGCCGCTGCCAGGATCAAAATGGCGGCGTTGACAAACAGCGCCAGGTTGAGGGCTATGGCGGAATCGATGATGTTGTATCGGATGGCTTTTTTCAATCCCTCGAAAGTTCTTGCCACTTTGCGGGATTGCACCAGGGCGGAATGCAGGTACAGGTTGTGCGGCATCACGGTAGCGCCAATGATCCCGATGGCGATAAACAAGGCCTCAGTATTGGGAATAGAGGGTACAAAACCACCGGCCACTTCTCCCAGATCGGGTTTGGCCAAAAACATCTGTATGGCAAAAGCCCCGCCGATAATCACAATCAAACCCAGGATAAATGCCTCCAGTTTGCGGATACCCAGGTGCATGAGAAACAGCAAAAAGAAGGAATCCAGCACACTGATGGCTATACCCCAGGTAAGCGGCAACCCAAACAATAACTGCAAACCAATGGCCATACCCACCACTTCAGCCAAATCAGTGGCTGCGATGGCTATTTCGGCCAGTATATAATTGAAGATGTTGATGGGCTTGGGGTACAACTCCCTGCTGGCCTGCGCCAAATCCCGCTGGGCTACCACCCCGAGCCTGGCCGACATGCTCTGCAACAATAATGCAATGAGGTTCGACATGAGCAGGACCCACAACAGGGCATATCCAAAGCGACTGCCCCCGGCCAGGTCGGTAGCCCAGTTGCCGGGATCCATATAGCCTACACTCACCAGGTACGCCGGACCCAGGAAAGCAAAAAGGCGTTTAAAAAAAGAACCTTTTACTTCGGTATTTACCGTGCTGTGTACTTCAGATAGGGATTGATGCATTTTTCGAGTGTTTGAGTTGGGGAGTGTTTGAGTTTTCGAGTTGGCGTTGGGTTTGAAGGGTTTGATGGGTTTGAGCCCACTTATAAGCAACCTTTGTGTCTTTGCGCCTTCGTGTCTTTGCGCCTTTGTGTCTTCGCGCCTTCGTGTCTTTGCGCCTTCGTGTCTTCGCGCCACATGCCTTTGTGCCTTTCCACCAGCTTTGTGCCTTTACTCCAGTCGGAGGAATAAATTTTGGCTGGCTTTTTCGCTGAGGGTATATTCTTTTCCAGAGATCCGGACTTTAGAAGATTGATCGTAAGCGGTACGGTCGAGCAGCTCAATGGCTACGCCGAGGGCTATGCCGAGCTCATCGAGGTATTGCAGGAAGGGCGAGGTGTGGTCGTCAACACCGGTCACGATGCCTTTCTGGCCAGGCGTGAGCGTGGTGAGTCGCACCTGTGGGCGCCTGATCCAGCGGCCTTGTGCATCCGGAATGGGATCGCCGTGTGGATCAAACCGCGGGTGATTGAGGTAGTCGTCGAGCCGGTCGGTGAGGTTATCGCCCTGCACGTGTTCGAGTTGTTCGGCGAAATCGTGTACCTCATCCCAGGCGAAGCCCAGTTTTTCCACCAAAAAAACTTCCCACAACCGGTGTTTGCGGATCAGGCTGGTGGCCAGGCGGTCGCCCTCCGGAGTGAGGGTTACGCCGCGATATTTTTCGTAGGCAACTAACTGCTTGTCGCTCAGGCGCTTAAGCATATCCGTAGCCGATGCCGCCGAGGTGCCCATAGCAGCTGCCAGCGCGTTGGTCAGCACCGGACCAGGTTCTTTTTCCGAGATTTTAAAGATGGCTTTGAGGTAGTTTTCCTCAGCAGAAGTGGTGAGAAGCATGGGATAGGTGGAATATTTGGATCACCGCGAAGTACGCAAAGTGCGCTAAGAAGATCCCCTTTTGCGCACTTTGCGTACTTCGCGGTGATTATTTCCACAAAGGTATATTTATTTTTAGACAAGCCTAAAAATATTTTTCACCAAATAATTCACCCTTCCAATTCAGAATAAATACAAGTCGTGCGGAGATTTCAACCATTCGTACGTGTGGAACGTTTGTGCTGTTGAGAACCGCCTACATTTGTTGGCAAAACCATCCTTTAGCTATGATTCTCTCCCCTTCCCGCCGTATTCGCAAAGCATATTGGACTGCTTTTGTGGTGTATTTCAGTTATTTCTGGCTTTCGCTGCGCAGGCGGTTTATGGGCAGGAAATGGTATGAAAACCGGATTGTGGCGCTGCATATCCGGAATGCCGAGCGGGTAAAAACAGCCATTTTGGAGTTGGAGGGTTTGTTCATCAAGGTAGGCCAACTGCTTTCCGTGATGTCGAACTTTCTTCCGGAGGAATTTCAAAAACCGCTGGAAGCCCTGCAGGACCGCTTGCCTGCGCGACCGTTCGGGGAAGTGCGCAGGCGCATTGAGGAGGAATTGGGGCGTTCGCCGGAAGCTATTTTTCAACAGATAGAGGAGATCCCGATGGCTACGGCTTCCATTGGGCAGGCGCACCGGGCGGTATTGCCTGATGGCACAGAGGTGGTGGTAAAAGTGCAGCATTACGGCATAGAAACCATCGCATCGGTAGACCTGCGCATTTTGCACCGTTTGACCAAAATTTATGCCTGGCTGGTAGACATCAAGGGGATGGAATACCTGTATTCCCAAATCCGGCAGATGATTGAAGAAGAGATGGATTTTACCAATGAGGCGCGCACCATGGAGCGTATCCGGCAAAATCTGGTGGAGGAAACGGAGGTTCAGATCCCCCAGTTATTTTCCGAATATTCCACGCGCAGGGTGATGGTGACGCGTTTTTGCACCGGCGCCAAGATTTCTGATCTCGAACAATTGGATGCCTGGGGCGTAGACCGGCGTGCATTGGCTGCCCGGTTGATGCGGGTTTGGTGCAGAATGTTATTCAAAGACGGTTTTTACCACGCCGATCCGCACCCGGGAAATATCCTGGTTTCGCCAAACGGGAGTATCACCCTGCTGGATTTTGGGGCTACGGCCAATCTTTCGCCCCAGCTTAGAAAAGGCATCACCCAACTCATTGAATCTGCTGTAAAGAATGACACAGAAGGCATGATCGAAGCCTGCCGGGCCATGGGCTTTCTGGCCGAAGGTCAGGATGCGGAGCGGATGGCCAAGAAGATGATTAGCGCTCTTCGGAATTTTCTGCAAAACGAAATCCAGTTTGAAGGACTCGATTTTCGGAACATAAAAGTCAACCCTTTCAACAACAGTCTGACCGATCTGATTACAGAAATTGGGTTCCGGGGCATTGCCGGCACGGTACAAATGCCCAAGGATTATGTGCTGCTCAATCGCACTATTACCTTGTTGCTGGGCATTTGCAACACACTGGATTCCAGCTACAACCCGCTGGAAACGGTGCGTCCGTATGCCCAGAAATACCTGATGCAGGAAAAAGGCGGACCACTGAACTATGTGCGCGAGTTGCTGCAAAGTACCCTCACCAATGTGCTGGCTTTGCCTGATGAGCTGCAAAAAACGCTGAAAAAGGTGCGTTCCGGGGAATTAGAGATTCGAACCCCGGATCTTGAAGAGGCCGGTAAACAAATTACACGAGGCATAAAAAAACTGATACTGGCGTTATTGGCCATCGGACTGGGCTTTTTGAGTCTGCGCATGTGGGAAATGGGCTGGCACGAAGAGAGTCGCTGGGGCTTTTGGGGGGCGGGGGCGTTGGTGATATGGGTTATTTGGGGGCGGAGATAGTTTTGCCGCGATGCGGCAGGGGATTTTCGTACATTTCCTGGGCTACCGACGGTGTGGGGCTACGCCCCAGGGCATGCGTGGGTAATCATAAGACATCAAACCGATCTTGAACGAATGATGGTACAAGCTTTTAGTGCCCGCTTGTATGATGAAGCATAGACACTGCTGTGTCTGATTTTCCATTGGATTCTGCCCATTTAGCGCGGCTTTTTGGGGATTTACAACCGGGATTATCCAATTCTACCAAACGCGCATTTCCGCGGAGCCTGAGTTTTGCGCCAGGCATACAGTACACACTGGCCACTACGATGGTGGCATTTTTGATACTTGGATAGCTAAAGGTTGAGGTAGATACATCCGGAATGATCACATGGGAAAACTCATCCGGCACACGTCCTTCTTTCCAGTTGGTTGGACAATTCCAGGCATTAGATCTGCCGGGAGTACCTCCTTTCCAGGTAGCGGTTCTTTGGGCGTGAAGATTCAGGCCAATCAGGGTAAACAGGGCGATGATGCAGATGGTGCGATTCATATTGCTTTGCTTTGAACTTGTTGTTTGATGGTTCAAAGGTCCGGGCATCGCCGTATTTCAATAAGCGTAGAAACGCCGGAAAGAAAAAACAGGTATTTTCACCTGATCGCCACACAATTAGCCTCTTTTGAAAAAGGCATAACGTTATTCGGCCATCCGTTTTACAAATGCCTCGCATGCCTCATCCAGCATGGTAAACACCTCCTCAAAGCCATTATCGTCGTAGTACGGATCCGGCACAGAACGATCCTCGCCGGGATACAATTCATCCAGCATCAGCATTACTTTAGCTCTGTGTTCCTCTGTTTGCGCCAAACGCAACACATCCCGCCGGTTGTGGGTATCCATCACAAAAATCTGATCGAAGCGATCAAAATCTGCCGCCTGAAATTGTCGCGCCCGCTGATCGGTGATATCAATGCCATGCTGACCGGCAGTTACCACAGACCGGCGATCCGGCAATTCGCCCACATGCCAATAACCCGTTCCGGCGCTGTCTACCATCCAGCCAAGGGATGCTTCGCGGATTTTCTGTTTCATAATGCCCTCAGCCAGCGGGCTGCGACAGATATTGCCGAGACAAACCATTAGGATTTTCATGCCGCAAAAATAAAGAATGTAGAATATCCAATAACCAATATCCAATGTCCAATGTCCAAGTGGTGCGCCTGTCTGGCGTCAGCACGATGGTTGGGTATTTATTCGCCTGAATGGCGAAAATACCTGCCAACCACTCGCCATTCAGGCGAGAAAAGCCCCAAAAATGTGCTGATGCCAGACAGGCGCACCACTTGGACATTGGATATTGGATATTGGACATTGGATATTGAACATTGGATATTTATTCAAACACCACGCATCCTACCACAAATCCGCCGTTTTCCAGTCTGATCTGGCACCAGTAGATGCCGGCCGGCAATCCCCGGCGCTGTAAAATGAACTCGGATGCTGCCTTACCGCCACTTTGTTGCTCTTTACCTGTGGCATCCATGAGTTTCCAGCCCAAAATGGCGCTACCGGGCACTTGCACCGTAACCGCTTCTGAAGCTGGTATTGGCCATACCCGAGCCTGAAGCAGGTCAGCTGGTTCCTGTGCGCCAACAGCATTGGTGATTACCAGTGACGTTTCGTTGGTGATCACCGGATCGTTGAAGTCAAAAAAGATAGCAGCCTTGTTTTTCAGGGATGCTCCCAGCGGATTGCCGGCTTTTTGTTTGATGGAAAACTTCACAAAGCCGTGCGATGCGGCTTCGTTGGTATTGGAATCTGGCAACAAAATATCGTTGAAGCTAAATACCAGGACCTTCCCGTCGCGCAACGAAAAAGTATACGGGTGACTGGAAGCGCCCGGCACCACAGAACCCGGATCCAGCAGGGTGGTTAGCGTATCGGTAATCACAATATTGAAAGCAGTGTCAGTGCCAGTGTTCTGGAATCGGATCAGGTATTCCAGGGGTTTGTCTGGGGCTATTTTGGAGGTTTCCGGTTTGCCATTCAGGAAAGCTGTTTTGTCGTTGGGATCGTACGAGGCAACCACCGGCAAACAAAAACGGTTGAAGGTTCGGGCCTCCGTGGTAGGAATACAAAGTGTATCCGGGAAGATCTGGGCCGTTGCGCACAGAATTTCACCCAGCGGCACATCGCAGTCTACTTTAAAATTAATGGTGAAAACGCCTCCTTCTCCCACGCCTACAGTACCCAGGTTAAAGGTATAGGTTTGGCCATTTTGGCCTGCCAGCGGCACTGAAGATGAAATGTAAATCAATTCCGCAGGCAGGGTAATGTTGACGTAGGCATCTTCAGCCGGGGCGGTGCCGTAATTATGGTATTGCACCGTAAAATAATTATTGTCGAAACACCGGCGGAAAACCGGACTGCCCATCGAAACCACCAGTTCCGGACAATCAACGATGGCGCGCGCACCTAAAGGAAGGAATACCGTATCGTTGGAAGAACTGATATGGACCGGATTGGGGAAATTGCAATAAGACCAATAGGTGCCGGGCTGTGCCACTGAAAGCGTGTAGTTTCCGGCCAGCAATGGCATATCAAAAGTTCCATCTTCCCAGGACGTTGCAGAAAAAGTATATCCGGCCGATTTGGCCAAAATGGATACGTTCTTCAGCGGGGCTTCGCCGGCATTCTGTTCGCAATTGATGTTTTCATCCCGGAATGCCACCCCGCCAATCTGGTTGGTGAGTGTGTTGCCGTTGGCATCAGTGCGGATAACCCAAACATAAGGATCGTCAGATGAATTGCCGACTGGAAAACTACATGTCAGGATGCCTCCATCCTGCAATTCCAAAGCTGGCGTTGCCGGATAACTCGCCCATTCACTATGTGCCGTTGGTTTTGCCCAAATGACCTCGCCATTGTCTGGATTGAGATTTACAAAACAGATTTTTTCATTCCATGGCGGTTGGTTGTCGTAAACATTGCTAATCAGGATCAGGCTGCCATCTGCACGAACCAGAAAATCATTGGGATACCCACTCAATTCCGGATAAAAACTGCTGATGTTTTTTTGCCACACCTGCGTGCCGGCAGCATTTAATTTCACCAGTATACCATTTAGTACATAATAGGAAGACCCATCCGGGGAAGAACCTTTCAGGAATATAGCGTCTTGATTCAAATCCTTTTCCCACACTATCTGATTTTGCTGATTAACCTTCACCCAATGCCTGTCGCCACTTGAGCTCCAATCATAAGTATAAATCAGGCTGTTATCATAGCCTGGAAAATATTCATGCGGCCAGTTATTATTACCAGAGTTAAAACTAAACCGATTCACCAATTGCCCGTTGGCATTAATATAATCTATCACATACCCGATGCCATTATTGCCATGGTATTGCAGACAAGCGCCTCCGTTGGGTATGGGTTGGTTCCAAAGTATACCTGCGCTTACGGGCGGACTATAAGTCCATTGGATTACCCCTGTGGAAGATACTTTTCTAAGCTTGTAAAAGGTGATCCAGTAGGATGCCCCGGTATTATCAGCATTTATCATTCCCCAGTCAGCCGCCCAATTAAGCTGACTTTGTCCGACATACATTCCCTCCGCATCGAGCGAATAAATGGGAAATGGCCCATTGCCAACCGGATCGTTGGCATACAGGTTTACACCATTGTTGGGGCCGGGATAGGCAAAAACTTGGTAAGCGTCCTGCAAGCCAGGGTTTTGGAACAGCACTTCCCAGGACTGGGCTGAAAGCGTAGATGTGGCAAGCAGGGCATGCAAAAGCATGCCGCAAAAGCAGAAGAAGGATTTCATAGTTTTGTGTTTAAGGTGATAAAATTTGGCCTGCAAAATAATCGAATTGCATCATATATGTCTTATAGGCATAAAAAAAGAATATAAAATGTCGGAAACAGGCGAATCCAAGGGAATAATCAATGTCCAATAGCCATCCCGAGTCCTCGGGATGGCTATTGGACATTGGATATCGGATATTCTCTACTTTTGCTCCATGAAACAAGTTTTTCTCCTCGCATTTGCACTTCTGCCCATGTTAACCGATGCCCAACCCAGCTACACTCCTATTCGTCAGGCCCTGAATACCGGCCAATGGGAATTCAGACAGGTTGGTAAACCAGACTGGAAACCCACCAAAGTACCTGTAAGTGTACACACAGCTCTGTTGCAAAACGGTATGATTGAAGACCCGTTTTGGCGCGATAACGAAGAGAAACTCCAGTGGATTGAAAAGGAAGACTGGGAATTTCACACCACCTTTGAGGTAACGCCGGATATCATGGCTAAAAAACACGTGGAGCTGATTTTCCGCGGACTCGACACCTATGCGCAGGTGTTCGTGAACGACTCCCTCATTCTGGAAGCCGATAACATGTTCCGAACCTGGCGCGTTGATGCCAAACGTTACCTTAAAGCCGGCAGCAATACCCTTCATGTTTATTTCGAAAGTCCGCTCAAAAAAACAGGAGATGCCTGGAAAAACCTGGGCTACGAATTGCCTGGCGGTCAGCGGGTTATGAGCCGAAAAGCGCAGTTCCACTACGGTTGGGACTGGGGTCCGCGGTTTGTAGGCGCTGGTATTCTGCAAAAACCCCAACTTGAAGCCTGGGACGATCTTCTGATTGAAAATACCTACATCACCACCCAATTCGTAGAACCCACAAAAGCCCGTATGGTAGCCCTGTTCCGCTACCGTTCCGACCTGAAGTTTCCGGTGGTGGTTCAATTCAAGGAAGGCAAACGCAAATCTGTGGAAGACCGCGTGCTGTGGCCAGGTACGCACACCGACTCCGTTACCTACGATGTAGAAAACCCCAAACTCTGGTGGTGCGCCGGCATGGGTGATCCTCACTTGTATGATTTTAGCATTGAAATTAAAAAAGGCGTGCAAACCATTGAACGTCAGGATGTTCGAATGGGTATTCGCAAAATAGAACTGGTTACCCAAAAGGATGAAAAAGGAGAAACCTTTTACTTCCGACTGAACGGCAAACCTGTTTTTGCCAAAGGCGCCAACTATATTCCGCAGGATATTTTCCAGGACCGGGTGGATCCTTTGCGCACCAAAAAGCTACTGGACGATGTGGTGGCCGGCAACATGAACATGCTCCGGGTTTGGGGCGGCGGGATCTATGAAGACGAAACCTTCTACCAGCTCTGCGATGCCCGCGGCATACTCGTATGGCAGGATTTCATGTACGCCTGCGCGCTGTACCCCGGCAATGGTCGCTTCCTGAAAACAGCGGCCCTGGAAGCGCTCGAACAAATTGAACGACTGCGGCAGCACCCGAGCATTGCGCTTTGGTGCGGCAACAATGAAAACGACGAAGCATGGCACAACTGGGGCTGGCAAATGCAATTCACTGAAGCGCAGCGCACCCAACTCTGGCGGGAATACAAACTGCTGTTCTCCGATATCCTGCGCACCTATGTGGAAAACAATGCAGGCGGTGTACCTTATTGGGAAAGCTCCCCGCGCTATGGCCGCGCCAACCCCAAATCGCTCACCGAAGGTGATTCCCACTACTGGGGTGTATGGCACGATGAAGAACCATTCGAGGTGCTGAACAAAAAAGTACCGCGTTTTATGAGCGAATACGGCTTCCAAAGCTTCCCGGAATGGCGCACTATCCAATCATTCACAGAACCGGAAGACCGCAAACTCGACAGCAAGGTGATGTTGTTGCACCAGAAACACCCGCGTGGCAATGCACTGATTGCGGAATACATGAAACGCGATTTCCGGAACCCCAAAACTTTTGAAGATTTCGTGTATGTGAGCCAGCTTCTGCAGGCAGAAGGTATGCGCACAGGTTTTGAGGCCCAGCGCCGCAACAAACCGTACTGCATGGGCACCCTCTACTGGCAGCTTAACGACGTGTGGCCAGTGGCCTCCTGGAGTAGCGTGGATTATTACGGCAGATGGAAAGCCCTGCACTATTATGCCCGGGAAGCCTTCAGCCCGGTAGCTGTTTTGCCCTATCTGGATGGAGAAAAATTCAAAATCTATGGCGTGAACGACCTGGCTGATTCCCTGAAGGTTACGCTGCACATACATGCCTACACCTTTGAGGGAAACAAGGTGATTGATTTCAACCTGCCCGACCTGATGCTCCAAACCGATTCCAGCAAACTGCTCTGGGAAGGAACCCTGAAAAGCCTGCTCAACGGTAAAAAGCCCGACAACTGCGTTATTGAACTTCAGCTCACCGACCCAACCGAAGGCACGGTGTTCAGCACCAGGAATTACTACACCATCCCCTCAAAAAAAATGAACCTGCCCAATCCGGGCCTGCGCATCACAGCAGTAGATAAGGTGGAAACTGGTTACCAGATCAGTTTGCAAACCGATAACCTGGCCAAAAACGTGTACCTGCAAACAGAAGAAGAGGGCCTTTTCAGCAATAATTACTTCGATTTACTGCCGGGCCGCAAAACCCAGGTCATTTTTAAAACCAGCAAAGAGCTCAGCGATCCGAAAAAAGCTTTTCGGGTGAAAACACTGGTAGATTCTGTAGAATGACGGTTGACGGCCTACGGTGGACGGTGGACGGTGGACGGCTTACGGTGGACGGTGGACGGTTTTTGGCTCGGGGTAGTCTGAAACTTTCAATTACACCAAACCCGTCCACCGTCCACCGTAAGCCGTCCACCGTAGGCCGTCCACCGTCAACCGTAAGCCGTCCACCGTCAACCGTAAGCCGTCCACCGTAAGCCGTCAACCGCCATGATCAACAAACAATTCCGCAATCCCTGGCTATGGCTCGCATTGGGTCTGGCTGCCGTGTACATACGCGGTCTGTTTATAGACGTAATGGATGTAGATGCCGCGCAGTACGCCTCTATTGCCATGGAAATGTCGCAAAACGGTAGTTGGCTGCAGGTATTCCACAGGGGCGCGGATTATCTGGACAAGCCGCCGCTGGTGTTCTGGCTTTCGGCCGCCATGTTCAAGGTATTTGGGTTGAGCAACTGGGCCTACAAACTGCCTTCAGTGCTGGCTGCGCTCATGGGTGTTTGGGCAACCTACCGGTTTACCTTGTTATTTTATGGTGTGGATAAAGCGCGCTATGCAGCCTTTATCCTGGCTTCCTGCATGGGCCTGATGGTGATCAGTAACGACGTTCGGACTGATACCCTCTTGCTCGGTTTTTCTACCTGTGCCATCTGGCAAGGAGCGGAGTATCTGGCATACCGGCGCTGGAAAAACCTGCTGGCCGCATTCTTTTTTGTAGGCCTTGCCATGCTGGCCAAAGGTCCGATCGGACTGGTGATGACTGCTTTTGGCCTGGGCGCCCATTTATTGATTAAACGGGAATGGCGCAGCATTTTTCAATGGCAATGGCTCCCTGGCCTGGTAGTGACGGCCCTGGTGCTGGCGCCCATGTGCTGGGGTTTATGGCAACAATTTGACCTGCATCCGGAAAAACTGGTGAACGATCGCCACGGCGTTTCCGGACTGCGTTTTTTCTTTTGGGAACAAAGTTTTGGGCGTATTACCGGCGAAAACGTATGGAAAAACGATGCCTCCGGGTTTTATTTCCTGCACGTCTACCTCTGGGCATTTCTGCCCTGGTGCTTGCTGCTGCCTTATGCCCTTTGGAAGCATCTTAGGGCTGTGGTTGAGGTTGTTGCTGCCGGTGCTTCTAGTGACGGGGTGACTGGCAGTCACCCCGTCACTAGAAGCACCGGCACTAGCAACCCCGGCAACCGAGAGTTCATCACCTTAGGCGCATTCCTCCTCACTTTCATTGCCCTTTCACAGTCGCAATACAAATTACCGCACTACATTTTTGTTACCCTGCCCTGGGCCGCCATCTTACTGGCCTCTACCCTGGAGCAGCCTAAGCGCTGGCAATGGCTGGTGCTCTATTTCATTGGTTTTCTTACCATGGTATTGTGTTTGGCGGTCTTGTTTTTCTTTTTCCCGGAAGGAGCCTGGTGGCTCAAAATTCTCTTTATGGGTGGGTTGGCGGTGCTTTTGTGGCGTATTTGGCAACACCCGTTTCCGGCAGATTCCAACAAGCTGGTGCAGCGCGGCGTATGGTTGATGGTGCTGTTCGGGTTTGTGCTCAACTTCCATTTTTACGCCCGGTTGTTGCCTTACCAATGTCCGGCACGTGTGGCACAGTTTGCACGGGCGCAGGGCATTCCACCTGAAAAGATGTACTTTTTCCAAAGCAGCAGTCATGCTATGGATTTTTACAACAGCCGGATCATGCCCAATCTGGGCACACCCGAACTGGCCCGGCAACGCGCATTGTCGGAAAATGGCATTTTTGTATTTACCACTCTTGATGGCCAGAACATTCTGAAAGAAGCCGGGTTACATGCCGTAGAAAAAGCCCGGTTTCCGCATTTTCAGGTGGCCCTGTTGAAGCCCAAATTCCTGAATCCTGCCACCAGGGAATCTACGTTGGGCACCTACTTGCTTTTGGAAATTCCAGCTCCGGGAACGAAATAAAAATGCCCGATCGGCATTTCCGGCACATTCTTTCCTTGAACCAATTTTTTTTTGAAATATTACCTGCTGTTTTTGAGTGTTTGAGTTTGGGAGTTGATGAGTGTTTGAGTTGGCGTTGAGACAGGCATCCCCCCACTCAAAAACTCAGGCACTCAAACACTCAAACACTCAAAAACTCAGGCACTCAAACACTCAAAAACTCAGGCACTCAAACACTCAATCAAATATGGAAAAACCCTGGTTACATCATTATCCGGCCGGAGTACCTGCCAATATCAACCCTGATCAATACACACGTGTGATTGACATGGTGGAGGAGTCGTTTAAGAAATACGCAGACAAGCCAGCGTTCATTTTCATGGGTAAAACCATGACATTTCGGGAGTTGGATGAAAAAAGTACCGCTTTTGGGGCTTACCTCCGCTCGCGGGGCCTGGAACCCGGCGACCGGGTAGCGCTGATGATGCCCAACCTGATGCAATACCCCATTGCCATGTTCGGGGTATTGAAAGCCGGCTTGATTCTGGTGAATACCAACCCGCTGTACACACCGCGGGAAATGAAACACCAGTTCATCGATTCCGGCGCCAAAGCCATTTTGATTGCTGAAAATTTTGCCCATAATCTGGAAGAAATCATTGGCGAAACCCAGATCAAGACCGTTATCCTGACCTCCATAGGTGAAATGCTGGGCCTGAAGGGCGCCATTGTTAACTTTGTGGTACGGCGCATCAAAAAAATGGTGCCCAAATACCAGCTGGCCAACACCGTTTGCTTCAATGATGCCATCAATCAGGGTCGGAAATTCACCCTGGAACCCTTCAAAGGCGGGCCAGACGATACTATTGCCCTGCAATACACTGGCGGCACTACCGGTGTTTCCAAAGGAACCATGCTCACCAACCGCAACCTCCTGGCCAATATGATGCAAATCAGGGCCTGGCTGATGCCGGTGCTGCAAGGCCATGAAAATGAACAGGTTAAGAGTCTGTGCGCCCTGCCATTGTACCATATTTTCTCCTTTACGGTGAATTGTCTGGCCTTCATGAGCGTGGGCTCCTGCAATATCCTGATTGTCAATGCCCGCGACCTGCCGGCCCTCATCAAGGAATGGGATAAACACAAGCCGCATATTGTGCCGGGCGTGAATACGCTCTTCAATGGATTGCTCAACCAGCCAGCTTTCCATAAACTGGATTTCAGCAACCTGCGCGCCTGTGTGGGCGGGGCCATGGCCGTTCAACGCGCCGTAGCCGAACGATGGCAACAGGTTACCGGCTGCCAGCTCACCGAAGGCTATGGCATGACAGAAAGTAGCCCGGTTCTTACTGTAAACCCGGTAGACAGCACTATGCGCATTGGCACCATAGGTATGCCGGTGCCGAGCACAGAGGTGCGTATTGTTGACGAAAGTTACCAGCCGCTACCACCTGGCCCGGATAATGTGGGCGAAATACAGGCTCGCGGTCCGCAGGTTATGAAAGGCTACTGGCAACGTCCGGAAGCTACCGAAGAAACCATTAAAGACGGCTGGCTGTGTACCGGCGATATGGGTTTTATGCATCCTGATGGTTATTTCCAGATTGTAGACAGGAAAAAAGACATGATTCTGGTGTCCGGATTCAATGTATATCCCAACGAAATTGAAGACGTGCTGGCCTTACATCCTAAAGTACTGGAATCTGCCGCCATTGGTATGGCTGATGAAAAATCTGGCGAGGTGGTGAAGGTTTTCATCATCAAACGGGATCCTTCACTCACAGAAGAGGAAGTAATTGCCCATTGCCGGGAAAACCTGACCAACTATAAAGTGCCACGAAAAGTGGAATTCCGCACGGAACTGCCCAAAACCAACGTGGGCAAAATCCTGCGCAGAGAATTGCGGGATTCTAAATAAGCGCCCTTGCAAAGAACAAACATCCGGGTAATGTCAAATTTGTTTTGCATTACTCGGATGTTTTTATTTTTGGCCAACATATCTTCGCCACCACCAATAGGCCCGACACAGAAAAACCACCAACAATCGCTTAAAATGGCATCTCTCGCTCCTTATCAGGGTACTTTGGGTGAACGACGCGCGGCACACCTGCTGCGCCGCACCAGCTACAGGTACAACCGGCAACACCTGCAACAGCTTACTACCATGTCTGTGGATCAGGCCGTAAACGAACTGCTGGCATTGCAGCCCTTAACCATGGAGCAGCCGGTTTACGACTCGCCCAATACCCCCGCTGTTGAGCAGGACGTTTGGCTCATACCGCCTACCACCTTTGATACAGCCCTGGAATTCCCATACCGCCAGCGTGTGCTGGGCTGGTGGCTGAATGAAGCCCTGGAAGACTCCGGTATTGGTCACCGGATGATGTTCTTTTTCCACCAATACATGGCGACCAACATCCTGACGTATAATCACGCCACCTTTTTTGATTACCTGCGTTTGTTGCGTTGGGGTTGTTTGGGCAATCTGAAAAAACTGATGACCAAAATGGTAGCCGACAATACGATGTTGTTGTACCTAAATGGTCACCAAAATTCGAAAAACAGTCCGAACGAGAATTTCGCCCGGGAGTTTTTTGAACTGTTCACCATAGGCAAAGGCCCGCAAATTGCTCCCGGTGATTATACCCATTACACGGAAGACGATATTGTGCAGGCCGCCCGGGTCTTCACCGGCTGGCGAACCGTAGGCAACCGCAGTACGGTAGACCCTGAAACCAACATTCCCCGGGGAAATGCCGTTTTATCCCGACATGATACCGGTTCCAAAACCTTCACCAGCAAGTTTCAGAACACAGTCATCACAGGTGGCACTACCGTAACTGGTATGTACACAGAGTTGGATGCCATCATCAATATGGTGTATGCACAACCCGAAACCGCCCGGAATTTCGTCAGAAGGGTGTACCGGTATTTTGTGCACTCCAATATTACCCAGGAAATTGAACAGGACATAATTCAACCCCTGGCTGATACCCTGCTGGCCAACAATTACGAGATAGTTCCAATGCTGCGCAAACTCTTAAAAAGCCAGCATTTCTTTGACATGGACGACTCCACCAATGCGGATGAAATCATTGGCGGTCTGATTCGCTCGCCGCTGGAACTGGCCTTGCAGTCTATTACCTTCTTCGATATTGTTATCCCTAATCCATACTCCGATAACAAAAAGCACTACGAAACTTTTTACTACTCGGGGGTGTACGAACGTATGTTGGGACTAGCCAACCTCAGCCTGTTTTATCCACCTGACGTGGCCGGATACAGTGCTTACTATCAGGAACCGGATTTCAGCAGGCATTGGTTTAGCTCTACTTCTATCATTTCCCGGTATAAGTTGCCACAGATGTTGCTTACCGGCAAACGGGTGGTTGGCGGTTCGCCTAATAGTTCTATTGGCATCAAACTGGATATCGTTCCCTGGGTGCGCAACGGTGGTATTACGCCGGATCCATCCAACCCATACGAACTGGTGAAGGATTTATTACGGATCATGCTTCCGGTTCAGGTAGACACCGATCGGTTTAATTATTTTTACGAAACCATTTTCCTGGATGGTTTGCCAGCCTCCGACTGGACCTACGAATGGGAGAATTACCTGGCCAGCAACAACCAGACGGAAGTAAAAATCCCGTTGGAAAGATTGATTAACCACATCATGTTCTCTCCTGAATATCAAACTTTTTAGGTAAATGCGAATAGTTGGTCAGTGACCAGAAACTTTTCATTTTTGCGCCGTCTTAGGGTGTGTCTGAAAAAAATCGTTTTTTTAGACGCACTTTAAACGGCAGGTACGCCTTGCAGTAGATGATTTCTGCAGGGCGACTTTTTTTTCACTGATCACATTAACGCATTTCAATCATGAAATCATTATCCACCCTTCTACTCGTCTTTTTAAGCATTCAAATTTCGCTGGCACAAGCGCCGGCCGCACCTGCTGAAGAAAAACTCGGCTGGGACTTTGGCGGCAGCCTGGGCGTTGACCTGGCTGGCACATTCCTCGGCAACCCACGTTTGGGCGCCGGCGACAACCGCGTCGGTTTTGGCGGCATGGTAAACCTTTTTGCCAACAACAAACAAGGAAAATACTTCTGGAACAACAGTGGTATGCTCCAGCTTGCTGCGCAACGTATTGGCAATAAAACCAAAGAAGATGGCAGCATCAACCCATTCCAAAAAAACCTCGACATCTTGCGTCTGGGCTCACGTTTTGGCTACAACATCCTGAAAGACAAGCTCTTTGCTGCTGTTGATGCAACTGCTGAATCTCAGTTGCTGCCTACTTACTCTGGCAATGTCATCAAAGGTGAAAGTGAAGACCTGCTTTCGGAGTTTCTTTCTCCTGCTCGTTTTGCTATTGCTCCGGGTTTGGATTACAAACCCACTCCAAATCTGACTTTTTTCCTTTCTCCAGCCAGTTTCAACCTCATTTATGTAGGAAATGACACACTGGCCGGCCTCTCCGGTCAACCTTTGGGCAACGAAGAAGGTAAAAACAGTCGGTTCCAGATGGGCTACTCCCTGAAAGCAGCCTACACCAACAAATACTTCAAGGATCGTGTAGCCATCAGCTCCAAAATTGCCTGGTTTGCCGACTACCGTCAAAACCTGAACGGCAATGTGTTGTGGCAAAACGCCCTGGATATCCAGATTTTCAAAGGTCTTGCCCTCGGACTCTTTGGCGATGTATTCTACGACCACTTTACCCTGGTACAGGTAGAAAAAATCCCGGCTGGCACAACACCTGATGCTATTCGTCCGTACCTGGGCCTGAAACCCGCTTACATCGGCGGTTTCCTGCTGAAGTACAACATGATTTTCTAAGAGAAGGCGCTAAGCGTACAAAAGGCACAAAGGTGCGTTGACGCGGAGACACTAAGACGCGGAGACACCAAGGCGCGAAGACACTAAGACGCGAAGTTTCAAGCAGCTTCGCTGCTAAATGCGAAGCGCAGGCCTTCGGCCTGCGCTTCGTGTCTTTGAGCCTTGGCGTCTTAGTGCCTTTGTGCTTTGGCGTCTTAGTGCCTTTGTTCTTTAGCGTCTTCGCGCCTTTGTGCCTTTGTGCCTTTTGTTCGCTTAGCGCCTTTTACATAGCTGAGGCGAACTGCCTGAGGAAGCGCACATCATTTTCGAAGAGGAGACGGATATCCCCAATTTCGTACAAACGCAGGGCCTGGCGTTCAATGCCCATACCGAAGGCAAAGCCGCTGTATTTTTTGGAATCAATACCACAGTTTTCCAGTACCTGAGGGTCTACCATACCGCAGCCGAGAATTTCCAGCCAGCCGGTGCCTTTGGTGAGCCGGTAGTTTTTTTCGGTATCCGTGCCGAGCCAGATATCCATTTCAGCGGAAGGTTCCGTGAACGGGAAGAAGGAAGGTCGCAGGCGAATTTTGGTTGCGCCGAACATTTCCTGGGCAAAGTACAGGAGCGTTTGTTTCAAATCGGCGAAGGAAACGCCTTCATCGATGTACAACCCCTCTACCTGATGGAATTGAGCGTGAGAGCGTGTAGAGATGGTTTCATTCCGGTATACACGGCCCGGCGCGATAATGCGGATGGGTGGTTTGCGGTTTTCCATCACGCGCGCTTGTACGGGCGAGGTGTGCGTGCGCAGGAGCATACCCGGGGCATCCACCACGTAGAAAGTATCCTGCATATCGCGGGCAGGGTGGTCTTCCGGCGTATTCATGGCCGTGAAATTGTGCCAATCGTCTTCAATTTCTGGTCCGTCGGCTACACTGAAGCCCATGCGGGTGAAAATTTCCACAATTCTGTTCATGGTCACCGCTACAGGGTGACGCGATCCCAAGGGCATGGGTTCGCCGGGAGCACTGAGGTCGAGTGCGCTGCCTGCGGCATTTTGTGCCTGCGCTTCGAAAGCTTCCTTGAGCGTATCGTGTTTGGTTTCGGCTTCCTGTTTGAGCCGGTTCATGAGTTGACCGTAATCGCGTTTGCGCTCATTGGGAACATTGCGCATTTCTTCCATCAGGCCCTTGATCAGGCCTTTGGTACCGAGGTACTGGATCCGGAAAGCTTCCAGTTCTGCCGCATTAGCCGGCGCTTTCGCATTGATTTCAGCTAAAACCAGCTCCGCTTTTTCGAATATGTCTGACATGGTGGTAAGTGAGAATCACCGCGAAGTACGCAAAGTGCGCAAAGGAGATTTTATTTGCGCGCTTTGCGTACTTCGCGGTGAATATTTCCGCAAAGTTCCCAAATTCCTCCCTCATTCCGGGGCATTCTGGGGCTTCTTTTTCTTGGAGGCTTTTTTAGCCAGGTTTTCTGCTACGCGAAACGCTACAATTTTGCGGATAAGTTCCAGCGGCAAGGGTTGATCCAGCGGAAATTGCACAGATCCTTTGCCGGCCTTGTAGGGTGCGAGTTCATCGGCAAATTCCACCAGACCACTGGGGGCAGGGTAAAAGCCGATATGGTGTTTGAAAGCTGCGAAATGCACCAAATTCCCGTTCAGAATAAAGGTTGGAATGCCATATTTGATGTCTTCCGTAGCACCGGGCGCATGTTCCCGGATCAATAATCTTACTTTTTCCAGTAATTCCTGAATTTCTTCCGGGTGAGTGGAAATATAGGCGTCAATGGTGTTCATGTAAAGATAGATTTAGGTTCACCGCGAAGAACGCAAAATTCGCGAAGCAAGACCATTTGCATACTTAGAGCATGTTGGGGATTTTCTTGCCGGGCCAAAAACTGTCCTTATTCCGCCATTTTTCACCTTTTTTCAGTCACGTCCCGAGTAATCGGGATGCTTCTTCAAAAACGAAAAAACTGACGAAAAAAACTCAAATTTTTGACTCCGTCAGAAAATCCCCAACATGCTCATAGCAGTGACTACAGATAAATCCAAGCCGAACGCCAACTCAAACACTTAAACACTCAGGCACTCAAACACTCACTACTGCACTTTATCCCCTCTGAGTATCCGGAATCGCTTCCGGGCATCTACAGCAAAAACACTGCCGGAATAATCCAGGAATATCTTTTCATAAATGCCTTTGGCTTTCTCCGTATCATTCATCCGAAACTCATAAATCTGGGCCAGAGCGAAGAGCGAGTTGTCGGCACGGATATCGTCTTTGTATTTTTCAGCCACTTCCTCATAGAGCGGAATGGCTTTTTGGTAGTCCCGTTGTTTTTCCCAGATGCGTGCTTTAAGGTACAGAATATCGTCTTGCAGCGAATGTTCCGGGAAATCCCGTGCCAGGGTATCCAGCTTCAAAAATGCCTCGTCGAAACGGTTTTGCAGCACCAGCATTTCAGCAGAAGCATACAGGGAAATGGCATCTGAAGTAGTGTCCAGGTTCAGATTGTCCATGATAAACACGGAAAGATCCAGGGCATCGTTGGCAATCATTTTGGACGTCGAAGCTTTCAATACGTCAAATTGTGCCTGAGCCCACTGGAAATCGCCATTGAAGTACGACAACCGGGCATTTTTAAACCTGGCTTCCTGCCCAATGGTATCTTCCTTGTAAGCCTTATCCACCTGACTATACAGCAAGGTGCTCTCCCAGATATCGCCATCCATGAGGTAAAAATCGCCCAGGTTGAGTTTGAGTCTGGCCACCAGATCAGGCGGCAGCCCGGGTGTTTGTTTCAGGTCTTCCAGCAATTGAATGGCTTTAGGCAGGTTGCGCATGTAGATTGCCTCCAGATCGGCCAATTGCATGATGATGCCTGCACTGAGCTTGGTTTTGCCGTACTGGCTCAAAAACTGTTCGTATTCTGCCTCCAGCAGAGTAAGGTCCTGCTGAGTGTATTGGAATCCTTCCGTAATTTTCCGGCGACGGCATTGCATGGCCTCCCGTTTGGCATCGTAGAAAAACGGACTGGTTTGCCCTTTTTCTGTCATTACGTATTCGTAGGCCGCAATAGCCGTTTCATAATCCTTGGCTTCTGCGGCATCGTCGGCCAAACGCATCACACGCTGACCGCTTTCACCCAGACGTTTATCCAGGGCTTTATACTGGCGCAATGCGCTTTTGAAATCCTTGCGTTGCACAAACGACCAGGCCAGGAGTTCTATATAATCCGGATTTTCATTTTGCTGAATACGGGCATATAATTGGGTTTGCAGCTCCTGTAAATCTTCCGGTCCGAGGGTACGGGCAAAAATGGTTTGCAGGGAAGGCAATTTTCCGGGATCCGACTCCAGCGCATTGAGGTATTGCTCGGTCATTTTTACCGGCTCTCCTTTTCGACGGTACAAATCGCCGAGGTTGTAAGCAAAGCGATTAGGGTCTCTGGTGAGTTGTGCGCCGCGTTCGTATGTTTTAACCGCATAGTCGTATTTGGATTCATTTTGGAACATATTGGCCAAACGAATCACTGCGGCATAATCAGATGCCATCTTGTCGATGGCTTTCTGGTATTGCGTTTCTGCTTCGGTATTTTTGCCCTGTTCTTCGAAAATCTGACCATATACCACAAACAAAACGTTGTTTTCCGGCTGTTCCTTAATCTGTTTTTTTACTGCTTTTTCCGCATCGTCCCACTTTTCCAGTTTGGTCAAACACTCAATGTAGCGCGTGAAATAGTAATCACTGCGACGCTCTTTTTCCACCAGTTGAGCGTATAAAGCAGCTGCTTTTTCAAATTCTCCATCCGAAAAATATTGATTGGCCAAATTCGGATCCGCTGTTTGGGCCGACAAAACTCCGCCAAACAGGGTAAAAACCAATATGATAGATAGCGACTTCAACATTGCGTATGGCATGGGTTGGAGGTTAGACGGTGGACGATGAACGATGGAGGATGTTCGTTAGGTTGTAAAGTTTGGGAGGGCAAAAATAACGTTTGTTTGCAGGTTCGTAGTCTGTTGATGTTTACCACTAAGGCACTAAGGGCACTAAGAGTGAAAAACCTAAGTGCCCTTAGTGCCTTAGTGGTGAAAAAGAACGGATACTTACCACTAAGCCACGGAGGGCACTAAGAGGTGCTAAGCTTAATTTTCTTAGTGCCCTTAGTGCCTTAGTGGTGAAAAAACAAAACACCAAAACAACGCTCAGGTTGCACCATGCTACCCCTATCGTTTCAATCTAGCCGAAACCCAGGCGGGCACTACGATGGCTCCGGCAATGAGGTAACCGTAATAAGCCATTCCTCTCCAGAGTATGGCTACAATCATGCCGATTCCGGCAGGTGCATAATCTGAAATAAATCCGGCCAGGGCAATTTCAGCCAATCCGGCCGCACCAGGTGTTGGACTGAAGGCCATGATGACGAACATGGCCACCAAACGGGCATAAATAAAGGCCTGTGTGCCGCCATCAATGGGAGTGGTTGGCACAATGGCAATGATCAGGCAGTTGATCATTAAAAACTTGCTGGTCCAGGCGCCCAATGCGCCAGTGATAACCTTGGCGTGATATTTCCAGTTTTGTTGTTTTAATTCCCTGGCCGCCAGTTCAAATTCCTCTCCCCACCAACGCAGTTTTTCCGACCATTTTTTCAACCAGGAAACCCCAGCCAGCCGGAGCATGGCTTTTCGGGCATATTGGGGCCTGATGAATACAAAAAACATAAGCACCGTCCAGTAAAACACCATCATGCAATAAGTGAAAAACAGTACACTGGATGCCAGATTTTGATCCGTAAAAGCCGTCATACCCGGATAAAGCATGGGCGGGCCATAAATACTCAGTAGTAGAGGCAACAGGATCACGAAGAATCCCGTATCGCAAATCATGGTATAAAAAATAGCGGCGGCTGTCTTGCCTGCGGGTACTTTTTCCTGGGTGAGTACAAAAAGCATCACAAAGGGTCCGCCTTTACTGGTAGGAGTAAGTGCGCTGCTGAACTCCCAAATGACTATGAGTTCCAGGCATTTTTTCCAGGAAAACTGGTCTCCGGTGAGTGTTTTTAAACGAAATGCGTAAAAAAAATGACGGGCTACCAACAGCACCAGCGCAAGTCCTATCCAGGCAAAAGCGTGAGCGCTCCAGGAGATGGTTCGGAATTTTTCGGCATCAAATTGCCGGTAAAACAAATACCCCACAGCGGCCAGCCCCAATGCCACAGGCAGGATCATGCGCGAAAGTCGCATCGAACGCACAAATTCCTGGCGTTCATCATCTGCAACAGGTGGGGTATTTTTCATGGTTTATGGGGAAGGGGGCGGTTAAAACTTAACCAATTCGGCAAATTCCTCCACGCGATTTTCGATCATGGCCGGTGTAAGGCCTTTGAGTCGTTCAATGCCAAATTTTTCTACGCAAAAGGACGCCATGGCTGAACCGAAAATCACGGCGCGTTTCATGTTTTCGAAAGAAATATCTCCTGTTTTGGCAATATAGCCCATGAAGCCCCCCGCAAAGGTATCGCCGGCGCCGGTGGGGTCTATTACTTCAGCCAGGGGCAAGGCAGGGGCAAAGAAAATCTGTCCGCGGTGGAACAGCAGCGCGCCGTGTTCACCCTTTTTGATGATCAGGTATTTCGGGCCCATGTGGTGGATGGCGCGGGCGGCATGCACCAGCGAGTGCTCGCCGGAGAGTTGTCGGGCTTCTTCGTCGTTGATGGTCAGTACATCTACTTTTTCCAGCACCTTGCGCAGGTCGTCCATGGCAATATCCATCCAGAAATTCATGGTATCCAGGGCCACCAGTTTCGGACGGTGCGTGAGCTGTTCCAGCACCTGCATTTGCACCATGGGGGTGAGATTGCCAAGCATCAGGTAGTCACTTTGGCGGTAAGATTCCGGAAGTATCGGATCAAAAGTGGCCAGCACGTTGAGCTGCGTATCCAGGGTATCGCGGGTATTGAGACTTTTATGGTAGCGTCCGGCCCAAAAGAAGGATTTTTCGCCTTCCTTGATTTGCAAACCTTCCAGATCCACACCCCGGTGACGAAGGTATTCCAAGGTTTCGTGTGGAAAATCGTCGCCAACAACAGATACTACCCGAACAGGTTTGACAAAATAGGATGCGGCCAGAGAAATGTACGTGCAGGCTCCGCCCACCACCTTCTCAGCGCGTCCGGAAGGGGTTTCAATATCATCAAAAGCAACGGTACCGACAGTCAGTAAGCTCATTTTTCGAGTGTTTGCGTTTTTGAGTGCTTGAGTTTGGGAGTGTTTGAGTTTTCGAGTTGGCGTTCGGTTGGGCTGCTCACGTGTTGCGTCGAAGGTTTCCCGCAGATTCTAGCAGATTTAACCGCAGATTTCCGCAGAAGACATTCGGTTGAGTCGCTCACGTGGCCTTGCTGCCGCAGGCAGCATCAAAAAAATCAGCGTCATCTGCGTCATCCGCGTTCCACCAACTCCGCGTCATCCGCGTTCCACCAACTCCGCGTTCCAAAAGAAAAAAGCCACCCCGAAGATTCGGAGTGGCTTATGCGTCCCATCAAGGACTTGAACCTTGGACCTACGGATTAACAGTCCGCCGCTCTAACCAACTGAGCTAATGAGACATTTGCTTCTTTTTCAAAAGCGGGTGCAAAGGTAAAATCTGAATTCCTAAATTCGCAACCTTTGTGGGGGAAAAAATTTTCATTTTTTTTCAAGACCCGAATTTACGCTGATTTTCAACGATTTCCACACATATGCTGCATCCATTTTTATCTCTTTCTCCAGAAGCAGAAGCCGCGCTTCACAGCCATCAACCCCTTGTTGCCCTGGAAAGCACCATCATAGCCCACGGCATGCCTTATCCCCAGAATGTGGAAACAGCGCTACTGGTAGAAAAAACCGTGCGCGATTCAGGCGCTATCCCGGCTACCTGCGCCATCCTTGGCGGAAAACTTAAAGCCGGACTCACCCCGGAGGAAATTGAATACCTGGGCAAAAACGGTAGCAAAATCCCCAAGGCGAGCAGACGCGACCTTCCATTCCTGCTCAGCAAACAAATGGATGGCGCCACCACCGTGGCCTCCACCATGATTATCGCACATCTGGCGGGTATCCGCATCTTCGCTACCGGCGGCATTGGCGGAGTACACCGGGGCGCCGCAACTACCATGGACATCTCTGCCGACCTGCAGGAGCTGGCGCACACACCGGTGGCAGTGGTGAGCGCCGGAGCCAAAAGTATCCTTGATCTTGCACTCACACTCGAATACCTCGAAACCATGGGAGTGCCGGTTATTGGGTATCAGACACCTGATTTTCCGGCATTTTACACCCGAAAAAGCGGTCACAAAGTAGATTTCCAACTGGATACCCCTGGCGAAATTGCCCAATTACTCCATACCAAATGGCAACTCGATCCACGCGGTGGAGCACTCATTGCCAACCCGGTGCCGGAAAAAGACCAATTGGACGCCGATCTGATGGAAAAAACCATCGCCCAGGCCGTTGCTGAAGCCGACAAACAAGGCATACGCGGCAAAGCCCTCACCCCTTTCCTCCTTGCCAAAATGGAACAACTCACCGCCGGCCGAAGCCTGCAAACCAATATTGCACTGGTGCTGAATAACGCACGATTGGCAGCGGAAATAGCACTAGAATGGACGATGAACGATGAACGATGAACGACGATTTGTTGTCGTTCATTGTCCATCGTTTATCGTTCCTAAAACACCGCCCGCACCTGCGCGCGCGCCACATGCACCACCCGGTTGATGCCCGTTTTGCGACCTTCGTATTGCAAACTGAGCTGCATGGATTTCGATAACTGGCGGTCCAGACTGAGGCTCCAGAGGTAGTTTTTGCCATTTTGCAAGCCTTCCAGCATCACAAAGGCCACCGCTGAATTGGCGGCGCCATTGTACCGTACATCGGCGTAAGTACCTTTCAGGCGCAGAGAAGTGGCGGCTTTAAAGCCTTGTGCATTGGGCCTGGCAGCCGGATTCCAAACCGTTTCCAAGGTCCAGTTGGTTTGGGTGGCGTGCTCCGCAGAGGGCAACTGATTTTTACTGTCGAGCCATTTAGCCTGCCCGATAAATCGCAATCCCTTTATGGGCAACCAGGTAAGCTTAGGACCTAGTTCCCAGGCATCAATATCGTAGTTTCGGGTGGCAAATGCCTGGTTTTCATTGTTTTTAAAGGATCGTTCCAGATCTGCCTCCAAACTCCAGCGCAAACTGAAACTCGTGCGCAGTCGCAGGGCATAATCTTGCACTTTGCGCTGTTCAAAACCCGTGGTAAGGGCCAGCTGGCTCTGGTTTTGACCGGCCGACAAAGAGGCATCCCAACTGGGTTGGCCCCGGTTGATGAATAAAATATTCCGCCAGTTGGCATTCAGGGTAACCAACACCGTATCCGGCAAACGAGCCTGAAACGGATCCCAAACCCGCACCCCACCGGCGCTGGCAAACGTGCGCCTGCTCACCTGATACGTACTCTGGGTAGCAAGCCTGCTCACCATACGTTTCCAGCCTTTGGGGGCTTTGGGCCAAAGCTGTCGGGGCTCAAAACGCAGGGTTTGGTTGAATGCAATGTTGTTGGTGCGCACATAATCAGGGGTTGTCACGGCCACCCGCACGTAATTGGCCTGATCCTGAAACACCGCCAGCTCCATTTCATCTACCTGCAAAATACTATCCCGATTGCGGTCGATCCAGGAATACTGCCCCTCACCCGGATTAACAGCCAAATACGTAAATTCTATTCTCGGACTCTGCCCTGAGCCCAATTCATATCCGGTGGTGAGTCCAAGCGCATTTTTCCAGGTACTCAGGTTGTAATCTACCCGTCCCAAATAGGTGTTTTGAGGGGTTTCATTGGTAAGTTCGGGCGCCAGAATGCGCAGTTTCCGATAGGTGAGTACCCAACTGAGCTGCTGCGTGCTGCGTGTGGCCGCCAGGTTCCACAGGCCTTTCAGGTTGACATCCCGGGCGAGGGTATTTTGCCTGAAATAGGGGCCATCGGGGGCAAAATCGTTGCGTTGGGAAGCATAAGCGCTCCACTGCCAGGCGCCCTGATTTTCAGGCGTTTGCACATAAAACCGAAGTAAATCGTACCAAAAACTCAAACCATTCAGGGTATCAACTCCCACTCCGTTGCGGGCATTCTTTTCCCGTTCGGCGTACAAACCCAGCTTCAACCAGGGCTTGGAGGCCAGGGTGTCGGTTTTAACAAAGAGGGTTTTCGACAACTCCATTTTGGGTCGGGAGAACCGGGTGTTTTCTACCTGGCCGTCTGTTTGCAGCAGATTCATTTCTCCGGTAAAAGCCCAGCCTTTGTGCTGCAATTGCCAGGCGCCCAGTTGCTTTGCCCCGCTGTATGAGCCCTCCCGCCGGAAGAGTCCGAATTCATACCGTGCCTGCCCCAGGCCTGATTTTTCCAGGGAAAGACCTGCCCGACCCCACTGTTCTGCCACAGTGTCGGTGCTGGCGCCAATGTTCCAGTCGCGCACAAATTCTGCCGGGCGGTAAGGGTTCAGGGATCTGAATGTTTGGGCCGTGTATTCGTAATGCAATGTAGAAGCCGCTTTCCAGCCCTTGCCGAGCGGCAGGTTTTGTTGCCAGCCCAATTTGCCTGCCAACCCCTGATTATCTGCATTGCCCAAAGGCGAAAAGCGGTTCAGGTCGCGGTTACTAAGCGCCATTTCCACCTGGATATCCGCATTTTTATTTGGGGTAATTTGTGCTCCCAGCGTGTACAATTGCCTGGTTTCCGGGGCAATAAGTTTAACCACTGGCTCAAAATTGCCCGTTGGCGCGCAGGTAACCGGGTCTGGCGCCGTCCAGCGGAATACCCGGCCATTGGCAGCTGAGAGCGCCACCACGTAATTACCTTCTCCGGCAGGCACTTCCGTGAAACGCGCTGCATACAAAGCGGTATTCGGATCGGTGCTATATACCAATACCTGACGCAATTGTCCACACACCACCGAATCCACGGAACGGTAGAGTACCCGGGTGGGGTCAAAATTTTCCAGCGTATCCACCCCCGGCGCGAAGGCGTTGCGCAGGTTGTCGCCGGCCAGAGCCAGTCTGTTGCGTTCGAGGGAGGAAAGTTCCTGAGCACCGCCATTGTTTCGGCTGTCCTGTTCGGAATACAGGCTGAACACCAGGCGGGTTTTAGGCAGGGTCCAGGCGGCATCGGCTGCAACGGTGGAACGCAAATAGGTTTGAACCGCGTATTCAAACTCTACGATAATGCGAATATCTTTGGTAATCAGGCGTCGGGGCGTAAAACTCAGCTCGCCCAGGTTGTAGTCTATAATGTAATCTTCTTCTTGTCCGCGGCGCAACAACTGCCCGTCTATGTACACCTTTTCCGTACCAGCCAAAACAATGATAAACCGTTCGCCTTCAGTACCTTGCAAGCGGTATGGCCCCTGATTTCCCTCCTGTCCCTGGATCAGTTGACGGGCAAATTTTCCGCGTGAAACGGCCGCAGCGGCCCGGATTTTACCCGTACCAGACAATCCCTGTATTTTCCACTGATCCACCGATACCATAGCGCCCTGCAGGCGTTTGAAATAATATGGAAAATACGTGTTTTCCGGGCGCACCAGATCGAAATCGCCGGCTGTGAGGGTGGCCGTTTTGCGTTTTAGCTGAATAAAAATGCGGTCGAACTCCTGCAATTGCCGGGTAGTGCCATCAGGTTGCAGGGGAATGGTGTTGTCGGAAAGCGCAGCTACCAGCTCCAGGTCGTTGCCCAGTTTACCATTGATTTGCAGGTTAAGGTTGGAATTGAATACCAGGTTTTGGCTGTTGCCAAAAGACAATCCGCGCGTGTAGGCGCCCGAGGAAGTCAATCCACCCTGATCCCAAAGCGGTTTAACTGGCTTGTAGGGTTCGTAATCAAATTCAATAGCGTTGTCATTGATGCGGCGCCGGATAGCCAGGGTATCGAGCCGCAGCACCGGAGCGGCCAGGTTGTACGGCAGCACCCGGTAGCGGACCAGAATTTTTTGGCAATCAGGGAATAAGGCATGCAGCGTAGCGGTGTCTGTGCGCAGGCGGTTGTTTTCCAGGGAAAAAAGCGAAAGTGGCAGAGATTGGCCGGAAAACACATCGGCAGCGGAAAGCAGCGGGGGTGCAATGCTCAGAGAATCCAGTATTTGCACAGGGGCCGGGGGGATTACTTTTTCGCGCAGGTTGGAGTATTGTGCCTGCGCCGGGGCGACAAACAAACACAATGCTGCCAGCAAAGCCAGCGGCCAACGGAGTAAGGGAATCTGGATGGAATAACTCAAAGCAGACACAAAGAAACGCTCTGCTTCGGACGTTTTTGCGGGGATTAGCGTTGCCTGTGTTTGCAACCAATATCTTTGTGTGGTGTTAAAGTAACCATGCAAATCTCCGTAACCCGACGCGCCCATTTCAACGCTGCGCACCGACTCCATAATCCAGGCTGGTCTGACGAAAAAAACCGCAAAGTATTCGGCCTGTGCAACAATCCGCATTACCATGGCCACAACTACGAACTGGAGGTTCGGGTAACGGGCGACATAGACCCCGAAACCGGCATGGTGGTAGACCTCGTGTGGCTGGCCCAGCTCATCCGCGAGGAGGTGGAAGACCGTTTTGACCACAAAAATCTGAACATAGAACTGCCCGAGTTTCAAAACCTGATTCCTTCAGCCGAAAACATTGCCGTGGTGATCTGGCAGATCCTGCGCGGGCACTTGCCTGAGCGTTTTGGGTTGCACGTTCGACTTTATGAGACGCCGCGAAATTTTGTGGATGTGGGATGAGTTACCGATATTGTTGAGTCATGGCCTTTACCAGAGCAATAAAAGACATCATCAGGTATGCACCCGCTGAACTGGATTCTTTTGACATAATCCTTTACGAGTGGATAGACAACCTGCATTTCACCCTCGACCCCAAAGCGCATTTGGATCAGGCTGAGGATTATGTTCGAAAAGCGCAGGAATTATTTTCAAAGGCAGGATGGAATGGAGACGGTGAAATCCGGCTTATGTGGATTCCGCCTTTTATGTTCACAGGAGCACGCACCGAAGATTTTACCAACGGAGTGATTGTCTGGCATGTAAAACAACAGAACGACGGCATTTCCTGGATACTTTCTCCCGTTAAGTTGCCTTGTCAAACGGAGTTTGACGGAGCATAAGAGCTGCCTTCACTTCGCCACCAACCAGTACCTCCCAGCCCCCAAATCCTGCACCCGATATGCTTTTTGCCTTCTCCCAAACTTGATCCTGGCTTCCTGATGCCTGTTAAACCTGATGTACAATTTTTGTCCCCAGCGAGCGGGATCCTCCAGGCCTCCTCTACCCTCCCAGCAGTCCAGATCAAATTGCGATTTTTTTAGCCTGTTGAGCACACAATAGTGCTGATATTCGCTTTCCGAGACCACATTTAGTAATACCATGAAACTATCCGGGAACTCCGGTATCCAGGCCAGCACATACAGCTTGTTGGCCTGATTCAAGGCCTCTATTTGACTGTGCGCAATGCCTGGCAGTAAAATCAGGAGCAAACTGAAAAAGCAACATTTGAGGTATGGTATCATGGTTTGAAGTGCGTTTTGGGAACTTTACCGGATGTACGGGGGTTTAGTGACGGGGTGACTGGCAGTCACCCCGTCACTAAACCCCCGTCACTAAACCTGATTTCCAAAGTTACAACCCTACGCATGACACCCGGCGACAAAAAACTAGTCCACACCAGCAAATTCCTCAGTCTGGTGCTCCGCCACCAACCAGAGCTAATTGGTATTCAACTGGATATAAATGGCTGGACAGATGTGGATACCTTGATCGAAAAAGCTAATCAACACGGTGAGATATTTGATAAAGCCTTGCTGGAGCTGGTAGTAGCCACCAACCCTAAAAAGCGCTTCGCCCTGAATGAATCCCGTACGCAAATACGAGCCAATCAGGGGCATTCTGTGCCTATTGACCTGGGCATTGACAGTCAAACACCGCCGGATATCCTCTATCACGGTACCGCCGAACATACAGCATCTGCTATTTTGCAATCAGGACTGGATAAAAGAAGTCGCCAGCATGTTCATTTAAGTGCTGATTTGGACACCGCCCGTAAAGTGGGACAACGGCATGGAAAGCCGTTTATTTTTATCGTCCTGGCAGGCCAGATGGCCCGGGAAGGTCATACCTTTTACCTGTCTGATAACGGAGTCTGGCTTACGGATCATGTACCGGCAAGATTTCTGACTTTACAGGATTGAAAACCATGAACAAGCACCTGTACCTGATCAGCGGACTCGGCGCGGATGAGCGCATTTTCCAGCGAATTGATTTTCAAGGTTTTACAACGCATCATCTCCATTGGATTGCGCCTGAGGCCGGAGAATCCCTTCGGGATTATGCAGAAAGGATGCGTAGCCAAATTACAACAGAAAATCCCCGGCTGTTGGGGGTATCTTTTGGCGGAATGATTGCCACGGAAATATCCAGGCAAATGGCATGCGAAGGACTCATTCTGGTGTCTACCGCTACTACTCGTAATGAGATTCCTTTGCTTTACCGACTGGCAGGCAAACTGCATTTGCACAAGCTTTTGCCCAATATTATGTTGAAACGGGCAAATGTCATTACCTATTGGTTATTTGGCATGAAAACAACAGAGGAAAAACAACTCCTGGCGTCTATTCTGGCTGATACGGATAGTACATTTCTATCCTGGGCAATAAACGCTTTACTTTGCTGGGACAACCATGAGCCAGCCAACAGCACACTTCGTTTACACGGTGGCAAAGACCACATTTTACCTGCCGGCAATATAAAAACCTCTGCTATGCTTATTCCGGATGGCGGGCATCTGATGGTTTTTACACATGCAGATGAAGTTAGAGTGTGTCTGAAAAACATTCACCGGGCTGAAAATGCATCTTTTGAAACCTGCCTTTCGCGTCTTTTTCGGGCAATAAGCCCGATTATTCCCCGAAAAAGGGCGCTCAGTCAGGACCCAAAATCTGCTATTTTCATCT
>DATGWL010000051.1:0-4987 GCA_035299505.1 Saprospiraceae bacterium | reverse complement strand
CAGTGTATTGAAAATAGCCTGCATACTCCCCCCTTTCAGCGGAGGAAGCACCTCAAAGGAAACAAGGGTCTTGCCCTTCGCTTTTTGTATGTGTTCGGTGACTTTCAAAGTGAATGAGTGAATGAGTGAGTGAGTTGGGGACTTGAGATTTTTTACTACTAAGTCACGGAGAACACTAAGGAAACTTAATCTTAGTGCCCTCAGTGGCTTAGTGGTGAAAAACTAAGGAAACTTAATCTTAGTGCCCTCAGTGTCTTAGTGGTGAAAAAATCTCAACCACGGTTTACTATTTTTGTGCATTCGCCCGATCGCGGAATTCTTTGGCCTGGGCTGCGTTTCCGGTGGCTTCGCTGATTTCGGCAATAGACTCCAGGGTGCGGATGTCTTCATAGCCGCGGTTGAGGGCAAATTCCAGGAAATAAAGCGCGGCATTGGCGTCGTTCTTTTGTTTCCAGAAAAACTCATAACCCACCCGGTAACAGAAGGCCATATATTTTTCAGCATTTGAACCATCCAGATACTTCATATACGCCGCCAGGTTATTGCGGAAGGTATTGTTGTACGGAATCCGCTCAATCACATATTCTGCTTCATGGAAGAACTTGTCAAGCTGGTGATCTATCTGAAAACGGGCCGCGGCCACATTGAATTTCATAATCAGTGCCGCACCGTAGTTTGGATTAATCTCCAGGGAGCGCTTGATGTGGTACTCCATTTCTGTAACCAGCTCTTTTTTCACTTCCTGATCTTTTTCCTTCACGTATTTTTCCTGATACAGGCCGGTTACATAAAAACAATGCGAGCGGGCGCTGCCTTCAGACACCTCCACAGCTGCTTTATTCAGAGTAAAACCGCTTTGCCAGTCGGGCACACGGGTAATGGTTCTTGCCGCATACAAACCGCCAATGGCCGCTGCCAGAATAACGCCAATCGGATACACCGCACCGGGCTTTTCTTTGAACCAAACCGGCAGTTTTTCAGCAAAAAACCAACCCAGCACCAAACAGAATGCAATGGACGGCATGTACAAAAAGCGCTCGTTCATAAAGGTGCCAATAGAAACGAACAGGTTGGACACAATGCTCAGGGTTGCCATATAGAATAAAATGGCATAAGCCAGCACATTGCCTTTTTTCAATTTCCACAGGGCCCAAACCGCCATGGCAGCATAGCCCGCCACGCCAATCAGGGCGCGCCAGTCAGACCAGCTCACCTTAGGCACATGGTACGGATAGTAATCAATGGTAAGCGGATGTGGCACAAACAACAGTTTCACATACCAGGCCAACGTGAGGAAAATGGTAGCCAAACGCTCATCCTTGCCCATGCCCAGAAACGGATTATTCATGATATCCGTGCTGGCATCAATGCCTTTTTCCGATTCCAGCCAGTAGCCCAGCGCCTCATAACGGGCCCAAACAAACACCAGAGCTGCCGCCACCAAAGGCAGCAGGGAAATGAGGGAGCGACGGAAGCTAACCGGTGTAAACATCCATACGGTGAGCGGAATCACCGCCACAAACGTGATGGCATTCTCCTTGGCAAACATGCCCAATAACAACGAAACACCCGAAATAGCCAGGTACCACCAGGCTTTTGTATCGTAATATTTCAAAGCAGCCCACAAGGCGCCCAAACTTCCTAAAACAGCCAAAATCTCGTCGCGACCCTTAATATTGGCCACACATTCCACATGCAACGGATGCAACATGTAAAACGCTGAAGCCAAAAAGGCCAGACTGAAATACCATTTGCCACCCTCGCGTACCGGGAACAAACCCAACAAAATGCGGTAGAGCAAAATACCTGTCAATCCATACAGCAATACATTGAAAAAGTGGCCAGCCGCCGGTTTGTCCGGGCCAAAAAACTGCACCTCCATGGCAAAAGTGGCCAGGGAAAGCGGACGATAACGACCTCCTTCCAACAGGAATTTTTGCTCCTTGAAATACCCCATGAAACTGTCGGTGCTGAAAATCTGACGAATGCCGGCCAGACCCTTCTGAACGTATTCATTCTTCCAGTACACCATTTCATCGTCCAGCACATAACCGTATTTTAAACCAATAAAATACAGTCCATAAGCCGAAACCAACATCAGCAGCGCCGGCAGCCAGTGCTGACCCCAAAAATCAGGGCCAAAGGTTTGCGTAAGCGCACCGGTATCGGCAGACGCTTTAGTGGCAGTTGGTTTGGTAGAAGATGCGGGTTTGGATTTGCTTTTTGCAGCCATAAATATGATGAGCTTGAATCGAGGGGCAAAAGTAGCAGTTATACCGGCATTTTTCCCTTTTTCCCTCTGTTGGTATTTCTTTCCTCAAGCAAGCGGCGCCAGCCCGCCTTGAAGATTTTAACGATTTCAAAACAATTTGCCTCCCAACCCTTCCTCTCATCCCTTCCGTTTACGAATTATACTGTTTGACGTTAGACTTGGGCTCGAATGGTTTGATCCTACAGTCCAAAGTCCAACAGTATAACAGTCTAACGTCCAACAATCCAGCAATCCAACACACCCGTTATGAACAAAAACATTCCTCTCATCGCTTTGTGGGCATTTTTACTCTGCTCCACTCAAATCCAGGCCCAAACCGGCTGTATCGACACCTCTCTGATCAATCCCGACATAGCCTGCCCGGCCGTGTACGACCCCGTTTGCGGATGCAACGGCATTACCTACGGAAACTCCTGCGAAGCCGTTAATGCGTTCGGCATAACCTCCTTTGTGCCGGGTGAATGCCCACCACAAACCTGCAACTGTGAATACAATTTCCAGTATTCACTCCAAGGCACCCAACTTCATGCCGGTTTTGATTTTGGCGACATCGATCCGCCTTTCTTCTTTTACGTAGACTGGTCGCTCGACCAGGGCCAGGTCAGCGGATCAGGACTGGATTTTGTAACCCTGGTAACTGAACCAGGCACCCACATCCTCTGTGCCACCTACCCTACCGGCGATTTTGCCGACATTACCTGCACCGTTTGTCAAACCATTCAGGTAGCATCGCCTTGTATTGATTCGTCTATTATCGACCTCAATGTGCTGTGTCCGGCAGTTTACCAACCCGTTTGTGGTTGCGATGGACAAACGTATGACAACCTCTGCATCGCTCAAAACTATTACGGTGTAACCTCCTGGAAACCAGGCGCTTGCGGCAGTGTGTGCAATCAGCTTTTTGTAGATTTTGAAGGTGTCAATATTGGCGGCGCCCAAACCATGTGGGCTTTTGAAGATGAGTCGCTTTTCCCTGGCGGAAATATCACCGCATGGTACTGGGATTTTGGCAATGGTCAGCAATCCACCCTGGAAAACCCCTCCATCAATTTCCAAACGCCAGGTATTTATCAGGTATGCCTTACCGTGCAGGCCAAATCCGACGATGGCACGGAATGTTCCGGCGCCGTTTGTCAAACTATAACGGTAGCCGGCCCGGACTGTGTAGATCCTGAGGTAATTGACACCAATATTGTTTGTCCGCAGGTGTACGAACCGGTTTGCGGCTGCGATGGCATCACCTACCCCAACGAGTGCATTGCCTACAATCATTTCGGGGTGCGCACCTGGACAGCCGGCGTTTGTCCGGATCAGTGCATCAATCCGGAACAGATTGACACCAATATGGCTTGTCTGACCGTGTTTGATCCGGTTTGCGGCTGCGATGGTGTAACGTACAGCAATGAATGTTACGCTGCCTTTTATGGCGGGGTAACCTCCTGGACTAAAGGCGCCTGTTGCAATAACCCGGCTTGTCAGGCACTCTTTGAAGTAACAGTGCTGCCCAACAATACCGTATACATCAAAAACAAATCTGTGAATGCCGAAGCATCCGTACTCAGCCTGGGCGATGGCGCCTGGCACGGTGGGGTATTTGAAGAACTTACCCATACCTACAGCGCGCCCGGCCCTTATCAGATTTGCCTGGAGATCAGCAATTTCGCAGGAGACTGTTCAGACACCTACTGCCAGTTAATCAACTTCACCAGTCCAACCGGAGAGCCACTACAACAAGAAACAGACCTGATTATTGCACCCAATCCCGCGCACGATCAGGCGCAGGTACAGGTTGTTGGCGCCAATCCGCAACGGGCCTGGCTGTTTGACATGCAGGGGAAACTGGTATGGCAGGAAAACAACCCCACCAGCCATTTCCAACTCAACGCCCGGCTGTTCCCGTCCGGACTCTATCAATTACAGGTACAAACCGACCGCGGGTTTGTAGCCAAAAAATGGCTGGTGGAGTAATCTGGTGGTGAACCAATTTAGGTTGGTTCACCACTAGTCCTTACCGCTCTCGCCGGTGAAATAATCTTCCCGGTTTTTGAACAACACATTGAAGGTGGTCATGCTACCGTAGCAGCGGGTGATATACTGCTGCAGGTTGACCTTATCTTCATCGTCGAGTTTTTTGTGCGCATTGATATTTTGCTCCAGCACGCGCAGGCGGTCGCGCATCATCACTATTTTATGGAAAAAAGTATCAATGGGCACTTCCTTTGGCTGAACGCCATCGGCCTGGAGGATCATTTTGCCGTTTTTCCAACGATCTCCCAGTGGCACCATTTCCAGACTAACCCCCGACCAGGCCCTTAAAATGCGTACCAAAGATTGTTCTGCTTCGGTAAAAGACACTGTTTCCTCCGGCGCAATACATTCCACCACCTGCCAGCCGGAATAATCCTTCCCCACCATCTTCAATCCGAATTGCATAAAACATACTTCATACGCTGCCACATGCAGCCGCACCACTACCCCATCGCCAAATGCCGGGTGTTTTACCCTGGAGCCAATGCCAAGAAGTTCCATAATGAATGTGTTTTTATATCAACAATGAACGATTGATCGCTTTTATTAGAGCATGTTGGGGATTTTCTGACGGAGTCAAAAATTTGAGCTTTTTTCGTCAGTTTTTGCGTTTTTGAAGAAGCATCCCGAGTACTCGGGACGTGACTGAAAAAAGGTGAAAAATGGCGGAAAAAGGACAGTTTTTGG
>DATGWL010000050.1:0-6008 GCA_035299505.1 Saprospiraceae bacterium | reverse complement strand
GAGCCAGGATCAAACTCTCCATCGTGTATTCTTTGTCACTCATCTATGTCCGAAAACATCAATGGCAACTTGCGTTCCTAAATCTCTATTCTTCCCTTACCTCTTCATCCTCTTCTGCTGTCAATACGTCAATGAACTTTTGCGAAGTTTTTACACTTCAAATTTCTTTTGTTGACTAAGTGTCTTCAAAAACGGGACGCAAAGGTAAGCGCAGGTTTTTCTTTTGTCCAAGTAGTTGCTCATGTTTTTTTTAAAAAAATACATCTTTTTTTGAGCGCATCTTTGTTTGGTTGTTTTTATGCAACAAAAATTTGCTTTTCTGATAAAATGCCCTATTTTTGAAAAGCATTTTACCCCAAAGTCATTTTCACTAAATTTTCACCAAATGAAACTTTTTCCCCCTCCCGGCCAATTATGGACCGGAATGCTCCAGTTGCTCTACCCCGAACTCTGTGTTGCCTGCGGTCAGGACCTGCCCTTTTCCGCTACCTGCTTTTGTATGCACTGCAAATCCCGACTCTCTGTGTCGGATATGTATCAGTGCCGGGATAATGAATTTGTACACCGGCTCTGGGGCCGGCTACCCCTGCAAAGCGGAGCTGCGGCTTATTATTTCACACGAAATAGTCCTATCCGGCACGCGATTCACCACCTGAAATATCGCAACAAACCTGAAATCGGCAAGATCCTGGGGCGTGAATTTGGCAGGCAACTCAAACGGTCGGTAGATTTTCAAAGCATAGACCTGATTGTGCCTGTGCCGCTACACCCTAAGAAGGAGCGACTGCGTGGCTACAACCAAAGCACTATGATTGCACAGGGATTGGCCGAAGCCATGGATGTGCCCCTGCTCAACGGGGTTCTGGTGCGCAACACCCATACTGAAACGCAAACCCATAAAAAACGTATGGACAGGTTCCAGAACGTAGACGATATGTTTGGATTGCACAAACCACATCTGCTTGCCGGGAAACACATTCTGCTGGCAGATGATGTGCTGACTACCGGCGCCACCCTGGAAGTATGCGGACAAACGCTGTTGCAGGCAGGGGGCGTCCGCCTGAGTTGCGCAACCATTGCTATTGCTGCCAGATGAAACGCCTACGCCCGAAGCATATCCAGGACAAGTTTTTTTTATCCGAACTGCTGGAGCGATACCTGGAGGTGTTACAAAACTCTCCGCTGGAGGTGCGCCTGCGCGCGCTGGCCTACGATACCCGTATTCCGGAATCGGTATTTCGGCGGCTAATGAACCTGCACCGAAACCCGGAGGATGCGCCTCATATAGAGGCCTCGGATTACCATATACTGTTCTCCAATATCCAGTTCCGGTTTCCAACAGTCAGGATCTGGCAGGATAACGAGGGCAATATTATATTTGAACTCTGATCAGGCGCGTTCAAAAAGCCACCATTTGGGAAGATAGCTTTTGCGCTTTTTTACCGTGTAATGGTTGGAAAGGTATTGCCTGATGTGTGCGATGGCTTCCTGAGGATCGTCGGTAAACAGCACCAGATCCATATCTTCAGGTGAAATGGTGCCTTCTTCCGCCATGAATTTCAGGTATTCCTGAAGGGGCCGGTAGTAATCCATACCCATGATTACAATGGGAAAACTGTGAATTTTTCGGGTTTGCACCAGGGTAAGCGTTTCAAAAAACTCGTCCATGGTGCCAAATCCGCCGGGAAGAATGACAAAGGCGTAAGAATATTTAACCAGCAGCACCTTCCGCACAAAGAAATAGCGAATGGTGACAAACTTATCCAGCCAGGGGTTTTCGGCTTGTTCGTGGGGCAGTACGATGTTGCATCCTACCGACAAGCCGCCGCCTTCCTTGGCGCCTCGGTTGGCTGCTTCCATGATGCCCGGGCCGCCGCCGGTCATGACAGTTAGCCCCAGATCGGTGGCGATGAGTTTGCCCATGGTTTGTGCTTCCTCATAGTAACGATGGCCGTCTTTAAAGCGTGCAGAGCCAAAAACGGTTACACACGGACCAACAAAGTGCAGGGCGCGGAAACCCCGGATAAACTCCCAAAAGACCTTGAACGCAAAGAATAATTCGAAGTGGCGTTTGCGGGGACCTTGCAGAAATACAGGCTCCTGGGTATCGATAAGTCGTTTTTTGGGTAGAGGAGGAAGCTTGGTCATAATTGTTATATCACGGGTATGTGTTGTTCAGACTAAAGGCAAAGGAACACTGCGTTTGCCATATCGTTCAAAAGAAAGCGGCGAAATGGTGTTTTTCACGCGGCAATCCGGCCCAAGGTCGTACCTTTACCCTCCTTTTGGAAAATATAAGGCATGGAAAACTTCGTAGACTACGTTAAGATAAAGTTCAAATCTGGTAAAGGCGGCGGCGGTAGCGTGCACTTTTACCGCGGTCCGGCCATGCCGATGGGTGGCCCTGACGGCGGTGATGGCGGCCGGGGCGGGCACGTAATATTGGAGGCTGAACCGCAGGAGTGGACCCTGCTTTCTCTTAAATACACTAAGCATATTTCGGCCAAAGACGGTCAAAGTGGCAGTGGAGGACTCAAAACCGGGGCAGAAGGCGATGATGTGGTGGTAAAAGTGCCTTTGGGGACTGTTGTACGCGATGCCGAAACCGGCGAATTCCTGATGGAGATTACCGAGCCTGGCGAACGAAAAATCCTGCTGCCCGGTGGTCGAGGGGGGAAAGGCAATACCTTTTTCAAAACCTCCACACACCAGGCGCCTAAATACTCCCAACCGGGCGAACCCGGTGAAGAGCGCTGGGTAATATTAGAACTCAAAGTACTGGCCGATGTAGGATTGGTGGGTTTCCCGAATGCCGGGAAAAGTACCTTGCTGAGTGCTGTAACTGCTGCCAAACCAAAAATTGGTGATTACCCTTTTACCACTCTGACACCTCAGCTGGGTATTGTGAAAGTACGCGAAGGCCAAACCTTTATTATGGCCGATATACCGGGTATCATTGAAGGTGCACATGAGGGGCGCGGACTCGGGCACCGATTCCTGCGCCATATTGAACGCAACAGTATTTTGTTGTTCATGGTACCTGCCGACACGGATCGGAATATTGAAGCAGAGTTTAATATCCTGCTCAATGAACTGGAAGAATTCAATCCGGAGTTACTGGACAAACCCCGGGTGCTGGCTGTTTCCAAAAGTGATCTGATAGATGAGGAGCTGGAAAAAATGCTGCGCCCCACCCTTCCCAAGGGTATCCCTTCTATTTTTATTTCCAGCGCCACCAACAAAAACCTGCAGGTGCTGAAGGATATGCTCTGGAAACTGCTGAATGAGCAGGGGTAAAGGGGGAGGGGCATTGGAGAGTCATTTAAGGGTCATTTAGAAGGTCATTTTGGAGTCATTTAAGGGTCATTTTGGAGTTATTTAAGGGTCATTTTGGAGTCATTTAAGGATCATTTTGGGGTGATTTAAGGATCATTTTGGGGTGATTTGAAAATGATTTATAGATATTTAGGGGTCAATTGTTTGTTGGGAGGCAGTTTGTTTCCAAACCAGCAATTGACCCCTATTTTTTTATAAATGTCCCCCCAATGACCCTTAAATAAGCTCCAGAATGACCCTTAATTAACCCGATAACACAACTACTTATGGCTCTTCTGCGATTACCCTTACTGGCATTTTTTCTTTTTTGTTCCTGTTTATTGAATGGCCAGGCTAACTGGACGGCCTTGCAAGGTCCGGGCGGGATGGCCGGGCCGGCTCCGGAGATGTCGGCTAATGGAACACTTTTCCGCCTCCGAAAGCTGTTTAATCAGGTAGAGGTGTCGGCTGACCTGGGCGACACCTGGGTGAGTCGCAATTTGCCGCTGCCCGGTCAATTTTCTGTGCCGGATTTTGAGATGCAACCCAATGGCGAGGTGTATGCGCATTACGACCAGCAGCTGTTTCGTTTTCGGCAAGATATTCAGGATTGGGAGCCGGTGCAGGGTTTTGAAGGAAGCCTGGATGCCCTGACGGATCATCAAAACCGGTTGTGGAAACTCCTGCAGGATGGAGCGTTGCTGTATACGACCAATATGGGCGGAGCATTTACCCAGGTGTTGCCGGATGTGCCATACAATGCCCTCCTGGCGCTGCACAACGATAATCATAACCTGCTGGTGTTGCCGGATGCTCCGGACGACAAGGTTTTTCATTTTACCGGCAGCGGGCAAAAGCAGCAGGTGTTTTTTAACGTCAATAATTTCCATGTGGGATGGGTAAAATACAACCCGTATTCCAATGCTGTTTACCTGTTTTCCAATGATGGTCCAAATGCCCTGAAACGCTCACTGGACGGTGGATTGACCTGGACCAATTTGACCCTGCCCAATGCACAACCCACCAATGGAGTACGCGATGTACTGTTTACCCAAACCGGTGAGGTATGGCTGGTAGATGGTCTTTCGGTGTTGGTTTCCAACAATGAAGGCGATTCCTGGACGCCCTTTAACAGCCTTTCTGTGGCAGGAGATATGGGCATTTCAGCCGATGGTCAGAAGGTGTTTTCACAGGTGACAGAATGTGGGCAGCAGGTATTTTTTACCAGCCTGAATCATGGTACCAACTGGACTGACAGATCTGATGTATTTAACCAGCCTACGGTTTACAACATCCTGAAGGGCAACAACCAAAGGTTGTATGCAGAGTCTTGCAGGCGGAACGGAGTAGACTATTCTACGGATGAGGGTCAGAACTGGCAACAGGTGCTGATTCCGGTGGCAAACGGAACCTTTTCTCCACAAACAATATGCAAGACGCCGGGAGGGGTATTGCTGGCGCCGGGTAATCAGGTGATACACAAATCGGTGGATGGTGGAAATTCCTGGCAAACCATTGGGTTTAATCCATTTCCCATAGCGCCGTATCACCGCATTATTTCAGGTGCTGATGGTACATTGTATGTTTTGACAAATGCTGACGGGGGCTTTTATTCCACGGATTTGGGCAATAGTTGGCAGCAAATGCAGGTGCCTCCGGATTTCATCAACATTTTTTTTAACGGGTATCATTTTCATCCCAACGGGCACCTGTATCGTGGAACGCAGTTTTCAATCTATCGTTTTATGCCGGAGTTTGACCTGTTTCAGGAGGTTGATTTACCACCGGGCAGTTTTTCCTATGCTTTTACGGTTACCTCCACTGGCCGTTTGATCGTTATTATGGTTACCGTGGATGCGTTTATTTTGCAAAAAATGTATGTTTCGGATGACGAGGGCGAAACCTTTCAGGAAGTGGGGAATCCGCCGGCATTTATCACTGGAACGGCTTTTATGATGAGCGGATCGGGCGTGGTGCTCCTGAAGATTGACCAGCAGTATTACAGAAGTTTGGATGATGGACTTACCTGGACGCCTTTTTTCACGGATACTGATTTACCGGCTTCTCCGGAGTGCTTTTATTTTTCTGCCGACAACTATCTCTATGCCGGGCTGGTGGGTGAAACAGTTCATCGGACGGCAGAAAAAGTGGTTTCAGTGAAAGAAACTGAAAAACTGGCAACCTGGAAGGTGTTTCCTAATCCTGCAGAATCGATTTTGCAGGTGGAAATTCCGGCACAAGGCATGTCGCAATACCATATTTACGATGCATTGGGCAGGCAGGTTCAATACCAAAGCGGGTTATCGGGTAAAATCGGGACACAGTCTGTAGTAGTTGAAGGGTTGGAATCCGGAGTTTACCTGTTAGAGTGCCGTGATGAAAAGGGCGGAACTGTATCCCGGAGTACTTTTATCAAACAATAACGATGCGTTCTCTCTGTTGCTGATCAATAGACTTTGATGCGTCAAGATCAGGTAACGATATCATAGTATAAGCAATTCAGCGGCTAATTATTACCACAAAACAAATGGTCAAATATTAAAGGTAAATAGTAGACTTGTTGCGATGGGGGCGTTTGTGCGAGGTGGCAACAAATTTTGTTTTAGACAAGGCAAAATTTGCAGTCGAATGCGGGCAATTCGATGTCCCGAGTACTCGGGATAACGCAGTATAAAAGAAAATTTGGCCGCATC
>DATGWL010000049.1:0-16976 GCA_035299505.1 Saprospiraceae bacterium | reverse complement strand
ACGGAGTCAAAAATTTGAGCTTTTTTCGTCAGTTTTTGCGTTTTTGAAGGAGCTTAGCCTGAGTTACGTGACTGAAAAAAGGTGAAAAATGGCGGAAAAAGAACAGTTTTTGGCCCGGCAAGAAAATCCCCAACATGCTCTTAAAGCAGAGCACATTGAAGATATAGATTGTAAGTCATATCCGCCTACATTAAGAGTTGGGGATGACTTGATTTTTTTATCAAGAGAAAATATTGAAGAACTTGAGGCGTTTGCTAAAAGAAACAAGATTGAACTTGTAGAGCGACCTCCAATTTGGGGTTGGATACTTGAGCCATTTTTGGATACGGAGTTTACAGCAGAAGCAAACGAAGTGACGATTAAACTCCTGAATAGTTACGGCTTGACAACAGATCAAATAAGATCGTTGCGGGCAGAAGTAGAAACACAGATGCTCAAATATAACTTTGATACCATGTTATGGGAGTGGGGTGGATTTGATGCTTCTGACGTTCTCCGGGCAATGCGAACTAAATATAAGAAAGATCAGTTTGAAGACTTTTACAAGCGAGTTATGCAGATTGCATGCATGCTTTCTTTTGGAACAAATAAACATGAAGATTTCCGCCCCGCCCGGTCTTCCTAATCAGCCGCATCCCACCATCCCACTGCCGCGCTTCGCTCTTTTTTTTGACCCAGTGCAACATACGTGAGCGGCTGGGCTGATGAAATCGAAACGCCTTCTGCCCCGCTATTAAAATACAAGGTATCTTTTGGTAGATTGGGCTTTGTGCTGTACTTTTCATCTTAGTGAAAACTTCATAGCTGTCAGGCTAAGTACTGATTAGACCGTAATTTCCCCAAAAATCTCGCTCCGCCGTAGCTGTTGGCGAGGACGCCAGCAGCGGAAAGGAGTGCTGACTTTTGGCTAAACATACTTGATAACCAGTGTTTTACCCAGTTGTTAGCGTCCTCTCCAACAACTACGGCGGAGCGAAATGCCGGAAGGAAAATACATAGCCTGACGGCTATGGTGAAAACACCAAGCTGTTCGTAAAACATCTCCCCCTTTCCATTGTTTCCTTCCGATTACATTCATCCTTTATGACTCCTCAACAATTTGGCGGAAAAATAACGGCCCACTGGAAAGCTGTTTATGAATCTTCCGCACACTGGAAAGATGGCGCTTTCCGAAATCTGGAACATACCCAATCAGCCATAAACTGGCGTCAATTGCCCGGTGTATTGTGCAAACAAATCAAAGGACACAAGGAAAGCGCTCCTCCCAAACCCTTGCCGGTGGCGCCTTTCCATAGCGAGTCCTTCTTCCAGAATGCCTCGCAGGCCCGGTTTATATGGTATGGACACTCGGTGGTACTCATGCGCCTGCAAAACCAAACCATCCTCATCGACCCCATGCTCGGGCCGGATGCCTCGCCCATTGCGCCTACCACCACCAAACGTTTTTCTGAAAACAGCCTGGAAATCGCCGATCAGCTGCCCGATATTGATCTGCTCCTGATGACCCACGATCATTACGATCACCTGGACTATGCCAGCATTCAGCGCTTGAAATTCAAGGTGAAACACTATTTCGTGGCCCTGGGCGTGAAACGACACCTTATCCGCTGGGGCGTAGACGCCGGTCGTATCACGGAATTCGACTGGTGGCAGACCACAGACTTTCAGGGCATTCAGATAAGCTTCACCCCTACCAGGCATTTTTCAGGCAGGGGCTTGTCGTCCATAGCCAAGTGTCTCTGGGGCGGCTGGGCATTTACCACCCCAACCGAAAAAATCTGGTTCAGCGGCGATGGCGGCTACGGCAGCCATTTCAAGGAAATTGGCCAAAAACTCGGTCCTTTTGATTTTGCCTTCATGGAATGTGGCCAATACAGCGTGGATTGGGCAGAAATACACCTCTTCCCGGAAGAAAGCGTTCAGGCAGCCCTGGATGCCTGCGCCCAAAAAGTGATGCCTGTACACTGGGGCGGTTTCAGCCTGTCGTACCAACATGCCTGGTATGAACCGGCCGAGGATTTTGTACAATATGCCAGACAAAATGATCTCCATTGCATTACCCCGGGCTTAGGTGAGTTGTTCGATGCAAACCATTCCGGTAGTACCCACTGGTGGCATGCGCATAAGTAATGATGCATTTTCTTCATTATTTTTGGAAATGATCATAATACCGCCTTACCTTTGCACCACATTCTGAACGTAGTGCACGAGAGGGAACCATTGGTTCCCTCTTTTATTTGTGCCAAACGTCAGCCCGGAAATCATTCCGGGATACATCAAACCCATCAAACCCATCAAACCCATCAAACCCTTCAAACCCCTCAAACCCTTCAAACCCTTCACATGGAGTTAACCGAACGCATCGGTCAGTTACTGGAAGAAAAATACGCAAGCGACGAACTTTTCGCCGATTGCTTTACGGTGGATATTGAATTAAAGCCGGGCAACAAACTGTTCATTTTTGCCGATAGTGATTCCGGTTTGAGTCTGGAAAAATGCCAGAAACTCAGCCGACACATCGAACATATCCTGGATGAAAATGGCTGGCTCGGCGAAACCTACGGCATCGAAGTGAGCAGCCCGGGCATAGACCGGCCACTGAAATTTCCGCGGCAGTATGTGAAAAACATCGGTCGTACGCTGTATGTCCGCAAAACAGATCATACCGAATACACCCAGGAACTCAAATCTGCCGACGAAGCCCAGATCATTCTCACCGAGATTGTGGTGGAGCGTGATGGCAAAAAGAAATTGAAAAAAGAAGTTGAAACCGCCATCCCCTATGAACAAATAGAAAAAGCGGTAGTCAAACTCCCATTTTAAGGCACAAAGGCAATAACACAAAGGCGCGAAGGCGCGAAGATGCAAAGGCGCGAAATGCAGGACTTCCTCCTCCATTAATCAAGCAAAACCTCAAGCCCAACGCCAACTCGAAAACTCAAACACTCGAAAACTCAAAAACTCAAAAACTCAACACTCGAATAATGGTTAACTTAGTTGACGTATTTGCAGACTTTAAAACGGGTAAGAACATCGACCGCCCCACCATGGTGCGCGTATTGGAAGATGTATTCCGTACCCTGATTAAAAAGAAATATGGTACCGACGAGAACTTCGATGTAATCGTTAATACCAATACCGGTGACCTTGAAATCTGGCGCGTACGCGAAGTGGTGCCTGATGGTGAGGTTACCAATGAACTATCGCAGGTGAGCGAAACCGAAGCGCAGGCCATTGACGAATCCAACTCCATTGGCGATGAATGCTACGAGCAGCTCTCTATTGAAGACTTCGGTCGCCGGGCCATTATGGCTGCACGCCAAACGCTGGTGTCGCGTGTAATGGAACTGGAGAAAGATGAGGTGTACCGCAAGTACTCCGAGCGCGTAGGCCAGGTGATCACCGGCGAGGTGAACCAGATCATGAAAAAAGAGATCCTGGTGCTCGACGATGATACCGGCAACGAACTTATTCTGCCGCGTACGGAGATGATTCGTGGCGACTACTACCGCAAGGGCGATGTGGTGAAAGCCATCATCAAACGGGTGGAAATGCGCAATAACGTGCCATTCATTATGCTCAGCCGCACTGATTCCGATTTCCTGGCCAAACTGCTGGAAGCCGAGGTGCCTGAAATTGAAGATGGCGTAATCGAGATCAAAAACATTGTTCGTCTCCCGGGCGAACGGGCCAAAATTGCGGTGGAAAGCCACGACGAACGCATTGACCCTGTGGGCGCCTGCGTGGGTATGAAGGGTAGCCGTATCCATGGTATTGTACGCGAATTGCGCAACGAAAACATCGATATCGTAAACTACACCACCAACCTCTCGCTCTTCATGCAGCGCAGCCTCACCCCGGCTAAAATCTCTACCATCGAATTCGACCACGATGCCAAACGCGCTGCGGTGTACCTCGATGCCGATCAGGTGAGCCTGGCCATCGGTAAAGCAGGTAGCAACATCAAACTGGCGAGCCGCCTCACCGGCTACGAAATTGATGTGTACCGCAATCAGGCCGAATATGAAATTGACGACGTGGATCTCGAGGAATTCAGCGACGCTATCGAGCCATGGGTTATCGAAACTTTCAAAAATATTGGTTGCGATACCGCCCGTCAGGTACTCGAACTCAGCGCAGAGGAACTCATCCGCCGCACCGACCTCGAAGAAGAAACCGTACGCGAAGTACTGCGTATTCTCTCCGAGGAATTTGAAGAGGGCAAGTAAGCTTTACGCTGTATATTATACAAGAGCCACCCCATGACCTGGAGTGGCTCTTGTGTTATTAAAGTTGGACCTCTTGCGAGTTCTGCCTGAGCAGCCTGCTCTGATTTTAGTGAAGATGTTCGGGTGTTTTAACCATCAAAACCCTCTTTGCGCCCTTAGCGCCCTTAGCGGTGAACATCCTCCTCCAACTCCATTTCCACCTGCCTTTTTCCTAAATCCACTGCTGCAACCCGCACCCGCACTTTATCGCCCATTTTAAAGCTGCGCTTGTAGCGTCGGCCGGTGGCACGCAGGTTGCCTTCTTCCAGGATATAGGTGTCGTCCAGGTATTTAAAGTCCACCAGGCCTTCCGCCCGGGAATCCATGAGTTCCACGAAGAAACCGCGGTCTATCATACCGCTGATGATTCCGTCAAAACTTTGTCCAATCCGGGTAGACAGGTATTCAGCCTGTTTGTACTTGGTGCTTTCACGTTCAGCATCTGCTGCCTTACGTTCCTGGTTGCTGATGTGTTTGCATTGTTCCTCCAGCTTGGCCTCATCAACCCGATAGGTTTTGCCATCCAGGTTTCGTTCCAGAATGCGGTGTGCCAGCACGTCGGAATACCTGCGTATGGGTGAGGTAAAGTGGGAGTAATGCGAAAACCCGAGTCCGTAGTGTCCTATATTTTGGGCACTGTACACCGCTTTGGCCATAGTTCGTATCGCCAGAGGCTCCAGCACTTTCAAACGATCGTCGGTGCGGGCTTTTTTCATTAGCTCGTTGAACGACTGTGCAATTTGCTTTGGGGTATCGGTTTTCATCGGCACACCCAGTTCCTGGGCAAAGCGGGCAAAATCTGCTACTTTGGCCATGTCTGGCAGGTCGTGAATCCGGAATATAAACGGAACCGGGGCGCCGCCTTTTGTAGCGCCTGCCGGCTTGTCTTCAGAGCGGGCTTTCAGTGGTGGCTGCATATACAGCGCCACTTCCTTATTGGCCAGCAACATAAAGTCTTCAATGAGCAGGTGCGCGTCTTTACGTTCTTTGACAAACGCTTCCAGTGGTGTGCCGTCTGGCGCCAGTTTGAAACGCACTTCTTCGGTTTCAAAACCGATGGCGCCGTTCTTCTCGCGCTCTTTGCGCATCTTTTTGGCAATACGATCCAGGTTTTTCAAAGCCCACTCCAGCTCGGCAAAACGCGGGTGCGCTTTCAGAGCTTCGGAAGGTTTTTTTTCCAGAATGGTTTGTGCTTCTTCGTAGGCAAATCTTTTGGCAGAGTGTATCACCGTTTTGCCAAACCAGCGTGTGAGCAGTTTATCTTTACCATCAAAAGTAAACACCGCTGAGAAGGTAAGCCGGTCTTGTTCCGGCACCAGAGAGCAAAGGTTGTTGGACAGTTTTTCCGGCAGCATCGGATTGCAACGATCGGCCAGATACACCGAGGTGCTGCGTTCAAAAGCTTCCCGGTCGAGTGCGGAATCGGGTTTCAGATAGTGTGTTACATCGGCAATGTGTACGCCTATTTCCAGGTGCCCGTTCTCCAACTGCCGGATGCTCAGCGCATCGTCGAAGTCTTTGGCGTCTTCCGGGTCGATGGTAAACGTGAGGATATCTCTGAAATCGCGGCGACGTTCTATTTCCTGAGGTGAAATGGTTTCCGGAATGCGCGCTGCCTCCCGTTCTGCTTCCTCGGAATGCTGGAGTTGGAAACCGGCATTGATGAGGATTTTTTTCATTTCAAAATCGTTGCCGCCAACCTTGCCCAGTGCCTGGGTTACCTTGCCAATAGGCGCCCGGCCCTTGCCTTCCTGCCAGTCGGTAACCTTTACCACTACCTTGTCGCCATCTTTGGCATCCGCAATGGATTCGATGGGGACGAAGATATCAATAGGCATGTTGGGGTTATCGGGCAGGAACAGGGCGTAGTTTCTGCTGATGCGCAGCGTGCCTATGAAAAATTCGTTGGCGCGTTTGGTTACTTCAATGATTTCTCCTTCTGGTTTGCGCTGCATAGGGGCGCCCCGTTTGCCCCGGAAGGGTGGGGGAGCGAAGAGCATTACGCGCACGGTATCGTTGTGCAGGGCTCCATTTACATACTTGGCCGGGATGTATACATCTGTATCCATCATTTCTGTTACGATGTATGCAGCGCCGGTACGGGTCATGTCTACACGGCCTTCAACGATTTTGCGCTGATTGCCGGCAGATTTAGTTGGAGCAACAGTTTTTTTACGGTCTTGAAACTTCTCTTTGGCAGGTTTGTCGGCAGGTGCTACGGGTTCTTCCGGGCTAAACCGGTTGAGTGCAACGCCGAATTTGCCATCGGGGAATTCGGTCACCATTCCGTTTGTTACCAGCTGCTGCATGGCATGTTCAGCGGAATCGCGGTTGTTGTCGATCTTGAGAAGTTCGGTGATTTGCTTCGGCGCGAAACGTTTTTTGGGGTGGCCGAGCATGAATTTGAGGAATTGGATTTGGAGTTCCTGGGCGGTCAGCTTTCTGCCGCCATGCTTTTTTTTCTTGGTCATCGTTTTTACTGAGCGGAAGGTTCCGCGGATTAAAAAATGATAGGTTTTGGGTGAAATTCACCGCAAAGTACGCCAAGTACGCAAAACAAAGGGAAATTGGTTTTGAGGCCTCGGCGTTGCAATGAGGTGAGCAGGATCAACGCCTGTAGTTGTATTAATAACGCAGGATTTGGCAAAAAGTTACCATGGCTGCAAGGTTTTTGGTTTTTTAGGGTATACAAAGAAAGCAGCGACTCCAGGAAAGTATCCGGGGAGTCGCTGCTTTAAAGGATAGTTTTCTGGTTTTGGGTGGTATTTTTTCTGATCTCTTTCCCTACTCGTGAGCCTGTTTTGAGGCTTAACGTTTCTCTACTTTTTGAGATTTGAGCACCTGTTTGTTTTTGCCAACCAGTTGCACGAGGTATACGCCTTTGGGGAGATCGCCTACAAAGTAATGTTCGCCTTTGGATGCTTCGAAGGTTTTCACCTTTTTGCCCAGGATATTGAACACATTCAACTGACCTACGGCATCAGCCTGGTCTTGAACGGATACGAATTCTGTGGTAGGATTCGGGAAAACAGATAGTTCTGGTCTGGAGGAATTTTGCGCCCTAAGGGCAATTGCGGCCAGCAGGAAAATAAAAACGAGTAAGGGTTGTTTCATGCGTTACAAATTCAGGTTTAGGCCGCATCTATGACAGAAAAAATGGTCTTTAACGGTAGAGAATTGGCTCGATAATGTTCAGGTTGAGAGATTAGAAAGAAGAATTTGACTGCAAAATAGAGTGATTCTATGTATCGTCCAAAATTTTCTTTGGTTAGTTTGCAAAGATTTAACGAACGGTACACAATAATTTGAAAAGTTTACAACCTGTTCACAGCGTAATGCCTCCGTTAACCCAGTGATAGCCGCCGTTCGTTCTCTTTTTTTTCCAGCAGGTCCAGGTAGCGCATGCGGGCGGTTTTTTCATGTACGGAAATTTGGGTGATGCTTACAGTTTGTACTCTGCCCGCCCTGTTCATAACAAAATCATACTCCGGATCCCCAACGCTGCCGGTTTTGTGCAAGTGTAAAACGGGAGGCCTTGGACATTGTTCAATGGGGGCGTATTGGTCCAGCCATTTCTGAAAAACTGCGGCTCTTTTTACCTGCATTTCGGCAGGATATAAGGTGGCAGAGCACCAAAAATGAGCTTGAGCCGGATCCAGGCTTTTCAGGTGCCGTTGTTCTCCGTCCCAACGTAATTCCAGGATGCGCCGGGGTTTACTCTGGTTGCCCGGAGCGTGTTCAAAGTATAGAAATGTAAAAGGCTCAATATTGTCCAGATCGTATTGCGTGAAAAAATCGTCTGCATCAGCCCATTCAAAAAAATCGAGCAATAGCAGTCCCCGGCTCCTTCGGTAAGGAAGCTGGCGTTTATGGAGCACAAAAGCGCCATTAAGCAAACATGCCGTTCTGCCAGCCCTGGAAACAGCAATCCAGGTGCCGCCGGCCTGGGTATCTCTCGGGAACAAAAGGATTTGGCCGCCGGGTGTGCGTTCGCGCACGATCCGTTGCGGCGATCTGGAGGGGGCTTCGTCCCGGTTATGTGTTAGGATAAAACCGGCAGGACGAGGCAGATAGCTCACGGTACACATGCAGCAAAGGTCGGGAAAGAATCGTTTTATTTGGCGCCTTTTCGATATACCAGCATGGGTACTTTTGTGATGTAAGAGAATGACTCGGAGCGGTTGGGGCTGAACCATTTATTAAACCAGGTGGTTTTGGGGTGGGTGAAGAATACCACCAGACCCGGCCTGTACTTTTGCACCACCTTCTCCATTTGATGAGCAAAATCATTGTCCATATCATGTGGATCCAGATGTAAATGCTGCAACAATGGAAACCGCTTTTTCCAGCCAGGCCATTGGGTATTGGCCATAGCCAACTCGTCGGGTGAGTAGTAAAAGTGCGTAAGATCTACTTTAGCCTGTATGCTTTGTGCCGTTCGGCAAACTACATTAAGTTCTTTTTCCACCTCTTCCAGATCAGATGCATACAGCAGGTTTTCTACTTTTTTAGATCGGTATATATGTGGTACTACAAGCACCGGAATGTTGGATTTTTCAATCACCTTACTGGTATTGGTGCCAATCAGTTTCAAAAATTGCCCTGCCCCGCGTGTGCTGATACAGATGTAATCTACCTGATTTTCCTGGGCATATTGCTGAATGGCGCTTTCCGGACTCAAGTCTTCCAATACGGCACAACGGTATTTAGCCGGGCGGAAACGGGCATTTCGAAGCACTCCGGCCACAAACTTTTCCAACCTGAGCAACGTACTTCTGGTTTGCCGTTTCAGCGCAGTTTCTATCCGGCCCTGATGCACCGTGGTGGGGATGAGCGCCTGAAAACAATGGAAAAATATCAGTTCGGTGTCCTGCTGACTTGCCAATTGCAGGGCAAAACGCAAACCTGCTTTGGAACTGCTGGAAAGATCGGTGGTAACAAGAATTTTGGCCATACATTTGTTCGGTGTAGTTCGACACAAAAGTATTTGCCGCAAAATGGGCCGGAAATGACCTGTGTTATCCTGTAAAGTGATATTTGAATTAAATTTCCACCGTCCACCGTCCACCGTCCACCGTCCACCGTCCACCGTCCACCGTCCACCGTCCACCGTCCATCAAACGCTCTGTAGCCAACGCGCAGTTTTTTCCAGTCCTGTTTCCAGTGATGTTGTCTGATAGCCCAGTTCTTCCATGGCTTTTTGGTGGGATAACATCCAGTGTACTTCAAAACGGTCTATCCATTCCGGAGTAATAGCCGGGGGAATACCAAACCAATCAGCCCGCAATTGCATTATCCGTGCGCTGAATTGCATTACTCCAATGGGCATGGGCAGTGTGAAAAACTGTTTGCCGCCAGCTTTGGCTACTGCGTCAAAAAAGGCTTTGTAAGAGGTGTTTATCCCCCCCAGGATGTAGTTCTCGCCGCTCCGGCCCTTTTCCATAGCCAAAATGTGCCCGTTCACCACATCATCAATGTACACATAGTTGCCCAAACCGCCGCCATCGCCCGGCAGGAATCTGAACCGGCCCCTGAGGTACAGCTGGATCATTTTATTGACAGCGTTGATGGTTGCGGGATCTCCCGGTCCGTATACCCTGGATGGGTTTACGATCACGATATCCTGTCCTTCAGCGGCGCGTTTGCGGACCAGGTTTTCTGCGGCAATTTTAGAGCGGTCGTACTCCGTGTACACACGCGCCCAGGGGGTACTGTCTTCTGTCACGGGCTGAAAGTTTTGGCATGGCCCGAAAACACCTGCTGTGGAGGTGAACAACACTCTGCGCACACCATTTTTGGCTGCTGCCTGGAATACATTTTCAGCGCCTTCCACATTAATCTGATGAAAGGTGGAGCGGTCTTTGGCCCATGGACGCGCATAAGCAGCCACATGGTATACCTCTTCCACGCCGCGCATGACCTCGTTCAGTACCTGAACAGTGTGCAAATCCCCCTTAATCCATTGGATGCCGTTGGGCTCAGGGGCTGCAGGCAGGTTCCGTACCAGCGCCAAAACCTGATGGCCTGCCGCCTGCAACCGTTCTGCTAATACCCCGCCAATATATCCGGACGCGCCGGTAATCAGTATTTTTTTCATGTTTACAGGCTATTTTACCACTTGCATGTCCGGGTGATATTTCAGGGAAAACCACTCATTAGCCAGGGATAAAACCCAGTGGACAATCAGGGCAATCCAAATGGTTTGGGTTTGAAGGGTGAGTACACAAAGCAGCAAACCAAGCGGAATAGCGCCTATACCTTCCTTGGCGTTTTTGGGCACGTGTACCAGAGCGTAAATGGAGGTGTTGATGATAATGGCTGGCCATACGCCGAAAGCTCTTACACAGGAAAATAGTAAAAAGCCACGAAACATCAGTTCGTAGGCTACCAGATAACCCATCCAGGAAAGCGCACTCAAGACCACCAGTTTCGGACTCCAATTGGCCCGGCGGATTTCCGGATACTGCGCCAGATTGTCAGCTGCCCGGGTAGACCGGAAGGTCATGGGAATGATGATGGCCGACAAGCCCAGGATCCAGTACAGGGAAACAACATCCAGGCTTGGTTTAACCCCGTAATCAGACCAGGAAAATCCCATACCAGCCAGCAATACCAGCCCAGGAATCAATCCGAATGTAGCCATGCCCACGATGCGTTTGATAAAGACATGCCGTTGCTGTCCGTCTTCCGGGCCGTACGCCTGTATTTGTTTAGTCAGCAGTTTGTCTGATTTGCCGGTGAACCAAAAAACAATAAACCCGATAGTAACCAGAATGATGGTTATGTTGGCTTCAGCGGAGGCCTCGGGCCAGGCGAAGGTGTATTCCATGCTTTAGCAGTAGTGGTTGGTTTTTAGCCAGGTAAAAGCGTTTTGAATAGCTGTTTCGAGGGGCGTTTGGGGCATTTTAAGCTCTTCTACCGCTTTTTGCGCGGAGTAATACTGGTCGTCGCAGGAAACACGGGCGGTGGCGTGATTGATGTTTGGTACGCGTTTCATGAGTTTTCCCCAAAGTGTACCAAGATATCCATAGGCCAGAATCAGAGGATTTGGCACCCGAAAAGTAGGCGCTTTTACACCCATGATTTGCGACATTTTTTGAAACAATTCCGGGTAGCTCAGGTTGGCGTTGCCGGCAATGTAGCATTGGCCAATGCGGCCCATGGTGAGGGCATTTACGCAGGCCCTGGCCACGTCTTTGGCATACACAAAGTTTTTGCCACCATTTGTATAGCCAGGTAATGAACCGGCATATATGGCTACAATCATTTTTCCTGAACTGGGTTGGGAGTCGTATTCCCCGAACATAAAAGTAGGATTGATCAGTACAGCGGGCAGGCCTCGCTCTTTAACCGCCTGAAGCACATAATTCTGAGCCGCGTATTTGGAGTCAATGTAATCCAGGTGGTAATGAAACCCGTCGAAATCATTGCTTTCGTTGCCTGGTTGAATTTTGGAACCTGGCCTGAATGCGCTTGCGGAGCTAACGTAAACCATACGTTTGAGTTGGCAATCCAAGGCAGCCTCTACTACATTACGTGTGCCATTGAGGTTGATTTCCCAAATATCTTTGGCGCGTGTTGGCCACACCTTGGTGCTGGCCGCGGCATGAATCACCATGTCACAGCCCGTCAGTGCATTTTTGACGTCCTCCAACTGGCAAATATTGCCGTAGGCGCGTTCAATGGGCAGCCCATCCAGGGTTTTGGAGGTGCTTCCGGGAAGCGTCAGGGCTTTAACTGTATGGCCATCTGTCAGGAGTTCCCTAACAATATGGCTGCCCAGAAGTCCATCTGAACCGGTGACAAGAATTTTCATAGTACAAATATTTAAGCGAAGTCACAGGCCCAAATGAAAGCAAAATTGGTGGGATTATCAGATGATTTGCAGTGCCAACCAGGATGATCTTGCTCACTAAGGTAAAGATACACGCTCTAAACAAAAAAAAGAGAGCCATCGCTGCAGATGCAGGATGGCTCCCATATAATGTGTTTGTGCAAAGTGTTCAGGAGAAAACTTACAGCGCGATGTGCTTGAAGCCGGTAACCGTCAGGTCCTTGTTCAGGGAGCGGAGGTACTGATCAACTGTTTGGTCGTTGTTTTTAACGAACTTCTGGCTGAGCAGGGTGCTTTCCTGGAAGAATTTGTTCAGACGGCCCTGAGCAATTTTTTCGAGCATATCTTCTGGTTTACCTTCGTTGCGTGCCAGTTCTTTACCGATTTCGATTTCTTTTTCGATAATTTTTGGATCAACGTCGTCGCGGCTAACAGAAACAGGGTTCATAGCAGCGATTTGCATAGCAACGTCGCGGCCGGCCTGTTCGAAGTCGCTGCCTGGCTGGCTGAGTGCTACGGCAACAGAGCGCTTGTTGTTGGAGTGATTGTAGGTCAGGATCTGCGCGCCGGTGATTGGCTCGTAGCGGCTGATTTCTACTTTTTCACCGATGATACCGGTTTGTTCGGCCACTTTGTCGCCGATGGTACCGCTGGCATCAAAAGGCAGTGCGAGCAATTCTTCCAGGGTAGCCGGGAAGTTGGCGAGAGCTACGTCGCCAATTTTATTGGTCAGTGCGATGAAGTTTTCGTTACGAGCTACGAAGTCTGTTTCGCAGTTCAGAGCGAGCACGATAGCGCGGGTGCTGTCGGCATTGGTTTTAGCTACTACCACGCCTTCTTTAGCTTCGCGGTCTTCGCGTTTAGCGGCTTTGGCAATACCTTTTTTACGAAGCCAGTCTTGAGCGGCTTCGGTGTCGCCGTTGGATTCTTCCAGGGCTTTTTTGCAGTCCATCATACCTGCGCCGGTCAGTTCGCGCAGTTTGGCAATATCAGCAGCAGAAACTTTTGTCATTGCTTATGGTAAAATTTAAAAAATAAGAAGGTCTCGCGGTTCCGCGAGGGAGCAAAGTAAGGGAGGGCTGAGGGGATAAGGAACGGGCAGATTCAAACTTGAACAAGAATTAATCTGCCCGTTCGGATCTTATGCGTCAGCGCCTTCTTTTTCATCACCTTTAGCGGCTTTGCGCTCTTCCAGGCCTTCGCGGATAGCGTTGGTGAGGTAGTTGGTGATGAATGCGATAGACTTGGATGCGTCGTCGTTGCTTGGGATTGCGAAATCCACCAGGGTTGGGTCGGAGTTGGTATCAACCATACCGAATGTTTTTACATTCAGTTTTTTCGCTTCAGCCAGTGCCAGGTGTTCGTGGTGGATGTCCACGATGAACACAGCGGAAGGCAGGCGGTTGAGTTGTTCGATACCACCGAAGTGTTTGCTCATTTTGGTGTGTTCGCGACCGAACATGAGGCGTTCTTTCTTGGTGATGCTGGTCAACGTGGTGTCGGCCAGAACGCGCTCGATATGTTGCATTTTCTTCACCGATTTGCGGATGGTGGCGAAGTTGGTCATCATACCACCCAGCCAGCGCTCAGTTACGAAAGGCATGCCTACGCTTTCAGCAGCTTTTTGCACGATTTCGCGCGCTTGCTTTTTGGTAGCCACGAACATGATTTTTTTGCCGCTTTTAGCCATAGCTTTCATGGCCAGCGCAGCGCGCTCCAGCATGTCGGCCGTGCGGTTGAGGTCGATGATGTGAACCCCTTTGTGCTCCATGAAGATATATGGAGTCATTTTAGGGTTCCATTTTTTGCGCAGGTGACCGAAGTGGCAGCCCGCGTCGAGGAGTTCCTTGTATGTTGGCTTCTGCATGAGAAGGTGAGTTTTAATGTTGAAGAAGTAAATTCGGTACCAAACATTAACGCTTGGAGAACTGGAAGTTCTTGCGCGCTTTTGGCTTACCGTATTTCTTACGTTCTACGGCACGGCTGTCGCGCGTGAGGAATTTCCGGGCCTTCAACGGCGAACGGAACTCTTCGTTAAGCTTTACCAGAGCACGGCTCAGACCCATGCGAACGGCTTCAGACTGGCCTTTGTAGCCACCTCCGCGTACGTTAACCTTAAGGTCGTAAGCATTTTCAATGCCCACCACAGCAAACGGATCAGTTACGTTGTGCTGTACGTGAACTTGTGGGAAGTATTCGCGGTAATCTTTGCCGTTTACCGTGATTTTGCCTTCTCCTTTCATCAAATAAACGCGGGCAACGGCGGTTTTACGACGACCCACTGCATTTATCATTTCCATATCAAGAATGTGAGAATGTAAGGTGGAATAAGTGATGTGTTTGGTGGGTTTGAAGTGTTTGAAGTGTTGAAATTGCCTTCTTTGATGAAACCTCAATCACGAACAATGTTACCCATTGAAAACACAAAAACTCATTTAAAAGTGATGGGTTCTGGTTTCTGTGCGGCGTGTGGGTGCTCGGAACCCGTGTACACGAACAGTTTTTTGTACATAGCACGACCCAATTTGGTTTTGGGCAACATTCCCTTGATGGCGCGCTCAATGATACGCTCCGGGAATTTTTCCAACATCTCGCTGGCCGTGAGCACTTTCAAACCACCTGGGTGGTGTGAGTGGTGCTTGTATTCTTTCAGATCCCATTTCTTGCCTGTGAAGCGCACCTTTTCGGCGTTGATCACAATGACATAGTCACCCGTGTCGGCATGTGGGGTGTAAGACGGTTTGTTCTTGCCACGCAGAATGGAAGCGATCTCTGCACACATACGACCCGTAGTCTGGTTCGTAGCGTCCACGATGTACCACTTGTGCTCCGCATTTTCTTTGCTGACGGAGACCGTCCGATAGCTCAGTGTATCCATTTTTTTAAATAATTTGAAACGTTTGCATGAGCCATGGGAATGAAGTCAACGGGTCATTTTTCCTCCACCCTGCTCAAAAGAGGCCGCAAAAGTAAGACGACTCCAGCCGCCGTGCAAGGTATGGGCAAAAGTTTTTTGCCAAGCTGTGCATAACTCATTGATAATCAGCCAAAATTTTGCACAAATATTTTTTATTGATTGCATGGTAAATCCTGTTTTGGCATGAAAATCAACGTTTTGTGTACTTATGAGCCCATTCTTCCAGGCCTGCTAAAAACAATACTCCGGGAGAATATGCTCCGAAACAAAACACCTACCGTGTGGTTCTTTATATCTTTAGGCCTTGAATCGATAAACGCCGGGCCCAAATTCATTGTAATGAGAGATATTCTTCCCATCCCCCTGTCTATTTTACTACTTTTTTCCTGTGGCAAAAACGAACAGCAGCCTGGTACAGGTGGAGCTCCGGCCCCCGGAAAAGCCGCGCTCACCGTTAACGCCGTGGAAGGCTTTGTGGTGAAAACCTCCGCACTGTCGGAAAATGTAACTGCCAGCGGCAATCTGGTGCCCGCCGAAGAAACCGAACTACACCCGGAAGCTTCAGGAAGGGTGATTAGCCTGAACCTGCCGGAAGGTAAAGCGGTACGGAAAGGCGATTTGCTACTGAAAGTTTTTGATGAAGACCTCAAAACGCAGCTTCGCAAACTGGAAACGCAGTTGAAACAGGCAGAAATTACAGAACAACGCCTTGGCGAACTCCTTAAAGTTAAAGGTGTAAGTCAACAGGAATACGACCTGGCTGTACTGCAAGCCCAAACCATCCGGGCAGATATGGAATTGTTGCGCGTTAACCTGGCTAAAACCGAACTGCGCGCACCTTATGATGGGGTGCTTGGCCTGCGCCGGATCAGCCCGGGCGCCTATGTCACGCCAGCCACAGCCATTACCACCCTGCGCTCGGCTTCCGCACTAAAACTTGACTTTGCCATACCGGAAAAATACAGTCAGCAGCTGCGCATAGGTCAATCACTCAACTTTACGGTGGAGGGTAGCCCATCTCCTCATCGGGCAACTGTGCAGGCAACAGAACAACGTATCAATGAAGGCTCACGCGATTTACAGGTGCGTGCCGTGGTGGCCGATAGCCGCGGACTGCTCCCTGGCGCCTTTGCCGAAGTGAGCTTGTCGCTGGGCAATAAACCACAGGCCCTCATGGTGCCCAACCAGGCCATTATTCCCCAGGCCAGAGATAAAAAAGTGATCCTGGTAAAAGGAGGAAAGGCAAAGTTTGTAACGGTTAAGACCGGGGTAAGACAGGCCGGTATGATTGAATTAACAGAAGGCGTACAGCCCGGCGACACCATTTGCACTACCGGTATGCTTTTCCTGCGCCCGGATGCACAGGTTAACTTTTCCAAAATTGACTAACCATGACTGATGCAATTCAGCGTTATTTCCTGGCGGAAAAGATTGGTGGCCAGGTAGCAGTGTCCATAGGCGTGGCTGCCTGTTCCGTGGGTGGCGGCGTAATGCTGAGCGCCGGAGCGCCATTTTATACCGGATTGGCTATACCGCTTATTGTAGTAGGAATCATACAAATCATGGTTGGCGCTACAGTAGCCCGTCGCTCCGATTTTCAGGCTATGGATCTGGAAAAATTGCTCGACGAATCCCCGGCTGAATTCCGGAGCCAGGAAGGGCAGCGGATGACAGCGGTATTGCGCAATTTTGTCCGACTCAAATGGGGTGAAGTGGCTTTTGTAGTGGTAGGCCTGGCCATTATTCTGGTAAACGACAATCCCACTTTTCCCAAAGGGCTGGGGGCGGGTTTGTTTGCCCAGGGCCTGATTTCTCTCGTGTTTGATTTTTTTGCTGAAAAACGCGCCAAAGTGTACGCCAATTTCATCAACAACATAGCCTAATTCCACCGTCCACCGTCCACCGTCCACCGTCCACCGTCCACCGTCCACCGTCCACCGTCCACCGTCCATGTACC
>DATGWL010000048.1:0-4755 GCA_035299505.1 Saprospiraceae bacterium | reverse complement strand
GGGCTGACAGAAATAAGAATTTTTTCATGCTTTAAAATTTAGCCCCTGAAACAAAACGGGGCGTTAATAGTTGACAAAGATCCCAAGATCTGCGAAAATGAAACGTTTTTTTGTGGCACGCTTCGACAAACTGTTACTTTTATGATAAATTCCGGTGAATCATGTGACACAGCAGACGTTTTTGCGTTAGTTCTGTAGTACCGTTTTCCCGGTTATCTAACTTCAAATCAACTCAACCAGACATTATGTGGAAAAAAGTTTTGATCGTGCTGGCCCTTATGCCTCTGATTTATGCCTGTCAGAAAACCGTGTTCACAGGCCGCAAATCCCTCAACCTGATACCAAACGCCCAGCTGAACCAAACCAGCTTCGCCGAATACCGCCAATTCCTGTCGGAAAACAAACCAATGACCTCCGGTAAAGAGGTAGATCTGGTAAGGCGTGTTGGTAACGACATTAAGGCGGCCACCGAGGTGTACTACCGCGCCAATGGCCTGGCCGGTGAACTCAAAAATTTTGCGTGGGAGTTCAACGTAGTTGATGATCCCACCGTAAATGCCTTTTGTATGCCCGGCGGTAAGGTGGTGGTGTACACCGGCATCCTTAAAGTAACCCAAAACGAAGATGCCCTTGCAGTTGTAATGGGCCACGAAATTGCCCACGCACTGGCCAATCACGGCAATGAACGCGTGAGCCAGGGTTTGGTAACCCAATTGGGCCTGACCTCTCTCGACCTCGGTCTGGCTATGGCCCAAAAACCGGCGCAAACCCGCAATTTGATTCTGCAAGCTGCCGGCGCAGGCACTCAATTGGGCGTTTTGCTGCCATTCAGTCGCAAACACGAATCAGAAGCCGATGAAATTGGCCTGTACCTGATGGCTATGGCCGGCTACAACCCCAATGAGGCTGCTCCATTCTGGGCGCGTATGACCAAAGCCGGCGGCGGTCGCCCACCAGAATTCCTCAGCACCCACCCGGACCCCTCCAAGCGTTCTGCCAAACTGAAATCGCTGGTACCAAAAGCTCAGGCTAAAGCCAAGCGTTATCCGGTACCCAACAGTTCCAAGTACAAGAAGTAACAAACCTTATTACCGCGGACGGTAACCAGCCACCGCGTAGTACAGGATGTAGAGATAGCAGGGTACCATCAGCACCAAAAAGGCTGTTTGGTACCCCATGCTTCTTTCCAGCAAGCCATAAGCCTGCGGAATAAGCGCACCACCCGCAATACCCATGACCAGCCAGGCAGAACCCACCTGCGTGAAACGGCCCAAACCATTGATGGCCAGCGGGAAAATAGCAGGCCACATCACAGCATTGGCGAGGCCCAGCAAAGCAATACAGCTAACCGCTGTAGAGCCTGTGGTGAAATAGGTAAGCACCGTGAGCGCCACACCCAGCGCTGCAGAGTATTTCAGGAAATCCTGCTGGGCTATGTATTTAGGTATGAGCAGGATATTCAGGATATAACCCAGCAACATAGCACCCAGGGTAAAGGTGGTGAAATACTTGGTTTGGTCCAGGCTAAAGCCCAGCGATTTGCCGTACACCCCAATCACATCGCCGGCCATAACTTCAGCGCCTACATATACAAAGATGGCCAGTGCACCAAGCACCAGGTGCGGGAATTGCCATACATGAGTTTTGCCGGCAGAAAGCGGAGTAACGCCTTCTGCTGCGGTTTCGGCGGAGGTATCTATTTCAGGCAGGGAAGAACGACGAATCATGAGCGCCAGGACTGCCAGCACCACTGCCATCACCATATAAGGCATCACTACGCGGCCGGCAAGCTGATCCAGCAACCCGCTGCGCACCGTGGCATCGGTGGCGTTGGTGATTTCCGCTTCAATGGCGGAGGCGTTTTTCAATACAATACTGCTGAGAATGATAGGGCTGAGCATGCCTGCAATTTTGTTGCAAATGCCCATGATGCTGATGCGTTGGGCGGCACTTTCAATCGGGCCAATGATGCTGATGTAGGGATTGTTGGCCGTTTGCAGCAGCGCAAGACCCATGCCCTGCACGAACAAGCCCAGCAAAAACAACGGAAACGAGCGGGCATTGGCAGCCGGAATGAACACCAGACAACCAAGGGCCATCACCAGCAACCCCCAGGACATGCCGTTTTTGAAACCCGTTTTTTCCAGAATTTTGGAAGAAGGAATGGCCAGAAAAAAATAGCTGATGTAAAACGCAAAGGTTACAAACAGCGCCTGGAGCGTATCCAGTTCACAGGCCAGTTTCAAAAACGGAATCAGGGTGCCATTCAGCCAGGTTACAAACCCGAAAATGAAAAACATAACCCCGATAATGCCAATTTGATACAGGTATTGGCTGTTGCGGGCGGAAGCTTGTTGCATAGTTAGTCGTTTTGCCTTGAAAAACAGAAGAAGATTTCGGGGTAAAGGAAATTAACTTTTGGAAAGTTTCAAAGATTTGTGCTGATCATTGCCAGAGGCAGCTCGTCAATAGACCAACCCGCTGCATCTTTGTACCCTTCGTGTCTTAGCCGTTATTTACCTTTCAACCCAAAAAACATCTGCCAGATGCATTTCCGGTTACTTATTCCAGTTTGTCTTCTCCTCAGCTTCACCACCCCGCCTCTTAAAATGCAAATTGGGCGGCTCCCCCATCAAACCTCTCAAACCCCTCAAACCCCTCAAACCCTTCAAACCCAAGATCGGCGGCTAAACCCGCCGGTACAGCAGCACCCCGACTGGGGTTTCTTTGCCCATAAACGCATCAACCGACTGGCTACCCTGACACTGCCTCCGGAAATGATGGTGTTTTTCAAACCTAATATTGATTACCTCACCGATCATGCGGTGGATCCCGATATGCGTCGGTACGCCAGCAAGCATGAAGGACCGAGACATTATATTGATCTGGACAATTATGGTCAGCCGCCGTACGACCAGCTGCCCCGGCAATGGGTAGATGCCATGCTTTCCCACACGGAAATCTGGATAGTGAATGCTGCCGGCGATACCTCGCTGCTTATTGGCGGGAAAAAACCGCTGCAGCCTGTTTGGCAACGGGATTACAAATTCTGGTTTAACAGGCAGGTTTTAGCGCGGTTTTATGAAGACGACGAAACCATTCCGGTGGATTCGCTGCAGTCGTTTCTGGATTTTATGGGCAGAAAAGAAAAACCGGTGGCCGCTTTTTACCGCGAACACCTTTCTGAACACGGCGTGTTGCCCTGGAACCTGCAGCGCATGCAACGGCAGCTCACCGAAGCGTTCCGCCTGCGCGATAGTCGCCGCATACTCAAGCTGGCTGCGGATATGGGGCATTACATTGGCGATGCGCATGTTCCCTTGCACACCACCAGCAATTACAACGGACAAAAAACAGGTCAGCATGGTATCCACGGCTTTTGGGAGAGCCGTATCCCGGAGCTTTTTGCCGACGATACTTACGACTATTTTGTAGGCAAACCAGAATATGTGGAACGCACGGAAGACTGGTTTTGGCAGACAGTTTTTGATTCCAACAAGCTGGTAGACAGCGTGTTGAACTTTGAGAAAGCCCTGCGCCGCAGCTTCCCTCAAGACCGGCAAATGTGTCCGGATATGCGTTTGGGCACCATGGTAGTTACCCCATGCAGGGATTTTGCGGCAGCTTACCAGGAGTCGCTGAACAACATGATCGAGCGACGGATGCGGGCGGCCATACACGCTGTGAGCAGCGCCTGGTACACTGCCTGGGTAGATGCCGGAGAGCCAGACCTTTCCAAAATGGACAAGCCCCTGATGAGCGAGGAAGAACGAAAGGAGGAGGAAGAGCTGCGCAAAACGTTTGACCGGGGCAGGATCATAGGGAGGGGAGAGGATCATTGATGGGCGGAGGTCACTTGGCAACTTGGTAACCTTCCGACCTCCCCGGCGAATAAACTCCCCGAAAATCAGTTTCTTTGCTCTAAAAAGGACCATGCTCCATAAATTCCAACACAACTGTATGCGCATCGCTGTTCGTCGCAAAGCCTACTTCGCCAGCCTTTTTCTTTGCCTGAGTTTTGCTGTTTCTGCTCAAACCGATACCCTGCGGCTCATTTTTGCCGGCGATATCATGGGGCATGCGCCGCAGATTACCAGCGCCCAGGTGGGCAAAGACCAATATGATTACAATCCTTGTTTTCAGTACGTCAAGCCTATCCTTGAGCAGGCAGACATCGCCATTGGCAACCTGGAGCTCACCTTGCCCGGCAAGCCGCCTTACACAGGTTACCCTATGTTTCGCAGTCCGGATGCACTGGCTACGGCGTTGAAAAAAGCAGGATTTGATCTACTGGTAACCGCCAACAACCACTCCAACGATGCCCGGGGGCTGGGCGTTACCCATACCATTGATGTACTCCGCAAAGAGGCTTTTTTACAAACCGGCACTTTCAAAAACGAGCGCGACCGCAGCACGCTGTACCCCTTGATGATTTACAAAAACGGGTTCAAAATTGCCTTGCTCAATTACACTTACGATACCAACGGCGTACCCACAGAAGCCCCTACGGTGGTCAATCTGATCGACAATGAACAAATGGCCGCCGATCTTGCGGAAGCGCGCGCACGCAAGCCGCACTATATCATTGTGGTGATGCATTGGGGACTGGAATATCAGCTCACGGAAAACGCCGTGCAGCGGGAACAGGCCAAATTTCTGATCAAAAACGGCGCGGATATGGTCATCGGCTCGCACCCACACGTAGTGCAGCCCATCCGGATGGAGCGCGTTACCATGCCCGACGGTCATGAAAAA
>DATGWL010000047.1:0-36399 GCA_035299505.1 Saprospiraceae bacterium | reverse complement strand
AAAACAGCCACCGCCCGCGCCGGTATTTTGCGCAAGTGGAACGACCTGATTCTTGAACACGCCGATGATCTGGGTATGTTGCTTACCCTGGAACAAGGCAAACCTGTGCCGGAAGCGCGCGGGGAGATCCGTTACGGTGCTACATTCATTGAGTGGTTTGCCGAAGAGGGAAAAAGAGCTTATGGCGATGTTATCCCGCCACACATGCCGGGAATGCGTTTGTTGGTGGTAAAGCAACCAGTTGGTGTAGTTGCCGCCATTACCCCCTGGAATTTTCCTAATGCCATGATCACCCGCAAGGTAGCGCCCGCCCTGGCCGCCGGCTGTACCGTAGTGCTCAAACCTTCAGAAGAAACGCCCCTCTCAGCCCTGGCACTGGCCGAACTGGCCCTCAGGGCAGGGTTCCCGCCAGGCGTGATCAATATTGTTACCGGAATGGATGCCCCGGTTATTGGCAAAGTACTCACCGATAGTCCGGTAGTGCGCAAACTGTCGTTTACCGGAAGCACCGAAGTGGGCAAACTCCTCATGCGCCAGAGCGCTGATACAGTGAAAAAAATCTCGCTTGAGCTGGGCGGCAACGCACCCTTTATCGTGTTCGATGACGCTGACCTGGATGCCGCAGTAGAAGGCGCCATTGTGGCTAAATACCGGAATGCCGGCCAAACTTGTGTTTGCGCCAACCGGATTTTTGCACAGGCAGGTATTTATGACGCCTTTCTGGAAAAATTCACAGCCGCCGTTCAAAAACAAAAAGTGGGCCCCGGCACTGAACATGGCGTGAATATCGGACCGCTGATTAACCAGGAAGCCCTGGATAAAGTACAACGACTGGTGGGCAATGCCACGCAGAAAGGCGCGCGCGTGCTGGTGGGTGGCAAGGCCATGGAAGGTACTTTTTTCCAACCAACTGTGCTGGCAGATGTAGTGCCGGGCATGGACATCATGCAGGAAGAGATTTTTGGACCGGTGGCGCCAGTTACCCGTTTCTCCGACGAAAAAGAGGTTATTCAATTGGCCAACGATACCCCTTATGGACTCGCAGCGTATTTTTATGGCCGCGACATTGGCCGGGTATTTCGGGTGTCAGAGGCTCTGGAATATGGGATGGTTGGGGTTAATACCGGACTCGTAGCAACCACGGTGGCGCCTTTTGGCGGGGTTAAAGAGAGTGGTATCGGCCGTGAAGGCTCCAAATATGGCCTGGATGATTTCCTGGAAACCAAGTACATCTGTATCGCGGGTATCTGAGTAGAGTAGGGGGCAATCTACTTCAATGGTAAAGCCCTTTTCAGCCTGCGCCGGATTTCCCATTCCGTGTCGTCTGCCACGTGGTCAATCATACCCCAGTATGTGGGCGACTGAGGCATGGAAGTTTCAGAGCTTTCACTAAAATTATAGGAAGAGCTTATTGGGGCCGAAACCAACAACTCGCCAGTGCTGACGCGCTTTAACTCCATGAATACCGATGCATTGGCACTCCGGGAGTTGGAATAAGTGGTAATAGTGGTGGTTTCCGTACGGTATTTGGTGGTTCGGGAAATGACACGGCCTGAAGTGTCGCGCACTTCTTCATATCCATCCTCCACCTCTTTGGTTTCGGTTCTGGTAGAGGTGTGCTGGTTGTCGGAGCCAACATCCAGGGCCCGCAGCTGGCAGGACAATACATAGTCAAAAGATTTGCGCGCCGAGGAGTCCTGATGAATCACCAGCCAGTCGTTTTTGCTTACAGGTGGCCTTTTACGCATGTTCTCCCAAAAGGTTTTGCTGTCTGAAGCTCCTACCTGACTTTCCGTGATAAAGAGTACATGCTCTTTTCCCATAGTCCAGGCGCTGTCGAGCAGGTTGTTGGCGTTTTCCCAATACGGATAATAATTTTTTTTCAGATCGGTCAGGAGATGATAAGCCTCCCGGGCAGGTGCGGGCGCACGTTGCGCGAGCAGGTCCTGCGCACGCTGATACATATATTTGGCGGCTTCCAGCCGGCTTGCTGATTCCAGAGAGTCTACATCCGGGAAATAGCGCAATTTGGGTTCATAACCCTTCCGCGACCTGAGTGGCTGCCATTTTTTGACCTTCGCCTGGCGTTCCTGAATGTCTCTGTACAATTGATTGGTGCGTGGCCAGTTTTCCGGTTGTTGCCGGGCATTCAGCTGAGACAGTTCGGCCGAGTCTTTGTGCTGGGCAGTATTGAAAGCCAGTTCAAGTCCCTCCAGATCAGACCTTTTCTTTCGGTTAACAGGTTGATCACGTAGCTCCAGCCCATAGGCTTTAATGGCTGAGTTGTAATCTCCTTTATCCAGATAGTATTGTGGTGAAAAGCAGCCGGTAAGGATCAGGCTGGCGAACAGAAATAAGCATGTGTGTTTCATGGCAGGGTAGTTTTGTGGTATTTGATTTATTGAAAAAGGGCCGCCTATTCATTCATGATTTTCTCGATCAGGTTTCTTTGAAACAAACTTTTTATGGGCCTTGGCAGGAATTTCATTGCCGATAACTGGTAGTTGGCAGCCACTCCTTCCTCCTCTTCAAATGTGTTGGTGTAAACAGTATTACACCGGCAGATAAGTTTGTTGTTTTTGAGGTTCGTTATTTCTGCCATAATGGCTATTTTATTGGTTTTAGTAATGGTGGCCTTGGTTGATTTTGAGTCTGCAGCGTCATATTTATGATTCATCGTTTTTACTATAAATCCGGTGTTTTCCTGTCCGGGTTCTGGTGAATTAGTGACGAGTGTATCACCATAGACGATAAACTCGTGGAGGTAATACCTGACATGGAAATCGAATCGTTTTTGTTCACTGCTGTCCTGGTAAATACTCAGCCAGTTCATGGCCTGAAACCCCGGAGTCTGGTCGTAGTTTTCCCAGAAAGTACTGAGTTCGTCGGTGTTTTCTCCATATACCCTTTCCAGCAAAACATGGACTTTTCCGGCGCGAAAGGCGCTGTCCATCAGGATATTGGCATTTTCCCAATACCTGAAATAGTTGGTTTTAAGATCAGATAGATGCTCATAAGCCCTGCGGGCATAGATATGTTTGGCGGTGGAATCGTACAAATGCAGCAAGTGTTTGCTTTTGTTGTACAGCGCCGCCGCCGCTTTTTTCCTGCTGTCCATCTCCAGCGAGTCTATTTGCTGGAAAAAAATCAGCTCCTCCGACCTTTTGGAGGCTGGCACCCAAACTGAAAAGTCGGACTGCCGGTCTTGGATTTCCCCATAGACTTCGTGCAGACGGATCCATCGTTCTTCACTGTTTTCGAGGTGCAACAGGCCAATTTCGGCGGTATCGCGTTGTTGAAGTTGTTGGAATACCTGTGTTAATCCGGCGAGATCTTTGCGTTTTTGGTATAGTCTTTTGGGAGAACGGAGGTTGTTGTAGTATTTGTTAAAAGCTATATCGTATTCACCATAAGATGCATGGTAGGCAGGCGGCCAGCAACTGCTTAAAAACATTATCAGGGCGCCCCAGATTAAAAAGTCTTTAATCATTGTTTCGTTTGAATTGGTTGATCAAATATCAGTTAGTCAGTACAAATAAACCAGAGAGGGTATGTTAAGTTGTCCGGCATTTTGCTGTTAAATATTTCAAAAGCCCATATTTTTTGTTAAAATGAAGGTCGTTTTGGCCATGAATTGCAAAATTCAAAGAATCCTACTTTTGGTTATTGTCTGTTATCTACTTTCGCCGTTGTGAATATTCCGTATTGTTTCAAATCCAAATCTTTCCTTTTAATGGTTAAGAACCTCCTTACCCTACTGTGTGTCCTGGTAACCTTATGTTACCTGCCCGCCCAGAATCCCTGGACGGACGTTTCAGAAAGTGGTATTCCAGCCGCCGGCGAACGTCGGATTCAACCGGCTAAATACCGCTCCGTACGCCTTGATGTTCAGGCACTGAAACCCATTTTGTCGGCTGCACCGCTGCGCTTCACAGCTGCCGCCGAATCCGGTCAACCTGTTGTGCTCAACCTGCCATTGCCTGATGGCGGAATGGGTCGCTTCCAACTGGAAGAAACCCCGGTGATGCACCCCGACCTCCAGGCAAAATACCCGCAGATCCGTACATACACGGGGCGCGGTATTGACGATCCAACAGCTTTGCTTAAATGCGACCTTACTCCCTGGGGGTTCCACGGGATGGTTACTTCCAGCAATCATGGTACTTACTTTATCGACCCCGCCGTACATGGCAACGACGAGTTTTATGTTGTTTATAACAAAAAAGATTACCTTAAAAAGAAAGACGATCTGCTCTGGACCTGCGGCACTCCTGATCCGGAAAATGCCAAAGAACTGGATTTGACTCAGCCGCTCACCCCGGCTCAATTTGCGGAATTTCAAGGCGATACCAAACTTCGCAGATACCGTTTGGCGCTGGCTTGCACCGGAGAATATGCTACTTTCCACGGCGGTACCAAGCCGCTGGTGCTTGCTGCCATGAACACCTCCATGAACCGTGTGAATGGCGTTTATGAACGCGATTTCGCCGTTACCATGCAGATTATCGCCAACAATGATGCGATCATCTACCTCAATGGCGCAACCGACCCCTACAGCAATGGCGATGGCGGCGCTATGCTTGGTCAAAATCAAACCACCTGCAATAACATCATTGGCGCAGCCAACTACGACATCGGCCACGTGTTCAGCACTGGCGGTGGCGGTATCGCAGGCTTAAATGTGGTTTGCGGTAACAGCAAAGCAAATGGTGTTACCGGCCAGGGATCACCTATTGGCGACCCATTTGATATTGACTATGTGGCCCACGAAATGGGTCACCAGTTTGGCGGCAACCACACGTTTGCTAACTGCGGCGGTAATGTAAACTCGCCAAATGCCGTTGAACCTGGAAGCGGTACCACTATTATGGCGTATGCCGGTATTTGTGGCGCCCAAAATGTGGCCAGCAACAGTGAAGACATTTTCCACGGCTATAATATGCTGGAAATGGGAGCCTTCATTTATACTGGCGGCGGTAATACCTGTCCGGTAAAAATTACCACCACCAACCACAATCCAACGGTGGATGCCGGCATCAATTACACCATTCCAAAATCTACCCCTTTCGCTCTTACGGCCACGGGTACTGATGTGGATGGGGATACGCTTACCTACACCTGGGAACAGATGGATTTCGGCAACTCACCGTCTCCGCCATCTCCCAATGCCGCTGTAGGCCCACTCTTCCGTTCCTACAAAGGAAATACCTCTCCAACGCGCGTGTTCCCACGCCTGCAGGATCTGGTGAATAATGTAAATGCTCCCTGGGAAGAACTGCCAGGTGTAGCTCGGAATATGAACTTCCGGGTTACCTGCCGCGACAACGACTGGTATGCAGGTTGCACAGACGAAGACGATATGACAGTGACGGTGAGCTCCGCCTCCGGTCCGTTCCTGGTAACAGCACCAAATACCAACGTAACCTGGTCGGTGGGTAGCACCCAAACCATTACCTGGGATGTAGCCAATACCACAGCAGCACCTGTTTCCTGTGCCAATGTGCGCATCACTTTGTCTACCGATGGTGGCTTTACCTACCCGGTGGTACTGGCCGCCAGCGTGCCTAACAATGGTTCCACCACTATTACTGTACCGAACAATATTTCCAACACCTGCCGGGTGCGCGTGGAAGGTCTGGGCAATATCTTCTTTGATATTTCCAATACTAACTTCTCCATCATTTCCGCACCTACTTTCCTGTTGGACCTCTCTGCCAACAGTGTGCTGGTATGCGCCGGCAATGACGCTACTTTCAACGCTAATCTGACCGCTGTTGCCGGGTTCAATACCCCGGCCAATATTACGGTTACCGGTCAGCCAGCAGGATCTACGGTTGCCATCAATCCTAACCCTGCGGTTCCGGGCGGTGTTGCAAGCATCGCCATTTCCGGTATTACCACCGCAATGGTGGGCGATTACAATCTGACCGTTACGGCTGTCAGCGGCGTGATCAGCCGCACCGGCACTATTACCCTGACCGTACTTCCGGGCTTGCCGGATGTTGCGGTAGCTGTAAGCCCTGCACAGGGCGCTACAGGTGTGGAAACCAGCGCTCCGCTTTCCTGGAATGCAGCCTCCTTTACGGAATCTTACGTGGTGGAAGTGTCAACCAGCCCTTCTTTCGCGTCAGGTTCAATTGTGGCCACGCTGAACGAAACCGGTACCAGTGGTACTGCCACAGGCTTGCTGGCTGAAACGGTTTACTACTGGCGTATACGCTCTGTAAACAACTGTGGTGAGAGCGACAACTCTCCGGTTTTTGCCTTCCAAACCGGCAAAAACGCCTGTGGTCAGAATTTTAGCAGCACAGATGTGCCTAAAGCCATCCCGGTGGCAGCCTCTGTACCACCAGTTGAAACCAGCCTGACGGTGAATACCAGCAAAACCATTACAGATGTGAATGTCAGCGTAACCTTCACGCACACCTATGTGGGCGACCTGGAGGCCTGGCTACTTGGACCTGCTGGCGATACCGTATTGTTGTTTGATCAGCCCGGCGATCCCTTGGTGCAATTTGGTTGTGCCGGCGATAATGGCAACCTGACTTTCGACGATCAGGCAGCACAGGGCGCAGCGGTACTGGAAGCTCAGTGCAACGGTGTAGCACCTGCCCTGAACGGTACTTTCCGATCTGTAAGTTTGCTTGGTAAATACAATGGCCAATCTTCACTGGGTACCTGGAAACTGGTGATGAATGATACCTATCCTGATGAAGATGGTGGTTCAATCTCTGCCTGGAGCCTGTCGTTCTGCCTGCTGGATCCTATTGCACCAGGTAATATTCTGGTGAACAGCCCGCTCACAGTACCTTCTGCACAAGCTGAGGCCATCCTGCAAAGTCACCTGAGCATGGAAATCAGTGGTGTGCCGGGCCTCGGTGTATTCACCCTGCTGAGCCTGCCTGAGCATGGTACCCTGAGCCTGAACGGAACGCCGTTGACTTTGGGTGGTGTATTTACCCAGGAAGACATCAACAACGGTAATCTGGTTTACACACATAATGGCGATGCTGCCGTAACCGACAGCTTCCATTTCGATGCGTTGGATCAAAACAATGATGCATGGGTACACGACGCCGTATTCAATATTAACATCATTGTCAACAACCTGAGTGCTACAGCCACTGAAACAGCCGGCATTATTTGCAATGGCGCTACCGATGGTGAAATCACCGTGGCTGCAACAGGTATGGACGGTAACTATACCTACAGCCTGAACGGCGGTGCAAGCCAATCCAGCAATGTATTCAGCGGCCTTGGCGCCGGCGATTACACGGTGGTAGTAACTGGCCAGTATGGCTTTACAGTGGCTTCCAATATTGTAACCATTTCAGAGCCTGCGGCTATTGTTATCAATAATGCCGTTGTGAACAACGATCTGACTGTCAATGCTACTGGCGGAACTGGCGCACTGGAATACAGTTTGAATGGCATGGGCTTCCAGAGCAGCAATGAATTCCTGGACCTCACTAATGGCACTTACACGGTTACCGTTAGGGATGAAAAAGGATGCACAGCATCTGCTGAAGTGGTGGTAGATGTACCTGTATTCCAAACCAACGTGACGGTGCAACAAGCCATCAACTGCTTTGGTGATACCAACGGTGAAATCGCGGTGAACGTGGCAGGCGGTCAGGCGCCATATACCTACAGCCTCAATGGCGGTACTGCACAAAGTGCCAATGTGTTCAGTAATCTCGGTGCTGGTACCTATACCATTGTGGTAACCGACGATCTGGGTGTTACTTCCGTACTGAACGGTTATGTGCTCAGCGGACCAGATGAATTGCTGGTGGGTGCTTCTGCTGTATTGAATGTAATCAGTGTAGTAGCATCCGGTGGCACTGGCAACCTGGAGTACAGCATTGATGGTGTCAACTTCCAGGGCAATAATCAATTTGCCAATGTGCCTAACGGTACCTACACGGTAACTGTTAAGGACGAAAATGGTTGTTCTAAAACAACAGAGGTAACAGTATTTGTAACGCCACTCGCTGGTAGCCTTCAAGCTACAGAAATCCTGTGCTTTGGTGGAACAGCTACCCTGTTTGTGAATGCGTTCAACGGTGTTCCACCGTATGAATACCGCCTGGGCAATGGCTCTTTCCAAAGCGGCAATAGCTTCCCGGGATTGAGTGCAGGTTCCTACACCGCCAGCGTTCGCGATGCAAGTGGTACTACCGTACTGCTCGGCCCGATCCAGATTGATCAACCAAACCAACTGGGTGTAACTGTTACGGTAGTTGGCAACGATGGCAATGTGATTATTTCAGGTGGCACCTCTCCATATACCTTTAATACAGATGCACCAAATCCTGATTTGCAGAACCTGCCTAATGGCACCTATCATGTTACGGCAACAGATGGAAACGGTTGTATTGCAACCGCTACCTTTACGGTGAATGTGCCACCGCTGACTATCACTACTGTTGTTGCGGGTGTTTCCTGTAACGGCGCTTCAGATGGCACTGTAACAGTAAACGCTGTTGGAGGTGTTCCTCCGTACGAGTACAGCCTGAATGGTTCTCCATTCCAAACCAGCAATGTGTTCAACAATGTTCCTGGCGGTACCCTTACGCTGATCGTGCGCGATGCAGGTGGTAATCAGGTCACCAGCACGGTTACAGTAGCACAACCTGCTGTGTTGAACCTCACGGCATCGGTTTCCGGATCAACCATTACTGCTGCAGCAACCGGAGGTACCTCTCCGTACCAGTACAGCCTGAATGGTGGTACGCCACAATCCAGCGGCGTATTCTCCAACCTTGCTCCTGGCGCCTACACAGTTGTGGTAACGGATGCCAATGGCTGCACACAAGTAGTTAATAACGTGGTAATTACAACAAGCACTGTAGAGCCAGGGGCTGAATGGGGGCTTTCCATCGCACCAAACCCAAGCGCAGGCCTGTTCGTAATCAGCATGCAACATGCACCACAAGCCCTTCGTGCAGATGTATTTGATGCTACCGGCCGATTGCTCCATGCTACGGAAATTCAATCTCCGGGCGGACAATCTGTTACTACGCTTGATCTTCAGCACCTGCCACAAGGTACCTACCTGCTTCGCCTCAGCGATGGCAAGCAGTGGGGCGGTGTGCGTTTGACCAAGATATAAGTTGAGTATTTGAGTTTTTGAGTGTTTGGGTTTTTGAGTTGGCGTACGGTTGGGCATTGGAATACTAAAAGCCAATGTTCTGGTGGCATCAGTTCCCCTGAATCACCAAGCCCAGCGCCAACTCAAACACTCAAAAACTCATACACTCAAACACTCAAACACTTTTAGCGGTATGTTTGCCCTTCGAAAAACGGATAAACATTTTCACTTAATTTCTTACCAGTTATGGCAAAAGAAAACATGGGGCAGGCGCCTGCCATTAATATTGAAATTTCAGAAGAAGTTGCGGAAGGTATCTACTCTAATTTGGCCATCATTTCTCACTCCAATGCGGAGTTTGTAGTGGATTTCATTCGTATGATGCCCAATTTACCAAAGGCAAAAGTAAAAGCCCGCATAGTGCTCACACCACAGCACGCCAAACGGCTATTGTATGCCCTGCGGGATAATGTCCAAAAGTTTGAAATGCAATTTGGTAAAATCGAAGAGCCAGACCAACCGCTACCGCCCATGAACTTCGGCGCGCCTGTAGCTCAAGCTTAATTCTAATGAGTGAGTGAGTGAATGAATGAATGAGCGCTCTGCTTAATGTCCTGGGGACTAATGGCCAGCAAATGTTGGCCTTTATTATTGCTAATGCCCAAACGAACGTAAACTCACTCACTCATTCACTCACTCACTCTTTGAAGTATCGCTCGAAATGTTCTGCATTAAACTGTAGAGGTCGGGCTTCCGGACTGGTTCCGGCTTCTGCATCGAACCGAAAAACGGTGTCGCTGCTCCATTCCACAATACCATACAGCGTTTTTCCGGCCATTGGCCCTGATTTGAATTCAGTCAAATCCAGGGTTGTCGTTTTTTGGGTACAATCGTATTGGTATCGAATAGCAAATGTGTCGTACTGACTGCCGAATTTAACCAGCCAGGTAGCTTTCCCTTCAGGTTCAAAGACCAGAATTTGCCCCTCCCGGTTCGACCAGCGCCCGGTGAGGTCCCGACAATTATCAGAAGTATTACAAGAAAATAACAGGGCGGCGAGGCCTGATGCGTACGCCAGACGTGTAAAAAGTTGGTTCATAAGCACTGCTGTTTAAAATACTACCTCCTAAAGACAATCCACATATCCATTGGTTTCACTTTGCAGCAAAAATAAGGCATTGGATTTTATGGCATGTCGGGGTTTGAGGGCAAGCTATCCATGGCTTTTTCGCTGATGGCTGTGATAGATAACGCCGGATTCACCCCAGGGTTGGCGGAAATCATCGAGCCATCGCACACAAGCATATTATGGTAGCCGTACACCCTGTTTTGGGCGTCAATGACTCCTGTTTCAGGACTGTCGCCCATCACAGCGCCACCCAGGATGTGGGCGGTGCCCGGAATGCCCATGAGCGGGGTGAGTCCGAAGGCAAAAGCCTTTCCGTGCATGATTTTTTCGAATTTTCGGGCCAGTTCAATGGCGCGTGGGATGAAGGCTGTAGGTTTTTCATCGCCTACCACAGCCGTACGCATGCCGCCCCACCAGGTGCGCGTGAAGGTGACGGTACTGTTCAGGGTTTGCATAAACAGCATAACCTGCGAGTTTTTGGCCCAGTCTTTCACGCGGAAATACTTCCAGTATTGCCCAGGGTGTAATACAACATCGGCCAGAATTTTGAAGAGACGCACCACTAAATTGGGCCCTTCCACAAAGGGCAAAAAGCTGAGTCGCCAGGCGCCTGAGCCTGAACCATAACGACAAAGTTCGAGGTGACTATGCTCGTCGGTGTGCAGAATAGCCCCGATGGCGATACCCTGGGATTGGTCGGCCGAACCCTCCAGTTGTGTTACGGCAATAAGGCTCTCGTTGTTGGTGCGCACCTGTTTGCCCACCATATTGGACAGACGAGGCAGGCTGTTTTGTTTAAGTTTGAGCAGCAGGGACACGGTGCCCAATACGCCGCCTGAAAACACTACGCCGCGCGTGCGCAGGGTGGTGGATGTTTTGAAGAAACGGGTGGCATCCCGAAACGTAACCTCATACCCTTCCGAGCCGTCTGGCGCTCCAACAGGGCGCACATCGGTAACCTCTTTTTCGGCCAGGATTTCTGCGCCGAGTTGTTGGGCCAGGTATAGGTAGTTTTTGTCCAGCGTGTTTTTGGCATTATACCGGCAACCGGTCATGCAGGCGCCGCAATAAATACAACCTTTGCGCTCGGGGCCTTTGCCGTCGAAATACGGGTCGGGTTGAGTTTTTCCGGATTTATCGAAGTAAATGGCCACATGGGTAGGGTGTACCTCACCAGTTTTGCCGATTTCGGAAGCGAGTTGTTCCAGCGCCTTTTCTCCATCGAAAAACTTTGGATTGGGGGTGGCGCCGAGCATTTGTCGGGCGCGCTGGTAATAAGGCGCCAGTTCCTGCTCCCAATTGGCCAGGGAGGCCCAGGAGCCGGTTTGGAAAAACGCCTGTTTGGGAATAGGAAGTGTATTGGCGTACACCAGCGAGCCGCCGCCCACCCCTGTACCTGAAACAATGCCTACATGCCGGAAAATGGTGATCTTCATAATCCCGAACCAGCGCAGCGAAGGCAGCCAAAGCCAGCGCGACATGTTCCAGTTGGTGCGCGGGAAGTCTTCCGAGTGGTACCATTTGCCTTTTTCAATAACCAGAACCTTGTATCCTTTTTCCGCAAGTCTCAGCGCGCTCACCGAGCCGCCAAAACCCGAACCGATGATGATGTAATCGTACTCCATGGGGTGAAGATAAGGAATGGGGAATATCGAATATCCAATATCCAATATCCAATATCGAATTTCCAAGTGGGGCGGGTGTTTGGCGTCAGCACAATTGTATGGCTTTTTTTCGCCTGAATGGCGAAAAAAACGTGATGCCAAGCAGGTGCCCCTGACCTCGCAAGAGGTCCAACCATTACGCTAGACCCAGCCTATTTATCAGAGTTGATGTATATTTGCAAAGACAATTAAACCTTAAAATACTGACTAGAAATGAATAATGATTTTATAATATTTTCCAGTATACACAATCCAATACTTATTCTATTGTTGTGTCCTTTGTTTTTTCAAACCGATTCCTTCAGTAGGCGTGTGTTGTCAGATTTTAGTAGTTACAGTTGCTACCTGGTTGTGTGTTTGTCAGACAAACAAAAAATTATTATTGAAAACGATAATTTATATGTATATATGAATCGAAGCAAGAAAATAGGTAAGAATAAATATATCCAAAAAATGGATAAAATAATGGCCCAACAAAAATGTGTTGATTTTTTATCACAGTGTAGCGAAGAGGATGGTGGTTATAAAGTAAAGTATATAGAAAGAATTACCAGTGTTGCCAAATTAGGTAAAGAGCATTTTATAACAGCTTATTTTGATAATGGTAAATTAAAGGGAAGTCAAACCAAAGAAGAAAAAATAGCTATTATTGCTCAATTGTTTGAATGGGAGATAGCATGTAAGCAAGACGATGAATCCGGAATATTAGTTATAGAAAATTTTTGAACTTGTTAAATTACGTCTGCAGTATGAGCCCAATTTTCCTTTGCCTTCTCGTAATACACACATTAACCCAAAATGACCCGATTTATGTAAAAGGTCGTGGTTACGAGGGATATGTTTTTGAAGCAAGTCATCCGGTATGGTTTGCTGGAAATGATCCTGAAAGAAGGTTTACCCCCTCCAGGGATGAAATTCAATATGCAGAAGGGTTATTAAAAAAACAGATTAGTGTATTAAATGCCAGACATGAAAATCAACTAGGTCATTGTCCGATTATTGAAAAAAAATTGCGAAAATACAAGCGCCAATATGTAGGCTTGATTAATGCAAAAAATGAAAAGATAATATGGGTTAATTGTATTTGGAGCAAAAAAACAGGAAGCGATATATCAAAGGAAATCATTCAGGTTTTTGATGGATGTAGTTATTACTGGGATGTGAAAATAAACCTCAATACCAGCGTGGTGTACGATTTGACAATAAATGGCCTTGGATAGAGCAATGTCCAAGTTGGGCGGGTGTTTGGCGTTAGCGGGTTGGTTGAGTATTGGTTCGCCTGATTGGTGAAAAAAACATGATGCCAAACAGGTGCCCCGACCTAGCAAGAGGTCCAACCTTTGTAGCACAAATGCCGGAGAAAACGCCCCTGACCTCGCAACAGGCCCAACCATTTCACCAAACCTTGTATGCGTTTGCTCATTCAATCATCATCAAATTCAACGCCCGTAACATTTCCTGATCCTGGCCTCGCCAGTACCAGGAAAACGGGGTGATCCAAATGGATGAACATGGCGCCAAGGAGGCAAATAATTGCTTTTCTATTTGCTCCAACTCCTGCTTCTTGGCGCCCAAAGCATCATAAATGGAACGACTCAGCATGGTCAGGTCGTTACGGGAAAGTCCAGCCGGCTTACTCGTAGTTAAGTTCATGTATCTGAAATTGGGATAACTGCCCTCCATAAAATCATAGAGCGATTCAATAAAAAGGGTTCGTTGGGGCGTTTGGTTTCTGTGTATGCGATATCGCAGTAAAGCGCTGTTAGCCCTGTACGTTGTGATAAATTCCTGGTAAATTTTTCTGAGTGCGGTAATCTGTTGGCGTTCTTCCTTGCTCAGTTTTTTCCATACCTGTTTATTCAGGTTTCTTAATTTTGGTAGCCAGAGGCGTTCCATGGTGTCACGGGTGGCTGCTAGTGCCCTGTTTTGACTGGGATAAATGGTGTCGTAGGCCCAAATTTCCGGATACAAATAATGCAGGCTGCCTATGGGCTCACACAACCAGGTAATAAGCTCATCTGGTGTGGCTGTTTGTTTCAAATACTGGATTTTAAAGCAGAGCATATCCCATGCGGATCTTGTTGTGCCCGTTGTGCCGGATTTTTCTGCATAAAGCCAGGTTTTTTCCTTTACAGCCTCTTCATTATCAAGCCTGTACAATCGGTCCAGCGTGGCTTCCCGAAATGGAAATCCGTGGTATTTATCAACAATCAAGGCTTTATGCCACTTTTCATCCGGATACTTCGCTGGTTCCAGTGGCGCTATTCCAATCGAATCTTCAGGCGACCAGGGCGTGTACACGGAGCAAATGATCTCAAATACAGGCGCTAAAACTGCCTGCTGTGTGGAGTCCAGTTGGGTGTTTGTAGCTGCGTCGAGGTACTGCATGCATGCCCGGGCATCTGTTCTGTAGTCGGTCCAGGAGTGGGTTCGCAGGTAGCGTTTAGTCACAGAATCCACCCGTGCGCGCGTAGCATCTTCCCAGTGTAACAGCGGCGTAAACGGCAAAAACAAGGAACTGTCCAGTTCCAGTTCCTGCTTTGCATAATGTAGCTTTCCGTCTTTTAGCTCATAGGTACTCCTGATGCCATTGCCCTTGTTAAACACCACGCGCCCTGCTTCATCCCAGGCTGTTTCTTGCTGTATTAGGCCTGTTTTCTTTGGATTGGCTGAGAAATTGGAGATGCTTTCATATAATTTTTGACCATTTTCATGAAATACAAGCGTAGCTGTTGAGTCAAAATGGTTATTGTTGCTATCTCTGTAATGCCAATATTCCGTTCTGAATACTTTGCCAGAGGCGTAGTACTCCATATCCTTGCGTACCTGCGGTTTGGTGATTTCTTCATGCTCGAGTTGACCATTTGGATAAAACCATTGTCTGCAGGAGTCCTTACTATCATTGGAATAAACAAATCGTAACCTGATTGCCCCGGTGGTATCGTATATTTCTTTCACAACAGGAAATCCACTCCTTACCTGTAGTACCTGCGTTTCATTATATGCCTGCTTTTTTACGTTGCCGGTATAATAAGGGTCAATACCCTCTGCAAATTCCGTACTAAACAATTGATCAAAATGCTTATGTACAAATGTGTGCATTAATTTGGCATGTGAATCATTATTAAATCCAATGTTGCAACCGCGATAAGTCCGGTACTTTTCCCCTGTACGCTTGCATAAACTGAGATTGGCCAAAATTTGTGCAAAACAAGAGACCTCTTTTTCACTAAACGATACGGCACGTAATGCGGCTAAAAATTCGGCTTCATACTGTGGCAGATAGACCATAAGTTGCTCACAATCCGAATTGTCGTACACCCGAAAAGCTGCCGAGGCAAAGAAGAAATGCCGCTGCAGACTATCCAGCGACTGCAACCATTGTTGCCGTGCTGTGGTATCGTAGGCATGATATAAATAAGCACTGGAGGTTTCATATGCAAACGCCTCATCATCATGGTGGTTGGCGAAATAGTCAAACGCATGAAAAAACGGTTTTTGCGCGTTTGTGCTCAAACTAAAAAACAAGAGGAAATAAATAAGCTGCTTCATATTGTCTTAAAAGCGAGTTTTAAACTTTGGTAAATATCTGATATAGGAGGGTAAGTAGTATGTTCGCAAGGACAACCCTGCAGTTACATGCTCTAACTGTTACATAATGCGCACAATACCCATGAAATCACTCCTGGTAAGTCTGTTTTTCTTTTCACAGATCCTTTTTTCACCACTCTTTGCCCAATACTTCGAACCATTTCATCAGCAGTACTTTGCGGTTTGGATCACACCCGATCAGCCCCTGCGGACCATGGAAATCATGCAGGTAATGATGGTCGACTTTAAGCAAACAAGCGCTCCTGAATTTCGGGAATTGATCCGGCTTAATCCTCAAATCATAGAATTACAACTCAAATATCCAGCCCAGGAGGAACTGGATTTCCTTACTGATGAAAGATTGCCCCGATTAACCACATTGTTTGTCGTTGGGTTTGATGCAGACACTCTTCAATTGCCGGCCTTGAGCCAACTTGAGATCCTGTCGTTGCAATCGGATTCGCTCCAATATTTATTTGCCCGCAGTTTACCATACAGCAAACTGGATATTTGGAGCGTTGAAGCCCCCAGACTTCAGGAGTGGACTACAGACAGCCTTTATACATCACTCGGTTTAATCCACCTGGTGGCCCCGAAATTGAGCGTTTTTCCAATCAAAGCAGCACCTTCCTTGAGTCAATTGTTCTGTTCCACTTCTTTACTTGAGCTTCCTGCATTCCTTTGCCATTGCGAGGAACTGTCTCGCATTTCTATAACCAATCACCGTGCAGTGCCGGTAGAAGATTGTTTCAGGGAAAAAATCCATCAGGCATATTATTCCAACCTGACAGTCTACGATCGGCCAAACGGGAAAAAACTCCTGGAATATTTGTCGAAAGACCGGAAAAACTGAAAACAATGGCTGATAGCATGTGTTTGATCGCAAATTGTTTGTGGTAACCATTTCAAATACTCACCATGGATATTACGCCGGAAGCCCTGCCTGAACAAAACTATCGCCTGATAGATCAGCTGGGCCACCAGGAACTGGTTCCTTTTATTCAAACCTATATAAAAAAGAGAACCCGATATGCAGTGTTTTACTATGTTATCAATGCCGTTTTTTTTATCCTGATCACTTATTTGCTCTTTCAAGGTATTAAACAACCCGGGTACGATTTGGGTAGCCGTTTTACCCAATTGTCGCAAGGCATTGCTTTGGCTTTTTTGCTGTTGCCCCTGCATGAATATATTCATGCGTTGGCGTACCGGCAACTGGGCGCCAAACAGGTTTATTATGATGTAAATTGGAAGAAATTTTATGTCATGGCCCTGGCAGACCGTTTTGTAGTCAACCGTAAAGAATTCGAGATCGTGGCATTAGCGCCATTTGTGGTCATTACCATTCTACTCAGTTTGAGCCTGTTTCTGGCTCCGGCATCATGGATTATTGCCATTTCAGGGGCTTTAATGATGCATTCAGCCATGTGCTCCGGCGATTTTGGCCTGCTTAGTTATTTCCAATATTACCATGACAAGGACATTGTAACCTTTGACGACAAGGCTTCCGGTGTTTCTTATTTTTATGAAAAAATGAAATAGCTGAGGTTTGCCAAACCTGGACATGCTTTAATGAAAGAAGGTAAAATGCGAACAATTTAGTTGTTTTGCTGTTGTTGGCTATATTTGTACTTCTTTTCATGAAAGCATTACTACTAAATTTTATTCTTTGCTGCTTCCTGCTGGCCTCATGCGCCCAAAAACAGGAGCTGACTTTTACCACCAATGCCGTGAATTTGCTGGCTTCCGGTCCGCTCATGGAGGGTTCCAACACCGCCCAGGGAGAATTCCGGCCAGAGCTCGACCAATGGCTGAAATCCCAAGGCCTGAGTTTGTCTGATGTTACGAACGCTAAATTGGTTAAAGCCTCCCTCATTTTGCCAGACAGTCTGAACTCCAGTCTCATCAGTGAGATCACACTCCATTTGGCCGCAGAAAAGGTGGATATGCAAAAGGTGGGCGTATTGAACCCTGTGCCTGAAGGGCAAACCCAACTATCCTTGCAGGTTGCACAAGACCAGCAAGGTGTTGCGGCCTTTTTGCGTCAGCCTTCCATGACTTTTGTGGCCGATGTAAACGTGAAAAAAGATACCATGCCTGATTTGCCCATGAAAGGCATTTTCGAATTTCAACTAACCGTTAAACGCTAAATTCAACATCTATGAAATCCTTTTGGATCTTCGCTGGCCTTCTGATGGCCGCATTGACTACCTCCGCTCAGGATGGCGGAGACCAATTGATTGGTTTGTGGGAGCCCAGCAATGGAAAAGCCCGGGTAAAAATTGAAAAAATTGGCTCCAAGTACTATGGCAAAATTGTTTGGCTGCGCGAGCCTGTTGATCCGCAAACCCAGCAACCTAAGGTAGATAAAAACAATCCTGATGCCTCCATGCGCAGCGTGCCGCTCAAAGGATACCGCATGCTGAAAGACTTTGTTTACAAAAACAGTGAGTGGACAGATGGTACCATTTACGACCCTGAAAGCGGCTCTACCTATAGCTGTGTGATCAAACTTAAAGACGAAAACACGCTCGACATCCGCGGGTACGTTGGGGTAAAAGCCCTCGGCCGGACTGATGTGTGGAAACGTGTCAAACTCAAATAAAGGTTTACCCCATGATGGTATCCGCACCTAAAATTTCCTTGTTCGTTGGGCTATTCCTGCTTAACACTATTGGCTTGTGGGCGCAGGTAGATACCTCGTCTACTGCTCAGGAGGAAGATTACAGCATTTACGATCAGGTAGAATTTGCTGATGAAAAAGCCCGGCGGTATTGCAGCCCAAAGATTTTTAACCTGAGCCCGCAGCGTTTTATTTCGCTTCAGTACGATGGCCAGTTGGCGCACGAGATGCGTGTTTCTCCCATCGGCAGTTATGCGGAGGAAGCGGAGGTGCCTGTTGCAGAATCTGCTACCGCCACTTTTGTTGGAGGACTGCGTTTTTCTGCTAATATTCCGGTGATTTCCAGGAATAGTGTGGTGTGGCAAATGGGCGCCAATTACTGGCAAACAGGGTATCAGGTAAAAGACCTGAAGTCGGAAGCTGGTTCTGCCAATTTGATTCGGGAACTGGATCAAACCGGGTTGCGTACCATGGGTTTAAACACTACGCTATTCAAACCACTTGGCGAATACAGTTTTTTATTATTTCAGGGTAGTGCAGATTTGAGCGGCAATTATACGTTCAGCAATATGCAGTCACTGCGTTATTTGCGCTATTCGGCGGCGGCCATTTGGGGCCGTCGTCCTAACGACCGCAAGCAGTGGGGAGTAGGCTTGGCCAGAACCTACCGGGTTGGTGAAATGAATTACATTCCGGTAGTAATGTTTAATTACACCTCTCCGAACCGCAAATGGGGTACTGAAATTCTATTCCCGGCCCGCGCCCATTACCGGCGTACCTTTAACCCGCGCAACCTGATGCTGGTTGGATACGAACTGGAAGGACAAAGCTATCGGATGGATTTTCTGTCGGATACAGAACGCAGTCTGGAGATCAGGCGGGGCGAAATGCGCGCCCGGGTGGAATTTCAGCGGCAGCTCACAGGCTTCATTTGGCTTTCTGCACAGGTTGGCTGGCGGTACAACTGGTCGTTCAATGCGGATACTTTGCCTGATGATGGCAAAGAGTTTTTCCGTGGTTTTACAGGTTCCCAGCCTTATGCCATGTTGAATACGCTGGGCAATCCATTGTATTTTAACATAGGGGTGCATTTGGTAAGTCCGTAAATTGGCCTGTGAATGTAAGTTTGCACTCAGCATATGATCAATTACCACAACAAAACCTTTCGCCCCGTACAAAACACCGAAAACGGCGAAACCTCTGCCGAAACCCTTTTTCCATATCAGCAAACAGGTAACATCCTGACCTCAACTTATCAGGGAGGACGTATTCTTCAAGGTCACCTGATTGGTCTGGTTGATGAACAAGGGCATATCCACATGCATTATCATCAGGTGAACGATCGCTACGAGATCATGACAGGCGTATGTCATTCCATTCCGGAGGTGCTTCCTGATGGGCGAATCAGGTTGCACGAAACCTGGCGGTGGACTTCCGGGGACTGCTCCGAGGGTAAATCTGTGATTGAAGAGGTGGAATAAGCCTCCTGATAAAGTTTTATGATTTGAGCGAAGGGCGGGGGTGTTGACAGGTTAAATGGCGACATATCCGGTGTTAATTTTAAAAATATCGTTCAGATCCAAACATTTCCGGTTTTTGGGTGTCTTGTTGTAAACAAGAACTACTTATGCACCCTGCTTTACTAACCAGTCGGCTGCTGGGCTTGCTATGCCTGTGCACAGCCCTTTCTCTCCCCTTACATGCACAGTCCTTTATCAGCAGGTATCGTACCACCAACGGGAACCAGGGTTTCTTAGGCGTTCGGCCGTTGAAAGATGGGCGGATTATCGTTGGCGGTGGATACTCTGTTGGCGATCGCGCGCTTGCTACCATGCTGACCGCCGACGGAAACATCCTCTGGAGTCAGGTCTTTGGCGGACAATTTACTACCAACTGGACCATTGTAGATTTTGCTGAAACCACAGATGGGAATTTGCTGGCACTGATGAATGTGAACAGCGCTCCCTGGCGGTATTCCTATCTGGTAAAACTATCCAAACAAAATGGTCAGTTTTTGTCTGCCGAGCTACTGGGCGATGATGATCGCCGGATGGTTTTTTATCAGTTAACACCCGTAGCAGATGGGTTTGTTCTGGCAGGAGCCATTACCAATTTTAACGAACCCCAAACTTTTTGCCTGCTTAAAACTGACTTGAATGGCGCCGTTGTATGGCAACGCTCCCTGCAACATGCGTCGTTGAAAGGTTCACTGCGGGAATCGGTAGTGGCAGAAAACGGACACATTTGGGCCCTGGCTGCGTTGGAAAACGGGTTAGGCACTGTTGGCCGGTTTGGTGTACTGCATTTTGATGAATCAGGCAATCTGCAGGATGCATTCGATTACAAGGCTGTTGATCCCCAACGGCTCCTGAGTGGCAAAAGTATGGCCTGGCAACCCGGAGTTGGCCCTGTGTTGGGGAGCAATTATTACCTGGACGGAACCTCAGGCACTCTCCCCTTGGTAACGCAACTTGATACATTAGGGCAGGTGATATGGTCGAAAGTGATAAATACCACTCCATCGAGTTTTTTGAGTCCCCTGGTGCGCCGACTTAAGGATGGCAGGTTGCTCATAACCTGCGCTGGAACTGCCGCCCGTCCGGCTTTGATTTTGAAGCTAAACCCGGATGGCTCTGTAGTTTGGGCCCGGGATTATATTGGCAATGAATCGTCGGGAGGGATCTATTCCGTTAGTCTTGATGCAGAGGAAAATCTTTATGTGGCCGGAGATGCGCTGGCCACCTTGCCTAATTTGGAGCGGAAGGGATTGGTCATCAAAACAGATGATCCAAAATTTGACGATGATGCCGGTTGTTGCAGCAGAGCCATAGACAGGGCTACCCTGGATGCGCCAATAACGGGTATTCCGCTGATACTGCAAGCAGATGCGCCAGCCGCCATCGTTGCCACCCAGATAAACAGCTCTTCTCTGGTATTGCTCCGGCAAACAGCCTGCAAAACTGATCAGGCGCCGGTACTGCTTGTGTCAGATTCAACGGTTTGTCCGGATCAATGTGTTACTTTCCGGGTGCCTCAGCCAGGCAATACCTTGTATACCCTTACGATCCCGGGAGCTATTCCTGAAGTGGTTTCATTCACAGATTCGGCGCAGGTTTGTTTCCCATTGGAAGGTGTGTATGATATTCAGCTGGACGATAGTAATTGTGTGCGATCTGTGCAGCAATTGGCTGTTCAGCAACGGGTTCCGGAAGCTTTTTCTCTGCCGGATACGCTGGTTTGCCCAGGCGCCTGCCTTACACCCCTGCCTCCTTCCGCCGATAATCCAACGGATTATGTTTGGGCGTTTGAGGGGGGAACTCCGTCTGGCGCTTCAGGATTGACGCCTCCGGAGGTGTGTTTTGAGTTGCCGGGTATTTATCAACTGCGCTTGTATATTTCAGGCTGTGGTTTTAGTGCCAGGGAGTTGGAGGTTTCGTCCAGACCTTTCCGGATACCCAATGCGTTTACGCCAAATGGCGATGGCACCAACGATGTTTTCAGGCCATTGCTGGAATGCCCTGAAGGTGCATTTTCGTTTGAGGTGTACAACAGGTGGGGGCAAAAAGTATTCAGCACCACCGACCCCGAATCGGGCTGGGATGGCGTTTTCAATAACCAGCCAGCGTTGAGTGATATATATGTTTGGAGAATCTATTTTGGAGAAACAAACGGCGCCGGCCAGGAAGTGAGGCGAATGGAGAGCGGGGAGGTGTCTTTGATCAGGTAGCTACTGCTTCCTTACAAACGTCAAATGCCTGATTTCCTCATCTGACACATAATTATCTAAATCCAGTCTGCACCGGGTATAATGAACCGTTGTTTCAATGGTATCCGGCCCGTGGAACTTGCCGAGAATATCTATCTCACAAATCAGAGAGTCGTTTACCTTACAATTGTAAAAGCCCACGATGCCGGGTCCAACCAGATTGTGAATGGCAATGCTGTCGCCATCCGGTAAATCGAAATAATGGAACTTTTCAGGATAACCGCTGTAAGGATTATCCGGTTGATAAAACGCGTAAGTGGATTTGCCGGGAAATGGCAAACCATCTCCTGTGTATGGCTGAATATCCACCAAACGCAAACCCTGTGTTTGCAGGCAGGGACAATCCAGGCTTGCTGCCACAAAAAGATTTTCGTTTTTATCCAGGCACCAGTTGCCCATATCGTGCTGATCTGGTTTGCAGCCGCAGTCGCCGTCGTTGCAAATAGTGTTGTTTGGACAGGGGGCACAGTCCTTTTCCTTTTTTCTGCATGCAGGGCTCAGGATCAGGAGAAGAGCAAGGCATCCGCCAAGCAGGTGGCTCATAAGGAGTAGCGTGCGCATAAGGGTGTTTTCAGTTTAATAAGTGAAATAACGAAAGAGCAAAACAGCCTCTCCCTCCGTAATCGTCCAGGTAGCGCCCGAACTGTGAGCCATGGTGCAGGAAAACGAAAGCTTTACTTTTTTGCCGAAATAAGGAATGTTGATTTCCGGTGCACCATAATCACTGACCTCCAATACTCGTAAATATCCGTTGATGTTACTGGATACCGTACTGTTACAAGACCAGTTGCGGGCAGGATAGTCTTCCAGACGTATCTGTGCTTCGCCCGGGCCATCACCGAAGATGAAAGACTTGCCGGGAAAGAGGATAGATTCCAGTTCCTCTGCCCTCCATTCTTCAGGCGTAGCGGGATCTGTTATGGGCGCGTTGGCGTTCAGCCGGACACTAATAGGAGCGCCTGTGAAAAACTCAGAAAGTCCTGCCGTAATCTGTTTGATACTATCCTGGATTTCTGTTTCAGTAAAGTAACCCAATTGCACCACCAATCCGGAAACATTGTCCAATTGCGTCGTGTCCTCTCCCCGGAAATCATAGGTCTGCACGCGTCCGGAATCTTCCTTTATGGTGTAACGGGCCCAAAATTCATTAGGCCGAAATTCCGGAGGGAATTCCACGTTTTTTTTGCAGCCATGCAGTAGGGCCACAATCGTTAGTAGCAGCAAGAGTAAGCGCATGAGGATGACTGATTTATTTGCCAAATACGTATCTCAGAGATAGCTGAACATCAGAGTTCAAATGCGTGCTTTGATCGCGATAAAATTGATCAAAGGTTAGGTCCAGTAGTCCCTGATTGTATCGGAGGTCTAAAGCCCAATGTTTGTGTAGCCGGTATTCCCAGCCAAGCACAAGTCCCATATCAAAGTAGCGCAGGCCTGACTGACTGGTGTATTCTCTGGTAGCATCCATATTGAATGCGGCCGACTGACCTGTAGAAAGCACTTTATAATTGAATGATGGTTTCATGCCCAGCAGGGCTGAATGTTTCTGGCGCAGCTTATGTTTGATAGTCAGCGGAATTTCCAGATACAACAGGTTGTTGGTTCGCAAGGTGCTGGAAGACAATCCGGTGGGTAAGATATCAATGGTCTCTACATACAACTGATAGCCAGTAACGTATTTCAACACACCTTCAACCTGAATACTCGTTCTGTTTGCAATCCGTTGGTTCCAGAAATAGCCAACATGTGGCAGAATACTGAGTCTCACCGGATCATAATCCACTGCATTGGCATTCATACCCAGGATTAAACCATGTTCTCTGCGTCGCATCCGGTGTGCCACTTCTTTGCCCGGGCGCACAAGCGTATCGGGCTGTGCCCGCACTGGGGTGGGGGCAGGCAGATAGGCAGGTAGCGGCGTGGGCAGGCATTCCAGGTTGAGTATCCGAGGCTGCAATGCAGGATTTGCCGCATCGTTCTGGCCAGCCGTAGTAGTCTGGTCAGTTTCAGTGGGTAAAACCTTGGTCGGTGCAGGGGTGAAGGCGCCTGATGGCGCCTCGGGTTTACCGAGCATAGTCTCATTGGTTTTGGGGGTTGCAGCCAGCCGTTTTTCAGTAGGTAGCGCTGTGTTTGTTTGTCCGACCGGCGTTGGAAACAGACCGGTATTGGCAGGGTTGGCAGGCTGAACTGCTTTGGGAAAGTTGTTGGATGGATGGATTGTTTCAGCGGGTTGTTTTGAGGATGGAGTAGTTGTATTAGCGTTAAAAATTTCAGCGGTTTTCCCGGGCCTGGTTGTCCAGATCATCGAGGCTGCTCCCAAGCCCAGGGTGAAGAAAAGCAGCAGCAACCACATCCAGCGTTTCCCCGGGCCAGGCACAGGTTCAGCGTTGGCTGCAGGTACGCCGCCGCCTTTTTCTTTGTTTTGCTCTTCCAGCAATGTTTTCATAGCTCCCCATGCCTTCTCATCGAAGGGGAATTCATGCTGGAGCATTTTTTCCCGCATGTTTTTTTCCTCTTTGGATAATAATGGATCCATGGTGTTCACTAAAGGTTCGGTTGATAATACTGTTCCATCATTTTTTTCATTTCCTGCCGGGCATTAGCCAGGTGCCACTTGGAGGTTCCAACGCTGATGCCCAGCATATCGGCTATTTCAGGATGGTTGTATCCGTCTATAACATACAGACTGAATACATTGCGGGATGCCGGTGTAATGTGCTGAATGAGGTGATAGAGATCTTCGGCTTGTAAATGATCCAGGCCGCTGTTTTCCACAGATTGATCCGCTATTTCGCCTGAGTAGTCGTGGTGTTTTTTGTAGGAGGTATGCTGCCGGATATGGTCGATGGCGGTATGTAACACAATTTTGGCCATCCAACCTTTGAAAGAGCCCGTATCCTGAAATTGCGCCATACTGTTGAAAATTTTCAGAAATGCCAGGTTCAATATATCCGTAGCTTCATCCCGGTTATGGGTATACCGCATGGAAACGCTCAATAACCAGCCAAAATGCCTGCGGTACAGCAACTCCTGAGCCAGCCGATCCTGTTGGATACAGCCCTGGCGGAGCTCCGCATCAGTACTTTTGGTGTGATATGGCATGGGCAATGCGCGTTTTCTACCTTCTATATCGGAATGACAGAGGAAAGGGTTGGTGAAAGATCGAATTTTTTTTGAAAAAGAGACGAAAAAAGCCGGATGCCATACGCGCAATACTGCTTACCAACGTTATTTCTTCCATGAAAATACCTTCCATGAAACTGCGATTCAGCTTGCGCGATGCGGGCTATCTGACCGTCATTGGCTTGCTGATAGCCTGGATATGGATGGAAAGACAGCGGCAAGCGGCGTATCAGGAGCTGCTATGTCAAGATTTTCATAATGCAGGAACCCCCATTGAACGGCAACTGACACTACTCAACGGGGAAATCCAAAAAAACGCCGCCGAGCAGGATGATAGCCTGGCAAGGGTCAGCAGGGATTTGTTACACAAGTATATGAGGCTGCCAGAGCCATTGATCAGACAAATTAGTATGTACAAGCAACAATGCTGGGCGGGCGATATGGAGCACCTGCACCGGTTCAACAAAACTTTATCTGCGCTGGAATGGCAGCAATTGGAAACACTCGCCCAGGCGTACCTGGATTCCCTTTCTTTAGAGGAAGATAATGCGTCCATGGCAAGATTCGTACTGGGGTTGGATTACACCAGGTCCTTTTGGAATATAGCCAAACGAACCAGCTCCATGGAAACCGGGGTTATACTGGAAGCTCTTTTGTTGCGGGTAAAAACGGCCCAAATGGTGGCTATGAATGATTTGGCGGCATCTGTTCAGCCCCCCATGCGCTGTTTTTCCAAGTGGGTGCCGGTTTTAATGCCGCTTCGTCCAGACGCCAGGGTAGGGGAGATGTTTGAAGCCGATGTGTTTCTGGCCGAAATGCTGAATTCCAGGGCTGCTGCCCAAAATGTAATGGTTATGGTGAATGGTGATACCATTTCCATGGATGGAGGAGCGGCGCGTTTTCAGCAAAAATACCAGATACCCGGTAAGAAATCGCTTCAGCTAGAGATTCAGGTACGCAACCCGCTAACCAAGACAATTCAACATTTTAAAAAGGAATATTGTAGTGGTGCAGTAGAAATATCCAATATCCAATGTCCAATATCCAATATCCAAGTGGTGCGGGTGTCTGGCATCAGCACCTTTGCTGGTATGTTCTCGCCTGAATGGCGAGATGTTGACCACTATCACTGGTCAGGCAGGCGCAGGCTGCCTGGCAAAGGTGCTGACGCCAGACACCCACACCACTTGGTCCCGAGTACTCGGGATGGACATTGGATATTGATTTCCCGCTATCTTGCCCGGCAAAAATGACTATGAAATATTGCTACCTGCTGCTGCTGCTGATTCCGGCATTTGCTTTTGCCCAGTCTTATCCTGAAAGTCAAACCGATGGTAAATACTACACGGTCAATGGCGCCAAACTCTGGACTGTGAGTTTTGGTCAGGGCGATCCCTTGTTTTTGATCGCCGGTGGTCCGGGCGGCTCGCACTATGGTTTGCGGAGTTTCGATTCGTTATCGAGCACCAACACGCTGGTGTATTTCGACAACCTGGGGCGGGGGAAATCTGATACCGCCAAAGATGTCCGGGAGTATTCTCTGGAGCGCGATATTGAAGACCTGGAAGGCTTGCGCAAGGCCATGGGCTTTGGTAAAATTAATGTGTTGGGGCACTCCTACGGTGGATTGGTGGCGCAGGGTTATGCCATCAAATACCCGCAACATGTAAAACACCTTATCCTGGCCAATACTTTTCACAGCTTTGTGATGTGGCAGGAAAACGATGATAATTCCAACCGCGAAATCCGCGTGAATTATCCGGAAGTATGGGATACACTCATGAAAGTGCGCGAGCGCGGCGTGGTGTCCAGCGATCCCATTCACCAGGAGATTTACGGGAAGGTGCCGTATGGCTTTTTATATGCCTACAACCCCAATAATTTCCGGGCCAGAGGCAGAAAGCCATATCCTAATCCGTTCAATCCCAAGGTGTACTACCAAATGGTAGGCAAAGACGGCGACTTTATTGTTGGCAACGATATTGGTAATTTTGATTTCCGTAAAGACCTGAAAAACCTCACCATGCCCATTCTCATCGTTGCCGGGAGGTACGACCGTGTAGCAGTTCCCTGGATGCAGGTAAAATACAAAACGTATTGTCCACAGGCACAGTTTGAGATGTTTGAATACAGCGGTCATAACCCTCAGGTAGAAGAACCCGCCAAAGAATTTGCCATCATTCGGGCATTTTTAGCCAAGTAGCAGGCAACGGCGGGGAGGGTTTTGGAATCCTAGATAATGTAGACCTTGTAGGTTTTGAAACCTACAAGGTCTACATGCCTTGTGGCGATCATGTTGGTCGTGCCTTACTTTATCTATCTTCTAACCCATCATTTATGAAAGCCCTTATTAATGCTGCCATTTTGTTTTTCTCTTTTCATGTTTCCTTGCTGAATGCTCAGGTAACCAACGAACCCATCATCACCAATACCGTAAAAACACCGCTCTATGTACCTGAAACGGTTTCATCCATAGAGCCTGCATCGGGCCTTGGGTTCAAAACCTTACATATTTCGCCCAACCCGGCTTCTACCGAGTTCCGGGTTTTTACACAGGGCGCATTGTCCGGAGCCGGGCAGCTCAATCTGTTTAATACAGAAGGTAAATCAATGCTAACCCTGCAAGTGCCGGATACCAGTGTTCCGGTGAATATGCCAGTGAAAAACATCCCGCCAGGTATGTATTTTATCCAGGTGAAAGATGTAAAAGAACAGATGTGGGGTAAGATTTTGATAAAGAAATAGGGCGTCTGAACAAGCCCTGTGTACGCACCGTACGCCACTGGCGGGTAGTCAACCGCTGGGGAGAAACCGTTTGGGAACAACACCAGCTTCCTCCAGACGATGCACAATTAGGATGGAATGGCCAATGGGGAGCCCAGGCACACCCCTCGGATGTACTCATCTGGATGGTAGAATACGAACTATTCAATGGTGTGGTCAAAGCAGCCAAAGGAGAAGTAACCCTCTTGAGGTGAGTGAGTGGCCAGGCTATTGCACTCTGCGCCATCTGCGGGAAAATCTGTGTAAAATCTGTGCAAACAATCTGTGTAAAATCTGCGCGAAACCTATACCCACTTTCCAAATCTCAAACAAAAAACAATCCCTTCTAAAATTAACAACTTGTTAAAAATCAATAATTTAAAATCAAAAAAATCCCAACCACAACCCTCAAGATTCCCCAATTTATTTTTTTTAACCATAAATTGTTTTAAAAATATCTCTAACGGCATTATGTTTGCCATTGCATCGTAAACCCGGTTGACAAACATAATGAACTACTTCAACGCAGACCAGGTAGCGGCCCTTGCCCCCGACCCTTCTTCCCTGAAGTCGGGAAGGGAACTGGCCAATGCACTCAAGTGGGAGTCCTATGCCTGCAATGAACGGGTATTGTTTGGCGAAATCAAAGGCTCCGGCAAAGAACCCTACCGCACCCAGATTGATCTGCAACAGTTGGGCTTCAAATGCTCCTGCCCCAGCAGAAAATTCCCCTGTAAACACGGACTTGGACTACTTTTCCTCCGCGCACAACAAGGAGATTCATTCCCGCAATCCACCGCCGAACCACCATGGGTGTCAGAATGGATGGATAAACGTTCTGAACGCGCAGCAGGCAAAGCGGAAGCCTCAGAGTCTGCTGCCGCAGAAGAGGCAGCAACCGCCAAACGCACTAAAGAGAAGGAAAAACGCGACAGTAAACGACAAAGCTCCGTGGAAGCCGGCGCCGCCGAACTGGAACTCTGGCTGCGCGATATGCTTCGGATTGGCCTACTGGCCCTGCCGGAAAAAGAACCCGCCTACTTTGAAAAAACAGCCGCCCGGATGGTAGACGCCAAAGCTACCGGACTGGGCAATTGGGTGCTGGGTTTTACCAAATTACCCTACACCCATCCCCGTCAGTGGCAAGGTCAGGCCCTCGGTCAGGCGGCGCGACTATACCTGCTGATTCAGGGACTCAAAAACCTGGATAAACAAACCCCACTGGTACAGGAAGACATTCGGGCACTGGTAGGCTGGAACCTCAAAAAAGAGGAACTGCTTCAACGCACCGATCTGGAAACCGTGGAAGATCAATGGCTGGTACTCGCCCGCGTAGTTTCTCAGGAGCCCAACGACATTACCCTGTACAAATTCTGGCTATATGGCCAAAAAAGCAGAAAATTCGCTTTGCTCCTGGATTTTGCCTACCGCAGTATGCCCATTCAAACACTCTTGGCGCCAGGCACTTCTGTGGCAGCCACACTGGTGTATTATCCATCCAACTGGCCACTGCGCGCCCTGGTGAAAACACAGGGTGAAACGAGTCCGGAAATGCCTGTAACTGCCCCCGAATTTACTTCCTGGGCATCGGTTCAGCCGTATATCGCACAGGTTATTTCCCGTATGCCCTGGGCCACCGAGATACCCATGCTGGTTGGGCCGCTGCGCCTGATACCTCAGGAGGAACGCTGGTTTTTGTTCGATAAAGAAAATGCCGCCATGGAAGTGCAGGGAGCCTCTTCTGATGAATTATGGGATATCCTTGCCCAGACAGGCGGGCGGGCGGTTTCCTTTTTCCTGCTCCGTTCTGAGCATTCCGTTAAACCCCTTGCCTGGCAACACTGAGCACAAAATGAAAACCTGGGACGATTTAACCAAAATAGCCCTGCTGGGCGTAGGAAAGCAGGCCATAGTGCCGGAAATGCTGCCTGAGCCGTTGTTACAACGATTGTCCGGCGCTTCTTCCGTCGATCGGGAGGATTATGGCTATCGGGCAGCGGCGCTGGCCTGGGCCTGGCAGATGGCGGGTACATTGCCCCCTGTTTTGCCTCCACCTGCCCTCCAGCCGGCTCCCGAAACAGAGGAGTCCGTTTGTCCATCCAGTCTTTGGTCGCTACTGGCCAATTGCCTCGAAGAACCGCAGCGATTGGGCTTGTTTCTGGAAAGAATACTGGAAATAATGGCCGAAAAAGGCCATGTATTGCCTCATTTTCTGTTGGCGCCCACCCTGAAACACTGTGTAGTAACACGAGGCAACAAACTAAAACGTCAGATTGGTAAAGTGCTGGGCGCCCGAGGCCGCTGGATTGCAGAACTGAATCCGCAATGGCGCAGCTTATTACCAACTTCGGCGGAAAAGATAGATTTCGATACTGCCACAGCCCTGGAGAGAAGAGAATGGCTGGCCAGCCAAAGAGCGCTTGAACCGGAACTCGTTTTCCGTACCATGCAACAAGCCTGGCCAACTGAAAATGCCCGAGAACGCAAAGAATGGTTGAAAATTTTGGCCATAAACCCGCGCCAGGAAGAGCTGAGTTTCCTGGAAGAAACACTGGAAACCATCCTGCAATCTAAAGACAAAGACCGGCCGGCAAACCTCGAGCTCCGGCATTTATTGAGCACCATACTGCTGAGGCGCCCGGATTCAGCTTTGTTTAAACAGGTGCAGACGCAGTTGGCCAATTATGTGAGCGCACAATCTGCCATGCTCGGATTGGTTAAAAAAGTAAGCCTGAAAATTCCGGCTCAGGGAGATGGTTTTTTGTGCAAAGAAGTGATGACCGAAGCCTTTGCCCTGGACCCGGTTAGTCCGCACAAGGGTTGGACCGACAGCGAGTTTTGGTTCGGGCAACTGGCAGGTATGATGCACCCTGTTGTTTGGGAATTGCTGTTTGAAGCCGGATGGGATAAGATTATTCCCGCTTTTGATGCCCTGCACGATGAGAAAAAGGCCCCCGTTCATTACCCATTGCAACAATTGCAACATGCCATCGGTGAAACCTGCTACCGCCCGGCCGTTCTGACTATTGCCCAGCAAAAAGGTCTTGAAGTGTTGATGACTCCGGAAATGTATCCGGCCCTGAGCACCCCGGAACTGGAGCAGTTTCTGATGAACGGCGCACAAAAATTTGCCACCGACCTGAATAACCTGCAGGCTTATGGGCGAGAGTGGGATTTTTCCCTGGCTTTCAGCAAACACATTTTGAAATACCTCTCCCAACAAAAAATAATCTACAGCGACTCCAGATTCGTACAAAAAATAGCCCTGATGATTCATCCGGGCATAATACCGGATATCCGGGAAATGGAATCTGTTGTGCCGGAAGATTATTATGCACAATCCACTCAATATCAACTTTTTAAACCATTGATTCATTTGCTCCAATTCAGGGCTCAAATGGAAAAGGCGCTTAAATAACCATACCTATGGCAAACGTTCAACGTCAACACGCAGAAGAGCAGTTCGCAGAAGAACTCGAAGCATTGAAAAAACAGGATACCGGCGACCGGCCCGTAAACTGGCACCTCTCGCCCCGCGCCGTGGTTACATACCTGACAGGAGGCAAGTTGAAAAATGGATTTGAAGTATCCGCCAAATACATTGGCAACCGGCGATTAATGGAAATTGCTGTAGCTACCCTCACCACCGACCGGGCTTTGTTGCTGTACGGATTGCCCGGAACGGCCAAATCCTGGGTGTCTGAACACCTGGCCGCCGCCATTACCGGCGATTCCACCTTGATGATTCAGGGAACAGCCGGTACCGGAGAAGAGGCCATCCGGTTTGGTTGGAATTACGCCCGTTTGCTGGCAGAAGGCCCTACCGAGCAGGCATTGGTAGTAACGCCCATGATGCGGGCCATGAAAGAAGGCAAGATCTGCCGCATTGAGGAACTAACCCGTATTGGCGCCGATGTGCAGGATACCCTGATCACCGTGCTTTCTGAAAAAACAATGCCCGTGCCTGAACTCAATATGGAAGTGCAGGCTATTGAAGGATTTAACGTCATTGCTACCGCTAATAACCGGGACAAAGGGGTTAATGAGTTGTCGAGCGCCTTGAAACGTCGTTTCAATACGGTTATTCTTCCGGTTCCGGAAAGTATGCAGGAGGAAGTGGATATTGTACAACGCCGTGTCAGCAGTCTGGCAAAGGCATATAAATTGAATGCCGAAGCGCCGTCATTGCCTGAAATACAGCGCATTGTTACCATTTTTCGCGAACTCCGCAACGGCGTTACGGCCGATGGAAAAATCAAACTCAAAGTGCCCAGCGGCACCCTCAGCACCGCCGAAGCTATTTCAGTGGTCAACAGTGGTCTGGCGCTGGCCGCTCATTTTGGCGATGGCCGGTTAACTGCTTCTGATGTGGCTTCCGGCCTGGTAGGCGCTGTAGTGAAAGATCCTGTACAAGATAAAGTGGTATGGAACGAATACCTGGAAACAGTGGTCAAAACCCGCGAAGAATGGCGGGATGTTTACCGGGCATGTAAAGACATCAGCATTTGATATGGCAGTTACCGTGCTTGGCATCCGCCACCACGGCGCCGGATCGGCGCGGAACGTGCTGGCCATGCTGAAAAAACTACAGCCCGACTTGGTGATGGTGGAAGGCCCTCCGGAACTGGAACCACTCATGTCGTTGGTTGGTCAAAAGGACCTTAAGCCGCCGGTTTCACTGCTTTGTTACGATGAGCAAAACCTCCGGCGGGCAGCGTTTTATCCGTTTGCGGAGTTCTCTCCGGAATGGGTGGCAGCGGCATGGGCCAATGAGCACAAGGTGCCGCTCCGTTGCCTGGATTTGCCGCTGGCCTTATCCTGGGAAAAATTTCCGGACCCCCCCGAAGTACAAACTCCTCCTGAGCAGGCGCGCCTGCGCGACCCCCTGTCGTATTTGGCAGAAATAGCCGGATTTGACGATACCGAACGCTGGTGGGAATTGCAATTTGAGCAACGCTTGTTTGACCACGGTCCGGAGGAGCACTTTGAAGCCGTAATGCTGTCCATGCAAACCTTGCGGGATGCTGAAATCCCCTCTCATCTGGATGCTGAAAACTTGTTTCGGGAGGCCTATATGGCACAGCTGATCCGGAAAGCCAGCCTGGAATTGTACCAAAATATTGTTGTGGTATGCGGCGCCTGGCATGCACCAGCCTTACTGAACCTGGATAAAACCGAGAAAGAACACGTCAAAATCCTGGGAAAACTACCTAAAAGTAAGATCAAAGTAGGTGTCACCTGGGTGCCCTGGACCAGCGACCGGCTTTCCATGCAAAGCGGCTATGGCGCTGGGTTGGCTTCACCGGGATGGTACGGACACCTTTGGAAACACCCGGAAGATACCGGTGTGCGATGGCAAACCAGGGTGGCGCATCTGTTGCGCCAAAAGAAGATGGATATCTCCACTGCGCATGTCATTGAATCAGTTCGGCTGGGCGAATCGGTGGCTGCCTTGCGTGGTTTGTCGAGGCCCGGTTTGCTGGAAATGAACGAGGCCACCCAAACCGTCATGTGTATGGGCGACGGGGTGCTGCTGGAACTGGTGCGCAAGGAGCTGGTGGTTGGGGTTGCGCTTGGCAAAACCCCTGATAACCTGCCTAAATTGCCCCTGCAGGCAGATTTTGAAGAAACCGCCCGGAAATTGCGTCTGCCCTTTACGGCAGAAGGCAAAGAGCTTGATCTGGATTTGCGGCAGGAATTAGACCTTAAACGCAGTGTATTTTTTAACCGGTTGAGTATCCTGGGCATCCCCTGGGCTAAGTCAACCCGAAGCAGATCAAGAGGTACCTTCAGGGAATCCTGGGTGTTGAAGTGGGAGCCGGAAATGATGATAGCACTGATTGACAAAGGCGTACTTGGCAACAGTGTGGAAGACGCCGCTACGGTATTCCTGCGCGAGCAATCTGAACGCACCACATCGGTTGGGGACTTATCGGGTATGATCAACCGGGCAATTCCGGCGGAGTTGTTTGAGGCTGTATCGCGGCTTCTCAAGTGTATCAACGATAGTGCATCCGTTTCTACCGATATTCTGGAAATGATGCAGGCCATTGGTCCGCTGGCTGATACGGGGCGGTATGGCAATGTGCGCGCCACCGATCAGGAAGCCATTCGTCAACTGGTGTCGGGCTTGCTCACCCGGGTGTGTATAGGATTGCCCAATGCCTGTTATGGACTGGATGATGCGAGTTCGGAGCAGATGTTTGTGCAAATACGCAGCGTACATGAAGCCGTTCAATTGCTGGATTTAGATGAGCTGCGACAGGCCTGGCTCAGGGCCTTGCAGGTAGTGGCAGAAAAAGACGGGGTTCACGCTTTGTTGCACGGATGCTGCACCAGGCTGTTACTTGATGGGAAATGGCTGGATGCGGATGAAGTGGCTTCCCAATTCAGCAGGGCACTTTCTGTGGGCAACGATCCGATGTTGTCGGCCTATTGGATGGAGGGCTTTTTGAAGGGCAGCGGTTTGATTCTGCTGTATGATGCGGTGCTTTGGAACCTTTTATATCAGTGGGTGGGTACACTGCCAGAGGAAGCTTTTATCAATCTGTTGCCCATTCTCAGGCGTACGTTTTCCAAGTTTGAGCCCGGAGAACGCAAGCAATTGGGCGAAAAAGCCAAAAAAGGGCAGGTAAGTATGTCGGCGAAAGCCCTGGAGGCAGTTTCAGACCGGTTTGATGCCAGTTTGGCGGCCCAGCCCCTGGATTTTGTAGCCGGATTATTAGGATAAAAAAATTAGCCATGATTCAACCTGAAGATACCCTCCGAAGATTCCGATTAATGCTGGGCGCCGAGGAGGCCGATGGCACTGGCGTCAAGCTCAGTGGATCCGACCGGGGAATGGATGAAGCCCTGGGGGCCTTATATGAATTTGACCGCAAACAAGCTTTCCAATATGGCGATGGGGACGCCAAAAAAGGGGGCAACGGCGTGTCTTCACCGGCAGTGGCGCGCTGGTTGGGCGATATCCGGAAGTATTTCCCGGATTCGGTGGTAAAGGTGATACAGGGTGATGCCCTCAAAAAACCGGATTTGGGCTCCAAATTGATGCTTGAACCTGAAATCCTGGAGCAGACCACCCCGGATGTTCATCTGGTGGCCACTTTAATGGAGCTGGGTAAGATGATTCCGGAAAAAACCCGTGATGCCGCCCGCCAGGTAGTGCAAAAAGTGGTAGAGGATTTGATGCAAAAACTGGAACAAAAAACCATTCAATCCATCACCGGGGCCATCAACCGGAGTGTACGCAATAGAAGGCCAAGGCATCAGGAAATTAACTGGGATGCCACCATCCGGAAAAACCTGCAGCATTACCAGCCGGCCTATAAAACCATCATCCCGGAGGTGCGAATAGGTTATGGGCGGAAAAACCGCAAATCGGTGAAAGACATCATCCTGTGTTTGGATCAGAGCGGCTCCATGGGCAGTTCGGTGGTGTATTCAGGTATTTTTGGTGCGGTTATGGCCACCATTCCTACCGTAAAAACCCAAATGGTGGTGTTTGATACTGCTGTGGTGGACCTTACGGAGGATCTCAAAGATCCGGTGGATCTGCTTTTTGGGGTGCAGCTGGGCGGCGGCACCGATATCAATAAGGCCCTGGGGTATTGTCAGCAAATTACGGGTCGGCCGGACGATACCATTTTGGTGTTGATCACAGATTTGTATGAAGGCGGCAATCAGGCAGAAATGCGCAAACGCATGGAGGATATCGTGGCCAGCGGAACCCAACTAGTGGTTATTCTGGCTCTGAACGACGAAGGCGCTCCTGCGTACGATCACGGGAATGCCAAATTTTGCGCACAATTGGGCGTGCCCGTATTTGCCTGTACACCAGATTTATTCCCGGAGTTGATGGCAGCGGCTATATCCAAACAAGATCTTCACCAATGGGCCGGAGATCATGATGTGGTGTTGAAGTCTTGAGTAAAAGCAGGATGATGGACATTGGACGTTAGACATTGGACATGTCAGGCAGGTAGAACAGATATGCCTAAAGTCAGATGCTAATCTGTCTGGTAGTCTGAGGAAGTTGATTTAATTTCTTATCTTTGCAGCAAATCAAATTTTGAAAACCACTCTTGCTTATCCATCCTTTGTAACAAAATAAGGCAAAAGCCTTGTTTTTCAAAAAAATATCCTTCTGATGTCAGAATATCCTGCTTGTCCAAAATGCAAATGCGAATACACTTACAAGAACGACAGCCTTATGGTGTGTACCGAATGTTTCCACGAATGGAATCCTGAAGAACTCGCCACCGCGGCCTCTGATGATGTACTCGTAGTACTGGATTCCAACGGAAATCCTTTGCAAAATGGCGACAGCGTGATCGTGATCAAAGACCTGCCTGTAAAAGGTATGCCAAGGCCGGTTAAGGCCGGTACCAAGGTGAAAAACATCCGTCTTAAAGACGGCGATCACAACATTGACTGCAAAATTGAAGGTTTCGGCTCCATGGGCTTGAAATCGGAATTTGTACGAAAGGCGTAAGAGCATGTTGGGGGTTTTCTTGCCGGGCCAAAAACTGTCCTTTTTCCGCCATTTTTCACCTTTTTTCAGTCACGTCCCGAGTACTCGGGATGCTTCTTCAAAAACGCAAAAACTGACGAAAAAAGCTCAAATTTTTGACTCCGTCAGAAAATCCC